>NZ_JBUZWG020000003.1:0-592494 GCF_055730125.2 Mesocryomonas fontinalis | reverse complement strand
GCCGACATTGCCGACATTGCCGACATTGCCGACATTGCCGACATTGCCGACATTGCCGATTTTACCGATTTTACCGATTTTGAACTAGCGAACTTCGGTAGCGCAAGGAGCATAATCGCCAAACACCGCGAAAGCGCAGGTCGGTCCCTAAGGCGGACGCGGTGCCCGTAGCCCTCAATGCAGTTAGGCCTGACGCCAATGCCGCTTCACTCCTGTTTACCGCGGAGTCCGACGCTGCGGAACATGGATTCGCATAGCTCCAAAAACGATTAAGTGGAGCGAGCTTCTTTCGGCTGTCGCCTCCCGCAGCCGGGCACCAACTGCATGAGGCCGTCGATGTATCGGGCAACCGCTTCGGGATCTGAGAGAGTTTCAGCAGCTCGATCATCCTTGGAATGTCGACGGGACCTTGGGCGTTCTGCCCTAGTGCATCTCCTACGACGTGGGCCTACATTCGCCGCCATAGTCTGGAACTTCAGGTGACGCATATGTTCGAAGCAGTCGACCCGGTCCTCCTGGCGAGAATTCAGTTCGGCTTCACCATCTCGTTCCACATCATCTTCCCGGCCTTCTCGATCGGGCTCGCGTCCTACCTCGCGGTTCTGGAGGGGCTGTGGCTGGCGACGGGGAAGTCGGTCTACCACGACATCTTCAACTACTGGCTCAAGATCTTCGCCATCGTCTTCGGGATGGGCGTCGTCTCCGGTGTGGTCATGAGCTACCAGTTCGGAACCAACTGGTCGGTCTTCTCCGACAAGACGGGTCCGGTGCTGGGTCCGCTGATGGCCTACGAGGTGCTGTCGGCGTTCTTCCTCGAGGCGGGCTTCCTCGGCGTGATGCTGTTCGGCCAGAAGCGCGTCGGCAAGGGACTGCACTTCATGGCGACGGCGATCGTCGCGCTCGGCACCTTCTTCTCGGCCTTCTGGATCCTGTCGGTGAACTCGTGGATGCAGACGCCCGCCGGCTACGGGATCAACGAGGTCGGCCAGTTCATCCCCCTCGACTGGTGGGCGATCGTCTTCAACCCGTCGTTCCCCTACCGTCTCGTCCACATGGTGCTGGCGGCCTACCTCACGACCGCGTTCATCGTCGGCGGCGTCGGCGCCTTCCACCTGTTGCGCGACAAGCGCAACGCGAGTGCGAGGGTCATGTTCTCGATGGCGCTCTGGATGGCGACGGTCGTCGCCCCGATCCAGATCGTCGCCGGCGACTTCCACGGTATCAACACGCTCGAGCACCAGCCCGCCAAGGTCGCCGCCATGGAGGGGCACTTCGAGACCAACACCGACGGTCCGATGCCCCTGACGCTGTTCGGCATACCCAACATGGAGGAGGGCCGCGTCGACTACGCTGTCCAGATCCCATACCTCTCGTCGTTGATTTTGACGCACTCTCTGGACGGCGAGGTTAAGGGACTCAACGCCTTCCCCCGCGCCGACTGGCCGAACGTCGACATCGTGTTCTGGACCTTCAGGATCATGGTGGGCATTGGGTTCGCCATGCTCGGCATCGGCCTCTGGTCGCTCTTCGTCCGCTGGCGGTCTTCCCTCACCGAGGCCCGGTGGCTGCAACGGGCGGCCGTCGCGATGGGGCCCGCCGGCTTCGTCGCCGTCCTCTGCGGCTGGATCACGACCGAGGTCGGGCGGCAGCCCTTCACCGTCTACGGACTCTTGCGAACCGCAGACAGCCATTCGCCGATCGCGGCCGCGGCGGTCGGCACGTCGCTCGTTGCCTTCGTCGTCGTCTACTTCCTGCTGTTCGGCGCGGGGACCTTCTACATCCTGCGCTTGATGAACAAGGATCCGCATCCCGGCGAGGAAGAGCCGTCGCGCGACGAGCCGACGCGGACCGCCGGCCTGACGCCCGCGGCGATGGCGATGGATCCGACGCACCGTCTTGCCGGACAGGCGGAATAGGAGAGCGGCATGGACCTCACCGTCGTCTGGGCCTTCATCATCGCCTTTGCCGTGCTCGCCTATGTCGTCCTCGACGGGTTCGACCTCGGCACGGGAATACTCTTCCCGTTCCTCGGCCGGCACGAGAACCGCGACACGGCGATGAACACCGTCGCGCCGATCTGGGACGGCAACGAGACCTGGCTCATCCTTGGTGGCGGCGGGCTGTTCGCCGTGTTCCCGCTGGCCTACGCCATCATCATGCCGGCCCTCTACGCGCCGATCATCGCCATGCTGCTCGGCCTTATCTTCCGGGGCGTCGCCTTCGAGTTCCGCTTCCGGGCGACCCGCGCGCGGTTCCTCTGGGACATCTCCTTCTTCGTCGGCTCGCTGGTCGCCGCATTATCGCAGGGCATCGCGCTCGGAACGCTGGTCCAGGGAATCGAGATCGAGGGCCGGGCCTATGCCGGCGGCTGGTTCGACTGGCTGACGCCGTTCTCGCTTGCGACAGGTGTCGCCGTCGTCGTGGGCTACTCGCTGCTCGGCGCGACCTGGCTGATGATGAAGACGGAGGGCGAGCTACACCGCATCGCCGCGCGTTACGCCTTCATCACCGCCATCGGCACCCTCGTCCTCATCGGCGGCGTCAGCCTTTGGATGCCGTTCCTCGACCCGAGCTTCTACAGCCGCTGGTTCGGCTTTCCCGAGATCCTCTTCGTGGCCCCGGTCCCGATCCTGCTGGTCTTTGCCGCTTACAGCCTGTTCAGGAGCCTAGCCGAAGAGCGGCACTATCGACCGTTCCTGTCGTCGCTTGCCCTGTTCCTTCTCGCCTTCGTGGGGCTCGGCATCAACTTCTACCCCAACATCATCCCGCCGGGCGTGACGATCTGGGAGGCAGCGGCACCTGAGTCGAGCCAGAAGTTCCTGCTGGTTGGGGCGTCTGTGCTGATCCCGTTGATCCTCGTCTACACCGCCTACGCCTACTGGGTTTTCCGCGGCAAGGTAGCTGAAGGCGAGGGCTACCATTGACCCGGACAGTTCCACCCCCGCCATCGAAGCAACACGTCGGCATTCCGATCTGGGTTCGTCAGATCGCTTGGTTCGTCGCGCTGTGGTGCCTCGGCATTTCGGCCTTGGGGTTCTGCGCGTTCGTCATCCGTGCCGCGCTGCCGTACTGATCTCTGCCCCATGTCTTGGCTGGCGTAGCTCCCGTTGCTACTCCTTGGGCTGCTCTCGCGCGAAACCATGGGGAAATGGCGGGACCGCATCATCGCAACCGTCTCAAGGGGTAAAGCGATGCTCGGGGGTATCTTCCTGGTAATCGGGCTTCTCACCGTGACTGCGTTCGACAAGGATGCTGAGGCCTTTTTCGGGGACAGCTCGCCGACTTGGCTGACCGAGCTCACCACCGCTTATTGACCGAGCGAACGGGTGCCACAGACAAGCTTCATGCAACGGTTGCGCGTCCCCGCAGTTCGACATCGACGAAACGACAGTCCGCGGATGAGCCGACGGCCTGCACGATGGAAGCAACGACTTCCCGGGAGAGAACATGCAAGACCGATCCAGGCTGACCGTTGTCGCAACGCTCGCCGTCACCATCCTCTGTCATGGACCGAGCGCGGGAATGGCCCAGATTGCCGGACTGGACATGAAGTCCGCAAAGATGACGCAGGCCACCATGACCCGGGCAGATGTCGAAGAAGTGCTAGCACGGGCAACCCCCTTAGCTCCCGCCGACTTCACCTTGAAATCCCTCAACGGGCTCGACCTGTCCGGTCTCGACTTCAGCGGCGCGACGTTGAGGTCCGCGTACTTGAACGGCACGAAGTTTGTCGGCGCGAAGCTCGATGGGGCCATCCTGGACCAAGCTTGGGCGCTCAAGGCGGACTTCACCAACGCGAGCTTGAAGAAGGCCAGCCTCTTCCAGGCACAGATGATGGATGCCGATTTCGACGATGCCGACCTGTCGGGCGGACGTTTGACGGCGGACTTCTCACGGGCATCGATGGTGAAGGCGAACATGGAGGGGGCCGACCTATCGGCCGACATGAAGAACCAGTCGATGGGCATGATGCGGGGAATCCTGAACTCCGCGAAGCTGCGGGGCGCGAACCTGAAGGCGGCGAACATGTCTCGCACACAGGCGAAGTTCGCCGACTTCACCGACGCCTCCTTCGAGGGAGCGGACATGAGCAGCGTGGAGGCGCAGGGGGCGAAGTTCACGGGAGCCAACGTGGCAGGGGCCGACTTCTCCGGCATGCGGATCCAGTCGGCCGACATGAGCGGGACGAAGGGTACGCCCGTCCACGCAGACAAGGTCCTGCGCAGGTGAAAGCTCAAGCTCTGGGTTTTCGACTACTGCGTCTGGCAGTAAGGCCTGTTTGGCTTTCGTTTCCTGCGAGCTGCCTGCTTCAAAAGTCGTTGGTCAGCCCCCGTCCAGGATGCCGGCGGTAAGTCCTATCGCCCCGCGAGGACGATCTGGACGGCGGTTCGCTCGATCGATGTCTCCATGAAACGAAACGGTTCTGGTAATGATGGCCCTCGTGGACGCGTCCGTGCGCTCCGTTCAGCGGGTTGTCGGCGCGCCAGCCTCCTTCAGCGCGGAAAATCCACCCTCGACCGAGACGACGTCGGTGAAGCCCATGGATTGAAGCGTGGCGGCGGCTAGGGCCGACCGTCCGCCCGAGGCGCAGAAGAGGACGAGGCGCTTGGCCGGATCGAGATCGGCCTTGTGACTGGGGCTGGAGGGATCGGCCTGGAACTCGAGAAGGCCGCGCGGCACATGGACGGCGCCCTCCAGGGTTCCGGTCTTGTCCAGTTCGTTCGCCTCGCGCACGTCGACGAAGACCGTACTGGGCATTCCGATGAGCTTGGCAGCGTCGCCGGGCGCGATCGTCTTGACGCCGGCGGTGGCCTGCAAGACGAGGTCCTTGGCGCTTCGAATGGTCATGGTAATCTCCTTCGGTTGTCGGTGTTCACCACGCCGCGCCTTCAAGGGCTTCGAGCGGGATCTCGAGATAGCGTCGGCCGTCGTCCCCGGGTTCCGGCAGGCGGCCGCCGCGGATGTTCACCTGGAGCGCGTGCAGGATAAGGTTCGCATGGCGAGGTCGTGGTCGCGTGCCTCCCGAAGCGCCACGAAGGCTTCCTTCGTCGGAGCCTTCACGAGATGGACGTTCATGCGCCGCTGTTCGTCCACCGTCGATTCCCATCGTGGCTCGCGTCCGCCCGGCTGGTAGTCATGCCCGGTAAAGACGCGTGTCTCTCCGGGTAGGGCAAGGATCCGCTGGATGCTGTTCCACAGCGCTTCGGCGCTGCCGCCGGGAAGTCCGCCCGTGACGAAGAAGGCGGCGAGGGTCCAGTCGACGAGCCCGGAGAGGGCGTAGCTCACCGCCGTCGCTGCGCCGAAGGAAGCGACGCCAACGAGCGAGACGAGAATCGCGCCGCCCATAACGAAGGCGAGCCTCGGGTCCCAGTTGCCGAAGACATCGAGAAATCCAAGGACCTTGGCGGGAACGGCCATCTGCGAGACGACGAGGCCGATTTCGAAGATGAGGCCGGCGAGAGTTCGGGCCATCGGTCAAGCTTCCAGGACATGGCGGACGACGAAGACGGTGGCGGTCGCCGTCGCCATGAAGGACAGCGTCGCCACGTTATCGCGGGCCCGCGTAGGTGGCCGCACGTTCTGACCGCCGACCTTGCTGTCCGACCGGAAAGGTCTGGCAAACCCAGGCGAAGAGACCGTCGACTGCTCTCTGTACGACGGCGTACCAACTGCCTCTTCAGCCCAGGAACGTTGGTTTCCTCCCTGTCTTTCTATCTCGGAAGACGAACGCCGACGCTGATAGCCCCGAGCGGGCTGCACGGATCCAAGCGTTCGTTTGTTTCGCAAACGAGGACAGGACAACACCATGCATTTTCGACGCTCGGCCATCTTGGCCGCCACCTCACTGGCAGCCCTCGCATCCGCGGCACCCCTGGCTCTGGCGGCGCAGACCGCGGTCCCCAGCGTAACGACGGTCGCCGTGGTCGCCCTGCCGGACTGGCATCCCGACATCACCCGCGACAACGCCATGAGCGCTGAGACGATGATCGGCATGGACGTCTACGGTGCCGGCGGTGAGGACCTCGGCGAGGTCGAGAACATCATCGTCGGATCAGACGGTCGCGTCCTCTCTCTCGTGGCCGAGGTCGGCGGCCTCTGGGACATCGGCGACACCCACACCAACATTCCCTGGAACCTGGTCAAGATCGACCCGGCCACCAAGCGCATCACGCTGCCCATCACCGAGGACACGATCGGCGACTACTCCTTCTTCAAGGACGACGTCGTGACCTCCCTGTCCGCCGCGGTCAATGTCGGCGAGGTGTCGGGTGATGGGGCAGGCGTCGTGCAGACAGGTCCGGCTGCTTGGCGGGTCACGGACCTCATCGGCGACACAGTGCGCCTGAAGGACGGCAACGGCTTTGCCAACTACGGCTCGGTCGACGACGTCGTCCTGAAGGACGGGAAGGTCTCGGCCGTCGTCGTGCGCCCGGGCTACGGCATGGGCACCAACGGCCTCTACGCCGTGCCGTTCACGGGATACAGCACGTCCTGGAACCCGACCCTGACGACCTACGACTTGCCCTACGCCAAGAACGACGTCGCCGTCCTGAAGCCGATGGACGACGACCTGTTCGATCTCGACGACTGACAAGGCCGCTGGGCGGCCGGGCGAGGATCGCCCGGCCGCCCAGCTTGGGCACAAGCCTGTTCCGTCAAGTGCCGTTTTCGCCGCACAGGACCCGTTGGTAGGCCGACAGGATGACCCGGTGGCATTTGCAGCTCTGCCGGACGAGGCCGTCCTGATCGAGGATCGTGACGGATCCCCTGTCCACGGCGACGAGCCCCATGCGCTCGAGCGTCCCGAGGGCGGTTGAGACGCTGGCGCGCCGGACACCCATGAGCCGCGACAACATCGCGTGCGTCAGCGGCAGGAGTGCCGTGCCCAGGCTGTGCCGCGCCGTCAGGAGCCATCTCGACAACCGCATCGGGATCGAATGCAGGCGCGAGCAGAGGCTTACCTGCGCGACCTCGGTCATGACCGCGTAGGCGTAGCGGTGGAGAAGCGCGGTCAGGGCCGGAGACTGCGCCATCGTCGCTCTCAGGGCGTCGACCCGGATGCGGTGCGCACTTCCACCAACGTGGACGACGCGCTTGAACGGGGACGTCGTCGTCCCGAGCACGGCGGGAACGCCGACCATGCCCTCGCGACCGATGAACCAGACCTCCACCGACTCGTTGCCCTCCAGTTCGGCGACGACGGAAACGAGGCCGGACTCGAGGAAGTACGCGTTCTCGAACGGAAGCGAGCGGAGATGCAGCACTTGACGAGGGCGAAGCTCAACAAACTCCAGTCGAGTTTCCAGAAGTTCGCGATCCGGCCGGGGCAGGGCGGATATGAGATGGTTCATGTAGGACAATAGAACGGGTGAGCCTTGTCGTGCTTGAGCGGCTTCACTACGAAAAGCATCGAAGGATGCACAGTTAATCTTGCGTAATACGATGCTGCCATGCAGCCGCCGACGTTTCCGTTCTGAAAGACACGCCGCATGACGCGATCGAAGCCATCCCTCTTCGCCCGGCTTGGGCGGTTCGTGATCGCAGGGCTTCTCGTGCTCCTGGTGATCGCAGCGTTCCTGCCGGAGATCCGGTCGGACCGTTGGTGGATACGCTACGCCGAGTTTCCCCGGCTTCAGTTCCTGATGGCAACGGTGGTCCTGCTCGCGCTGTGGGTATCCGTCGGCGGTTTACGCGGAAGATTTGGAAGGCTCGTCGCGCTCGGGGCATTGGCCGCAGCGGTGTTCCAGGGCCTCCAACTCCTGCCGTTCACATCGCTCATGGCGGTCGAAGCACGATCGGCGGTGACCTGTTCTCCGGAGCGGACCCTGCGCGTGCTGTCCGCCAACGTGCAGGCCGGCAACAGAAACAGTGAAGCGGTGCTGGAGGCCGTGCGCACGGCGGACGCCGACGTCGTCCTGCTTCTCGAGACCGATGCTTGGTGGGACGAGCAGATCGCCGGGCTCTACGACGGCTATCCCTACCATGCGTCGAGCCAGCCTCGTGCCGCGCACTATTACGGGATGCAGGTCCTGTCGCGGCTGCCGTTGCGGGACCCGGACATGCTCTACCTGTTCGGCGAGGCGACACCGACGTTGGAGACGCTCGTCACCCTTCGGGATGGCACGCCCGTCCGGTTCCTCGGCCTCCATCCCCGTCCGCCGCTGTCCGAGCCCCAGCCTACGACCTTGCGGGATGGCAGCATCGCCGCGATGGCGAAGAGGGCGGCCGCGTCCAACGAACCCGTGGTGATGGCCGGCGACTTCAACGCCGTGCCCTGGTCGCCAATCGTCCGCCTCGCCAAGCGGGTCGCCGGGGTCGAGGACCCGCGGGTCGGACGCGGTTTCATCGCCAGCTTCGACGCCGAGAGCATCTGGATGCGCTGGCCGCTGGACCACATCCTCGCGCAGGACGCCTTCTCCTTCCTGTCGTTCGATCGCCTCGGCTATACCGGATCGGACCACTATCCGATGGTCGCGACGCTGTGCCTGGAGGATGCGGCGAGAACGCCAGACGCATCGACGGTCTCCGCTGCCGACAACGCGGCGATCAAGGAGGCCATCGAAGCGGCACGATCCTCGAACTGAAGGCACATGACGGGCGGGATATGCCGGGAATGTCGGCAGCAAGTGCCTACGGCCGCACTAGCGTCGGAATGTCCGTTGACGGTCAGTGTTGGACTTTGCGCCTACGGCATCGTTGGGTCGGAGCCGGAAGGCGGTTCATCTGCGACAGCGTCCCGCACCAGGACAGTCCGTTTCCGGCCGAAATAATTAAAAAGCGTTTCCGACCTTATGGCGTCGCGCAGTGCGTCTCGAACGTGGACGCCAGGAGACACGTTGACCCGCAGGCAAAAAAGAGGTGGAGTGAAACTCCAATAATTCTTCAGCGGTGAAATAAAGTTTTGGAGGGCTGAATGCTGGAAGCTGCGGACATGCGGGACATGGATCAGCTTGGGGAGCTGCTTGCCCTGGCCTTCGGCTTCACCCGTGGTCGTGCATCAGAGTACCTGGCGAACGTCGGTTTGCCGTCAGTCTTCGTTGTTCGTGAGGGTTCGAAGCTGGCGGCATGCGCGGCGCTGCTCGAGACCCGGCAGCGTTTTGGTAGCGCCTGGATCCCTTCGGCCGCGATCGCACATGTCGCCGTCGCGCCCGAGGCCCGGGGGCGAGGCCTTGCGATCCCGCTCGTCGATAGCCTCTGCTCCAAGGCCGTGTCGCGGGGCGCCGCGATGGTCACCCTCTTCGCCTCGGCGCGCCCCGTTTATCGGAAGGCGGGATTTGAACTTGCGGGCAGCGAGATGGTGTATGAGGCGCAGACATCCGCTCTGCCGCTGAGGACCGACCTTCACTTCGGTCGGATCGCCTTGGACGATCACCGCATCCGTGAAGCCTATGATGCCAAAACCCTGGTCGAGGCCGGTCTCCTCGACCGTTCAGACGGATTGTGGCGGGAGCTCCTCCGCGGTCCACGGCATGGACTTGCGGCCTATGGCGTTGGTGACGGCAAACTCGCGGCCTACGTCGTCGTCGACACCTCGGACGAGACCTGCCTTGTCGTTCGTGACTGGTTTGCGCCGACCGCCATGGCGGCCCAAGGTGTCCTTGCGTTTCTGGGGCGCTTCCGGAGCGTCTTTCCGGTTGTCCGTTGGCATGGCGGGCCGCACGACGAACTCGTCTCTGCCATGCCAGACAAGGGCTGGCGGCTCTTCCACCAAGAGGAGTGGCTGGCGCGGATCGTCGCTCCGGCAAAGGCGCTCGCCGCGCGGGGCTATCCAAAAGCGGACGCGTCGCTTGGCCTGTCGATCGCCGATCCAGACGGGCAGGTGTCGGACTTCGTTCTCGATGTCGCCGCGGGTGTGCCAACGGTCCGGGCCGGGGTGGTGGGTGGCCTGCCGACGCTCCGCCTCGACCGATCGACGTTCGCGACCGCCTTCACAGGGTTCCGCAGTATCTCGCGCCTTTCCCGGCAGGGACTAGTTGAAGGCGATACCGAAGCCGTCCGTCGGGGCGATCTCCTCTTCTGCGGACCTCCCCCCTGGCTCGCGGAACACGTATGAGCACCGCGAAGATGGTGCAGGGAGACAGGACGGCCTTGAAACAGAACCTCATCGCGAACCTTCGTTCGCTTGCCAGCGACATGACGCCGGCTCTTGCCAAAGTCGCCGAGACAGTTCTCGCGCAGCCGGACGCGACGATCTATCAAAGCGTGACCGAGCTGGCGGAGGTTTCCGGCTCCTCCGAAGCGAGCGTCATGCGGTTTTGCAGGGATCTGGGTTTTACCGGTTTCCAGGACTTCAAGCTTTCGCTGGCGAAGGAATTGGCCACGGACGAGCGCGGTGCGGGGTCGGGGTTGCCGACCGACGAGATCCAGCGGCTCGTGGAGACGGCCGTCATCGCGCTTCGCGAAACCGAGCAACTGATCGTCCGGAAGGACGTCGAAACGGTGGCCCGACGCCTGCTGGCATCCGGTATGGTGGATTGCTTCGGCGTCGCTGCCTCCTTCGTCACAGCAGAGTACCTCGCCTACAAACTGACCCGGATCGGGCAGACGTCCCGCGCCTTTAGCGACGCCCATCTTGCAGCGATGGCGGCAGGGACCGCCCGTCCTGGCTCGGCCCTTGTCGTCATCTCAAGCTCGGGATCGACGATAGATGCCGTGCGCGTGGCGGCGCTTGCGAAATCGCGCGGCAGTTTCGTGATCGGCATCAGCAACCGCGCGAAGAGCCCGCTCGTGGCCGCCTGCGACATCACGCTGATTGCTTCCTGGCCCGAAACCCCGCTGACCGGAGGTGCCTTCCCCTCAAAGATCAGCCAGCTGTTGATCGTCGACGCGTTGGTCGGGGAGATGGGACGCCAGGACCCGGCTTGTCTCGAGATGGCCGCGCAAACGGCGGAGGTGGTGAGTGACCGAAGTTTCTGAGGGCTCTGTGCTCGCAGTCGACATCGGCGGCACGAAGGTTTCGCTCGGGATTGTCGAACGGGGTATCCTGAGAGATCGGCGCCAGTTTGCAACACCGCGAACGGGGAGGGGCGACGATCTCGTCCTGGCGATTGCCCAGGCGGCGAGTGGACTCCCGGGCACCCCGCGTGTCGCCGTGGCCACCACCGGCATCGTGCTCGACGGATGCCTGACGGCACTCAATCCGCAAACCCTGCCGATCGAAGACCGGTTTCCCCTTTCGCTCGCCATCGAGAACGCGATCGGCAGGCGGCCCCTCGTGATCAACGACGCGCAAGCCGCCGCCTGGGGCGAGTACCGTCTCGGCTCCGGTCGAGGATCCCGGAATTTCGCCTTCGTCACCATCTCCACCGGTGTCGGGGCGGGAATCGTCGCCGACGGCACGCTCCTGGTCGGCGGGCAGGGTCTTGCAGGCCATTTGGGTCATGCCGTCACCGATCCATCCGGTCCCTCCTGCGGCTGCGGTCGGCGTGGGTGCCTCGAGGCGGTCGCCTCGGGGAGCGCGATTGCCCGGATGGGCTCGGCCCTTTTTGGGCGGCCGGTGTCGTCCCAGGACGTTTTCGCGATGGCTGCCGCCGGTGTCCCGCAGGCCGAACGGCTCATCGGCGACAGTGCGCGACACCTCGCGCTTTCCCTCGGAAACCTGAAGGCCATCATGGACGTCGACACCGTGACGATTGGTGGTGGCGTCGGCTTGGCGGTCGGCTTCATCGAGCGGGTTCGCTTGGCGATGGAAGCGCTGCCGGCGAAGTTTCGATGCGGTCTGGTCACGGCGTCGGCGGGTCCGGACGCCGGACTGCTCGGGGTCGCGGACTTTGCCTCACTGCAGCGATGAAGGATTATTTCTTCGCCCAAAAATAATTGACAGATTATTTCTCCACGTCTAGTCTTGATTTGTGCGCGGCCCATGGCCGCTTTAAGATCGAAGGCCGACGTGACCTCCTCCATCATTTCTCTCCTCGCCGGCTCCGTGGTGGTGTCTTGTCAGGCCGAAAGCGGCCTGCCACTCGACCATCCCTTGCATATCGAGGCCTTGGCGAAGTCTGTTCTGCTTGGCGGCGCCGCCGGCCTTCGCATCGAAGGCGCGGCAAATCTTCAGGCAGTTCGTCCGATTACCGACCGTCCTGTGATCGGCCTCATCAAGAAGGCCGTGCCCGGAAGCGACGTCTACATCACCGCGACCTTGGCTGACGTCGAGGCGGTTATCGCTTCCGGCGCCGACATCGTGGCCTTCGACGGGACCGACCGGCCACGACCCGACGGGGTCGCGACACTGGCTGCGGCGGTGGGGCGGGCCGGACGGCTTTCCATGGCCGATGTCAGCACGGCGAGGGAGGGCGAGGCGGCCATCGGGGCTGGTGCCGACATCGTCAGCACGACCATGTCCGGCTACACCCCTTATTCCCGGCAGCTCGAAGGACCCGATTTCGAGATGATGTCCGAGCTGGCGAAGGCCGGCGTCCCCTTCGTCGCAGAGGGGCGTGTGTGGACAGCCGACGATGCACGCCGATGCCTGGATCTCGGCGCCACCTTCGTCGTGGTCGGCAGCGCCATTACGCGGCCCGATGCGATCACCCGGCGCTTCCTTCGGGCAATGGCCGAGACCGCATCCCCAGAAATCGACCAGAGGAGCTTCCGATGACCGCCAATCCCCGCATTGCCGTGATCGGCGCCGGCTTCATGGGCTCGATGCACGCTTCGATCTTCGCCAGGCTGAAAGGATGCGAGCTCGCAGCCATCGTTGATCCCAACACCGGTCTCGCCGAAAGGCTGGCAGCCGATCTCGGCGGCTGTGCGGTCTATGCCAGCCACGAGGAACTCCTGGCACGCGAGAAGCTCGACCTCGTCAGCATCTGCACGCCAGACAACCTTCACCGCGCGCCGGCGCTAGCTGCGGCACAGAAGGGGGTCAACCTGTTCATCGAGAAGCCGATCGCCTCCACCATCGAGGATGCCCGCGCCATCGTCGCAGCATGCGAGGCTGCAGGAACGAAGCTGGGTGTCGGCTATCTCCTGCGGTTCGACCCGCGCTACAGCCATGCCAAGGAAATGATCGAATCTGGGCAGACGGGTACGCCGACCTACCTCTACGCCCGCCGCAACAGCGCCCGCACCGAAGGGCCGAAACGCTACGGAGGCAAGCTGCCGCTGGCGCTTCACGTAACGGTCCACGATGTCGACCTCGTGCTCTGGATGCTCGAGGGACAGGTACCGGTCTCGGTCTATGCGCAGCAGTCCGATCTCCTGCTCGGTGCCTCGGGCACGCAGGACAGCATTGCCGCCATCGTGCGGTTCTCCGGGGGTACAGTCGTCAATTTCGAAAGCGCCTGGTCGCTGCCTTCGGGTGCCCGGCACATGATCGATGCACGGCTGGAGCTGATCGGCACGGAAGGATCCTTCGAGATCCAGTGCGGCGACAGCGGCCTTTATTTCGCCGACGCTAAATCCTCCCGCGAGATCGATACGCAGCATTGGCCGACCATTGGCGGCCGGGTCGAAGGCGACCTCAAGCGGGAGCTCGAGGGGGTGCTCGACTGGCTGGACGGGGGCTCGTCTCCGATCGCCAGCGGGCAGGAGGCGATATCCTCGCTCGAGTTGACCTTGGCGATGATCCGATCGGCCGAGACGGGAGACGTCGTCCGGCTCGCATGACCTTCAACCGCGGCGATGCCGCCTTATTCCGGAGCGTGACCATGATCAGCAGACGCAGCCTTCTCGCGGCCACGGCATTGGCCGGAATTGCAGCAACGTTCGCAACGCCGTCCGCGGCGCAGGAAAAGCCTTTTGACGGCGTTCAGCTCTCCGTGCTGATGGAGGGCCATCCGACCACGGACGCCATCCAGAAGATGCTCCCCGACTTCACCGCAGCGACCGGCATCGACGTCGCGCTGGAAGTTGTGCCGGAGCAGGACATTACCGCAAAGATTCTCTTGGAGTTTTCGTCCAAGTCCGGGCGCTACGACATCGTCGAGAACAACATCATCTACGTACCGGGCTTCGTCTCGTCCGGCTTTATCGTGCCGCTGGACGAGGGCCTCGCTAAACACGCGCAATACTACGACAAGGCCGACTTCGTCCCCGGATATTTCAACACGAACGTCCTCGACGGGAAGACATACGGTCTGCCAGTTTACGGTGAGAGCACGTTCCTGATGTACCGCAAGGATCTCTTCGAGCAGTACGGCCTGCCGGAGCCGAAGAGTTTCGACGACATCGAGACTGCAGCCAGAACGGTCTCGGAAAAATCCGACAAGCAGGTGGCGGGCATCACGATGCGGGGCCGGCAGGGGATCGAAGGCGTCTATGTCTGGGCCGCATACCTCTGGGGCTTCGGCGGCTCCTTCCTCGACGCCGCGGGCAAGTCCGCCCTGGCGACGCCCGAGGGCATCGCCTCGCTCGAATCCTTTGCCAAGATTTTGAAGGACTATGGTCCGGTTGGCGTCGCCAATTTCGGCTGGGAGGAGAATCGTCTTCTCTTCCAGCAGGGGAAGGCGGCGATGACGCTCGATGCCACGGTGAACGGCGCCTACAACGAGGATCCCGCGGTCTCGTCGGTCGTCGGCAAGGTTGGCTACGTCCCGGTGCCGATGAAATCCTCGTCGCCAAAGGGTGGCTCGTCATCGCTTGCCGTACACAGCCTGTATGTCTCGGCGGACTCGCAGAACCAGGAAGCGTCGGCCCTTTTCGTCGCCTGGGCGACGGCCAAGGAGCAGCAGTTGAAGTCGATGGACAGCGATCCGAATTCGGGCGTGACGTCGCTGGCCGCCCTCAACGGCAAAAGCTTCGTCTCCCGGTACGGCGCCTTCAAGGACGCCATGCTTGCGGCGATCGAGGCCGGAAACCCGCAGTACCTTCCCACCATCGAGAAGGCGAACGAGGTCATCAACAATACCGGTATTGCGGTCTCGAAGGCTCTCGCCGGCGCCGCGAGCGCGGAAGAGGCGCTGAAGGAGGCGGACACGGCCAACAACGCGGCCTTGGCACGCTAGGCTTCTTGTCACCCTGCGGCGAGCATCGCCCGCCGCAGGGCTCCACCCTCCCACCGGAGCCGAAACCGTGACATCGCTTGCCGACCCGACCCGCCTGTTCCACCGACCGATCGTCGCCGCCCTTGGCGCGACCTCGGTAATCCTGACGGCCTATGTCGTTTGGCTGTCGTTTCGCGACCTTTCGCTGATGCGCGCCGGTCGCGACGTCTTCGTCGGCACCGACAACTACATTCGTTTCTTTTCAGATCCCCGGGCGATGGCCGCGCTCTGGCGCACGATAGCCTTCACCTGTCTCGCCACCGCCATCGAAGTTGGCCTCGGCCTGGCGATCGTTCTCTTCCTCGACCGTAGTTTCGTGCTGAAGCGTCTGGTGCGCACGCTGCTGCTCGTGCCTATCATCATGACACCGGTGGTGGTGGGGCTGACATGGCGCTTCATCTTCGATCCGGCGTCCGGCATGGCGAACTACCTGATGACACTTCTCGGATTGCCGCAGGTCGACTGGCTCGGCAGTACGCAGGTTGCGTTCTTTTCGGTGCTGATCGCCGACGTCTGGCAGTGGACGCCCTTCGTCATCCTGCTCGTGATGGCGGCACTGGAATCGGCGCCGACCGATCCGATGGATGCCGCCCGCATCGACGGGGCCCGAGAGTGGCAGGTGACCTGGTACGTGCTGCTGCCGATGCTCCGGCGGGCACTCGCGGTGGTCGCGCTGATCCGCGCCATCGACAGCATCAAGGCCTTCGACCTCTTCTACATCATGACGCGCGGCGGTCCGGCCCTGTCGACCGAGACGTTGAATTTCTACGGCTATGTCGCGGCCTTTACCAACTTCGACATCTCCTACGCCCTCACGATCGCGATTCTCCTGACGGTCTTCACAAACGTCGCGCTACTGGCCATGTACGGCGTCCTGTTTCCCAAGTCGGGAGACCGGTGATGATACGGCGCATCCTGTTCTACACCGCGCTCATTGCCTTGATGCTCGCGGTGCTCTTTCCGCTCTATTGGGTGGTGGTGACGTCGTTCAAGACGACCCGCGACGCCTTTGCGATCCCGCCCGTCTGGTTCTTCGAGCCCACGCTCGACAACTACCGGAAGGTCCTGGCGAACCGCACCTTCCTCAGCGCGTTCGCCAACAGCTTCATCGTCTCCATCCTCTCCAGTGCGATCGCCGTCGCGATCGGTGCGGTCGCAGCCTACGGCTTGGCGGCCCAGGAGGCGCCTTATCGCCGCTCGCAGGAGAAGTTCATCCTCTCCCTTCGCATCGCGCCGGCGCTGCTCTTCGTCATTCCGGTCTATTTCTTGGCGACGCGGATCGGCGCTTTGAACCAGCACTGGCTGCTGATCGTCGTCTACGCCTTCATCAACATTCCCTTCGCGATCTCCCTGCTGATCACCTTCTTCGGCGATATCCCCCGCGAGCTGCGCGATGCGGCGCGTGTCGACGGGGCACGCGAGTTCCAGGTATTTGCCCGGATTTTCCTTCCGGCGGCCAAGGGCGGCATCGTTGCCACGATGATCCTCTGCGTCCTCTTCACCTGGAACGAGTTCTTTGTCGCCTTGGTGCTGACGGGCAGGAACACGCAGACGCTTCCGGTCAGCATCACGTCCTTCCTGACCTTTCAGGGCATTCAATGGGGGGCGCTGACGGCGGCGGCCAGTCTCATCATGCTTCCGATGATCGTGCTCGGCCTCATGGTCCAGGGTCAGATCGTCCGCGGCATGACACTCGGCAGCGTGAAGGGATAACGGACATGGCACAGCTCTCGATCAGGTCGGTATCAAAGTCCTATGGGGCGATCCGTGTCCTCGACGATATCTCCATCGAGGTAGAGGAGGGCGCGTTCGTCGTCCTCCTGGGACCGTCCGGCTGCGGAAAGTCGACCCTCCTGCATGCCGTGGCGGGCCTGCACCCGATCGATACGGGCAGCATCGTGATCGGCGGGCGCGACGTGTCGACGCTCCCGGCCCGCGAGCGCGACGTTTCCATGGTGTTCCAGTCCTACGCCCTCTACCCGACGATGACCGTCGCGGAGAACATCGCCTTCCCGCTGAAGATGCGGGGACTGGGCAAGGCCGAAGCGGGACGTCAGGTCGAGGACGTCGCCAAACTGCTGCAGATCGAGCCGCTGCTGGCGCGCCGTCCGCGCGAGCTATCTGGCGGGCAGCGGCAGCGGGTTGCGATCGGCAGAGCCCTTGTACGCGACCCGAAGCTGTTCCTCTTCGACGAACCGCTCTCCAATCTCGACGCCGCGCTTCGGACCGACCTGCGCACCGAGATCAAACGTCTGCACCAGACGATCCGCCGGACGATGCTCTATGTCACGCACGACCAGATCGAGGCCATGACGCTGGCGACGAAGATCGTCATCATGAGCCGGGGCGTCGTTCAGCAGGTCGGAACGCCCTCCGAAATCTATCACGATCCGATCAATCTCTTCGTCGCGAAATTCATAGGCTCGCCCGCGATGTCGCTGCTCCGCGGACGGATCGTCTTGAGCGGGTCGTCGCAGCGCTTCGTCATCGACGGCGGCGACGCCGGCCCGCCCGGCGAAATCGGGCTCTCGGGTAAGGGTAAAGCAGGGTCCGCCAACTCCGACGAACTCCTTCTCGCCGTTCGACCCGAAAATTGGCGGATCGTCCCCGTGTCGGAGGCGTCGGTCGTCGCCGAGGTCGATCTCGTCGAACCGACGGGACCTGAGGATATCGTCACGCTGAAGATCGGCGGCCAGCCGGTGATCGTCCGGCGCCCAGCCGGAGAGGTGACGGAGGGTGGTCGGCTGGGTCTTTCGCTCGATGCCGGCAAGGCGATGCTCTTCGAGCCGGGCACGGGTACCAGGCTGCTCTGACCAGCCCTCTCGCTTTTTTCGCCGCCCCGCGCGCGGCATCCTTTTCCACCGACACGAGGTATGCGATGCGGTCCGACAGCCAAATGCGCCGGGAAATCGACGAAATTCCCGAAGCCGCGGCGCGCTTTCTCGACGCTTCCTTTGATGCGGCGGCGTCCGTCGGAGCCCGATTGCGCCAGTTGGATCCGAAGGTCGTGACGACGGTTGCCCGAGGGTCGTCCGATCACGTCGCGACCTACTTCAAGTACGCGACGGAACTCACCACGGGGCTTCCGGTCGCCTCGATCGGACCTTCTGTCGTTTCGGTCTACGGCACGAGCCTGCGGTTGGCCGGTCAGGCGACTTTGGCCATCTCGCAGTCCGGGCAAAGCCCTGACATCGTCGCCTTGCTGACCGCTGCGCGGGCCGGCGGGGCGGAAACGATAGCCGTCGGGAATGTCGAGGGATCGCCGTTGCTGGCGGCCGCGCAGTGGCCGATCACCTTGTCGGCCGGGCCGGAACTCAGCGTCGCGGCGACGAAGAGCTTCGTCTGCTCGGTGCTGGCTGCCCTGTCCGTCCTTGCTGGCTGGACGGAAGACCGGGAACTCCGGCAGGCACTCGCGGCCTTTCCCGAACATGCGCGTGGTGCGCTCGAACACGACTGGTCGTCGGCTCTGGCCACCTGCGAAGGGGCCACCTCGCTTTTTACCCTCGGCCGCGGTCCGTCGTTCGCGGTGGCATCCGAGGCTGCCCTGAAGTTGAAGGAGACTTCGGTCCTGCATGCCGAAGCCTATTCCGGCGCCGAGGTCCTGCATGGGCCGGTCTCGCTCGTCGAGAAGGGGTTTCCGGTGCTGGCCTTCGCGCCGGCGGACGCCGCTCTCCCGGGCCTCTCCGCCATCTGCAGCAGGTTGGTCGAGTCGGGCGCGGTGCTTTTCAGTGTGGGCAGAACCGGACACGGGATCGAACTGCCGCACACCGCGACAGGCCATCCGCTGACGGAACCTCTGTCGATGCTGGTGTCATTCTACCGCTTCGTCGAATCCGTTTCCATTGCCCGGGGCCATGATCCGGATCGCCCGCGCGGACTGCTGAAGGTGACGGAGACGACCTGATGGCTCGCTTCGCCTTGACAGGGGCCGACGTCTTCGATGGCACGCTGCGTCGGTCCGGGATGGCGGTGATCGTCGAGGACGCGCTCGTGGCGGACGTCCGTCCGGTTGGTGACCTGCCCAACGGACTGGAAACGATCGTGCTGGACGGCGGTCTGCTCGCTCCGGGATTTGTCGACATTCAGGTCAATGGTGGCGGGGGAAGACTGTTCAACGACGATCCGACAGTCGACGGAATACGCCGCATCTGCGCCGCGCATTCCCATTTCGGATCTACCGCACTTCTACCGACGGTAATCACCGATCGCCCCGAGGTCACATGGGCCGCCATTCGCGCTGCCGAGCAGGCACTGGCTGCCAGCGTGCCGGGATGTCTCGGCATCCATGTCGAAGGCCCGTTCATCGCGCCCGCTCGCAAAGGCGCGCATGATCCGGCTCTCATCCGCCGGATGGAAGGCGACGATCTTCGGCTGATCTGCGGATCGACCGTAAGACCCTTTCTTCTAACCGTCGCACCGGAGAGCGTTGACGTAGCTCAGGTCGCGGCCCTCGTCGAGGCGGGCATCATCGTGTCGATCGGGCACAGCAATGCTTCCTTCGAAGCCGCCGACGCCCTGTTTGAAGCGGGGGCTCGGGGCGCCACGCATCTCTTCAACGCAATGAGCCAGATCGGTCCTCGCGATCCGGGCGTCGTCGGGGCCGCTCTTTTCCGCCGCGACATCTGGTGCGGCATCATACCGGATGGCCACCATGTCCACCCGGCGTTGATCAATACCGCACACCGTTCGAAGGACGGGACAGGCAAGCTGATCGCCGTGACCGATGCCATGCCAACCGTCGGCAGTCCCGAAGACACCTTCGAACTGAACGGACGTACCGCGACGCGGCGTGATGGTCTTCTCACTTTGTCCGACGGAACGCTCGCGGGCTCCGACTTGAACATGATGAGTGCCCTTCGTTTTCTCGTGCGCACAGTAGGCTTCGATCTAGAGGAAGCCTTGCGAACGTGCTCACTCTATCCCGCGGCTTTTCTGGGGGCTTCGGGAACCCACGGTATCATCTGTGCCGGAAGCCGAGCCGAAATGGTCTGGATCGATCCGGAAAATCTGCTGCTTCACGATGTCTGGGTTGCCGGGCGGTCAATCTCAAGATTTTCAAAAGAAGACTCTAGCAAGCAAAAGTTATGAGGGGGGTGCCCGCGCACGGCGCTAAATCCAGGGTGCGCTCGCCCCTGCGAGCAGTATTTTTTAAGCGATAAGCAAGCCAAGAAATGTTCAATTCAAGCACATTCAACAACGGCTTGCCGTCGCCCTAGATCGCTGAAGAAGCGAAGGAGGTAGCCGTCAGGATCGGCGACGACAAATTGCCGGTTGCCAGCTTCCTCGTTCCCCTGTCGATACCAACGTTCTTCCAATGGGAGATAGACGCTGCTTCCGGCACGTATGATTTGATCGTGCAGGAAATCGACGTCGGGAATTTCGATCTGGAGATTGATCCCACGTCCGAAGGGATACTCCAAAGGCGCGGTTCGAAACCTGCGCCCAGGGCCATCCGCCTGTTGAAGCATCAAGTGGACGGGACCACGCGTCAGGTAGGCAAAGCGCTCTTCGGGGCGGTCGACCAGACATTCGAATCCAAGTATCTGAAGGTAGAAGCTCAAGGCGATGCCGAGGTCGGCGACGTCGAGTTCCGGTATGATGGGAGGAGCCTTGCCGAGCATTTCGCTTCATACCTAATTTGGGCGCGAGCCCATCAGCGGGACGTTTTGGCTCACTACTTTTCAATCGTTGATGCAGACCGCCTAACCCTTCGCCCCTCGCATCACCGCCACGGCAGCACCCCCGCCGGCAGGCGCTTTGCCAGACGGTCGAGCACGGCCAGCAGCACTACCACGGCGCCGACGGTGAGGACCGCGATCGCCGCGGCATGGGTCGCGAGACCTGCTTCCTCAAGGCTGAACAGGACGACGCCGAGCGTCTCGTTGCCGCCGGACCAGAGCAGAGCCGAGACCGTCAGCTCGTTGAAGGCGCTCATGAAGACGAGGAGCGCGCCGGCGACGGCGGCGGGGAGGGCGAGCGGCGCGGTGATCGTCAAAGCCCGGCGGAGCGGCCCGGCACCGGCGACGGCGGCGGCTTCGGACAGATCGCCGGAGATCTGACCGATCGAGGCGGTCACCGGCTGCAGCGCGAGCGTCGCGAACCGCATGAGATAGGCGACGAGGATGATCGCCGCCGTTCCGTAGAGGCTGCCGACCAGCGGCAGCGGGCGCAGGAACAGGAGGATGCAGGCGATGGCGAGGACGATGCCGGGCACGGCGTAGGCGAGTTCCAGCGAGCCGAGCAGCAGCCGGCGGGCGCGCGGGCCGAAGCGGGCGGTGATGATGACGACCGGGATCGCGAGGGCGGCGAGGATCACCGCGGCAAGTCCGGCCAGCAGCAGCGAGTTGCGGAAGGCGCGAAGGGTCGACGCCTGCTGGAACAGCACCTCGCGGAAATTTCCGAGCGTCGCGGTGTCCGGCGTCAGCGGCACGCCGACGGTCGGCACCAGGGCGGTCGCCAGCAGCGCCAGCGCCGGCAGGATCAGGATGGCGCCGACCGTGCCCCAGGCGAGGGCCGCCACCGGCCAGCGCCAGCGCCCCAGCGCGAACCGCGCCGGCGTACCGATGCCGAGGCGGTGCCGCGCCTGGCGCAGCGCGAGGCCTTGCAGGCCGACGCCGGCGAGCGCCAAAAGGCCGATCGCCACCGAGAGCGCGGCGACCTCCGGCAGGACGCTTGGGCCGAAGCTCGACAGCTTCTGATAGATCAGCGTCGCCAGCGTCAGATAGTTGACCGGCAGGCCGAGGAGGGCGGGGATCCCGAAATTGCCGACGCCGGAGACGAAGGCGAGCGCCGCGGCGGCCGCCAGATAGGGCCGGGCGGCCGGCAGGACGATGGTGAGAAGCACGCGCACCGGGCTGGCGCCGGAGATCCGCGCCGCCTCCGTCAGGTCGCGCGGCACGCGGGCAAGGCCTGCCCGCAGCGTCACGAAGACGATCGGCGCGTGCTGGACGCCGTAGAGGATGATGATGCCGGTTCTCCCCAGCAGCGGGTTCGGCGTACCCGGCGGCGGTGCCAGGCCGAGCGCGCCGAGAAGGGCACTGGAGGGGCCGAGGAGGTGCAGGAAGGCGAGCGCCGTCACCTGCGGCGCGATCATCAGCGGCAGCAGCACGAGGAAGCTGAAGGGCTTGCGGCCCGGCAGGTCGGTCATCGCCACCAGCACCGCGAAGCTCGCGCCGAGCACCAGCGCGATCGCCGCGCCGAAAGTCGCGGTATCCAGTGTGTGCCAGGCGGCGCGCAGGGCCGACGCCTTCCCGAGCCGTGCGAGGAGGCCCGCTGGGTCGAACGCGCCGGCGGGGGCGAGGGCGGCGTAGACAATCCGGCCCATCGGCACCGCGCCGAGGGCAAGGATCAGCGCGACCACCAAGAGCGGCGCCAGAACACCGCCGGGGATCGCCGCGGCTGGAAGCTTCGTCATACGCTTCGGTCCCGGCGTGCCGGCGGAACTGAACGTCATCAGCTGTGGATCGTTCTCATGCGGATGCGGCCGAACCTACTGCGCCAACCTACTGCGCCATTGCCTCGGAGAACTTCTCCTTGTTGGCGGTCTCGTTGGCGACCGCCGTCGCGGCATCGAACGGCAGGACCTTGATCGCCGAGCGGTCGGGATAGCCGGCCGGCAAGGCGACGCCGCTGCGGGCGGGGATGTAGCCTTGGCTGGCCGCGAGCGCCTGGCCCTTTTCCGACAGCAGGAAGTCGACGAAGGCTTCGGCGGCTTCCGGGTTCTTCGCGGTCGAGAGGATCGCCACCGGCTCGGTGACGGCGGAGACGCCTTCGCTCGGGAAGACGAACTCGACCGGCGCGCCCTTGGCCTTCTCGCGGATCGGCATGTAGTCGACGATCATGCCGAAAAGCTTGTCGCCGCCGCTGACCGCCTTCAGCACGTCGCCATTGCCGCCGGCCGCCTGCGCGCCGTTGGCGCCGAGCTTCTCGTAATAGCCCCAGCCGTCGGCAAGGTTTTCGGTGAGGGTGACGGTGTGGATCAGCGCGGCGCCCGAGGTCAGCGGGCTTGGCAGGGCGACGAGGCCCTTGGCTTCCGGCTTCTCGAGGTCGGCCCAGCTCGTGGGAACGAACGGCGCCTTGGTGTTGTAGACGATGCCGGTGGTGATCAGCTTGGTCGAGAAATAGGTCTTGTCCGGATCCGACTGCGCGCCTTCGAAGGCGGAGAGGTCGGCGCCGGGATAGGCCATTAGCCGGCCTTCCTTCTTCAATCCTTCCATGGTGACGACGTCGGCGATCAGCAGGAGGTCCGGCTGCGGCGATCCCGCCTCGATCTCGGCGCGGAGCTTGGCCATGATCTTCGGCGTGCCGTCGCGCACCCACTCGACCTTGACGCCGGGGTTGTCGGCCATGAAGGCATCCGCCGTCTGCTGCGCGTCGGTGTTGGGCTGGCTGGTGTAGAGCACCAGCGTGCCGTCGGCGGCGAAGGCCGGGGCGACGAAGGCCGGAGCGGCGGCGATGAGCAGGCAAGCGGCGATGATGGAGCGCATGGGAACCTCGGCGATCGGTGACGGCGAACGTGTCGCATAGCGACGCGGTGTAACGGTTGGATGACGGGAAGGAGAGTGCCGGCGCCCCTGCAGGAGGCGTTCACAGGTGCAAATAGGCGCGGTGGGGAGACGGCAATGTCGGCGCGGTGATTGCTGCGGGCCTACCGATTTTCTTGCTCATCCGGCCGGCATGGCTTAGGTGTGGCGCAAATTTCCGACGCTTCGAATTTGGAGACGCGCCCGTCATGGCACGCCAGTTCATCTATCACATGTCCGGCCTGAAGAAGTCCTACGGCACCAAGAAGGTGCTCGAGGACATCCACCTGTCCTTCTACCCCGATGCCAAGATCGGCATTCTCGGCCCCAACGGCTCGGGCAAGTCGACGCTCCTGAAGATCATGGCCGGCACCGACACCGACTATACCGGCGAGGCCTGGGCGGCCGAGGGCGCCAAGGTCGGCTATCTGCCGCAGGAGCCGAAGCTCGACGAGACCAAGACGGTGTTCGAGAACGTCATGCTCGGCGTTGCCGACAAGCAGGCGATCCTCGACCGCTACAACGAACTGATGATGAACTACTCCGACGAGACCGCCGACGAGGGCGCCCGTCTGCAGGACGAGATCGACGCGCAGAACCTCTGGGATCTCGAGCCGCAGGTCGAGATGGCGATGGAGGCGCTGCGCTGCCCACCGAAGGACGCGTCCGTCACCGACCTCTCCGGCGGCGAGAAGCGCCGCGTCGCGCTCTGCCAGTTGCTGCTGTCGAAGCCGGATATCCTGCTGCTCGACGAGCCGACCAACCATCTCGACGCCGAGACCATCGCCTGGCTGGAGAAGCACCTGCGCGAATACACCGGCTCCGTGCTGATGGTGACGCATGATCGCTACTTCCTCGACAACGTCACCGGCTGGATCCTCGAGCTCGACCGCGGCCGCGGCGTTCCCTACGAGGGCAACTACTCGGTCTATCTCGAGAAGAAGCAGAAGCGGATGCTGCAGGAAGGCCGCGAGGACGACGCCCGTTCGCGCGCCATCACCCGCGAGCGCGAGTGGATCCAGCAAGGCGCGAAGGCCCGGCAGACCAAGTCGAAGGCCCGTATCCAGGCCTATTCCGACCTCGTCGAGGCCTCGGAGAACCGCAAGCCGGCCGACGGCAAGATCGTCATCCCGGCCGGCGAGCGCCTCGGCAACCGCGTCATCGAGATCGAGAACGTTACCAAGAGCTACGGCGACCGGGTGTTGATCGAGAACCTGTCGTTCCGGCTTCCGGCCGGCGGCATCGTCGGCATCATCGGCCCGAACGGCGCCGGCAAGACCACGCTGTTCCGCATGATCACCGGCCAGGAGCAGCCGGATTCCGGCAAGATCGCGATCGGCGACACGGTGAAGCTCGGCTATGTCGACCAGAGCCGCGACAGCCTGTCGCCGGACAAGAACGTCTGGGAGGAAATCTCGGGCGGCAGCGACATCCTGAAGCTCGGCAAGTTCGAGATGAACTCACGCGCCTACGTCGGCAACTTCAACTTCAAGGGCACCGACCAGCAGCAGAAGGTCGGCACCCTGTCGGGCGGCCAGCGCAACCGCGTGCACCTCGCCAAGATGCTGAAGTCGAGCTCGAACGTCATCCTCCTCGACGAGCCGACCAATGATCTCGACACCGAGACGCTGACGGCGCTGGAGGACGCGCTGGAAGAATACGCGGGCTGCGCCGTGGTGATCAGCCATGATCGCATGTTCCTCGACCGGCTGGCGACGCACATCCTTGCCTTCGAGGGCGACAGCCACGTCGAATGGTTCGAGGGCAACTTCCAGGACTACGAGCAGGACAAGATCCGCCGCCTCGGCCCGGACGCCGCCAACCCCAAGCGCCCGACCTACAAGCGCCTGACGCGCTGATTTCGGCCGGCCCGCTCCCGAAAGGAAGCGGGCCGGGACTGCGACCGGCCGCGCTGCCGGGCCGCCAGAGGCCCGCGCCGGCGAGCGTCGAGACTCCCCGCTGGCCGAGAAGCGTCATCACTTTTCCGACCGGCCACCTGAAAATGCGCTGTTTGTTGAGGCTTCTCCCCTATAACGGGGCGTATCAGAGCAATTGCGCGCGCCCACTCGTGCCATGGCAAAGCATCCGCCCTTGTTGAACTCCGTCGACTTCGAGAACCTTTTCAGGGCGATTCCGAGCCCGCACATGGTGGTGGACCGCGATCTCATCTTCGTCGCGGTCAATGCTGCCTACGAGCGGGTGACCAAGCGCTCCCGTGCCGAACTGATCGGGGGCAAGCTGTTCGAGATGTTTCCGAACGACGGCCAGAGCGGCGATCTCCTGCGAGAATCACTGGCGCGGGTGATCCGCACCGGCGAGAGCGACACCATCGCCTACATTCCCTATGAGATCCCGCGCCCGGAATCCGAGGGCGGCGGCTTCGACCTGCGGTACTGGACGGCGATCCACACGCCCTTGATGGACGAGCGCGGAGAGGTCGCCTACGTGCTGCAGAACACCGCCGACGTCACCGATATCGTGGCGCTGCAGGCGGCGGCGACCTTGCCGTTCCGGCCGCGATCGGGGGCGGTCGAGCTGCTGCAGCGCGCGCAGGAGGCCGAGGTCGCCTACCGCGCCAGCCTTTCCGACAGCGCCGACTTCCAGCGGATGTTCCAGAGTTCGCCTTCCCTGATCGCCGTGATGCGCGGTCCCGACCACATCTTCACCTTCGCCAACGAGGCCTATCAGCGCTATGTCGGCGACCGCCCGCTGATCGGGCTGCCGATCCGCGATGTGTTCCCCGAGATCGGCGAACAGGGCTTCTTCGATATCCTCCAGGGCGTCTTCGGCGGCGGCGATCCGCATATGGCCGAAGGCCAGCGCATCCTGCTGCGGCAGGGGGGGCAGGAGCGGCTGCAGGAGGTCTTCCTCGACTTCTCCTTCCATCCGATTCACGACATGACGGGCGCGGTGACCGGCATCTTCTTCCAGGGCATGGACCGGACCGAGCACTTCCGCTCGCTTCACCGCCAGCGCCTGATGGTCGACGAGCTGAACCACCGGGTGAAGAACACGCTCTCCACCGTCCAGTCGATCGCCCGGCAGAGCTTTCGAGGCACCGAGGCGGAGGCCTCGCGGCAAGCGTTCGAGGCGCGGATCATCGCCCTGTCACGCGCCCATGACGTGCTGAGCGAGCGGCTGTGGCACACGGTGGCGCTGTCGGCATTGCTCAACCAGGAACTGGCGGCCTTCGACACCAGCCGGGTGCGCCTGGCGGGCCCCGACGTCGATCTGAACCCCAAGGCCGCCATCGCGCTGGCCATGGTGTTCCACGAGCTGGCGACCAATGCCGCCCGTTTCGGCGCCCTGTCGGGCGAAACCGGGGGGTTGCGGGTCGATTGGCAAGGCACCACGTCCAGCGACGAGCGCACGTTGAAGGTGGAGTGGCGGGAAACCGGCCTCGTTGCTCCCGGCGCGCCGCTGCGCAGCGGCTTCGGCACACGGATGCTGCGCCGGATTATCGAGGGCGAGCTCGACGGCAGGCTGGTGCACGACCTCCGGCCGGACGGTCTGTTCTGCAGTTTCGAGGTCGGCATGAAGGAGGTCGAGGGCTTTGCAGGTACCCCGCACTAACCCGCCGGCGCTTCGGGGGCTGAAAGTCTTCGTCGTCGAGGACGAGAGCCTCGTCGCCATGCAGCTCGAGGACATGTTGCTCGACGTCGGCTGCGAGCTCGTCGGCCTCGCAATGCGCGTCAAGCGGGCCCTCGAGATGCTGGAGGGCGATCCCGACGTCGATGTCGCCATCCTCGACGTCAACATCGGTGGCGACAAGGTCTATCCGGTCGCCGAGCGGCTTCGGGAGCGGGGTGTTCCGATGATCTTCGCCACCGGCTATGGCCGCGCCGGCGTCGAGGCAGAATGGCAGGCCTGCCAGATCCTGCAGAAGCCCTATACCTGGGCCGAGGTCGAGAAGACCGTTCTTGTCGCCGTCTCCGCTGCCTGAGATCCAGCGCCTCTGTCCGGCCCCGCGTTTACTCGTCGGTACTGCCGGTGATGAACAGCACGAGATCGCGATCGCCCATCCCGTGGCCGGCGATCCGGGCCGACGGGAAAGCAGTGTGCAAAGCTGCGTGGCGGCCGGGCTCGGCGAGAAAGACGAGCGCGCCGCCAAGGCTCGAAAGAACCGCCGCGATCTTGTCGCCAACCACCTCGTCGCCGTCGAGCGCCAGGACGACGAGCCGGTAGCCGCCGTCCCGCAGCCGGTCCATGCCGACCGCTTGGCCCGGCGCGAAGGTCGCTAGCGCGCCGGCCTCCTCGAGCGCTGCCGCATTGCCCCGGCCGCGCTCGCTCCGCCGGTCGATCACCAGAGTCGGCCAGCCCGCGAGGAGGCTTGCCCAGGAAAACGCGTCGAAGGTGGTAAGTCCGGTCGCCATTGCGGTGACGATCGCACCTTGCGCCGGGGCGGGCAAGGTTTGTAGAGAAACGGGCGAAGAGGCCCGAGGGCCACGACCCCGGCCGCGGGAACGTCCCCGGCTACCGCTACCGAACGGACCGATCGCATGGACGTCTTCATCCAGGACCTGATGAACAGTTTCGGGCCCTTCGGCATCGCCCTCCTGATGTTCCTCGAAAACGTCTTCCCGCCGATCCCCTCCGAGATCATCATGTCGCTGGCCGGCTACAAGGCGGCGACCGGCGAGATGTCGATCATCACCGTCATCGTCGCCGGCTCGATCGGCTCGCTCCTCGGCATCATCCCCTGGTACTACATCGGCTACGCTTTCGGCGAGGAGCGGATCATCCGGCTCGCCGACCGCTATGGCCGCTGGATGACGATGACCGCCGAGGACGTCGAGGCGGCCGACCGCTGGTTCCGGAAATACGGCTATTGGGCGGTGTCTTTCGGCCGCCTGGTGCCGACGGTGCGGACCCTGATCTCGGTGCCGGCCGGCCTGTCACGCATGCCGTTCGCGCTGTTCATGGCGGTGTCGTCGGTCGGCACCGTGGTCTGGACGGCGTTCCTGGCGCTGGCCGGCTACTATCTCGGCCAGAACTTCCACGACATCGAGGCCTATGTCGGGCCGGTCTCCAACGCCGTGGTGATCGCCGTGGTGCTGCTCTACCTCTACCGCCTCGTCACCTTCAAGCCGAGCAACCGCCGGGTCGACCTGCGCTCGGACGAACATCCCCACCGGCACGATTGAGGCCCATCATGAGCATCGAGCGCATCAAGGGCCGCAGGATCGGCGGCCGCATCGCCGGCCTCTACCGGGCGGGTCTGGACGACTTCGTCACCACCGCCGTGACGGCGCTGGATCTCGGTTTTGCGGGGATCGAGGGCGACGCGCATGGCGGCCTGACCCGGCGGACCGGCGGCCGCGAGCCCTGGTACAAGCGCGGCACCGAAATCCGCAACGAGCGCCAGCTCTCGCTGCTGGCGGTGGACGAGCTTCAGGCCACGGCCGACGCGCTCGATCTGCCCGAGCTGAAGCCGGAATGGATCGGCGGCAACATGCTGATCGAGGGCATTGCGAACCTCACGCACCTGCCGCCGCGCACCCTCCTGTTCTTCGCCAGCGGGCTGACGCTGAAGGTCGACGGCGACAACCATCCCTGCAAGCTCGCCGGCCGCGGCATCGCCCGTCACGTCGAGGGGCATCCGGGCATCGAGGCCGGCTTCGTCAAGGCGGCAAGGAACCGGCGTGGTCTCGTCGCTTGGGTCGAGAAGCCCGGCCGGGTGGCGCAAGGCGATGCGTTCGAGGCCGTCATCCCGGACCAGTGGATCTACCCCGAGGCCTGATCCGGCAGCGTTCCAGCAACGTAAAGCCGTGTCGCCGCGTCAGGCCACCGCGGCAACGGCCGGACGTTGCGAATCCCTTGCCGCACCGGCTGTCCTGGTCCCAACCCGGACGGCGGGACGCAGTGCGATCCACCGCATGACCGCAAAGCCCGCGGCGATGCCGATGGCCTCGACGAGCACCGAGGACGGCGAGTGCTGGGTGATGCGGCCGGTGGCGATCAGGAGCCGCAGTGCCTGGTCGATCAGGAGCGAGCCAACGGCGCCACAGCAGAAGACCGGCAGCGGACGGCGGCCGAGACGGCTGAGCAGGGCGTTGGGTCCGGCCTCGTGCAACAGCCTGAGGACGGGCGCTCGCGGGAAGCGCAGGAACACCCAGACCAGCGCGAAGAGCGAGAGGACGCGGAGCGGCGATTGCAGCGTCTTGCTGCCGCCTGTCCAGAAGACGTCGTTGCGGCTGCGGTACCAGTCCTGAAGGTCCGGAAGGACGTGCACGACCACGGTGATCGACAGCACCGAACCCACCAGCAGGGCGAGCGCGAGACCGTCGACCAGCGGTAGCTTCGGCATCGGGACCTTTCCGACGATGGCGGCCCCGAGCGCGGTTCCTGCGGCGAAGACGAAGGTCCAGGGCAGCATCGTCATCGATAGCGGCTCGCCGGACAGGCTGTTGGGCAAGACCAGCGCGGAGTGTCCGGCGACGGCCCAGACCAGGGCTGCCGGCAGCAGCGGCAGCCACCAGCGCCGCAGGCTGCACCAGAGCAGGAGCGGCGCCACCACCGACAGGAACACGTAGAGCCGCAGCACCATGGAAAAGCCGATGGATTGCTGCAGGGATACCAGGTGCCAGAGGTAGCGGGGGACGCCGGACGCCTGTGCGATGGCCTGGGGCCAGTCGGCCAGCATGTCCGGGGGGGCGATCTCCGCCGAGACCGCGAGGATCACCGCCGAGAGCGCGATCACGACGAGGTTGGCGCAGTAGAGGCTCGCCGCCCGTGCCCAGCCGGAAAACATCATCTGCCGCAAGGACATGCTGGGACGACCGAAATAGCTGAGCGAAGCGCAGACGCCGGCGTTGAAGACGAAGATATCGGAACAATCGACGAGCAGGATTCCGGATGGCGACATCAAATGGAAGACACCCAGTCCGATATGGCCGACGAAGATGTTGACCAGGCACAATCCGCGTATCGTGTCGATTACATGAAGCCGTAGCACCGCAGTCTCTCCACCCAGGATTGCAGACTGCAGCTAATCGCCTCATCTATAAAAATTGAATACTGTTTGCTGGCTATATTGCGGGGTATGACGCCTATATATTTGACTGGCTAAAGATGGGCTGTTTGGCTGTGTGTTGGATGACGACGAGGATGCTGCCGAAGAGGTCACTATAGTCGCGAAATCAGCCTTCGGAGTTGCCGTCGCGGCGGTGTCTACCCGGTGGAAGCGCGCGGTTGCCACGGGCGACATCCGGCCGCCGGGAGCGGTTTGGCGGCGGGTTGCACTCCACGAAGGCCAGGAGTATTCAACGGGCGAATTGCCCAGTTCGTCCTTGCTTGATTGCTGTCGAAGCGTCGGTGTGACCACATCCCCGTAAGGCCCCAGCGCGTGGGGCGAGCGCACGGCGCCAGGAAGACTTCCTCGATGACGGCAACAGAGATGTCGAAGGGCGGTCCCGTTCACGGTGACACGGGGACGCACGGCGCCAGTTTCAGGACCCTCCTGATCGGTTCGATCGGCGTCGTCTACGGCGATATCGGCACCAGCCCGCTCTACGCGCTGCGCGAAGCGCTGACGCATGCCTCCGCCGGCGGCTTCAGCGAGCGCGAGGTGTTCGGCGTCGTGTCGCTGCTGTTGTGGACGCTGACGCTGATCGTCACGCTGAAATACGTCGTGCTGATCCTCCGGGCCGACAACCAGGGCGAGGGCGGCACGCTGTCGCTGCTGGCGCTGGCGATCCGGGCGATGGGGCGAAAACCGTTCCTGCTGGCGATCGGCGTCTGCGGCGCCTCGCTGTTCTACGGCGATGCGGTGATCACGCCGGCGATCTCGGTTCTGTCGGCCGTGGAAGGCCTGAAGCTCGTGGCGCCCGGCTTCGAGGACTATGTCCTGCCGATCACCATGGCGATCCTCATCGGCCTCTTCGCGATCCAGAGCCGCGGCACCGGCAGCGTCGCCCGCTGGTTCGGGCCGATCACGCTGGTCTGGTTCGCGGTCATGGCGGGGCTCGGGCTGTCGCATATCGGCGACCGGCCGGACATCGTCTACGCCCTCAACCCGGTCTACGCCGTCAGCTTCATCCTCGATCACGGCTTCATCGCCCTCGCGGTGCTCGGATCGGTGTTTCTCGCCGTCACGGGCGCAGAGGCGCTCTATGCCGACATGGGCCATTTCGGCCGCTTCCCGATCCGCGTGGCCTGGTCCTTCGTGGTGTTCCCGGCGCTGGCGCTGAACTATCTCGGGCAAGGCGCGCTGATCCTCAGTCAGCCCGGGGCGATCGAGAACCCGTTCTTTCTGCTCGCGCCCGACTGGGGGGTGCTGCCGCTGGTGTGCCTCGCCACCGTCGCCACCGTCATCGCCAGCCAGGCGGTGATCACCGGCGCCTTCTCGGTGACGCAGCAGGCCATGCTGCTCGGCCTTCTGCCGCGGCTGAAGATCACCCATACGTCCGAGACCCAGTTCGGCCAGATCTATATCTCGCGGGTCAACTGGTACCTCCTGATCGTCGTCCTCCTGCTGGTGGTCGCCTTCAAGTCCTCCAGCGGCCTCGCCAGCGCCTACGGCATCGCGGTGACCGGCGACATGGTGATCACCTCGACGCTGGCCTTCGTTGTGTTCTGGAAGGTCTGGAAATGGCCGCTGGCGCTGGTCGTCGCCGTGCTGGTGCCGTTGATGCTGCTCGAATGCGTCTTCCTCGGCTCGAACCTTCTGAAGGTGCTCGACGGGGGCTACGTGCCGCTCGGCTTCGCCGCGCTGCTCGCCTTCCTGATGTGGACATGGATCCGCGGCACGCGCATCGTCTACGACAAGGCGCACCGCGAGAGCGTGCCGCTCGACGACCTCCTGTCCATGCTCGAGAAGTCGCAGCCGCATGTCGCCCGCGGCACGGCGATCTACCTGACGTCCGATCCGGAGATGGCGCCCTCGGCGCTTCTGCATAATCTCAAGCACAATGCCGTGCTGCACGAGAAGAACGTCGTGGTGACCGTCCGCACCGCCAACGTGCCGCGGGTCAGCGACGAGGACCGGCTGGTGATCGTCGAGATGCGCGACAGCTTCACCCGGATCATCCTCACCTTCGGCTATTCGGAAGAGCCGAACGTGCCGAAGGCGCTGGCGCTGGCCAAGAAGAAGGGGCTGAAGTTCGAGATCATGTCGACCTCGTTCTTCCTGTCGCGGCGCTCGTTCAAGGCGAAGGCGAGCTACGGCATGCCAGTCTGGCAGGACCGCATCTACATCGCCATGGCGCGCTCGGCCGCCGATGCCACCGGCTTCTACCGGCTGCCGGCGAACCGCGTCGTCGAACTCGGTCAGCAGTTCGCGATCTAGCGCGCCGTGCGTCCGGAAGGGCGCACGAAGGTCGCTCTATCTCTTCGAATAAAGCGCGCCAGCGTCTCCTCTCCTCGCCTTCAGGCGACGCGCTGATCGGCGCGCCTGAAGTCGATGGTCCGGACCGCGCCGCGTCTCGCTCTGTCCGGAAGAGCGCCGTCGTATGCGCAAGGGATCGACCATCGCCTGTCGTCGTTAGGCGGTATGTCACATCTGCTCGCCTTGTCGCCGGATCCCTACATCCTCTTTCTCACCGGGTTCGGCGTTCTGATCGCGCTGGTCGCCTGGCTGCCCTTGGCGCTGAAGCGGCTGCCGCTGTCGCTGCCGATCGTCTGCATTGCGCTCGGCGCGGGCCTGTTCTCGCTGCCGCAGATTCGCTTTGATCCGATGCCGATGGCCTATCCCGAGATCAGCGAGCGGTTCACCGAATTCGTGGTGATCATCGCGCTGATGGGCGCGGGGCTGAAGCTCGACCGGGTGTTCAGCTGGCGACGCTGGGCGGTGACGTGGCGGCTCCTCGCCATCACCATGCCGCTCGGCATCGCCGCGATCACCGGGATCGCCGTCTGGCTGATGGGCTTGCCGCTGGCGATCGCGCTGCTGCTCGGGGCCGCGCTGGCGCCGACCGATCCGGTACTGGCTGCGGACGTGCAGGTGGGCCCGCCGAAATCCGGCGAGGAGGACGAGGTGCGCTTTGGCCTCACCTCCGAAGCCGGGCTGAACGACGGGCTGGCGTTTCCCTTTGTCCACCTTGCCATCGCGCTCGGCCTTGCCGCCTCGACGGGCGAACCCTGGGCGCTGAAGTGGTTCACCGAAAACGTCGTCTGGGAGATCGTGGCGGGGGTCGGGGGCGGTTGGCTGGTCGGTCGGGTCTTCGGCTGGCTCACCTTCCGCATTCCCGCCGAGACGAAGCTTGCCAAGACGGGTGACGGCCTGATCGCCATCGCGGCGACCTTCGTCTCCTACGGCCTCACCGAGATCGTGCACGCCTACGGCTTCATCGCCGTCTTCGTCACGGCGCTGACCATTCGCCACGCGCACCGGAACCACGACTTCCAGCGCGACATGCACGATCTGACCGAACAGATCGAGCGGATCGCGATGATGGTGCTGCTGCTGCTGTTCGGCGGCGCGCTGGTCAGCGGCCTCCTCCTGCCGCTGCGCGGCGCCGACATCCTTGCCGCCGTGCTGATCCTCCTCGTCGTGCGGCCGGTGGCCGGGCTCGTCGGCTTGATCGGGCTGAAGGCGGCGTGGAGCGAGAAGCTGACGCTCTCCTTCTTCGGCATCCGCGGCGTCGGCTCGTTCTACTATCTCGCCTATGGGCTGAACGCGATGCCGGTGGAGGGCGGCGAGCGGCTCTGGGCGATCGTCGGTCTCGTCGTTTTCCTGTCGATCCTGCTGCACGGGCTCAGCGTGACGCCGGTCATGCGCCGGCTCGACCGGCTGCATGGCCGCGATCCCGATGCGGGGGAGGCAGGGCCGCCGGGCCTGCAGGGACCGGGCGCCGGCATCTGATCGCCTCCCAGCTGCATCTCCAGGCGAGGGAGGACTGGGCTCAGGCCGCCTGGCGCGAGGGCGCCGAGAGCAGGATCGCTGCACCGAAAAGCCCGGAAAGCAGCGAGCCGAGGATCACGCCGAGCTTCACCTCGCCCTGCAGCAGCCCATCGGTCGGGAAGGCGAGCAGGCCGATGAACAGGCTCATGGTGAAGCCGATGCCGCAGAGCACGGCGACGCCGTAGAACTGTCGCCAGCTGGCGCCTTCCGGCAGCCGGGCGATGCCCAGCTTAACGGCGGCGAAGGCGACGCCGACGATCCCGATCTGCTTGCCGATGAAGAGGCCGCCGGCGACGCCGAGCGGCACCGGATCGAGGAGGGCGGAAGGGGTGAAGCCAGCGAAGGAGACGCCGGCATTGGCGAAGCCGAAGATCGGGACGATCAGGAAGGCGACATAGGGGTGGATCGCGTGCTCGAGCCGCACCAGCGTGGAATCGCCGGTGCGCTTGTCGACGGCGAGCGGGATGGTGAGCGCCAGCACGACGCCGGCGAGCGTCGCATGGATGCCCGACAGGAAGACCAGCACCCACAGCGCCACGCCGAGGACGAGATAGGGCAGCAGGCTGTGGACGCCCCGGCGGTTGAGAACGGCGAGCACCACGGTGACGGCGGCAGCCCCGCCGAGCGCCATCAGGTTGAGCTCGGCGGTGTAGAACAGCGCGATGATCACCACCGCGCCGAGGTCGTCGATGATCGCCAGCGCCGCCAGGAACACCTTCAGCGAAAGCGGGACGCGCGGGCCGAGAAGGGAGAGGACGCCGAGCGCGAAGGCGATGTCGGTGGCGGCCGGGATCGCCCAGCCGCGGGTCGTCTCGGGCGATCCGGCGTTGAAGGCGAGGTAGACCAGCGCCGGGGCGGCCATGCCGCCGACCGCCGCAAGGCCCGGCAGCACGCGCTGCGGCCAGCTGGCGAGCTGGCCGGTCAGCACCTCCCGCTTGATCTCGAGGCCAACCATCAGGAAGAACACCGCCATCAGCGCGTCGTTGATCCAGTGCAGCACCGACAGCCCGCCGACATAGCTCTCGAGGACGCCGAAATAGAGCGAGGCCGCCGGCGTGTTGGCGATGACGAGGGCGAGCACCGCCACCGCCATCAGCACGATGCCGCCGGCGGCCTCGCTGCCGAGGAAGCGGCGGATGAAGGAAGGGTTGGCAGAGGCGGGATGGGACATGGGATCCTGTTCGGCAGCGGGGCAAGGTGGTGCGGGGATTGGATGGTCGGGGCTAGTCCGGTTCCCCGTCGTCGTCATCGTCTTCCGGATCGTCCTCTCGGCTGAAGCGATGCTCCTCGACGTCCTCTTGGGCCGCGTCGCCCCCGGGGCTGTCGTCCACCGCCTCCGGATCGAGGCGCCGCGTCGCCCCCCAGCGGTCGAGGACGTCGTTGATGTCGCCGAGTACGAAGTAGCGGGCTGCGTCGCGGTCGTAGCCGTCGCCGAGCAGCGTATCGTAGTCGGTATGGGCGTGGCGGATATGGGCGACGGCGGAAAGCCAGAGCGCGACGGCGGGCGACAGGGTTCGCAGATGGCGGGCACGGGCAGCGCTGCGGATCGCCTCGGCGTCGAGATAGGGCGCCTGCGGGATGGTGAGCGTCAGCGCCCGGGCGATCGCCTTCTGCCGTTCCGTCGCCATCAGGGGCTCCTGGCCTCGTCGAGCGCGGTCAGCATGTCCGCCGCCCCGCCATCTCCCTCGGGCGCCGGCGGCGGAGGTTCGGCGGGGAGAACGTCGACGCTCGCAAAGTAGGGTTTGATATCGAGCACGGCGGTGCCGTCGAGGGTGTCGATGGCATCGATGTCGATGCGGCCCGCCGCCACGTCGATGGCGACGATCCGCACGAGATGCATCCCGATCGGGTTGGGGCGGACGGGCGAGCGCAACGCGAAGGTGCCGCGCGGTGCATCGGCATGCCGCGGCGTCTGCAGCGCCAGATCGCGCCGAGCCTCGCCAAGCCAGGACAGGACATGCAGCCCCTGGCCGGGCTCGAGCCCGGTCAGCGCAAGTCGGAACGGCGCGTCGATCTCGATGACGGCGGGTTCGCCGCGTTCCCGGGCGATGCCGACATTCTTCGGGCAGTCCGCCCGGTTCTTCCACGCCGAGCGGATGCGGCCGATGAAGCAGAGCCGGGCGTCCTCGGCGTCGGCCGGGTCGACAGCAAAGCGGACTTCGCCGGGACGGATATCGGTGTCGGTGTCCATACCAGGGGTCTACGGCGTGGCGGGCCACGCGCGCAAGCATTTGCGGCCGGTGGAAGGAAGACGGGTTGAAGAAACCGGATGCGTGATATAAAGATATCTTTATGTCATTCTCCGAGGCCCGCATGCTCGATGCGCCTAAACTTTCCTTCGATCTCTCCGTCGACGTCCTCCGGGCGCTGGCCGAGCCGACCCGGCTGCGCCTCGCGCGCCTGCTGTCGCGCAACGACCTGACGGTCACCGACCTCACCGCGATCCTCGGCCAGTCGCAGCCGCGGGTCTCGCGGCATCTGAAGCTTCTCGTCGAGTCGCGGATCCTGACCCGCTACCAGGAGGGCGCCTGGGCCTATTTCCGGCTGGCCGACGAGGTTGCCGTCTCCGGCCTGGTGCGTTCGCTGCTGGCTCGCCTCGACGAGACCGATCCGGCGCTGGAGCGCGACGCCGAGCGTCTGGAGGCGGTCCGCCGCGAGCGGGCGGAGCGCGCGGCCGGCTATTTCGCCGAGAATGCCGGGCATTGGGACCGCATCCGCCTGCTGCACGCGCCGGATGCCGACGTCGAGAGCCGGCTGCTGGGGCTCGTCGGCGACGGGCGGATCGACCGTTTCCTCGATGTCGGCACCGGCACCGGGCGGATGATCGAGCTGTTCGCCGGGCGGGTGGAGCAGGCGGTCGGCGTCGACGCCTCGCGCGAGATGCTGCAGCTCGCCCGCGCGAAACTCGAGGCCGCCGGCATCGGTAACGCGCTGGTGCGGCAAGGCGACTGCTACCACCTGCCGGTGCCGCGCGACGACTTCGACCTCGTGACGCTGCACCAGGTGCTGCATTTCCTCGACGATCCGCAGGCCGCAGTGCGCGAAGCCGCCTCGCGGCTGCGGCCGGGCGGCCGGCTGGCGATCGTCGACTTCGCCCCACACCAGCTGGAGTTCCTGCGCGAGGAACACGCGCACCTGCGGCTCGGCTTTGCCCGGGAGACAATGTCGGCCTATCTCGAGGAGGCCGGGCTCGACGTCGTCGAGGTCGAGACGCTGGCGCCGGACGGCTCGCAGCCGAAGCAGCTGACCGTCACGATCTGGCTCGCCCGCGACCGTCGCCGACTGATGGCGGACCCGCCGCGCCGCGCCACCCCGTCGATCACGGTGCTCTGAGCAGCCTCGCCTTTCCCGGCTGCGGCCGACTTCATCAACCTTCTCCGGACTGCGGAACGCCGCGTCCGACGCTTTGGGAGTTTGCCATGGCCTATCCAGCCTCTACCGTTCGCGGCGGCCTCAACGTCTCATTCGAGTTCTTCCCGCCGAAGTCCGACAAGATGGAGGAGAGCCTCTGGGCGGCGGTCGAGCGGCTGGCGCCGCTGTCGCCGAGCTTCGTCTCGGTCACCTACGGCGCCGGCGGCTCGACCCGCGAGCGGACGCATCACACCGTCAAGCGGCTGATCGAGGAAACCAGCCTGAAGCCGGCGGCGCACCTCACCTGCGTCGACGCCACCCGGGAAGAAGTGGACGACGTCGTGCGCCAGTACCGCGACACCGGCGTCCGGCACTTCGTGGCGCTGCGCGGCGACAGCCAGGCCGGCGTCGGCGGCAGCTACACCGCCCATCCCGGTGGCTACCGCAATGCCGTCGAGCTGGTGGAGGGGCTGAAGAAGATCGACGACTTCGAGATCTCGGTCTCGGCCTATCCGGAGAAGCACCCGGAGAGCCCGGATTTCGCGACCGACATCGATCTCCTGAAGCGCAAGGTCGACAATGGCGCGACCCGTGCGATCACCCAGTTCTTCTTCGATAACGACGTCTACGAGCGCTACGTCGAGCGAGTGCGCAAGGCCGGCCTCTACATCCCGATCGTGCCGGGCATCGTGCCGATCCACGATTTCACCAAGGTCGCCCGTTTCTCGGCCGCCACCGGTGCCAGCATTCCGGCTTGGCTCGCCGAGCGCTTCGACGGGCTAGAGAACGACCCGCAGACGCGCAGCCATGTCGCCGCGGCGGTGGCGGCCGAGCAGGTGCTGGACCTTGTCGGCCGCGGCATCGTCGACTTCCACTTCTACACCATGAACCGGGCGGACCTCGTCTATTCCATCTGCCACATTCTCGGGCTGCGCGGGACGGCGGCGGGCGTCAAGGCCGAGAGCGCCGTCGCCGCCTGAGTGGCTAGCCATGCATCCCGTTGTTGACCGCGCTGGCGCAGAATGGTCTGCGAAGAGGCACCTGGGGCGACCAGGATAGGACGGAGGTCGACGACCCTGCCTTACTCTCTTTGATATGGGATCTGCCCGTGGAACATTTCGAGGCGGTCCGGGGAGACAGCTCAACCGGACAAGCAGGCGCGTGCGCCAGCTACCGCGGGGTCTCTCAGCAAACGTCTGAACACTTTACGGTGCCCGCGTGAGCACGCTTGACCAGAACGCGCTGCCACCCGGAGCAAGCGATTTCGACTTTCTCCATGGCGCTTGGAATGTCCACCACCGTCGCCTGCGTGAGCGCCTTGTCGGAAGCGAGGACTGGCAGGAGTTCAGCGGCAGCATGGTCGCCGAAGCCATCCTCGGCGGCCTCGGCAACTTCGACCGCAACGTCATCGAGCTGCCTTCCGATCGCTATGAAGCCTGTACGCTGAGGCTGTTCGATCCCCTGACATCGCTCTGGTCCCTGCGCTGGATCGACGGTCGCAACCCGCGGGTCGACCCGCCGGTCGTCGGCGGTTTCGCGGACGGCATCGGCCTGTTCTTCGGTGAGGACAGTCTCGACGGTCGGCCCATCCGCGTGCGGTTCAACTGGTCCGACATCACCGACAGCAGCGCGCGCTGGCAGCAGGCCTTTTCGGGCGACGGCGGCCATCATTGGGAGACGAATTGGGAGATGGTCTTCCAGCGCGTCATCCCAGCAAGCTAGAGAACACGCGCAGACCCGCACAGCAAAAAGCCGGGGCTCTCACCCCGGCTTCGCACTTGTCTTCCGGCTGAACCGGTACTCGATGGACTAGGGCAGGACCCCGACGACCATGGCGCCAACGAATGCGAAGGCGGCAGAAATCATCAGGAGGTTGAGCGATTGTGTCAGACTCATAGCGATCCTCCTTCTGTCACGAAGCTCAATATTAAGCGTTTGTTCATAGGGGTAAAGAGGCCGGACGTGCTGCAGCGCACGCGGTTTAACGCTGCGTATCAAAAAGTGTCGACGTTTCAGGGCCTAGCCACGGTGCCGCCACAATAAATAAATTTGCGGATTGTCGTGGCGGTGTCACGAATCGCCGGATTTTCTCGCTCGTGCGCATCGCAGGGCAGATTATCGGATGCTTTTGTAATCACTGAGCTTTTGAGGCGAGCGCTTCGAGATGCGCGGCGATGGCGAGAGCCTCCCGGTCGCGGCCGAAACGGGCGAGCACGGTGAGGCCGAGCGGCATGCCGTCGGCATCGGCAAAGCCCGGCACGTTGACGCAAGGGTTGCCGGTCAGCGTCCAGAGCTTGTTCATCACGGGATCGCCGGTGGAGGTAAGCGACGCCGGTGCGGCGCCGAGCGTCGAGGGCACCAGCAGCGCATCGACGCCGTCGAACAGGGCGGTGGCGGCACGGCGCCCCTGGCGCGCGGTTCGGCGGGCGGCGTCGTAGCTGTCGGGCGTCGTCGCCGCGCCCGCCTCGAGCGCGGTGCGCAGGCTGAGGCTCAGGCGGTCGGCGGCGGTGCGCAACTCGTGCCCGAGGGCGAGCGCTGCCTCGAAATCCTGGATCCGGCCCTGAACCGCCCGCGCCTCGGCAAGCGCTGCCGGCTCGGCCATTTCGACCAGCGTCGCCCCGTCCTCTTCCAACAGCCGCGCGGCGCGCTTCCAGGCGGCCAGCATGGCGGGCGAGAGACGGTGATCCTCGCCGGAGCGGTAGAGGCCGATGCGGAGCGGGGCAGGTGGGGGGCCGCCGACGGCGAGATCGCGGCCGGTGAGAAGGGCCGCGAGCAGCGCGACGTCGGCGACCCCCGCCGCGAACAGGCCGGCGGTGTCCAGCGACCAGGCATAGGTCTTCATCCCGACGGTCGGCAGCAAGCGGAAGCTTGGCTTGTAGCCAGCAACGCCGCAGAAGGCCGCGGGCCGGATGACCGAGCCGCCGGTCTGCGAGCCGAACGCGCCCGCCACCATGCCCGCGGCGACGGCGACCGCCGATCCCGACGACGAGCCGCCCGGCGTATGGCCGAGACCGCGGGGATTGCGGGTGCCGGCGGGCTGCATGTGGGCGTATTCGGTCGACACCGTCTTGCCGGCGATGAAGGCTCCCTGGCGGCGGGCCATGGCGACGAGGGCGGCATCGGCGACAGGGCGGTTGCCGGCCGAGATCGGCGAGCCGTGCTCGGTTGCCAGGTCGAACGTGTCGAAATTGTCCTTCACCCCGAGCGGCACGCCGCGCAGCGGACCGGTCGCCGTCCGGGCGGCGTCGATCGTCTCTGCCGGGGCGAGGCGCACGAACGCGCCGATCCGTCCATCGAGAGCGGCGATCCGCTCCCGTGTCTCGTCGATCGACCGCTCGGGCGTCGTGTCGCCAGCGGCGATGGCGTGGACGAGGGCAGCGAGGCTGAAGGGCTTCATCGGGGGACTCATGCGGTTGCGCGGGCCCGCCACCATCGCCCATCGACGGCGGTAAGTCCGAGGAGAATGAGCGCGAAGCCGAGAATTTCCCGGACATCCAGCGCTTCGCCGAGGAACAGGATGCCAAGGAGGATCGCGCTCGCGGGCACGAGGAAGGTCACGAGCGAGGCGTTGGTTGCCCCGGCGCCGGCCACCACCTCGAAATAGAGGATGTAGGCAAAGGCGGTGGAGACCAGAGCGAGGGCCAGCATGGCGAGGACGACGCCGGGCGAGAGGCCTTCTAGGGCGGCAAGGCTCAAGCCGCCGGTGGAGATCAGCGCCAGCGGGATCATCGCAAGGCTCGAGCCGCAAAGCTGGCCCGTCGCCACCACCACCGGCGGCACGCCGCGGAACCGCTTGGCGAAGACGCCGGCCGCGGCATAGGAGAGCGTCGCCCCGAGGATGGCGAGGAAAGCGACGAGCGGGGCGCCGCTGCCCCGGCCGATCGCCTCCGGGCCGACCAGCGTTGCGACGCCGGCAATGCCCAGCCCGACGCCGACGAGCTTGCCGGCGCTCAGCCGCTCGTCGGCGGTGAAGAGGGCGGCGACGATGATCGTCCAGAGCGGCGTGGTGGCATTGAGGATCGAGGCGAGGCCGCCGCCGATCGTCTTCTGGCCAATGGCGAGGAGCAGGAAAGGGATGGCATTGTTGAGAAGGCCGAGCCCGAGGAAGGCGAGGCCGCGCTCGCGCAGCGGTGCCAGAGGCTGCCGGGTGAGGACGAGAAAGCCGAGGAGCGCCGTGGCGGCGAGCCCGACGCGAAGCGCCACCAGCGGCAGCGGCGCGATCTCGCGGATGATGATCTGCGTGAAGAAGAACGAGCCGCCCCAGAGCAGCCCGAGAAGACCGAGGAGCGTCCAGAGACGCGGGCTCAGCGCCAAGGGCGCGGCGGGGCGAGCGGCGGTTGGCGTCTGCGCGTCCGCTCCCGCTGCCGCGCTGTCATCACCTGGCCTTCTCGGCATGCTCAACCTCCCGCTTCCCGGCCTTCGTGTTGCAGATCGGGTCGCCGCGTGCCACCCGTTTCCCGAAACGGAGAAGGAGCGCCGCGCCGAATCGTGCGAGGCCTTGCCTGCCGCCCCAGGAGATGTGCGATGCAGAAATTCGAGACCGCCAAGGACGCCGCTTTGGCGATGCGGCCAGACGTCCCGGTCTACTGCTTCCGTCCCGACGTGCTGGCCGAGGATGCGCGCGCCTTCATCGACGCCTTTCCGGGCGACACCGCCTATGCCGTGAAGACCAATGGCGAGCCGATGGTGCTGGAGACGCTGGCGAAAGCCGGCGTGACGATCTTCGACGTCGCCTCGCCCGGCGAGTTCGCCGCGGTGCGAGCCGTCTCGGAGAAGGCCGAGATGCTCTACATGCACCCGGTGAAGGCGCAGTCCGACATCAGGCTGGCGCTTGAGACCTACGGCATCCGCACCATGTCGCTCGACCACGAGGACGAGGTGGCGAAGATCCTGCGGATCGTGCGGGCGCTCGACCTCGATCCTGCGACGATCACCCTCTTCGTCCGCATCCAGACCAAGGGCAGCGCCGCCTACGAGCTGTCCAAGAAGTTCGGCGCGGCGCCGGCGCATGCGGTGGAACTGCTGCAGCGCTGCCACCGCATCGGCTTCAAGGTCGGCATCTGTTTCCATGTCGGCTCGCAGATCGAGGACCCCGAGACCTACGAGCGGGCGCTCGGCTCGGCAGCCTGGGTGCGCAGCCGCGCCGGCGTTCCGATCGCCGGGCTCGACGTTGGCGGCGGCTTTCCCGCCGAATACGGCCATGACCCGAAGTCGAAGAAGCCCGACATGCCCGGCATGGGCCAGATCATGTCGCGCCTGCGAGGAGACATCACCGAATGGGGTTTCGGCGACATCCCGATGGTGGCCGAGCCCGGCCGCGTCGTGGTGGCCCGGTGCTTCTCGCTGATCGTCCGCGTGCTGCTGCGCAAGGGCCGACGGCTCTACATCAACGACGGCATCTGGGCGTCTCTATCGGACTCGTGGACCGGCAAGATCACCTTGCCGGCACGCTTCATCCCCGATCCCGCCCGCACCCAGCGCAATGGCGATCCGAAGACCATCGCGCCATTCCGCGTCTGCGGCGCCACCTGCGACAGCGTCGACATCCTGTCGCGGCCGTTCTGGCTGCCGGAGACGGTGGACACCGGCGACTGGATCGAGATCGGCCACATCGGCGCCTACTCGCTGTCGCTGCGCACCCGCTTCAACGGTTTCTACCCCGACACCTTCGTCGAGGTGACGACGCCGTTCGACGCCGGGACCAAGCCGGATAGTTTTGCCAGCCTCGAGACGATGGGGGAGTGAGGGTTTCGGCGGAAGGAGCACTGGTCTAGGTTTGTGCCTTGATGCTGCAGGTGCCGTGGAGCGTGTCATGAAGCCAGCTGAAGCCGTGGCCATCGCCAAAGCCTATCTCGTCGAGACGTTCGAGGCTGAGGGGATCAGTCGGCTAGCCCTGGAAGAGATAGACTTCGATCCCGAAGAGGGTACATGGAACATCACCCTAGGCTTCCTTCGCGAGGCCGAGCAGGGGCTCAACGTCCCGCCATTCTTGCGCTCTCTATCGGTTCACGCTGCAGCCGCGCCGCGAATTTACCGTGTGGTCAAGGTCCGCGATGCCGACGGGTCGATGGCGTCAATCAAAATACGCGAACTGGCTGCGTGAGGTGCCACGCGCCATCCTTCTCGACGCGAACCTCCTTGTCCTTTTGGTGGTCGGCAGTGTTGATCGGCGGCTGATCGCTGGTCACAAACGGCTGCGCGCCTACGAGGTCCGCGACTACCTTCTCTTGCTTGAAGCTCTCGCCGGTTACGGGGGCATAGCCACCACACCGAATCTTTTGACGGAAGCATCCAACCTCCTTCGGCAGAGCCCAGAGCCTCAGCGGGGACAGTTCGCCAATTCCCTCGCCATGCTCATCGAGGGGACCGACGAAATCTTCGTCGAGAGCCGTTCCGTATGCCGCCATAACACTTACCGCCGTCTCGGCCTCGCCGATGCCGGAGTCGCCGAGATCGGACGGCGAGGATGCGACGTGCTGACGGCGGACTTTGGCCTCTACGATGTCCTTGCGCGGGCGGGCAGCAGCGTCCGCAACTTCAATCATCTTCGCGCTAGCGCTTTCGATCTGTAACGCTTTCTCCGGTGGCCGGACTGATCGCTCTCGCCTCACCGTTTCGGCGTGATGTCCTTCATGCCGGCGGTGTCGAGGTCGACCGGATAGGCTTCGAAGTGGTCGAGGATCATCTTGGCATTGCGGCGGTGGGACTTGAAGTAGACGTCGAAGATGTCGCCGAAAAGCGGCACTGCACCCACCAGCGAGTCGACGCCGATGTTGCCGAGCATCTTCGCCAGCTTATGCTTGGGCAAGCCGAGCTTGCGGGCCTCGTTGACCATGTAGAGGCCGATCAGGCCACCAGCGGCGTCGCCGATGCCGGGGACGATGCCGATGACGCTGTCGGCGCCGAACCGGATGCCCGTGCCGGGAATGGCGATCGCGGTGTCCATCAGGCGGGCCAGCCGGCTGATCCGCTTGAGGCGGCGCAGGCGCTCGGCGTAAGCGAAGTCACCGGGACGGTCGTAGGTGGCATCGGACATATCTGGTCTTTCCAATCAGCGTGGGCAGCCGGCGCGGGGAGAGGCAACGGCGGCAACGGGAGCCTGTTCCGTTCCCGACAGGCTGCAAGATGGGGATCCGTTCCTCGGTGTGCAAAGGGCGGCATAAGCCGGGGCGAGCGCGGCGTCCGGTTTATCGCCGCGCGGCGGTTTTTGCGCAGCGCACCATGAAGCGGCCGCAAACATCCGTCCAAAGGGCCGGAGCAGCCATGCCCGACGGAGGATGATGATTTGCCGGAAGCGGGTGGACACGCGACGGGGCTGGTCGAGATCGCCTTCGTCATCGTCATGGCGATGACCTCGGGCCTCCTGATGATGCGCCTGCGGCAGCCGCCCATGGTCGGCTTCATCCTCGCCGGCGTCGTGCTCGGACCGACAGGGCTCGGCGTCATCGGCGATACGGCCAACGTCTCGGCGCTCGCCGAGATGGGCGTCCTGATGCTGCTGTTCTTCATCGGCATGGAGCTGTCGCTCAAGGCCTTCGTGCAGACGCTGAAACCGGCGCTGAAGATCGCGCTCGGGCAGCTGATGGCGGCGATGGCGATCTCCTTCGGGCTGAAGGCGGTGTCGTCGGCGACCGTGTCGGAGGCGATCATCCTCGGCTTCATCATCGCGGTCTCCTCGACGGTGGTGGCGATGAAGATGCTGGAGGACATCGGCGAGCTGCGAACCGATGTCGGGCGGATCACCGTCGGCGTGCTGATCGCCCAGGACATCGCCGTGGTGCCGATGCTGATCCTCGCCACCGCGCTCGGCGGCGAGGGCGAGATCGCCTGGTTCGGCATCCTCGTGAAGATTGCGCTCGCCGTCGCGGTGCTCGCGGGCCTCCTCTGGTATCTCGGGCGGAGGCCGAAACTGCGGTGGACGTTCGCGCCGGCGGTCGAGAACAATGTCGAAATCCTGGCGCTCGGCTCGATCGCCTTCTGCTTCGGCGCCGCTTCGCTCTCCGGCATTGCCGGGCTGTCGCCGGCCTATGGCGCCTTCATCGCCGGGCTGATCGTTGGCGCCTCGACGCTGCGCAGCCGCGTGATCCCGGTGATCCAGCCGATCCAGAGCGTGCTGCTGGTGGTGTTCTTCCTGTCGATCGGCCTCCTGATCGATCTCACCTTCATCACCGAGAACTGGGGCCTCGTGCTCATCGCCTCGCTGTTCGTGATCGTCGCCAAGACGCTTCTGAACGTCGTCCTGATGCGCTTTGCCGGCCTGTCGCACCGGGTGTCCGTCGAGGCCGGGTTGTCGATGGCGCAGATCGGCGAGTTCTCCTTCATCATCGCCGCCGCCGCCTTCGCCTCCGGGGCGATCGGTTCGGACGTTTACCGCCTCGCCATCGCCGTCACGGCGGTGACGCTGCTGGTGTCTCCGGCCTGGATGATCGTCATGCGGCGGATCGAGGGCGAGGCGCGCTTCGGCATCGCCGAGTTCCGCGCAGCGCTCGCCGAGATCTATGCCGACCAGCGCGACAATGTCGGCCGTGGCTACCACGCGGCAGAGGATGTCTGGTTCCGGCTGCGGCTCAGCGCCCGGGCCATGCGGCGCGCGGTCCGCCGCCGGCGTCGGGCCGGGCAAGCGCTGATGGCGAGCGGACAAAGCGAGACACCAAGCGGATCGGGCGAAGACCTTCGCGATGTCAGCAGTGCCCGGGACGCCGCTTACCCGCCGGCCTCGCCACCGCCCGCACATGCGCCGGATCTGGTTTCCTGAACGGACGCCACCTTCGCAGAGCACCGCATGCCGCGCTAAAGGGTTCTTGACATGATCGGTCTAAGATATATCTTTATGCTACAAGATGTAGATGTATATGGAGATGAAGATGTTCGGACATGATCACGACTGCAATGACGATCGCGGCGGCCGCCACGGCCACCACGGCTCTCGCGGGCACAGCGCGAACCGGCACGGTGGAGGCGGGCATGGCGGAGCTGGTGGGAACGGCCATCGCGGTTCTGGCGCTCTGCACCATGCGGGCCCTCGCGGCCGGGATGGCGAGGAGGGCGGTTTTGGCCCGGGACGCGACGGGCGGCGCCGGCGGATATTCGACGGCGGGGAGTTGCGGCTGGTGCTGCTGAAACTCATCGAGGAGCAGCCGCGGCACGGCTACGACCTGATCCGCGAGATCGAGGCCCGTAGCGGCAATGCTTATGCGCCGAGCCCGGGCGTGGTCTACCCGACCTTGACGCTGCTCGGCGACATGGGGCTCGTCGAGGAGGTGAAGTCGGAGGGGGCGCGCAAGCAACTGGCGATCACCGAGGAGGGCCGGCAGCATCTTGCCGAGCGGCACGACGAGGTGGCGGCGGCGATGGCCCGGCTGGCGGCGCTCGCGGCCTTCACCGAGAAGACCGACGCGGCCCCGGTCCGACGAGCGATGCAGAACCTGAAGATGGCGCTGCAGCAGCGCCTCGGCGCCACGGGAGCGGATAAGGAGACCGCTTTCGACATCGCCGAGATGATCGACGAGGTCGCCCGCAAGATCGAGCGGCTTTGACCATGGCCGAGACCATCGCCCGTGTCGCCACCCCGAATGCCAGCCGCTACCTTCAGCAGCTCTGCAAGCACTGGGCGCACAAGCTCGACGTGACCTTCACGCCGGAGGAGGGAACCGTGCGCTTTCCCGAGGCGGTGGCAGTGATGCGGGCAGAGACGGAGACGCTCACCGTCTCTGTCTCTGCAGAGGACCCCGCTGTTCTGGAGCGGATGAAAGGCGTTGTCGCCGAGCATCTCGATCGCTTCGCCTTCAAGGAGGCGCCGCTCGGCTTCCACTGGTCTTGAGCGATTGCCGCCGCTTCAGCGGTAGACCATCTTGATCCGGCGGCTATCATTGGCGCGGAGGTCGAAGGACGTATCGGCAAAGCGCGGTGCCGTGAACTTCGGCATGGCATCATTGGAGACGGCGATGCCTTCCTTGGGGATGCCGATCAGGTTGGTGTCGAGCTTGCCGTTGTCGTTCTCATCGTGCAGCGCCGAAATGGCGAAGGTGCCGGATTTGAGGCCCTTGAACACGATCGGCTTGCCGAGCGCTGCGGCAGCCACCGTGCGGCGCTCGGCGGTGCGCGACTTGCCGCAGTCGGGAAAGTGCTGGCCGTCTGACCACAGGCAGATGGCAACAACGCCCTTGCTGCTGCGGGCGCCGTCGATCGTGAGCGTCAGGTCGGCGGCTGTCGCCGTGGTAACCGAGGCGGCAAGGCAGAGCGCCGCAAGGTGGGTCATGCGCATCGTCAGGTCTCCTGAGGCTAGAGGGGGCGGGGTAGGCCGGGATAGGCGGTGGCCGGTTGGCATTCAATCCCCGGCGCCTCACGCTTGCGTCGCCCGGGGTCTCGGTTCAAGCCGCGAAGGGCGAGGCGCTGAGGGTCGTCAACAGGCGGTGCAAGGTCGATATCGTCGACATGTCGGCCACGCCATCGACCTTGGCGGGACGGAAGTGGCGCTGGAAGGCGACGGTGGCAAGCTGAGTTGCGAGGTCGAAGGCGCCGGTGGCTTCCACCGGATAGCCGTAGGCGGCGAGCAGCGACTGGTAGGCCGTGACCGGCTCGCCCGTGTCGCCGAGCCCGAAATAGCGACCGCCGGTGATCGGGGCGGGGGCGACGTAATGGCCGACGCCCTCTGCCGCGAGCCGGGCCCAGGGAAACAGCTCGCCCGGATCCTGCTTGCGGGCGGGTGCGACGTCCGCATGGCCCAGCACGCGTTCCGGCGGGATCGACCAGCGATCGACGATCTCCCTCGACAGCGCGATGACGGCGTCGATCTGGACGTCGGGGAAAGCGCGGTAGCCATGCTCATGGCCGGGATTGACGATCTCGATGCCGATCGAGCGGGAGTTGATGTCCTCCTTGCCCTTCCAGGCGCCGGCTCCGGCGTGCCAGGCGCGGTCGACCTCGCGCACCATCTGCACGATCCGCCCGTCTTCGTGCACGAGATAGTGGCAGGAAACCTGGCTCCTCTCCATGCAGAGCCAGCGGGCGGCGGCCTCGCCGTCGGCCATGCCGGTATAGTGCAGCAGCAGGATGTCGGGGCCGGCGACGTCGCGGCGGGCATTGATGTTGGGCGAGGGCAGGACCTCGCCGACCAGCGGGCTGTCGGCGGCTATCAAAGGTCGAGATCCATCACGCGGTGCGCAGCCGCGAGACGCTGGCATAGGCGGCGTTGATCGCCTTCATGCGCTCGAGCCCGATGGCCATGAACTCGTCCGGCACGCCGCGGGCAGCAAGGCGGTCGGGGTGGTTTTCCTTGACGAGATCGAGATAGCGGCTGCGGATAGCGCTGGGGGACTCGTTCGGCGAAATCCCGAGAACGGCATAGGGACCGTCGTCGCCGGTGGCGACATGGCGGTAGCGGATCACCGCGAACTCGTCTTCCGTCAGGCCGAAGATCTCGGCGATCCGCGCCAGGAAATCCAGCTCGCGGCCATGGATGACGCCGTCCGCCTTGGCGATATGGAACAGGCCATCGAGAATGTCGGACAGCACCTCGCATTGCCCGCCATCGCCGCAGAGTACGGTCATTCGCGTCGCGTAGGCTTCGAAGCCTGCGGTATCCTGCTTGGCGAGATCGTAGAGGCGGAAAACATTGCGCATCTCTTCCGGCGGGATCGAGAAAATCTGCTGGAAGGCGGCGATCTCGGCTTGGCTGACGACACCGTCGGCTTTCGCCATCTTCGCCGACAGCGCGATCATCGCCACCGAGAACGCCACCTCGCGCCGCATCTGCCGGTCGGCGCCGAACAGCGAGCGGATGGTCTCGAACAGCGCTTCCAGCGTCTGCATGCCCTGGGCGGGGAGGGCCCGCAGCAGCACGCCAAGGCTCGACAGAATCTGCATGGCTCCGCTTTCGCGGGACGATCCCTCCCGCCGCTGTGGTGTGGCACCGATCGTCATGGATGCGCCTTTCGCCGAACCCGAATGGCCCCAGACCGCAATTTTTGCAATGCCAAAGATGCCGTATCCGGTCGCGGTTCGCAAAACAGGCATCCTCTCCGGTCGGCGACGTCAACGTTTTCCGCGATCAACCTCCAAGATAGCGCAACCGCTTCGGCTGCCGCTTGGACAAAAAGCCCCAGGCCCTCTCATGGTCTTAGCCGGAGGCGAGCCTCCGGCTAAGTTTTTGTCTCCCGCCGACGGCCGCTTGCCCGGAAACCTAGCTGTGTCCCATCACCGACCGCGGGAGGTAGGGTGCCTCGAGGCGTTCGATTTCGGCCGGCGAGAGAGTGATGTCGGTCGCGGCGATGGCGTCGTCGAGGTGCTGCATCTTGGTCGCGCCGATGATGGGCGCGGTGACGGCGGATTGCGCGAGCACCCAGGCGAGGGCGATCTGCGCCGGCTTGACGCGGCGCTCGCCGGCGACCTCGGCGACGAGCGCGGTGATGGCATAGTCCGCCTCGCTGCCGAAATATTCCTGCGAGCGGGGATCGCTGCCGCCGCGGCGTGTCGCGTCGCCCTCTTTCGGCGTGTTGCCGGCGAGAAAGCCCCGGGCGAGCGGCGACCACGGCACGACAGCGACGCCCTCGCTCTTGCAGTAGGGGATCATCTCCCGCTCTTCCTCGCGGTAGAGGAGGTTGTAGAAGTTCTGCATCACCGAAAAGGGCGGGCAGCCGATGGCGCGCTGCATTTCCCGCAGCTTGGCGAACTGCCAGGCATACATCGAGGAAGCCCCGAGATAACGCACCAGGCCCTGCCCGACGACGTGGGCGAGACCCTCGGCGATCTCCTCCATCGGCGTCTCGTGGTCGAGGCGGTGGATATAGAGGATGTCGATGTAATCGGTGCCGAGCCGCTCCAGCGAGTCTTCGACGCAGTCGACGATACGCTTGCGCGACAGGCCGCGCGAATTCGGCCCCTTGCCCATCGGCAGGCCGAGCTTGGTCGCAATGACTGCCTCGCGCCGCGGCATTAGCCGGGCCACGGCCTCGCCGGTGATCTGCTCGCTGACACCATTGGAATACATGTCGGCGGTGTCGAAGAAGTTGATCCCGGCTTCCACCGCCCGCTCGAAGAACGGCAGGGAGGCAGCGCGGTCGAGCACCCAGGGATGCACGGTCCAGGCTGGGTCGCCAAAGCTCATGCAGCCAAGACAGAGGCGGGAGACGTCGACGCCGGTGTTTCCAAGCTTTACGTAGTCCACGGCACATCCTTTGCGGTCGCGGCCCGAAGGTGGCCGCCTCGGCGGTTAAAGGGGCAGAAGGCGGAAAAGGCCAGTCGCCGGCCCGCAAACCTCCTGCCCGCAAACGAAAACGACCCTGCCATGGGGCAGGGCCGTCTTCAGCGAGGCCTCTCGGCCGCCGCATGCCAGTGGCCCGAGGTTCGGACCAGCTTGGCAGTATTAGTTCGCCGGAGCGGTCGTGGTGGTCGAGCTCGCGGGCGGCGTGGTGGTGGTGGTCGAAGGCGCCATGGTATCGGTGGTGGCCGGGGCCGGCGTCGTGGTGGTCGTGGTGGTGGTCTTGTCGTCCGAACCCGAGCAGGCGGTCAGGGTGAAAAGAGCGGCGGCGCAAAGTGCGAGGGAAATCTTCTTCATGACAAACATCCATCTGTTCGAGTTACACGGACCATCAATGCGGTAGGTCCGCTTCCGTTCAATCCCGTGTGATCACGCCGCATGTCGCGGTGTCACACCAGGCCGAAGGCGCATGCCGGTTAGGCAACGTCTGCCACAAAATAGAGCGTTCTCTCGAGAATACGAGGGCGTCCGGACCCGAGAAGGCCTTGCAGGCCGGGGATACGGGCTTCCAGCGTAGAACGAACCATTGTTAATCAAGTCGATAAGGCGGGCCTATCCGGATGAAAAAAATGCAGCAGCGTGCTTCCAACGCAGCGCAGGCCTTGCTTCGATCCGTTCGCCACCTCGGCCGGCCAGCGATTCCGCTCGCGATGGCGGCGGCGCTCGCCGCCGGATGCACGTCTGCAACGCTGGATACGCGTGAACTCGGGCTCAGCGGAATGGCCGTCGAGAAGGCCCATCAGTATCCGATCCACGGCATCGACGTCTCCAAGTACCAAGGCGATATCGATTGGGATACGGCCCGCAAGGGCGGCGTGTCCTTCGCCTGGCTGAAGGCGACGGAGGGCGGCGACCGCGTCGACCAGCGCTTCGCCGAGAACTGGCGCGCCGCCAAGGCCGCCGGCATGCCGCGCGGCGCCTACCACTTCTTCTACCATTGCCGCAGCGGCGCCGAGCAGGCGCGCTGGTTCATCGCCAATGTGCCGCGCGACCCGGAAGCGCTGCCGCCGGTGCTCGACGTCGAATGGACGCCGGACTCGCCGACCTGCACCAAGCGCCCGCCGCGCGAGGACCTGATGAAGGAGATGCAGGACTTCCTCGACACCGTCGAGAAGCACTACGGCGTGCGGCCGGTGATCTACGCTCCGATCGACGTGCACCGCGATCGGCTGGTCGGCGCCTTCCCGCGCTATGACTTCTGGCTCCGGGCGGTGAAGGATCATCCGGACAACGTCTACACCAACCGCGCCTTCCGGTTCTGGCAGTATACCGCCACCGGCACGGTCCCGGGGGTCACCGGCGAGGTCGACCGCAATGCCTTCTCGGGCACCCGCGCCGACTGGGCGCTCTGGCTGAAGCGGCACCGGGCCGGGTAGAAGGATAGCCGCTCCGGGTAGAGCGACGGGCTCTTTCGGGGCGCATTTCTTCAATCCGCCATGATGTGGCAGATAGGGTCGATCAACCAACCGATCCCCGAAGGACTGCTGACCGATGCCTCGCCGCCTTGCTTTCGCCCTTGCCGCCCTTTTGGCGAGTTCCTCGCTTGCCGCTGCCCAGGCTGCGCCGTCGCCGACGGCCGCCGGCCAGGCCGACGCGCAGTGTGGCGGCAGCTTTGAAAGCTTTCTCGCCGGCGTCCGCGCGGAAGCGTCGGCGGCGGGCATCTCGGCCGGCGCGATCGACCGGTCGATGGCCCGCATCGGCACCAGCCCCGACCCGAAGGTGCTGGCGCGCGACGGCGCGCAAGGGGTGTTCAGCCAGACCTGGCAGCAGTTCGCGACGCGCATGGTCAACGGCTCGCGGCTGAAGCTCGGCAAGGCGAACCTCGAGAAATACGCCTCGACCTTCGCCGACATCGAGCAGGAGACCGGGGTGCCCGGCCCGGCGATCGCAGCCTTCTGGGGGCTCGAGACCGACTACGGCGCCGTCCTCGGTGACTTCAACACGCTTTCGGCGCTCGCGACGCTGGCGCACGACTGCCGCCGGCCGCAGCTCTTCCGCCCGCATTTGCTGGCGGCAATGAAGGTGGTGGACGCCGGCTACCTGACGCCGGAGGAGATGAAGGGCGCCTGGGCCGGCGAACTCGGCCAGACCCAGATCCTGCCGGAGGAGTATCTGAAGTTCGGCACCGACGCCGACGGCAATGGCAGCATCAACCTTTTGACCGACGCGCCGGACGTGCTGGCGACGACGGCGAAGTTCATGCAGTCGCTCGGCTGGCGGGCCGGCGAGCCCTGGCTCGAGGCGGTGAAGGTGCCGGAGAACTTCCCTTGGGAGCGGGCGGCGCTGGTGAACAAGGAGCCGCGCAGCGAGTTCGCCACGCTCGGCGTCACCAAGGCGGATGGCGGGGCGCTGGAGTCCGACGCGCTGCCGGCCTCGCTGGTGCTGCCGATGGGCCGCGGCGGGCCGGCCTTCCTCGCCTTCCCGAACTTCGACGTCTACCTCGCCTGGAACAACTCGCTGGTCTACTCGCTGACCGCCGGCTACTTCTCGACCCGCCTCGCCGGGGCGCCGCCGATCGACATGGGCACGCCGCAGCCGGGTCTCTCGGTCGAGGACATGAAGGCGCTGCAAACCAAGCTCGCCGGTCGCGGCTACGACGTCGGCAAGATCGACGGCATCCTCGGCGGGAACACGCGCGATGCGGTGCGGCGCGAGCAGATCCGGCTCGCCATGCCGGCCGACGGCTGGCCGACCGCGGAGCTCCTCGCGGCGGACTGACCCTCGGCCGAGGCCCTATCCGGCACGGTGGGGTCGCTTTCGCGCGCGGGCAGGGGGCTGGCCCTGGGCTGTGGGCCGTCCCGATCCCTGCTTGACATGCCGGCCCCCGGCGCACAGGTATCGCGCGCCAGTCGGCTGGGCGACCGCTGCCGTCACATGTCGAAAGACGACGGGGGAGGAAAGTCCGGGCTCCACGGAGAAACGGTGCCGGATAACGTCCGGCGGGGGCGACCCCAGGGAAAGTGCCACAGAAAATAAACCGCCCCGCCTGCGGTTCGGCCCAGAGCCCGTCGATGACCGCATGGGCGGACATGGGCGGCGGGCCGAAGCGCTGGCGGGGTAAGGGTGAAACGGTGGGGTAAGAGCCCACCGCGCTTCTGGCAACAGCGGCGGCAGGGCAAACCCCACCGGGAGCAAGACCGAATAGGGACGACGTGGCGGGAAACCGCCAGCCTTTCTCCGGGCCGGTCGTCCGGGTGGGTTGCTCGAGGCGGCGCGCAAGCGCCGTCCCAGAGGAATGGTCGCCCGGCAGTTCGCTGCCGACAGAACCCGGCTTACAGGCCGACTGGCATCTTCAACCTCCCGCCCGCGTGCCCCTGGGACACGCCGTCCGTGCCGCCCTCCACGGCGCCATGGGAGAGCATCAAAATTTTCCGGATTGCAACTATTGCGGGAATTTGACGGCGTCTAATTAAGGCGGCTCCGTGTTCCCAACTCTTTCGGAAGACTGGTTATTCTCCGCTGCGGACGGTTGCTTTGCCGGCATCGTATTACGTCGGGCTTATGATTTTATACTGCACCGCACCGAGGCTTCGGAGTCCGGCCAAAAGTCCTGCATTAGGAGGGTGTTAACACTAACGGAGTATCACCAAAGGGACCGTAGAGACCCCCTTGGTGTGGGCTGATCCCATTGACGCCCAATAGGCCCCATGTTATCCCTCGACCCATCAAAACAAGGCCTGTTTCGGCAGGAAATCCAGACAGATTCACGCAACTCCGAGGGGATCGGAGCAGGCGCATTCCGCTTCAAACCGGGACGCGTCGCGCGACTTCATTGCCGGTGTCATGCCGGCTTGGCGGGGGCCGGCATGACATGGACATCGGTCGCTGCGACGGGCTTGCCGCTTGATGGACCGGTTCCTCTCCAATGCGGTGAACAACATCGACGCCAAGGGGCGCGTGTCGGTTCCTGCAGCCTTCCGTCAGGTGCTCGCGCAACGCGGCTTCCAGGAGCTCTACGGCATGCAGTCGCTGGGCACGCCGGCAATCGACGTCGGCGGCATGGATCTCCTGCAGCGCTACGAGGACCGGATGGCGGTCGAGGACCCGTTCTCGGAAGCCTATGCGGACATGTCGCTCTTCACCTACGGGGATGGCGCCTTCCTGAAATTCGACCAGGAGGGGCGGATCACCGTGAACGACTTCATCCGCTCGCACACCGGCATCACCGACAAGGTAACCTTCGTCGGCCGCAACACGTTTTTCCAGCTGTGGGAGCCGCAGCGCTTCGAGGCGCACCGCGCCGAGGCCCGTGCACGGCTCCTGGCAATGCGCGCGGCCGGCTCCGGGAGCGCACCGTCGTGACCTCCGATCTCACGGCCGAAGGCGCCGTTCCGGCCGGCACACCGGCGCGACACATTCCTGTGCTGTTGCGCGAGGTGCTGACCGCGCTGGCGCCCGCACCGGGCGACTGGATCGTCGACGGCACGTTCGGCGCCGGCGGCTATACCGCGGCGATCCTCGGGGAGGGCGCTTCGGTGGTGGCGATCGACCGCGATCCGACCGCCATCGCCAAGGCACACGCCATGGCCGCGCTGATCGGGCCGAAGCTGGTGCCGGCAGAGGGGCGCTTCGGCGACCTCGAGGCGATTTCGCACGCGGCGGCGGGCGGCCTCGTCGACGGCATCGTCCTCGACATCGGCGTCTCCTCGATGCAGATCGACGAGGCCGAACGCGGCTTCTCGTTCCAGAAGGACGGCCCGCTCGACATGCGCATGAGCCGTTCCGGCCCGTCCGCCGCCGACGTCGTCAACACGCTGAAGGCGGGCGACCTCGCGCGCATCTTCAACTTCCTCGGCGAGGAGCGCCAGGCCGGCCGCATCGCCCGCGCCATCGAGGCGCGCCGCGCGGAGAAGCCGTTCGAGCGCACCCTCGAGCTGGCGCAGCTGATCCTGAAGACGATCGGCCGCGCGCCGAAGGACCGCATCGACCCCGCCACCCGCACCTTCCAGGCGCTGCGCATCTACGTCAACGACGAGCTCGGCGAGCTGACGCGCGCGCTGGTCGCGGCCGAACGGGTGCTGAAGCCCGGTGGGCGGCTGGTGGTGGTGACCTTCCATTCGCTCGAGGACCGCATCGTCAAGCGCTTCCTGCGCGACCGCGCCGAGCAGGATACGGGTTCTCGTCATCTGCCCGACATGGCGCCGAAGCCGCTGACCTTCGAGGCCCGCAACAAGCCCGTCGCCGGCAGCGACGCCGAACTTGCCGAGAACCCGCGCGCCCGCTCCGCCAAGCTGCGCTCCGGCGTTCGCACCGATGCTCCGCCGCGGACCGGCGCCGACGCCACCGCCTTCATCGACCTCCCGTCGCTTGCCGACCTTCCCCAGTCTGGAGCCTAAGTCATGCTGAAGACGATCGATATCGTTCTGATCGCGGTGATGATTTCCGCGGCTGCCTGGACCTTCAAGATCAAGTACGAGGCCGAGCTGATCGACGACCAGATCCAGGTCACCGAGCGCAAGGCCAGCCTGGAGCGCGAGACGATCTCGCTGCTCGAGGCCGACTGGAGCCTCCTGAACCAGCCCGACCGTCTGCAGCGCTTGGCCGAGGCCTTCAAGGCCGATCTCGCGCTCGAGCCGCTGAAGCCCGAGCAGATCATCGAGCCGGACGAGCTGCCGGCCCAGCCGATCAACCTCGTGCCGACCGGCAACGACGTCCTCGGCGGCTATGCCGACAACGCCCAAAGCGTGGTCAGATAATGCTGCGGCTGCCGAAACTCCCTGCGCTGCGCAATCCGCTTCGCCGCGCCGAGGCGCCGGCGAACATTGCCTCGCCGCGGCTTTCGGCCCGCCGCAAGCCGCTGGCGCCGCCGAAGAACCGCCAGCGCTTCGTCATCGCCACCGGCCTGTTCTGCTGCGTCTACGCGGTGATCGGCGGCCGGCTGGTGATGTGGGGCGTTTCACCGAACGGCGGCGGCGCCTACAGCCCGCAGGGCCAGATCGTCGCCGCGCGGCCCGACCTCGTCGACCGCAATGGCGAAGTCCTGGCGACCGACATCAAGACCGCCTCGCTGTTTGCCGAGCCGCGCCGCATTGTCGACGCCGACGAGGCGACCGAGCGGCTGCTGACGGTGCTGCCCGAGCTCAATGCCAAGTCCCTGCACACGCGCCTCGCCAGCGACGCCGGCTTCGTTTGGCTGAAGCGCGAGCTGACGCCGCGCCAGCAGCAGGACATCTTCGCCCTCGGCATTCCCGGCATCGGCTTCCGCACCGAGAAGCGCCGCTTCTACCCCGGCGGCAATACGGCCTCGCATGTCGTCGGCCTCGTCAATGTCGACAATCAGGGCATTGCCGGCATGGAGAAGTACGTCGACGATCAAGGCTATCGCGACATCCAGAACCTCGGCCTTGCCGGCGGCAATCTGGAGCCGGTGAAGCTGTCGATCGACCTTCGCGTCCAGCACGTCATGCGCGACGAGCTGGCGGCCGCCATCGTGCGCTACAAGGCGATCGCCGCGGCCGGCGTGATCATCGACGTCAGCACCGGCGAGATCATGGCCATGGCCTCGATGCCGGACTATGATCCGAACTCGGCCGGCGACGCCCTGAAGAAGGAAAACCTCAACCGCATGTCGGCGGGCACTTTCGAGATGGGCTCGACCTTCAAGAGCTTCACCACGGCGATGGCGCTGGATTCGGGCCTCGTGAAGATGACCGACGTGTTCTCGACCGAGCCGTTCCGCGTCTCCGGCTTTACGATCAAGGAATTCCACAGCAAGCACCGGCCGCTGAGCGTGCCCGAGATCTTCCAGTACTCGTCGAATGTCGGGTCTGCGCGCGAGGCCGACATCGTCGGTGTGGAGGGTCACAAGGCCTTCCTGACGAAGCTTGGCCTTCTCTCGCGGCTGCAGACCGAGCTGCCGGAGGTCGCCCAGCCGACCCAGCCGAAGACCTGGAAGAAGATCAACTCGATGACGATCTCCTACGGGCATGGCGTCTCGACGACGCCGCTGCAGACCGCGGTTGCGGCGGCCGCGCTGATGAACGGCGGCTACCTGATCCCGCCGACCTTCCTACCGCGCACGGCGGAAGAGGCCAAGAAGCTCGCCGTCCAGGTGATCTCGAAGAAGACCAGCGACGAGATGCGCTACATCTACGAGCTGAACGGCGAGCACGGCTCCGGCCGGCAGGCGCTGGTGCCAGGCTACCGCGTCGGCGGCAAGACCGGCACGGCCGAGAAGGTCGTCAACGGCCGCTATGTCGGCAACAAGCGCTTCAACGCCTATCTCGCGGCCTTCCCGATCGACGCGCCGCGCTATGTGACGCTCGTCGTCATCGACGAGCCGCAGCCGGTGCCGGGCTCCGGCCAGGGCGCGACCGCGGCCTCCAACGCCGCGCCGACGGCCGGCGCGATCATCCGCCGCTCGGCCGCGCTGCTGAAGGTCAAGCCGGATTTCGGCGACCACGGAAAATCCTTGCTCGTCTCCTATTGAAGCGTGGTTCGGTCGGGCGGCCGCGGCGAGTTCGACGTAAGTCTCTGATATTTATCGAAGAGATTTCAGCGAATCGTTTCCGATTTTCGGACCGCGGCTTTTGGGGCTAGAACGGGCGACGCAGTTCTGACAGCCGGCGGGTGACTGCCGGCTTTCTCGTAACAGACGAGTTATGGTGAATGAAAATTTCCGATCTTGCAGACGGCCTTGCCGCGGGCGGCGCAGGGGACGCAGAGATCACCGCGATCTCCGCCGACTCGCGGACGGTCCGGCCGGGAACGCTGTTCGCCGCGCTGTCGGGCAGCAAGGCTGACGGCGCGCGCTTCGTCTCCGACGCCGAGGCGAACGGAGCGGTGGCGGTGCTGGCGGGCGAGAGCGACGTGATCGAGACGACGCTGCCGGTGCTGCGGGTCGCCGATCCGCGGCGGGTGCTGGCGCTGATGGCGACGCGTCTCGCCGGCCGTCAGCCGGACACCATCGTCGCCGTCACCGGCACGTCGGGCAAGACGTCGATCGCAGCCTTCACCCGCCAGATCTGGGCGGCCGCCGGCCAGGCCGCAGCCTCGATCGGCACCACCGGCGTCGTATCTCCGACCCGCGACGAATACGGCTCGCTGACGACGCCCGACCCGGTGGAACTCGCCCGGCTGCTGGCGGAACTTGCCGCCGAGGGCGTCACCCACGTCTCGATGGAAGCGTCGAGCCATGGCCTCGACCAGCGACGGCTCGACGGCGTGACGCTGGCGGCCGCCGGCTTCATCAATCTCGGCCGCGACCATCTCGACTACCACCCGACCGTCGAGGACTATTTCGCCGCCAAGATGCGGCTGTTCGATACGCTGCTGCCGAAGGGCGCGCCGGCGCTCATCTATGCCGACGACGAGTGGTCCGACCGGGCGCTGGCGACGGCGCTGCATTCGGGCGCCGACGTCCTCACCGTCGGTCGCAAGGGCACCTTCCTGACGCTGAAGCGGCTGGAGCACGAGCGGCACCGCCAGATCGCCGAGATCGAGGCCGAGGGCCGGATCCACCGCATCGTGCTGCCGCTGGCCGGCGAGTTCCAGATGGCCAACGCGCTGGTCGCCGCCGGGCTGGCGATCGCCACCGGCGTCGAGCCGCGCGTTGCGCTGGAGGCGCTCGAGGACTTGAAGGGCGCGCCGGGCCGGCTGGAGCTCGCGGGCACGACGGCGCCGGGCGCCCCGGTCTTCGTCGACTACGCCCATAAGCCGGAGGCGATGGAGAACGTATTGTCGGCAGTGCGGCCCTTCACCACCGGCCGCGTCATCGTCGTGTTCGGCTGCGGCGGCGACCGCGATCGCGGCAAGCGGCCGATCATGGGCGAGATCGCCGCGCGCCTTGCCGACATCGTCATCGTCACCGACGACAATCCGCGCTCGGAAGAGCCTGGCTCGATCCGTGCCGCGATCCTCGAGGCGGCCAGCGGCGCGCGCGAGATCGGCGACCGCCGTCTCGCGATCCGCACCGCCATCGCCGAAGCCAGGGAAGGCGACACCGTCGTCGTCGCCGGCAAGGGCCATGAGCAAGGCCAGACCGTCGGCGCGACCGTCCACCCGTTCAGCGACCACGACGAAGTGCGAACCGCCATCGCGGAGGCGACCCGATGACCGACTGGCTCTGGGAAACCGATGCGCTGATCGAGGCCCTGGGCGGTCGGCCGATCGGCACCATGCCGGCGGGCGTCACCGGCCTGTCGATCGACACCCGTACGCTGCAGCCGGGCGAGGCGTATTTCGCCATCAAGGGTGACAAGTTCGATGGCCACTCGTTCCTGACGGCCGCCGCCGCCGGCGGCGCCGGCGTGATGGTCGTCGCCAAGAGCAAGCTGCCGGCGCTCGGCCGGGTGCAGGCGCAGCTGATCGTCGTCGAGGACGTGCTGGCCTCGCTGGGCTGGCTCGCGGCAGCCTCGCGCGTCCGCTCCAAGGCGCGGATCATCGCCGTCACCGGCAGCGTCGGCAAGACCACCACAAAGGACGCGCTGCGCCATGCGCTCGGCGCCTCCGGGCCGGTCCATGCCTCCGCCGCCTCGTTCAACAACCATTGGGGCGTGCCGCTGAGTCTCGCGCGCATGCCGCGCAACACGCGTTTCGGCGTGTTCGAGATCGGCATGAACCATCCCGGCGAGATCCGTCCGCTGGTGAAGCTCGTGCGGCCGCACGCGGCGATCGTCACGCTGATCGCGCCGGCCCATCTCGGCTTCTTCAAGGACCTCGGGGAGATCGCTGTCGCCAAGGGCGAGATCTTCGAGGGGCTGGAGCCGGGCGGCACGGCCATCGTCAATGCCGACGACCCCTTCGGCCCGGTGCTCGCCGACATGGCGCGGGCTGCCGGGGTGACCGAGATCAAGACCTTCGGCGAGGCAGCCTCGGCCGACTACCGGCTCGCCGCCTATACGCCGACAGCCGAGGGCGCGCGGCTGCGGGCGGTGATCGACGGCGAGAGCGTGGACATCGCGCTTGCGGCCGCCGGCCGTCACATTGCCGACAACCTGCTGACCGTCCTTGGCGCCGCCAAGCTCGCCGGCGCCGATCTCACGGTCACCGCGACGGCGCTCTCCTCCTGGCGCACCGGCAAGGGCCGGGGCGAACGTCACGTGCTGACGCTTCCCGAAGGCGGCACGCTGACCCTCGTCGACGAGAGCTACAACGCCAACCCGGTTTCGATGCGCGCGGCGATCGACGTGCTGGCCTCGAGCGTGCCGAGCGGCGAGGGACGCCGCATCGCCGTCCTCGGCGACATGCTGGAGCTCGGCGAGCAGTCGCCGGCTTTGCATGCGGGGCTTGCCGATGCGCTGATCGGTGCGGGCGCAGCAAAGGTCTATCTGCTCGGCGAGCAGATGAAGGCGCTCGACGACGCACTCGACGGCACGCTGCCGTGCGAATGGCACGAAACGCGAGACGAGCTTCGCGCAAGCCTCGTGAAGGACGGTCGCGCCGGCGACGTGATCATGGTCAAGGCGTCGAACGGCATCGGACTATCCAAACTGGTGGAGACCCTGATCGCGACTTTTTCTCCGGCACCGGCCGCGCCTGACCGCGCCCCGGACGCCGCGCCGCATCAGGAGAGCTGATCGATGCTCGAATATCTCGGTCATTTCTCAGAAGACATCGCTGCCTTCAACGTCTTCCGCTACATCACCTTCCGCACCGGCAGCGCGATGATCACCTCGTTCATCGTGGTCTTCCTGTTCGGCCCGGCGATCATCGCGAACCTCCGCATCCGCCAGGGCAAGGGCCAGCCGATCCGCGCCGATGGCCCGCAGACGCATTTCAAGAAGGCCGGCACCCCCACCATGGGCGGGCTGATGATCCTCACCGGCATCATCTCCTCGACGTTGCTTTGGGCCGACCTCACCAACATCTACGTCTGGACCGTGCTGCTCGTCACCGTCGGCTTCGGCGGGATCGGCTTCTACGACGACTATCTCAAGGTGACGAAGCAGTCGCACAAGGGCTTCTCCGGCAAAGCCCGTCTGGCGCTGGAATTCCTGATCGCCGGCATCGCCTGCACGCTGATCGTCTATGCCGGCACCGGCAGCTTCGCCTCCTCGCTGGCCTTCCCCTTCGTCAAGTCGCTGCTGATCGACCTCGGCTGGTTCTACGTCGTCTTCGCCGCCTTCGTCATCGTTGGTGCCGGCAATGCGGTGAACCTCACCGACGGCCTCGACGGCCTCGCGATCGTGCCGATCATGATCGCCTGCGCAGCTTTCGGCCTCATCGCCTATCTCGCCGGCAACGTGAACTTCTCCAACTACCTGCAGATCCACTACGTCTTCGGCACCGGCGAACTCGCCGTCGTCTGCGGCGCGGTGATCGGCGCGGGTCTCGGCTTCCTCTGGTTCAACGCCCCGCCGGCGGCGATCTTCATGGGCGATACCGGTTCGCTGGCGCTCGGCGGCATGGTCGGCACCATCGCGGTCGCCACCAAGCACGAGCTGGTGCTGGCGATCATCGGCGGCCTGTTCGTCATCGAGGCGATGAGCGTCATCATCCAGGTCGCCTCGTTCAAGCTGACCGGCAAGCGGGTGTTCCTGATGGCCCCGATCCACCACCATTTCGAGAAGCTCGGCTGGACAGAGAGCCAGGTGGTGGTGCGGTTCTGGATCATCGCCTTCATGCTGGCCTTCGTCGGCCTGTCGACCCTCAAGCTGCGGTGAGGGCGGCGCGATGATCCCGGTCACCTCCTTCAGCGGCCGGCGGGTCGCGCTCTTTGGCCTCGGCGGCTCCGGCAAGGCGACGGCGCTGGCGCTGATCGCCGGCGGCGCCGAGGTCGCCGCACACGACGACAACCCGGCGAGCGTCGCCTCCGCCGAGGCCGCCGGCATCACCTGCACCGACCTGCGGACCGCCGACTGGTCCGGCTTTGCCGCGCTCATCCTCTCGCCCGGCGTGCCGCTAACGCACCCGAAGCCGCACTGGACGGTTGATCTCGCGCGCGCCGCCGGGGCCGAGGTGATCGGCGACATCGAACTGTTCAGCCGCGAGCGCGCGGCACATGCGCCGGCCGCTCCGTTCGTCGCCATCACCGGCACCAATGGAAAGTCGACCACCACCGCGCTGATCGCCCATTGTCTCCGCCATGCCGGCCGCGACACCCAGCTCGGCGGCAATATCGGCGTCGCCGTGCTGACGCTCGACCCACCGGCGCCGGACCGCTTCTACGTCGTCGAGTGCTCGTCCTATCAGATCGACCTCGCGCCGACCGTCGCGCCCTCGGTGGCGCTGCTGCTGAACGTCACGCCCGACCATCTCGACCGGCACGGCACGCTGCAGCATTACGCCGCGGTGAAGGCGCGGCTGCTGCAGCAGGCCGGCGTCTGCGTCGTCGGCGTCGACGACGCGATCTCTCGCCGGATCGCCGACGAGCTCGAAGCGGTCGGCCGGACGGTCGTGCGGATCTCGCAGGCGACCGAACTCTCCACCGGCGTATTCTTCGACGGCACCGCGATTGTCCACCGGCGGCAAAGCGAGGTTATCGCCCGCTACGACCTCGCCGGCATCGGCTCGCTGCGCGGTCGCCATAACGGGCAGAACGCCGCCGCCGCCGTCGCGGCGCTCAGCGCCTGCGGGCTTTCGCCGGCCGAGATCGGGGCGGGGCTGAAGAGCTTTCCAGGTCTTGCGCACCGCATGGAAGAGATCGGCACGGTCGGCGAGGTGCTGTTCGTCAACGATTCCAAGGCGACCAATGCCGAGGCGGCCGCGCCGGCGCTCGCCGCCTTCCCGCGCATCCACTGGATCGCCGGCGGCTTGCCCAAGGAGGGCGGCATCGCGTCGCTGGCGCCGTTCTTTGCGCGCATCACCAAGGCCTATCTGATCGGTGAGGCGGCGCCCGCCTTCGCCGCGACTCTTGGTGAACGAATTCCTTACGAAATATCGGCTACTCTCGAGAATGCCGTCGCGCACGCCGCCCGGGATGCTGCCGAGACAGGCGGGCCGGAGGTGGTGCTTCTGTCGCCGGCCTGCGCCAGCTTCGACCAGTTCCGCAATTTCGAGGTGCGGGGCGACAGTTTCCGCGAGGCCGTGGGGCGCCTCGACGGTATCCAACTCTTCCGGAAGGGATGACCATGAACGCCCGTGCCAAGAGGGGAACACTGACCGACTGGTGGTGGAGCGTCGACCGCTGGTTCCTCGCCGCCTTCCTGGTGCTGATGATCGGCGGGCTCGTCCTGTCGTTCGCCGCGAGCCCGCCGGTGGCCGAGAAGATCGGCCTCGAGCCGTTCCACTTCGTCAAGCGGCACGCCGTGTTCCTGCTTCCCTCGATCGCGGTGATGATCCTCACCTCGATGCTGTCGCTGCGCGGCATCCGCCGGGCGTCGCTGCTGATCCTCGGCGGCGCGATCGTCCTGATGATCTTCGCGCTGTTCTTCGGCGTAGAGGTCAAGGGCGCACGGCGCTGGGTCGAGCTCGGCCCGCTCAGCATCCAGCCGTCCGAGTTCATGAAGCCGGCCTTCGTCGTGATCTGCGCCTGGCTGTTCGCTGAGAAGGCGCGCCGGCCGGACATTCCGGGCAACCTCTTCGCCATCATCCTCCTCTTCATCGTCTGCGCGTTGCTGGTGGCCCAGCCGGATCTCGGCCAGACCATCCTCACCGCCGGCGCCTGGGGCGGCCTGTTCTTCATGGCCGGCATGCCCTGGTTCTGGATCGCCGGGCTCGGCGGCATCGCTGCCGGCGGCTTCGTCGCCGCGTACTCGTTCTTCCCGCACGTGGCGAGCCGCATCGACCGCTTCCTCACCGGCGAGGGCGACACCTTCCAGATCGACACGGCGCGCGAGGCGATCATGCGCGGCGGCTGGCTCGGCCAGGGTCCGGGCGAGGGCACCGTCAAGCGGATGCTGCCGGACAGCCATACCGACTTCGCCTTCTCGGTGATCGCCGAGGAGTTCGGCATCATCACCTGCATGCTGCTCGCCTCGATCTTCTGCTTCATCGTGATCCGCGGCCTGTCCGTCGCCTTCGCCCAGCGCGATGTCTTCGCGCGGCTGGCAATCTCGGGCCTCGTCTTCCTGTTCGGCCTGCAGTCGATCATCAACATGGCGGTGAACCTGCAGCTGATGCCGGCCAAGGGCATGACCTTGCCGTTCATCTCCTACGGCGGCTCGTCGATGATGGCGGTGGCGATCGCCGCCGGCTTCATCCTGGCGCTCACCCGCCGCAAGCCCGAGAACAGCTCGCAGACCGACCGGCTGATGGACCGCACCATGGCGTTGCACGGGATCTGATCGAGGGCGAGGGGACTATATGGACCAGCCGGCCTTAGCCCTCAGCGAGGGCCAGCGGGAACAGATGAAGCTGACTGCGGCCTATCTCAACGGGCTCGCGATCGGCGTGGCACTTGTCGGCGGAATTTCTCTGCCGGCAACCGTCGCCGTGAATGCCCAGAGTGTGCTCGAGCTCATTCTTGCTCTGTCGCTTTCCCTTTTCAGTTTTGCGACAAGCCCCTATATTCATAGGATGGCCAGGAACAGCTTGAGGAGGCTAGACGCATGACGACCTTCCTTCTGTATGCTGCTGCTGCCCTCTCGCTACCCGTTGGCGCGGTGCTCATGGCACACATCGCCATCTGGCAATTGGACCGGGAACTCGCCCTTGGGAATAGTAAGACGCGGGTTCGCGATGACATGCCTCGCCGTTGAAGGCCTCGCCGTTAAGGGCCTTGGCTGAGACAACTGGCTGCAACGTCGCTTTGCAGCGATAAAGCCACCCATGCCGACCCGCTCATGCGTCGTCCGGTGATGCGCAACAATCACGGAACGGCGCCATGAACGCACCCATCCTTCTTTCCGCCGGCGGTACCGGCGGTCATCTGTTTCCGGCCGAGGCGCTGGCGCACGAGCTTGTCGCGCGCGGCTTCGAAGTGCACCTGGCGACCGACGAGCGGGCGGGAAAATACGCCGAGCGGTTTCCGGTGAAGACGATCCACGTCGTGCCATCCGCCACCTTTGGCTCGAAGAACCCGCTGAAGGTACTCGGCTCGCTGTCGAAGCTCTGGCGGGGCTTTCGCACGGCCGGCAAGGTGATCCGCGAGATCAGGCCCTCGGTGGTCGTAGGGTTCGGCGGCTATCCGACGATCCCGCCGATGATGGCGGCGGTGCGGGCAGGGCGGCCGACGCTGGTGCACGAGCAGAACGCGGTGATGGGCCGCGCCAACAAGTTCCTGGCGCCGCGCGTCACGCGCATTGCCGCCGGCATTCCGCAGGACGGCTCGGTGTTTCAGCCCAAGATCGTCGTCACCGGCAATCCCGTGCGACCGGCGGTGCTCGAATCGGCGGGCTTCCCCTACAAGCCGAGCGGACCGGACGACCGTTTCCGCCTCGTCGTCTTCGGCGGCAGCCAAGGCGCGCAGTTCTTCTCAGACGTGATGCCGGAGACGATCCCGCTCCTGTCGGAAGCCGTCCGCCGGCGCCTTCATGTGACGCAGCAGGCGCGGCCAGAGCAGGAAGAGCGGGTGCGGGCCTTCTATGCGGCCGCCGGCATCGAGGCCGACGTCTCGCCGTTCTTCACCGACATGGCCAAGCGCATCGGCCGTGCGCACCTCGTCGTCAGCCGTTCGGGCGCCTCGACGGTGTCGGAGATCGCCGTGATCGGTCGGCCGGCGATCCTGGTGCCGTATCCTTACGCGCTGGATCACGACCAGGCGGCGAATGCGGCGCGCATCGAGGCGGCGGGCGGGGCGATCGTCGTCAAGCAGGCCGAGCTGTCGCCGACCCGCCTGGCCGGGTTGATCGAAGGACTTGCCACCGACGCGGCGCGGGCCGCGGGCATGGCGGCTGCGGCGCGCGCGACCGGCATTCCCGATGCCGCACGGTTGCTTGCCGATCTCGTTGAGTCTATGTCCCGCCCGACCTCAACCCCCTGATGACCAGCGCCTTAATGACCGACGCCTTGATGACCAGCCCCTTGATGAACCGCACGGAGACCACCCTATGAAGATGCCGCCCAATATCGGCCCGGTGCACTTCATCGGCATCGGCGGCATCGGCATGTCGGGCATTGCCGAGGTGCTGGTGACGCTCGGCTACACCGTGCAAGGCTCCGACCAGAGCGAAAACGCCAACGTCCAGCGGCTGCGCGAGAAGGGCGTCACCGTTCACATCGGCCACCACGCCGACAATCTCGGCCTTGCCGAGGTGGTGGTCGTGTCGACCGCCATCCGCCGCGCCAATCCGGAACTGGCCGCGGCGCGCGAGCGCCTGCTACCGATCGTCCGCCGCGCGGAGATGCTGGCCGAGTTGATGCGCTTCCGCCAGGCGATCGCCATCGGCGGCACGCACGGCAAGACGACGACCACATCGATGGTCGCGACGCTGCTCGACGCCGGCGGGCTCGACCCGACTGTCGTCAACGGCGGCATCATCAACGCCTATGGCACCAATGCCCGGATGGGCGGCGGCGACTGGATGGTGGTCGAGGCCGACGAGTCCGACGGCACCTTCCTGCGCCTGCCGGCCGACGTCGTGATCGTCACCAACATCGATCCCGAGCACCTCGACCACTACGGCAGCTTCGACAAGGTCAAGGAGGCGTTCAAGGCCTTCGTCGAGAACGTGCCGTTCTACGGCTTTGCGGTGATGTGCCTCGACCATCCCGAGGTGCAGACGCTGATCGGCGAGATCGAGGACCGCCGCGTCATCACCTATGGCGAGAACCCGCAATCCGACGTGCGCTTCTCCAACCTCCGCGTCGACGGACCGCGCTCGGTGTTCGACGTTACCCTGCGCGACCGCGTCACCGGCACGACGTCGGAAATCCGCGATGTCGTTCTGCCGATGCCGGGCCGCCACAACGTGTCGAACGCCACCGCGGCGATCGCCGTCGCCGCCCGCATCGGCATCTCGGCGGAGGCGATCAAGACGGGCCTTGGCGCCTTCGGCGGCGTCAAGCGGCGCTTCACCCATACCGGGACGGTGAACGGCGTCGAGATCTACGATGATTACGGCCACCACCCCGTCGAAATCCGCGCCGTGCTCGCCGCCGCGCGCTCCTCGGCCAAGGGCCGGGTGATCGCCGTGGTGCAGCCGCACCGCTTCAGCCGGCTGCAGAGCCTGTTCGCCGATTTCGCCGCTTGCTTCAACGATGCCGACACGGTCATCCACGCCCCGGTCTATGCCGCGGGCGAGGAGCCGATCGAGTTCGTGAATTCGGAAATGCTGGTCGAGCGGATGAAGCTCGGCGGCCACCGCGATGCGCGTCTGGTCGATGGCCCGGAGGAACTGGCACCGCTGATCGACCGGCTGGCGCAGCCGGGTGACATGGTCGTCTTCCTCGGCGCCGGCTCGATCACGCAATGGGCCTATGCCCTGCCGAAGGAACTGACGGCCCTCGCGGCGAAGCGCGGCTGATGTCCGCGACGGCCGCCGGGCGCCCGATCGATGGCGCGGCCTTGCTCGCGCGCATCAGTGACAGCCTGGCGGGTATCCGCGGAAGGCTGACGCCGAATGCCGGCATGGACAAGGTGACGTGGTTCCGTGCCGGCGGGCCTGCGGAACTGATGTTCCAGCCTGCCGACGAGGACGATCTGGCCGCCTTCCTCGCCGCGCTTCCCGCCGACGTCCCGGTGACGCCGGTCGGCATCGGCTCCAACCTTCTGGTCCGCGACGGCGGCATCGAGGGCGTGGTCATCCGGCTTTCCGCCAAAGGCTTCGGCACCGCCGAGGCGATCGACGCCACCACCATCCGCGCGGGGGCCGCGGCCTCCGACAAGCGGGTCGCCGCGGTGGCGCTCGAGGCCGGCATCGGCGGCTTCCACTTCTACCACGGCATTCCCGGCTCGATCGGCGGCGCGTTGCGGATGAACGCCGGCGCCAACGGCACCGAGACCCGCGAGCGGGTGCGCGAAGTGCGCGCCGTCGACCGGCAGGGGCGGGTGCACGTCCTCTCGAACGCCGACATGGGCTATGCCTACCGCCATTCCGGCGCAGCGGACGACCTGATCTTCACCTCCGTCCTGCTCGACGGCGAGCTGGCCGACCGCGACGTGATCCGGGCGCGGATGGACGAGGTGCAGCACCACCGCGAGACCGTCCAGCCGGTGCGCGAGAAGACCGGCGGCTCGACCTTCCGCAATCCGGAAGGCACTTCCGCCTGGAAGGAGATCGACCGCGCGGGCTGCCGTGGGCTCGCCATCGGCGGCGCCGAGATGTCGGCACTCCACTGCAACTTCATGATCAACACGGGCACCGCGACAGGCCATGACCTGGAACTGCTCGGCGAGACGGTGCGGGCGCGGGTGCTCGCCACCTCCGGCATCGAACTGCACTGGGAGATCAAGCGGCTCGGTCGTTTTCTCGATGGGCAGGCGGTGGCGCCGTTGGCGGCAGGCGCCTGAGGCACAGCGGAGTTGTTGCTTTTGGTGGCGCTGGAATACCCCGTCGGATGTCCTCGTTCGATCTGCTAAGATCTCATTGGGCACGTCGCATTGAACGTCGGGGCCCGAGCGAGCGGGAGTTTCCGATGGGTAGCCCTGACATTGAGCTGATGTCCGCTGATGCTTTCCTCGAATGGGTCGACAGCCAGAACGAGCGACATGAGCTGGTGAATGGCGTCTGCATCAGGATGATGGCGGGTGCCAACCAGAGCCACGCACTCGTCACAAGCAATGTTCTGGTCTCGCTGGCACCGCAGGCTCGGAGGCAGGGGTGCCGGACGACGTCGGCCGACACTGCCATCCGGACGAGGCCCAATGGTATTCGATATCCGGATTTGGTTGTCGATTGCGGTCCTTATGACCCGACGTCGCGAGAGGCAACGCGGCCTCTTCTGGTTGTCGAGGTCTTATCGCCCAGCACGTCGAGCTTTGACATCACCGATAAGCTCGATGAGTACCGAGGGCTGGAAAGCCTTCGAGTCATCGTTTTTGTTGATCCGGATGTGGTTGCCGTCAAGGTCTACCGCCGATCAGCAGGCTCGGATTGGCAGGTCGAGCGATATGACGACCTTGCGCAGTCGATCAATCTAGATGAGGTCGCCGCGCAACTGGCATTGGCGGACATCTATGCTGAAGTTTCGCCGAGGCCACGACCGCCGCTGCGAGTGGTCTGAAGCGCGGCACGGAGCGTTAACCCCCGTTAACCATGGCCTTCCGACATGACCGCTCCGCGCCCGCCGGCGTGGCCCAAAAGCCGCGGTCCAGAGGGGTTTCCGCAATCCTTCCAACGCCGTTACGATTTTGTTTCGATCGTCCACCGGCCTTAACTTTCGCTTAACCATCGTCAGCCATGAATAGCAAACACGCCATTTTGGGCTTGGGGACGGCGGTTGATGACGAAGCATGTGGCGGTGTTGATGGGTGGGTTGTCGAGTGAGAGGCCAGTCAGCCTTTCCTCGGGCAATGCCTGCGCCGACGCGCTGGAGGCCGAGGGCTTCCGCGTCACGCGCGTCGACGTCGGCCGCGATATCATGACGGTGCTGGCCGAGCTGAAACCCGACGTCGCCTTCAACGCGCTGCACGGCCCGTTCGGCGAGGACGGCACTATCCAGGGCGTGCTCGAATATCTCGGCATTCCCTACACCCATTCCGGCGTTCTCGCTTCGGCGCTCGCCATGAACAAGGTCAAGGCGAAGACCATCGCCAAGGCTGCCGGCATCCCGCTGGCCGAGGCCAAGGTGCTCGACCGCCGCATCGTCGCCGAGAAGCACGTCATGCCGACGCCCTATGTGGTCAAGCCGATCGCGGAAGGCTCGAGCTTCGGCGTCCTCATCGTCCGCGAGGACCAGGCACATCCGCCGCAGCAGCTGCACGGATCCGACTGGGCCTTCGGCGACACCGTGATGGTCGAGCGTTTCGTGCACGGCCGCGAACTGACCTGTGCGGTGCTGGGCGACGTCGCGCTCGGCGTCTGCGAGATCACCACCGAGGGTCACGCCTTCTACGACTATGATTCCAAGTACCTGCCGGGCGGCTCGACCCATGTCATCCCGGCGAAGATCCCGGCGAGCGTCACCCGCCGCGTGCAGGAATATTCGCTGGCCGCGCATGCCGCGATGGGCTGCCGCGGCGTCAGCCGTTCGGACTTTCGCTACGACGACCGTTTTGGCGAGGGCGGCGAACTGGTCTGGCTGGAGATCAACACCCAGCCCGGCATGACCCCGACCTCTCTGGTACCCGACATCGGCCGCGAGGCCGGACATTCCTTCGGCGAATTGCTGGCCTGGCTGGTGGGAGACGCGTCATGTCATCGCTGAATGCCGATCGCCCGGAGCGCGGCCCGCGCAACCGTCTTGCCCTCAAGCTGTCGATGCTCGGCCGCCGGCTCGCCGCGACCGGCGAAAGCCTGGCGCGCATGCCGCAACTGACCTTCGGCAAGCTGACCGTGATCCTCCTCGCCTCGACCGGGCTCTACGGCATGTCGCTCGGCGGCCATACGACGGCGGTGATCGATTCGGTCGCCGAGCCGCTCGGCTTCTCGATCGAGACGATCGACGTGTCCGGCAATACCGAGACCTCGGAGATCGACGTCCTGCAGGCGCTTTGGCAGACAGGGGCTGAAAGCCTGCCGTCGCTGAACCCCGATGCCGCCCGGCAGACGCTGGAAGCCATGCCGTGGATCGAGAAGGCGGCGGTCGCCAAGACCTATCCCGATCGCGTCGCCATCAAGCTGACCGAGCGCAAGCCGTTCGCGCTCTGGCAGAAGGGCCGCGAGCTCTTCGTCATCGACCGCGACGGGCGCGAGATCGTGCCTTACGCCGCCAACCGCTTTTCCAACCTGCCGTTCGTGGTCGGCGTCGGCGCGGCCAAGCATGCCGCCGAATTTCTCGACAAGATGGATGCGGTACCTGAGCTTCGCGCAAGGGTGAAGGCCTACATCCGCGTCGGGGACCGGCGTTGGGACCTGCGTCTCGACAACGGCAAGACCTTGCGTCTGCCCGAGGAAGGGGCGGTGGAAGCCGCTGCGGAAGTCGCGCGGATGGATAGGGATATCGGCTTGTTGTCGCGTGACATTCTGGTGGTGGATATGCGGATCGAGGACCGGATGGTCATTCGGTTGACGCCCGATGCCCTGGTGCGGCGCGATGCCGCCCTGAAGGAGCGCGCCAAGGTGATCAAGCGCAGTCAGAAGGCGAACCCGGCATGACGTTCTTTTCCGGATCCGCCGGCGGCTTGCCCCGCATGCGCGCCTTGCCGGGCCGCAAGACCCGCATCATCTCGATCCTCGACGTCGGCACGACCAAGGTCACCTGCCTGATCGCGCGGCTGAAGCCGCGCGCCGAGAGCGAGATCCTGCCGGGCCGCACCCACGAGATCGAGGTCATCGGCATCGGCCACCAGCGCTCGCGCGGCATCAAGTCGGGCGTCGTCGTCGACCTCGACGCGGCCGAGAAGTCGATCCGCTTCTGCGTCGACGCGGCCGAGCGCATGGCCGGCCTCACCATCGAATCGCTGATCGTCTCGCTCACCGCGGGCCGGCTGAAGAGCGTGCGTGGCAAGGCCGAGTTGCCGATGCACGGCGCCGAGGTTTCGAGCGCCGATCTGAAGCGCGTGCTCGGCATGGCGGCACGGGCGCCGCTCGATCAGGGCCGCATCATCCTGCATTCCGTCCCCTTCGACGTGTCGCTCGACGGCGAGACGGGCCTTGAGAACCCGCAGGGCATGATCGGCCAGAAGCTCGGCGCCGACATGCATATCCTCACCGCCGAGGAGACGCCGCTGCGCAACCTCGAGGCCGCGATCAACCGCGCCCACCTGGTGGTCGAGGCCTTCGTCGCGACACCCTTCGCCTCCGGCCTGTCGACGCTCGTCGACGACGAGGCGGAAATGGGCTCGGCCTGCATCGACATGGGCGGCGGCGCGACCACCATCGCGATCTTCCAGAACGGCCGCTTCGTCTATGCCGACAGCGTCGCGATGGGCGGCCACCACATCACCATGGATCTCGCCCGCGGCCTGTCGATCCGGCCTGAAGATGCCGAGCGCCTGAAGGTCATGCATGGCTCGGCGATGAGCGAGCTGATGGAAGACTCAGACACCGTCGAAGTCGCGCCGCTCGGCGAGAACGGCTTCGAGGCGCCGATCTCGGTCGCCCGTTCGCTGGTCGCCCGCATCATCCGGCCGCGCGTCGAGGAGACGCTCGAGCTGATCCGCGACCGGCTCGCCGCCTCGGGTCTCGGCCACGTCATTGGCAAGCGCGTCGTCCTCACGGGCGGTGCCAGCCAGCTCGCCGGTCTCAGCGACACGGCCCGCACCATCATGCAGCGCAATGTCCGGCTCGGACGCCCCGTGGGCGTCGCCGGGCTCAGCGCCGCCAACAAGAGCCCTGCTTTCGCCACGTCCGTGGGGCTCCTGATCTATCCGCAGGTCGCGGTGATGGAGCACTTCGCCGACAACTCGGCGTCAAGCTTCGCCTTCGACGAAACCACCAAGGTCGGCCGTCTCGGCTCCTGGCTGCGGAAGAGTTTCTAGCCATACCGGCGGGGTACGCCCCGCCGGACCGAAAAGTCGCGCGCCGCGCGCCTTAGTGCCCCACAGACGTCAGGCCGACGCGGCGAGACGGCCACCACAGCGAAGAGGAAACAGGACCATGCCCATCAACCTCGCAAAGCCGGACATCACGGAACTCAAGCCCCGCATCACCGTCTTCGGCGTCGGCGGCGGTGGCTGCAATGCCGTCAACAACATGATCAATGCCGGCCTCGAGGGCGTCGAGTTCGTGATCGCGAACACCGATGCGCAGGCCCTGCGGTCCTCCCGCGCCGAGCGCGTCATCCAGATGGGCGTTGCCGTCACCGAGGGTCTCGGCGCCGGTTCGCAGCCGGAAGTCGGCCGCGCTGCCGCCGAAGAGTCGCTCGACGAGATCTGCGATCACCTGATGGGCTCGCACATGTGCTTCGTCACCGCCGGCATGGGCGGCGGCACCGGCACTGGTGCAGCACCGGTCGTCGCCCGCGCTGCCCGCGAGAAGGGCATCCTGACCGTCGGCGTCGTCACCAAGCCGTTCCACTTCGAGGGCCAGCGACGCCTGCGCATCGCCGAGCAGGGCATCGAGGACCTGCAGAAGAACGTCGACACGCTGATCGTCATTCCGAACCAGAACCTCTTCCGGATCGCCAACGACAAGACCACCTTCGCCGACGCCTTCGGCATGGCCGACCAGGTGCTCTACTCCGGCGTTGCCTGCATCACCGACCTGATGGTCAAGGAAGGCCTGATCAACCTCGACTTCGCCGACGTCCGTTCGGTGATGCGCGAGATGGGCAAGGCGATGATGGGCACGGGCGAAGCCTCGGGCGAGGGCCGTGCGATGGCCGCCGCCGAAGCCGCGATCGCCAACCCGCTGCTCGACGAGATCTCGATGAAGGGCGCCAAGGGCCTGCTCATCTCGATCACCGGTGGCCGTGACCTGACCCTCTTCGAGGTCGACGAAGCCGCGACCCGCATCCGCGAGGAAGTCGATTCGGACGCCAACATCATTCTCGGCGCCACCTTCGATGAGAGCCTCGAGGGCGTCATCCGCGTCTCCGTCGTCGCCACCGGCATCGATAAGACCGCGCAGGAAGCCTACGATCGTCCGATCGAGATCCGCCATGCGCCGATGATGCAGCGCCCGGTCGCCGCACAGGCCCCGGTCCAGCAGGTGCAGCAGCCGATGGCGCCGCAGCCGATGCCGATGGTCGCCGAGGCGCCGCGCGCCGCGCCGGTCTACCAGGAAATGCCGATGGACGACGTGGAGGACGACTTCACCACCGCCCTGCAGGCCGAGATCACCGAGGTCTCGACCCGTCCGCAGGCGCCGCAGGCTCCGGCCCACTCGCTGCGCCGCGAGGCACCCGTCGCTGCCCGCATGCCCCGCGTCGAGGATTTCCCGCCGATGGTGCAGGCCGAGTACGGTGCCAAGGGTGCCGTCGACCCGGTCTCGGGTGAGGACAAGGGCCCGATGGGCCTGCTGCGTCGCCTGACCACCGGCCTGTCGCGCCACAGCGAGGAAGAGCAGAACGAGATGGCCCGCCAGGCCCGCGTCGAGCCCCGCCGCGCTGCCGCCCCGGCCGAGCCGAACCCCTATGCGCCGCGTCGTCAGGCCGCCGAATCCGCGGCACGTCCGACGGCTGCCCCGCAGCGGGCGATCAGCGACGACGAGCAGCTGGAAATCCCGGCCTTCCTGCGCCGCCAGTCCAACTGATCCCAACCGTTGCAAGCTTGACACAAGGCCCGCCGTCACATGACGGCGGGCCTTTTTGTTAAGGTATTGTTTATGTTGATTTTTACTCAATCGAAATGGATCGAATGGTAATACGGGGTAAGAATCCGTGATTTGGCTCAGGTGGTCCCCCGGCCTATTTTAGCATCAAGAATTCGGGGCTTCGGCGCCATGGCCTTCCTGGGGAGGAGGCCAGGGACAGCGCGGAGGCTCTTCTCGCGAGAGATGGTGATGCCCGGTGCATCCCGCTTCGGCGAGGCAGGTGAAAGGGACTACCGCACGTGACAATGTATCAGCAGACACTCGGCGCACGCATCGATTTCGACGGCGTCGGTGTCCACAGCGGTAACCCCGTGCAACTGACCCTGCTGCCCGCGCCCGCCGATACCGGTGTCGTCTTCCGCGTTTGCGGTGGTCCCGGCCTGCCGAAGACGATCAAAGCGATTTCCTCGAACGTGCCGGCCACCGATCTCTCGACGATCATCGGCAACCCTCATGGCGTTCATGTGGCGACCATCGAACATTTGATGGCAGCGCTCTACGCGATGGGCGTCGACAACACCGTCATCGAGATCGACGGCAACGAGATCCCGATCATGGACGGCTGCTCGGCGGCCTTCGTCGCCGCAATCGAGACCGTCGGCCCGCGCAGCCAGGCGACGATGCGCCGCTACATCCGCGTGCTGAAGCCGGTGCGCGTCGAGATGAACGGCTGCTCGGCCGAGTACACGCCGCATGCCGGCACCCGCTTCGAGATCGAGATCGACTTCCCGACCGCCGCCATCGGCCGCCAGACGTTCAAGGCCGACCTCTCGGCGCGGATGTTCCGCGACGAACTCGCCCGCGCCCGCACCTTCGGCTTCATGAAGGACGTCGAGCGGCTCTGGGCCTCGGGCCACGCGCTCGGCTCCTCGCTGGAAAACTCCGTCGTCATCGGCGACGACGACCGGATCATCAACCAGGGCGGCCTTCGCTTCGTCGACGAGTTCGTTCGGCACAAGGCACTGGACGCGATCGGCGACCAGGCGCTGGCCGGCGGCCGCATCCTCGGCTGCTACAGCTCATATCGCGGCGGCCACAAGCTGAACGCGCTGGCGCTGCAGGCGCTGCTTGCCGACCGCACCGCCTACGAGATCGTCGAGATGCCGTCGCGTCGCCGCGAGATCGTTCGGCACTCGCCGCTGATCACCGCGGCCGTCGCCGCCCCGGCCTACGGCCCGCAGACTCTCTGAGGCTGCGCTCGGGCCTTTTGCCACAAAAGTCTTGCTGCTTGATCCGTCGCTAGACTGAGTTTTCGCTTTTCAATACTGTCTATGCTGATGCAGGGTATTGCGACATCTTGGGATGTGCGGCGCCTTTGCATGGGATAACGCTCTCCGGTGCCATAAAAAAGGCGCCTTGCGACCCCTTCAAACGTTGCCGGGGGCCGGTGTCTGTTCTAGACAGCGCTGCGGCCGCAGGAAACACGCAGGGGAATCCGATTGATGCTGATCTCGACGCCATTGCGAGCGACGTCACGCCTGGCGCGGCTCTCGGCTTGCCTCGTGCTCGTCGCCACGCCCCTTGTCCTCTCCGGCTGCATGTCCGGGAAGGATGACGACATTGACGTTCTGGCGCTGGCCGCCGAGACCGATCCGCCGGATGTGCTCTACAACCAGGGCCTCGCCAACCTCGAAGGCGGCCGCCTGAAGGAGGCCGCGGCGAAGTTCAAGGCGATCGACCGCCAGCATCCCTATTCCGAATGGGCCCGCAAGGCGCTGGTGATGAGCGCCTTCACCAGCTACCGCTCGGGCGACTACGAGGAGGCGGTCACTTCCTCGCGCCGCTACCTCAACACCTATCCGGGCACCAGCGAAGCCGCGTACGCGCAGTACATCATCGGCCTCGCCTACTACCGGCAGATCCCCGACGTGACGCGCGACCAGAAGGCGACGGCGCGCGCCGCTGCGGCCATGCAGGAAGTCGTCGACCGCTATCCCGACTCGGAATATGCCGAGGACGCCCGCACCAAGATCCGCGTCTCGCGCGATCAGCTGGCCGGCAAGGAGATGCAGGTCGGCCGCTACTATCTCGAGCGCCGCGAGTACATCGCCGCCATCAACCGCTTTAAGCGCGTCGTCGAGGCCTTCCCGCAGACCCGCCATGTCGAGGAAGCCCTGGCCCGCCTGACCGAGGCCTACTACGCCATGGGTCTCGTCCAGGAAGCTCAGGCCTCGGCTTCGGTGCTCGGCCAGAACTTCCCGGAGTCGCAGTGGTACAAGGACAGCTACTCGTTGCTGCAGTCCAAGGGCCTGGAGCCACGGGCCAGCACCGGCAGCAATTCCTGGTTCGTCAAGGCGACCAACGCCATCACCGGCGGCGGCGACCCGTCCTGAGGGCGCGCGCCTTCGGGCGCGGCGGAACGAACGAGAACGGAAGCAAGCCGGGGCAACCCGGCTTTTTTCATGGCCGGGCCTTCCGCCGCTGTTTTTTCGTCGGTCGGGGCGTTTACGGCACAGCTCGCCCATTGGCGTTTCGCGTTCGACCGCACATATCTTGCATCCCGCCGGTTGCCTTTCGACCGGACAGCGATTAGCCATCGGCGCGCATGCTTGTTCACCTTTCGATCCGCGATATCGTCCTGATCGAACGCCTCGATCTCCAGCTGAGCGACGGCCTGTCCGTGCTCACCGGCGAGACGGGTGCGGGCAAGTCTATCCTTCTCGATGCGCTGGCGCTGGCCCTCGGCGGTCGCGGCGACGGCAGCCTCGTGCGGCATGGCGCCAAGCAAGGCGAGGTGGTGGCGGTGTTCGATCCGCCAGCCGCCCATCCCTCGCGCAAGCTCCTGACCGAGAACGGCTTCGACGACGACGGCGACGTGATCCTGCGCCGCATCCAGAGCGCCGACGGTCGAACCCGCGTCTTCATCAACGACCGCCCGTCCAGCGTCGGCCTGATGCGCGACATCGGCATCAGCCTCGTCGAGATCCACGGGCAGCACGACGACCGCGCGCTTGTCGACCCCGAGGCGCACCGGCGGCTGCTCGACGAATACGGGGCGCTGCGGCCCGAGGCCGAGGCGGTGGCCCGCACGCATGCCGACTGGAAGCGCGCCGAGGCCGAGCTCGTGCGCCACCGCGCCAAGGTGGAGGCCGCCGCCCGCGAGGCCGACTACATCCGCGCCTCGGTCGATGAACTGTCGGAACTTGCCCCCGTCGTCGGCGAGGAAGAGGAGCTTGCCGCCAGCCGCCAGATCATGATGCGCTCTGAGAAGATCGCGACCGATGTCGGGGACGCGCACGAGGAGCTGTCGGGCCATTCCTCCCCGATCCCCGGCCTTGCCGGCCTCCTGAAGCGCCTCGACCGCAAGAAGGACGAGCTGCCGGGCCTGCTCGATGAGGCGATCGAGCGGCTGGACACGGCACTCGACGCGCTGTCGGACGCGCAGATGAGCCTGCAGACGGCGCTGCGCAACCTCGAATTCGATCCGCGGGCTCTGGAGCAGACCGAGGAGCGCCTCTTCGCCCTGCGCGCCGCCGGCCGAAAATTCTCGCGGCCCGTCGATGCCTTGCCGGCCTTGATGGCGGGGATGATCGAGGACCTCGCCGATCTCGACGCGGGCGAGGAGAAGCTGACCGCGCTGGAGGCGGAGGTGCACGTCCACCGCGAGACGCTCGACCGGCTCGCCCTCGACCTGTCCGACAAGCGCGTGGCCACCGCCGCGCTGCTCGAGGCTGCCGTGATGGCCGAGCTGCCGGACATGAAGCTCGAGCGTGCGGCCTTCATCGCCGACATGAAGCGAGATCCGGAGAGCCCGACGGCCGCCGGCATCGACACCGTCGAGTTCTGGGTCCGCACCAATCCCGGCACCCGCGCCGGCCCGATGATGAAGGTTGCCTCCGGCGGCGAGCTGTCGCGCTTCCTGCTCGCGCTGAAAGTGGCGCTCGCCGACAAGGGCTCGGCGCCGACCTTGGTTTTCGACGAGATCGACACCGGCGTCGGTGGCGCGGTCGCTGATGCCATCGGCCGCCGGCTGGCGCGGCTCGCCGCCCGCGTCCAGGTGCTCTCGGTCACCCACGCGCCCCAGGTGGCGGCACGCGCCTCGACGCATCTCCTGATCTCCAAGGCGCAGACCCGCGCCGACGACGAGCGGCTGGCGACGCGGGTCGAGCCGATTGCCGGGGTCTCGCGCACCGAGGAGATCGCCCGCATGCTGGCCGGCGAGCACGTCACGGCAGAGGCGAGGGCGGCGGCGGCGCAGCTGATCGGGGCGACGTAGGGCTGGCTCCACTCTCCTCGACCGGCCGCACCCTTTCAGGTTCGTCATCCCGGGCTTGACCCGGGATCCATGCCGCAACAGTTGTCGCGACAAATTCGGTGGAGGAAGGGCGCGCTTTCCCGTGTTCCCTTGACCCTTCCGGCGATTTGGAATGGATCCCGGGTCAAGCCCGGGATGACGAAACGGAAAAGGCGACGGCTAGGCAGTGCAGGCGTGTCAGCCTTGCGGCATGTTGGGCCAGAACGTTTCACCCTCGACCCCCTTTGCAACGGCGTATCCCATGACCGAGATCGACAACCTCACCGCCGAAGAGGCCGCCGCCGAGCTGGAGCGGATCGCGCTGGAGATGGCGGGACACGATCGGCGCTACTACGAGGACGACGCGCCGACGATCTCCGATGCGGACTACGACGCGCTGCGCCGGCGCAACTCGGCGATCGAGCGGCGGTTTCCGGGTCTCATCCGCGCCGACTCGCCCTCGGCCCGAATCGGCGCCGCGCCCTCGTCGAAGTTCGCGAAGGTGACGCACGCGCTGCCGATGCTGTCGCTCGACAACGCGTTCGATGATCAGGACGTCGCCGAGTTCGGCCGCCGCGTCCGCCGCTTCCTGCAGCTCGCGGACGACGCGCCACTGGCGATCACCGCCGAGCCGAAGATCGATGGCCTGGCGCTGTCGCTGCGCTACGAGAAGGGCCGTCTCGTCTCGGCGGCGACGCGGGGCGATGGCGCCGTCGGCGAGGACGTCACCGCCAACGCCCTGACCGTCGACGACATCCCGCACCGGCTCAGCGGCTGGAAGCCGGACGTGTTCGAAGTGCGGGGCGAGGTCTACATGTCGCATGCCGACTTCGCCGCGCTGAATGCGCGGCTGGCGGGCGAGGGCGGCGATACGGCCGCCGCGGACGGTGACGAGCCGGGCGATGACGAGGCGGATGCGGCGGGGACGACGGCGAAGGTTCGCCAGTTCGCCAACCCGCGCAATGCCGCCGCCGGCTCGCTGCGCCAAAAGAACCCCGAGATCACCCGCGCGCGCCCTTTGCGCTTCTTCGCCTATGCCTGGGGCGAGGCGAGCGCGCTGCCGCTCGCCGAGACCGGCAAGGCCGCGGCGACGCAGACCGAGGTGGTCGCCGCCATGGGCCGCCTCGGCTTTGCGGTCAATCCGCTGATGCGCCGCCTCGACACCATCGACGGGCTGATCGCGCACTACAACGCGATCGAGGAACAGCGGGCGAGCCTCGGCTACGACATCGACGGCGTCGTCTACAAGGTCGACGATCTCGCCCTCCAGAAGCGGCTCGGCTTCGTCTCACGCAGCCCCCGCTGGGCGATCGCCCACAAGTTCGCGGCCGAGCAGGCGACGACGGTGCTGCGCGACATCGAGATCCAGGTCGGCCGCACCGGCGCACTGACGCCGGTCGCCAAACTGCAGCCGGTGACCGTCGGCGGCGTCGTCGTCTCCAACGCCACGCTGCACAACGAGGACTACATCAAGGGCATCGGCCCGGATGGCGCCCCTCTCCGGGAAGGCCGCGATATCCGTATCGGCGACACGGTGATCGTCCAGCGGGCCGGCGACGTGATCCCGCAGATCGTCGACATCCTGCCGGAGAAGCGTCCGGACGACAGCACCCCGTTCCGCTTCCCGACCCGGTGCCCGAGCTGCGGCAGCCACGCGGTGCGGGCCTTCAACCCGCGCATCGGCCGGCATGATGCGAAGACGCACTGCACCGCCGGCCTGACCTGCCCGGCGCAAGGGCGCGAGCGGCTGAAGCATTTCGTCTCGCGCAATGCCTTCGACATCGAGGGATTCGGCGACATCTACGTCGAGGCGCTGTTTGACGCCGGGCTGGTCAAGGGACCCGCCGACATCTTCAGGCTCGAATTCGAGCCGCTGAAGAAGGTGATCGGCGACCGGCGGGCGGAGCTGGCGCAAGCCAAGCGCCTCGCCAGCGGCAAGGCCGAACCGGTGAAGAAGGCGGCGAAGAAAAAGGGCGACGACGAGGATCGCTCGATCAAGAACCTTCTCGCCGCCGTCGAGGGTCGCCGCGAGATCGCGCTCGACCGCTTCTTCTTCGCGCTGGGCATCGAGGATGTCGGCGAGACGACGTCGAAGGCCCTCGCCAAGCTCTACGGCACGGTCGAGAAGGTCGTCGAGGCCGTGCAGATCGCCGCCACCGAGCGTCCTGGCGACGACTGGCTGGAACTCGGCTCGGTGAACTCGGTCGGCACGATCACCCTCGACCGGATGATCGAGGCCGCGCGCACGCATGAAGGCGACGCGGCCTGGGACCCGATCAGCGACAAGACCGCCAAGCTCAACACCCGGCAGCGGCTGGCGCTGAAGGAGCACTACGGCGAAGGCGACCAGCTGCGGACGGCGCTGCAGAAAGCGGTCGAGCAGCAGCCCGGGCCGGTCTTCCGGACGCTTGCGGAGGGCGCGGATATCGGCGAGGTGGCCGCGCTCTCGCTGATCGATTTCTTCGGCGAGCCGCACAACAGCACGGCGGTCGCAGAGCTGCTGGAGCAGGTCACCGTCACCTGGAAGACCGCCGATGCGTCGCAGCTGATCTTCGACGGCCAGACGATCGTCTTCACCGGTTCGCTGGAAACGATGACGCGGCCGGAGGCGCAGGCGCAGGCCGAAGCGCTCGGCGCCAAGGTGTCGGGCTCGGTGTCGGCCAAGACGCATCTCGTCGTCGCCGGTCCCGGGGCCGGGTCGAAGCTGGCCGATGCCAAGAAGCACGGCGTCAAGGTGATCTCCGAGGACGAGTGGCGCCAGCTGGCGGGGCAAGCGTGACGGCGCTCGTCGCACCCGGATGCCGCGGCGTGCGGGGCCGGACGGTATGACCATCATCGCGATCGATTTCGAGACCGCCACCAATCGGCGCGACAGCGCCTGCGCGATCGGCCTTGCCTGGATCGAGGGCGGCACTGTCACGCGGCGGGAATACCGGCTGATCCGTCCGCGCGAGCTGCGCTTCGAGGCGATCAACACCTCGATCCATGGCATCACCGCTCACGACGTGCGCAACGCGCCGCAGTTTCCCGACGTCTATCGCGAGTTCGCCGGGGCCTTCGACGGCGCTTTGCTGCTCGCGCACAATGCGAGCTTCGACATCTCGGTGCTGAACGCCTGCCTGCAGTCCTACGGCCTCGGTCGCCCGGCGCTGTCGTCGGGCTGCACGCTTGGCATGGCCCGCCAGCTCTGGCCTTCCGAGCCAAGCCACCGGCTGAACGCGCTCGCCGATCGCTTCGGGGTTCGCTTCAAGCACCACCATGCCGGCGAGGATGCGTTCGCCTGCGCGGCGATCGCACTGGCGGGCGTCAAGGCGAGGAAGGCCAAGGGCGTCGCCGAACTGGCACTCGCCATGGGCCTGCGCAAAAACCATCCGGCGCTGCCGTCGCTCGCCAAGGGCGGCATCGCGGCAAGGGCGCTGGAGGCGCTGAACGCGGTGCGCACGCCGCAGCCGCCGGAGGCCGGACTGTTCGTGGTGAAAGGCTCCAGCGGCACGCCCTACGAGATCCGCCTGAAACTGAAGCCGGGCGCCGCACCGCAGCTTCTTTGCGGCTGCATCGGCGCCCGCTTCCGGTCGGAGTGCCGGCACGTGAAACTTCTGAAGGCCGGTGATCTGAAGGACCTCCTCTCCGACAACCGGAAGGAAGCCCGCAAGCTCGTGGAGCTGTTCCGCGGGTAGGGCGCCGCTCTGCCGGCAGGATACTTCCTTCCCTCAAGCTCCAACCCGCTTTCCTGGGGCAGAGCCGCTTCTTGCGGAATGAAGGCGGCGCTGTGCGTTGAAGGCGGCGGGCGGGTCGGCTACGACGCCTTGCGCCGTCGTTGCATTGGCGCGCGCCCCTCAACCGGTGAGCCCCGTCCGTGATCCAAGTCTCAGAAGCCCGTGCCGGCCTCCGCCAAGTGCTGCCCGTTCTCGTCGCCGTGCTGCCGTTCGGTATGGTCTATGGTGCGATTGCAGTCGATGCCGGCCTGACGGTGTTCCAGGCCGTCGGCTTCTCCGCCACGGTCTATGGCGGCGCGAGCCAGTTCGTCGCCATCGAGATGATCGGCCTCGGCTCGCCGGTACTCGTCGTGGCGCTGTCGGTGTTCGCGCTGAACTTTCGGCACGTGCTCTACTCCGCCTCGATCGGCCGGCGGCTGACGCGGTTTTCGCCTGTGCAGAAGGGCGCTGCGTTCTTTCTGCTGACCGATCCGACCTTTGCCGAGGCCGAGGCACGCGCAGCTCGGGGGCCGCTCACCAAGAGCTTCTACTTCGCCTACAACCTCGCGCTCTATGCCGCCTGGATCCTGTCGACGCTGATGGGGGCGCTGTTCGGCGGCTTGATCGAGAACCCGCAAGCCTTCGCGCTCGACTTCATCCTGCCGGTGTATTTCCTGACGCTGCTGATGGGCTTTCGCGCCCGGGCCGCCTTCTATCCCGTGGTGATCGCGAGCGCCACTGCCGCCATCGCGAGCTACCTGACGCTCGGGCCGCCCTGGCATGTGACGGTCGGCGCGCTCGGCGGCATCCTTTACGCCGTGCTGGCGCCGCTGCCGGCAAGGGCCGCTGTGGACGGACAGGCTCCCGGGGAGGCGGGCGCATGAGCGACATCTGGTGGATCATCTGGCTGAGCGCCGGCCTCACCTATGTCACGCGCTTCGCCGGTCACCTCCTGCTGGCCCGGGTCGAGCAAATTCCGCCGAGGCTCGAGGCGGCGCTCAATGCCGTTCCGGCGGCGGTGATCACCACCATCGTCGCCCCGGTCCTCATCACCGGCGACTGGCCGGAGCGCGTTGCCATCCTCATCGCGGGCGTCCTGTCGCTGCGGCTGCCGGTCATCGCGGTGGTCGCCATCGGCACGGCCTTCGTCGCGCTGGCGCGCGCGGCAGGGTTCTGACGCAGGCCGACAGCAAAACGGGCGCCTTTCGGCGCCCGTGGAGCATTCTTGTAAAACTGCAGCTCGATCAGGGAAAACTGCCGATCGATCAGGCCGATTGAATCGCCGACAGGAGCCAGGCGCCCCGGCCCTGGCGGGTGAAGGTCCAGACCTCGGTGCTCTCGCTCGGCGTTTCCGCGTTGCCCTCGATTACCCGGCCGGTCCCACGCTCGCGCGTCGCGTCGATCGAGGAGTAGCGCATGGCGACGGTCGCGTACTCCGTCTGTCCCTCGCGCCAGGCTTCCGACACATCGCCCTGCAGCAGCTTGACGTCCGACACCTCGTTCTTCACGCCGTTCGAGGCGTTGGTGCCGAGTTCCTCGGAGAAATAGGACATCATCTCGGGTGTCGTCGCCGCCCGCAGGCTGGCGTAATCCTCGCGTCCGTAGGCGCCCTGGATGTCGGCAAGCATGCGTTCGAAGGTTGACAGGTCCTGCGGCGAGACGCCGATCTCGTCGGGGTTGCCGATCGAGGCCTTCTGGCCGCCGAGCTTGGCGCCAAGACCCGAAAGTCCACCACCAAGGCCGCCGCTCTGTCCGCCGAGACCGCCGGCCGCCGGCCGGTTGGACGACTGCGGCTCATAGCCGGAGCGGTTCATGCCGTTTCCGCCGGCCGGGCCGCCAGCCATGGCCGGGGTGGACGACGAGCGCGAGCGTAGGAAGCGCATCAGCAGATAGATGCCGCCGCCGATCAGCGCGATCTGCAGGATCATCCCGAACAGGCCGGCCATGCCGCCGAAGCCACCGCCGAACAGCATGCCGATCAGGCCGCCGATGGCGAGGCCGCGCAGCAGCGAGCCGCCGAAGCCATTCATGAAGCCCGGGCGCTGCTGCCCGGCATTGCGTGCGGCGTTACCGGCCTGACCTGCCTGCGGGCCTGCATTCGGGGTCATCGAACGCTGGACGGGAGCCGCGGCACTGGGTGCCGTCGCCGTCGCCGGTGCCGACTGATAGGTCCGCGAACCCCGGCTGCCAAAGCCGCCGCCTCCGCCCATCCGGCGAGCGTCGGCATGGTCGACCGCGACCATGGAGAAGGCCATCGCGATGGCCGCAAAGACGCCGGCGAAGCGAAGCTTCCGGGAAGAGAGCATGAAGGCGGTTCCTCGATTGAAAGACTTATTGTCACAGGATGTAAGAAGCGCCGGCGAGGATGTGTAGACGTCGACCGCCATTTTCTCGGCGGCGCAGAGGCCGGCGGCCTGGGAGCCGGCCGCGACGCTTGCGGGTGACCTTCCGGCCGGCAACGCCAAAGGATCGGCCGCAGCGGGTGGCGCCCACAGCATCGTGCCTCCAGCTGCGGGCACAAGGGATGCTTCGGTCTTCAAAACAGTCGCTGCGGTGCGTTCCCCGAGATCATCGACGATCAGCCAGGTGTCCGGCGCCGCTGCGTCAATCGGGCAGATGGATCCTGCCCTCGAGGTAGAGCACCGCCGCGCCGGCGACGATCACCGCATCTTCCTCGAGTGTGCAGTAGAGGTCGCCGCCGCGGGCGGAGACCTGGCGGGCGTGAAACGTCGTGCCGCCGAGCCTTTCGGCCCAGAACGGCACCAAGGCGCAGTGCGCCGAGCCGGTGACCGGGTCCTCGTCGATGCCGGCCTTCGGCGCGAACATGCGCGAGACGAAGTCGGAGGACGTGCCCTTGGCGGTGGCGATGACGTTGCGCACGGGGAGGGCGCTGATCGCCCGCATGTCCGGCTGCAGCGCGCGAACCTCGGCCTCGGTCGCAAAGACCGCCAGCGCTGTGTCGTCGTCTGCTGCCGGCACCGTCAGCACCTCCAGCGGCCGCGCGCCGAGCGCTGCCGCGACCGGATCGATGGGATGGTTCGACGCGACCCGCCGGATCGGCAGGCGCATGGCGAAGCGCCCGCCCTCGCGCGTCACCGTCAGATCGCCGGAGACGCGGGTGGCGAACGTCATCACCGGCCCGGCCTCGCCACGGATCTCGGCCAGCACGAAGGCGCTGGCGAGCGTCGCGTGGCCGCAGAGCGGCACCTCGACCTTCGGGGTGAACCAGCGCAGTTCCCAACGGCTGTCGCCGGCCGGCACGAGATAGGCGGTCTCCGACAGATTGTTCTCGGCCGCGATCTGCAGCAGCAGCGCGTCCGGCAGCCAGGCATCGAGGAGCACGACGGCGGCGGGGTTGCCGGCAAAGCGCTGGTCGGTGAAGGCATCGACCTGGTAGAGGGCAAGGGACATCGCGGGGCTCCACTCGATTTGGCGGGAAGGGCGCGCCGTGCCCGGCTGTTTGCGTCCGGGGACCGGGACGGCGCCCGGCGGCACCTGAGACACGTCTTGCTGCCAGGATGGGCCGCGGGAGATGCCGTCCGATCCGGCGTTGTACCCCGGAAAGGCCGCGGGCCGGCGCCCGGTGGGCGGCAGCCTTGCGTCACCGGCGATAGCTGGTCAAGCGGCACTGTCCTATATCCGCCGAGACAAGGCGACGACGACGCCGCTCGAACGGACATGCCATGACCAGCCTTCCCGCCACGCCGCCCGCGGCCCATCCAGGCCTTGGGCCCGGACTGACCTTGTTCTTCGCCCTGGCTTGCGGGGCGCTGGTGGCCAACATCTACTATGCCCAGCCGCTGGTGGCGCTGATCGGCGCCGAAACTGGGCTGGCGCCATCGGCCGAGAGCTGGCTCGTGACGGCGGCCCAGGTCGGCTACGGCATAGGCCTCGTGGCGCTCGTGCCGCTCGGCGACGTCTTCGAGAACCGCCGCGTCATCCTGCTGACCATGGCGGCCAACGTCCTCAGCCTCATCGGCCTCGTGGTTCTGCCCGGGCTGTTTGCGCTGTTCGCGCTGACGCTGGTGGTCGGCATGACCTCCACCGCCGCGCAGATGCTGGTGCCATTGGCCGCCGGCATGGCGCCGCCGGAGACGCGCGGCAGCGTGGTCGGCAATGTGATGAGCGGCCTCATCGCCGGTATTCTCCTGGCGCGGCCGCTTGCCGGCATCCTCGCTGAGCATATCGGGTGGCGCGGCGTCTTCGGCGTCTCGGCGGCGCTGCTGACGGTTCTGCTCGGCGCCGGCGTGCTGCTGTTTCCGCAGCGCCGCCCGACCGTCACCGAATCCTATGGCGCGCTGATTGCCTCGCTCGGCAAGCTGTTCGTGACCGAGCGGGTGCTGCGGCGGCGCGCGCTGTTCCATGCTGCGATCTTCGCGAGCTTCTCGCTGTTCTGGACCGGGACGCCTCTCGTCCTCTTCGCCGACGGCTATTCGGCGACTTCGGTTGCCCTGTTCTCGCTGTCCGGCGTCCTCGGCATTCTCGCGGCGCCGGTGGCCGGGCGTCTTGCCGACCGCGGCCACGGCCGGGCTGCGACCATTGGCGCGATGCTGACGGTGATGGCGGGCTTTGCGATTGCCGGCCTGACGACGCTGGCCGGTTTCGTCGCGGCGGGCATCCTGATCGACCTCGGCGTGCAGGCCAATCTCGTCGTCGGCCAGCGCGAGATCTTCTCGCTCGACGCCGAGATTCGCAACCGGCTGAACGCGGTCTACATGACCACCTTCTTCATCGGCGGCGCCGTCGGCTCGGCGTTGACCAGCCCGGTTCTCCAGGCTTTCGGCTGGCCCGGCATCTGCGTGCTCGGCGTCGCCTTCCCGGCGACCGCCCTCGTCTATCTTCTCGTCGGCGAGCGTCGAAGCTGAAGCTTCGCCGGAGAGAGCCGAAGCTGAGCCTTCATCGGTGAGCACCGCAGCGGCGCCTTGGACCGTAGTGCGATCGGCAGAGGGGGATCAGCGCGGGCTCACGCCGATCTTCTTTGCGGTCCGGCGCCGGCTGCTGTATCGCCGGGGAAAGGGCGGCGAGGGTCGCGTTTCACGGAGTTCACCATGCGCGGCATCGCTCTTTTCCGGATCGGTCTTTGGGCCTTCGTCGCGCTCTGCGCCGGCGCGGCCATCAGCGTCTATTACTACGGCAGCGAAAGCGGCCAGGAAGAGGCGGCCTACGGTTCGCCGTTCAGCCTCGTCGACCAGAACGGCGCGGAGATCACCGAGGCGGCGCTGCGCAACGGCAAGCCCTCGGCGGTGTTCTTCGGCTTCACCCACTGCCCCGACGTGTGCCCGACGACGCTCGCCGAGCTCGCCGGATACCAGAAGGCGTTGAAGCAGGACGGCAAGGATCTGCAGGTGGTGTTCGTCAGCGTCGACCCCGAGCGCGATACGCCGACGGTGCTGAAGAACTACCTCGGTGCGGTTTCACCCGACATCACCGCGATCACCGGCGAACCGGCCAAGGTGGCCCAGATGCTGAAGGGCTGGGGGGTTTATGCCAAGAAGGTCGGCGACGGTCCCGAGTACGCCATGGACCACACCGCGACCACCTTCCTCCTCGACTCCGCCGGCCGCTTTTCCGGCACCATCGCCTATGGCGAGAACCCGAAGACGGCGAAGGAAAAGCTCGACCGTCTCGCAGCCCTCTGACCCCGGTAGGCCCGTGACCCAGACCCGCTATCACACCCGCACCAGCAAGCTGCTTGCCCAGCGCATCTTCGACGCGTGGGATGCCGCCTTCGAGGACGAGGATGCCCCGGTCGGCGTCACCGAGATCGACGAGGCCGCGGATATCCACGAGGTCTCGGTCTATTTCGACGACGAGACCGGCGGTGCCGATCGGCTTGGGGACGTGACCGCGGCGCTGTCGGATCTCGACACCCCGCCGATCGCGGTGGAGGCGATTCCCGATACCGACTGGATGAAGGCGGTGCTGGCCGAGCTGAAGCCGGTGCGGGCAGGGCGCTTCATCGTGCACGGCGCGCATGACCGCGGGATGATTCGCGCCAACGACCTCGGCATCGAGATCGAGGCCGGCCAGGCCTTCGGCACCGGACATCACGGCACGACCTCGGGTTGCCTGACGATGATCGACCGGCTGGTGCGCCGCCGGCAGTTCACCAACACGCTCGATCTCGGCACCGGCAGCGCGGTTTTGGCGATCGGCCTTGCCAAGCTCGCCCGGGTGCCGGTACTGGCGACCGACATAGATCCCGTCGCCATCGCGGTGGCACGCGAGAATATCGTGAACAACGGGGTCGGCAATCTCGTCCGCGCTGTCGTCGCGACCGGCATGGCCTCGCACGACATCCGCGCCTTCGCGCCCTATGACCTCGTCGTCGCCAATATCCTGGCCCAGCCGCTGATCAAGCTGGCCCCGGCGGTCGAGCGCCAGCTGGCCCCTGGCGGCGACGTGATCCTGTCTGGGATCCTCGAGAGACAGCGGCAGGCGGTGCTTGCAGCCTACCGCACGCAGGGCCTGGTGCACCGCGAGACCCTCCGCCGGGGCGAGTGGGTTACCTTGCATCTTTCGCGCTGAGCCCACGAATTGTCGTAATTACGTAAGGTAACATTAGCTGTTGTCTTGTGGTTTTTATCATCAGCCACCTTCAATCTAATTATTTGAACATACTGAGGAGTTTTAGTATCACCCTAAAATGAATTTCAAAGTTTTGGGGTGGCAATGGATACCGTAGATGTTGAAAGAAGCCTGCTGCTCGAGCTGTCGACCACAATTGTCAACGCCTGTATTCAGCAGAGCAAGATCGCTGCGGCGGATCTGCCGGACCTGATCACCAGCGTCTATACGGCGTTAAAGACGGCAGCCAACGGCACGCCGGAAAAGGTCGAGAAGATCGTGCTGAAGCCGTTCGTTCCGATCAAGAAATCGGTGACGCCCGACTACATCATCTGCCTCGAGGACGGAAAGCGCTTCAAGTCGATGAAAGGCCATCTGGCCAATCTCGGCATGACGCCAGATGAGTATCGTCGCAAATGGGGCTTGCCTGACGACTATCCGATCGTGGCGCCAAACTACGCCGCCTCGCGCTCGGCGCTGGCGAAGAAGTTTCGTCTTGGCCGCAAGCCAAGGGGCGATAACGGCAATGCCCACCAGGACGCCGCGGAATAGCAGCGGCGCGTGCTTCCGGGCGTGCTTCCGGCGGGGCGAGTGGGCCTGGCTGTGCGTGCAGCGGCGCGCAGATTTCGCGCCGCAAAGCTCACCCGTAGGCGAACTTTCTCTCCGATCCCGGAGCCGCAACTCCATGGCGTAAGTTCAGCCCGTCGCGGGATATTCTAGCGGCGTTCGGGAAAGACGATGTCGAAGAGCGACGCCGGCTCCACCTCGAAGCGGCAGGGATGGGCGACGCCGAGATAGGCGGCCGCTGCCGAGCGAAGGCGCCGTCCCTCGTGCCGCCAGTCGAAGGCGGAGATCGGGCCGTGTTGGGCGCGGGTAGCGGGTCGGGCGGGGAAGTCTGCGCGGGTCGGCATGGCGTCGAACTCCAGCTCACGAATCAACCCTCCCGGTCGATACGATCATGCTGGCAAAGCAGAAGGTCCGCCATCCCCGGCGCCGCATAGCACCCCCGCATTTGCTGCATTGCAGCATAATGGAATTGGGCCGGTAAGGCCTTAGGGTATCTGCGTCCGGGCGCGCGCTGAAGCGGCGGCTGTCCGACCCATTCGGTGCCGCCTTTATCCCGTCCTTCTCCATCGCGGCAATGCCTCAACGGCACTGCCGCGACAGGTGTCGTCAGCCCGTGATCACGGGATGTAGCGGTCGGCGCGCAGCTGCTCGAACAGCGCGAAGAACGCGTCGTCCGTCGGCTGATAGGCGGTAAAGCCGAGACGGCGGCTTTTCGACATGTCGGTGACCACCTCGATCGGCCGACCCAGGTCGGCATCGGTATGCCACGGCGAGGCGAGCCGGGAGAGGGTCGTCTCCTGCAGGTTCTCGCGCTCGGCGATCTCGGTCCACAGCGCCGCATCGTCGGCCATCTGCACTTCCAGCGGCAGGACCGTCCCGTCAAAGGGGGCAGGCTCGAGGCCAAACCAATGGGCGATGCGCGTCCACAGCCAGCTCCAGCGGAAGACATCGCCGTTGACGATGTTGAACGCCTCGTTGGCGGCGGCCGGCGTCGTCGAGGCCCAGAGCAGCTGCTTTGCCAGCATGCCGGCATCGGTCATGTCGGTAAGGCTGTTCCACTGCGCGGACGAGCCGGGGAAGCGGAAGGGACGGCCGGTCTCCTTGCAGAGGCTGGCGTAGACCGCGAGCGTCTGGCCCATGTTCATCGCATTGCCGACGGCATGGCCGATCACGGTGTGCGGCCGGTGGACGCTCCAGTTGAAGCCGTCCCGCTTGGCGGCGGCGAAGACCTCGTCCTCCTGCGCATAGTAGAAGTTGTCGACGTCGAGCCGGCCCTGCTCCTCGCGGAACGGCGTCTGCGGCAGCACGCCCTTGCCGTAGGCCTCGAACGGTCCGAGGTAGTGCTTCAGCCCGGTGACGAGCGCCACGTGCTCGACGCCGCCGGCAGGCCGCAGCGCGTCGAGGAGGTTGCGCACCATCATGCCGTTGACGCGGATGTTCTCCGCCTCGTTTGCCTGGCGTGCCCAGGTCGTGATGAAGACATGCGTCGGCCGCTTGTCCTTCAGCGCCGCCGCGACGGAGGCTGGATCCTGCAGGTCCGCCGCGATGCCGCCCGGCTGCGGGCTGCGTGATAGGCCGGCGACGTCCCAGCCTTCTTTTTCGAGAAGGGCGATCGTCGCCCGACCGATGATCCCGGTTCCACCCACCACCAGTGCTGTCTTCGCCATGTCGTTCTCCTGTTCGCTTTGACGCGAACTAGGGTAAGACGAGGCCGTGGATCAAGACGGCACCAAAGGGTATCCAGCGGATGGAAAAGGCAGCGCCGGGCGAGGACTGGACCGAGGATTGCGCGCCGCGCCGCGTGCTGGAACTGTTCGGTACCAAGTGGACCAGCATGGTGCTGCATACGCTGCATGCCCGCCATGGGGGCAACTGCCGCTCCGGGGCGCTGTTGCGGAGCCTGCCCGGCATTTCGAAGAAGATGCTGACGCAGACGCTGCGGGGCATGGAGACGAACGGGCTGGTCGAGCGCATCGTCCATCCGACGGTCCCGCCCGGCGTTGACTACGCGCTGACGCCGCTCGGCCGGCGCTTCGTCGAGCCCGTCGAGATGCTCTACGACTGGGGGCGGCGCAACGACGACGCCCTCGACGCCCTGCAGCCGCGGCCGAGTTCGCGTCGGCGCTGACACCTCCGTCCTCTCGGCGTCGCCGCGCCAATTCCCGACACCCGCACGATGCCTTGCGGGATTTAGTCCCTCAGCGCGTCCGGTCGACGCTGTCGGCGGCGACGGCTGCCGGGCGCTTGACGGTGTCGGCGACGGCGCCGTGGCCACTGATCTCCTGGCCGGCATCGGCCGCGAAGCGGCGGTTCCAGACGGTGGCGGTCAGTGAGATCGCTGCGACCAGGATGAAGGCGGCGGAGAAGTCGCTGAGCTGCGGTTGCGCATGCCCGTGCATCTGCATGGCGCCGTGCAGCGCCAGTGCCGCGACGCAGATGCCGAGCGACAGCATCAGCTGCTGGAAGGTCGTGTAGAAGCTCGTCGCCGAGCTCATCTGCCGGGCCGATATCTGGTCGTAGGCCACCGTGTTGTAGCCGGTGAACTGGAACGACATCGAGAAGCCGCAGGCGAGCAGCACGCCGAAGATCGTCCACAGCGGCCAGTCTGGCCGGAAGGCCGCGCAGATGCCGTAGCCGAGGCTGGCAAAGATGCCGTTGACGAGAAGCGCGTTGCGGAAGCCGAAGCGGCGCAGCAGCCGCGGCGCCACGGCCTTCATCGCCAGCGAGCCGATCGCGGTGGCGATGGTGATGCCGCCGCTGGTCGCGGCCGAGAGCCCGAAGCCCAGCTGCATCATCAGCGGCAGCAGGAAGGGCTGCGCCCCTTGGGTTATCCGCGTCAGGGAACCCGCGATCACCGAGGTCCCGAAGCTCGCCACTCGCATGAGGGAGAGGTCGAGGATCGGCGCGGGATGCCGGCGGGCATGGCGGATGTAGACGAGGCCGAAGACCACGCCGACAAGGGACAGCACCAGCGCGAACAGGCCTTCACCGTCGCGGCTAGCCATCTCGAAGCCGAACAGCAGGGAGCCGAGCGATATGCCGGAAAGGCCCATGCCCAGCCAGTCGAACCGTCCCGCGCGCTCGCCCTTCACGTCCTCGATGAAGAAGGTGACGAGGATCATGCCGAGGATGCCGATCGGCACGTTGATGTAGAAGATCCACCGCCAGTCGGCATAGGTGACGATCAGCCCGCCGACCGGGGGGCCGAGGATCGGCCCGATCATCGCCGGCACCAGCAGCCAAGACATCGCGGAGACCAAGTCCTTTCGCGCAACGCTGCGCAGCAGCACCAGCCGGCCAACCGGCATCATCATCGCGCCGCCGACGCCCTGCAGCAGCCGGGCGAAGACCAGGAAGGAGAGCGTCGGCGCCAGGGCGCAGAGGATAGAGCCGAGAAGAAACACCCCGATCGCGGCCCGGAACACGGTGCGGGAGCCGAAGCGATCGGCCATCGCGCCGCTGGCCGGGATGAAGACGGCGAGGCTGATGAGATAGGAGGTCAGCGCGATGCTCATCGCCGGCGCCGAGACGGCGAAGTCGCGCGCCATGGTCGGCAGCGCGGTGGCGAGAATGGTCGCGTCGAGCTGTTCCATGAACATCGCCGAGGCGACGATCATGGCGATGGTGCGGAAATTCGGGGCGGTCTTCGCCGGTGAGGCGGCGGGCACGGCTGCCGCGGCGTCGGCACCGGCACTGGCATCGGCACTGGCACTGGCACTGGGAGGCGGAGGGGGAGCCATAAGCGGGGCCTTCGGGCACGACGAGGTCTCGGCCCCGGTTAAATGCAAGGGCTACATACGATTCAACGCTGACGGGCGCCAGACCGATACCGGAAGTTTGTCGAGGTGCCGGCTCATCGCGGCAAAAGAGAGGGCCGGCAGAAGAAGCGCCGGCTTAGCGCCGGTTGCGGCAGTGCTTGTTGGGAGAGGGGCGGGACGTCCGGTCCTTGCCCCTCTCCGGCGTGTTTCGCCGCGCTACTGCAGCGTATAGGCGATGACGCTGTCGCCGGGCGTCGTGCCGATCGAGCCGTGACCGCCGGCGGCGAGGACGACGTACTGTTTGCCGTCCTTGCCGCGATAGGTCATCGGCGTCGCCTGGCCGCCTGCCGGCAGACGGGCCTGCCAGACCTTCTCGCCGCTCTTCATGTCGTAGGCGCGCAGATAGTTGTCGAGCGTCGCCGCGGTGAAGGAGACGCCGCCCGCGGTGGTCAGCGTGCCGCCATGCGCGATGATGCCCATCGGCATCGCGATCGGCCAGGTGAGGCCCATGATCTTCTGGTCCTTCACCGTGCCGTTGCGGCGCGTCCAGGCGGTCTTTCCGGTCTTGAGGTCGACGCCGACCATCAGGCCCCAGGGCGGCGCCTGGCACGGCAGGCCAAGGCCGGAGCGGAAGTTCTGGATCGAGATCGCATAGGGGCCGCCCATGTTCTCGTTGATCGGCCGCGTGCCGTCCTTCGTCACCATCCGCTCGTCGGTGTTGCCGGCCGGGCGCGGCAGCACGTCGTAGAGGTAGGAGAGGCGGATCGGGGTGCCGATCAGCCATTTGTTGACGGGATCGACGGCGATGCTGCCCCAGTTGAACACCCCGATATTGCCGGGATAGGTCAGCGATCCCGCGATGGTCGGCGGGGTGAACGGGTTGCCATCGTAGCGCCGCTGGCGGAACTCGGCGCGGCAGAGGATCTGGTCGATCGGCGAGATGCCCCACATGTCACTCTCTGTGAGCGGCGGCGGGGTGAAGTTGAGGGAGGAGATCGGCTGCACCGGCGAGGGCTTCTCGTTGGGCACATCGGTGACCGTCGAGACCTGCTGCTCCGAGACCGGCAGGACCGGCTTGCCATCGCGGCGGTCGAGGACGAAGAGGTTGCCGTTCTTCGTCGGCAGCACCACCGAGGGCACCGTCGCGCCGTTCACCGGCAGGTCGATCAGCGTCGGCTGCGACGGGTTATCGCGGTCCCAGAGGTCGTGATAGGACGACCGGAAGGTCCAGCGCAGCTGGCCGGTTGTGAGGTCGAGCGCGGTCAGCGCATCGACGAAGCGCTCGTCCTCCGCCGTCCGGGTCTGGCCGAACATGTCCGGCGACTTGTTGCCGAAGGGGACGTAGACGAGGCCGAGGGCCTCGTCGGCGCTGAGCGTCGTCCAGGCGACCGGCGAGTTCGCCTCGTAGGTAGCGCCGGGCGCCAGGGGTGCGGTCTCGTCCGGCTTGCCTGCATCGAACTTCCAGACGACCTGACCGGTCCTGACGTCATAGGCACGGATCACGCCGGACGCGTTGTCCTTGTAGTAGTTGTCAGCGATCGACCCGCCGAGCACGATCAGGCCCTTGGTCACCAGCGGCGCCGAGGTCTGCATGTACGTCGCTTCGCGGACGTTCGGCATCTGGTCGAGGAGATTGACGTAGCCGTTGTCGCCGAAACCCTCGCAGAGCGCGCCGGTGTCGGCATTGATCGCGAACAGGCGGGCATCGACGGTCGTCGCGATGACCCGGCGCGGGCAGGCGGCGATGGCGGCGGCGGTTTCGGCGGAGGCGGGCTGCGAGGCCGGCGCCGTCGCCTCGTCATGGTAAGAGACGCCGCGGCAGGTCTGGTGCTGGTAGACCGCGTTCGGCTTCAGGCCGGGGTCGAACTTCCACTTCACCGCGCCGGTCTCGGGCTCGAGCGCCTCGACGATGTTGTGCGGGGTGCAGAGATACAGCATCCCGTTGACCTTCAGCGGCGTCGCCTCGAAGGTGTATTCCGAGGCGTCGTCGGGACCCTTTAGGTCGCCGGTATGGTGTTCCCAGGCGATTTTCAGATTCTTGACCGTGTCGAGGTTGATATCCGACAGCGCCGAATAGCGCTGGCCGAGATTGGTGCCGCCATAGGCCGCCCAGTCGTCGGTCGGATATGCGGGCGTGCCGACGGCGGCCGGCGGCGCGGCGGCGGCCTCGCTCGGCAGATCGCCGGCGACGAGAATCGGATCGTAGAACCAGGCGCCGACGGCGAGCACGGCGATGGTGGCGACGGTGCCGCGGAGCAGCCCGGCCGCGGCAGACGGCGACTTGCCGCGGGCGGCATCGGCGCGGCGCAGGGCACCGGTGACGAAGGGCAGCGCCATCCACAGGCCAATGAAGGTGATCAGCGCCCCGCGCGGGATCCACTGCCACTTGTCCAGCCCGACTTCCCACAGCGTCCAGGCGAAGGTGAGGATGAGAACGACGGCAAAGATCGTCAGCGCCGACTGGCGGCGACGGATCAGCTGGAAGGCCGACAGAACGAGGCCAAGGCCCATGACGATATAGAAGGGGCTGCCGCCCAGCGAGGCGAGGTAGACGCCTGCCGCGAGGATCGCCGCGCCCACCAGGGCGACGATCCAGCCTGTTATGACCGCTATCATCGAATTCTCCTTACACACACAGAGTTGGACCGGTATCGCCGCGCTGTTGGCGGCGTTGGTTCCGGCTTGGAAAAACTGGGGCCTGCCGGAAAACGGATCAGGACGAGCGGCTTTGCCGCAGCGTCGTTTCCAGCCCGTCGAAGACGCGCAGCGCCGCCTCCAGATCCTCGGCGGTCGCACCGGCAAACAGAATTTGCCGACGTTGCAGCAAAGTCTCCTGGAAACGTCGGTGAAAGGCTTCGCCTGCGGGGGTGAGGTGGACGCGCTTGGCGCGGCGGTCGACCGCATCGTCGATCCGCTCGACGAGACCGGCTTTCACCAGGTGGTCGAGCACCCGCACGAGGGTCGGGCCCTCGATCCCCATGGCATCGGCAAGTTCCACCTGCCGCAGGCCTTCGCCGAAGCGGGCGAGATAGCGCACCGGCAGGAAGCTCGCCTCGGAGAGGCCGTGCGGCTCCAGGAGGATATCGATCTCCCGGCGCAGGAGGCGCGATAGAAGGTGGAGCTTGAGGCCGAAATCCTCGAGCGACAACATGGCTGGCGTCCAGACTAGTTAGCTAGGCTATCAGTCAGGTAATCTTCTTGCCGGGGGTCGTCAACCCGTTTCGGCGGCGGCGCGGGGGATGAAACGGCGCAGGGCCGTTCAGGCGTCTGCCGCGGCCCGCCGAAGCTCGGCGTCGAGATCGTCGCGGGTGCTGGCGATGTGCGCCGTGCTGAGCCTTGCAGCTTCGCCTCTCCGGCCGGCCGCCCACGCATCGAACAGCGTCTCGTGCTCGTCGATCGCCCGCTCGGCGCGGCCGCGGGGCTCGAGATGCTTGACGACGTAGCGTTCGGCGATCACCTGCAGCCGCTCCACCGTCTGTACCGTCACCGGGCGCCCGCCCGGCCGGATCAGCGCCATGTGGAACGCGCGGTTGAGCGTGCCCGCACTGGCGCTGTGGTCCCGCGCGGCTCGGTTCAACCCGTCCAGCGCGGCGCGGGCCTGCGCGATGTCGTCCGGCGTCAGCCTTTGCGACGCGGCACCGACGGCATCCGGCTCGATCTTCAGGCGCAGATCGAACACGTCCTCGGCCTCGATGGCCGAGAGCGGCCGCACGAAGTAGCCGCGGTTCATTTCCGACAGCACGAGCCCGTCCTGTTCGAGCTTGGCGAAGGCCTCGCGCAGCGGGATCTTCGAGACGCCGAGCTCGGTCGCCAGCGCATCCTGGCGGATCGCCGCATGCGCTGGAATGCTGCCGGCGATGATCCGGTCGCGGAGGATGTCGACGATGCGGTCGGCCAGCGCCGTCTTGACGATCAGGCTCATCAGACGACCTGGAAGCCTTGCCAGAAGGGATCCTCGCGGTCGATCCAGATCGTGTTGAAGCCGGTGGCGACGGCCGATCCCTCGATCGACGGCACGATCGCGGCCTCGCCACCGAGCGTGGTCCCGGCTTCCACGGTGCCGATGAAACGGCTGCCGATATAGCTCTCGTGGACGAAGGTCTGCCCGGGCTCGAGGCGGCCGGTGGCGGCAAGATGGGCGAGGCGGGCGGAGGTGCCGGTGCCGCACGGCGAGCGGTCGATCGCCTTGTCGCCGTAGAACACCGCATTGCGCCCGTCGGCACCGTCGCCGCGCGGCACGTCCGCCCAGAGCACGTGGCTGACGCCGCGGATGGTCGGGTCGAGCGGGTGCACCGGCTCGAACTTCTCCCGGACGAGGTTGCGCACCAGCGTCGAGAGTTCGACGATGCGGCTCGCGCCGAGCGCGTCGAGCCCGGTATAGGCGCCCTGCGGTTCGACGATGGCGTAGTAGTTGCCGCCATAGGAGACGTCGACGGTGAGCGGGCCGAAATCCGGCACGTCGATCTCGATGCCGCGCGCAGCGACGTAGGCGGGGACGTTGGTGATTTTCACCGAGGTCACCTTGGCGCCCTCGGTGGCAAAGCCGATGTCGATCACCCCGGCCGGCACCTCGACGCGCAGCTGCCCCGGCGTGCGCGGCTGGATCAGGCCATGCTCGAGACCGAAAGTGATCATGCCGATGGTGCCGTGCCCGCACATCGGCAGGCAGCCGCTGGTCTCGATGAACAGGATGCCGATGTCGGTATCCTCGCGGGTCGGCGGGTAGAGGAAGCCGCCCGACATCATGTCGTGGCCGCGCGGCTCGAAGCAGAGCCCGGTGCGGATCCAGTCGAAGCGCGCCAGGAAATCCTGGCGGCGTTCCGACATCGAGCTTCCCTGCAGCAGCGGCGCTCCGCCGACCACCAGCCGGACCGGATTGCCGGCGGTATGCCCGTCGATGCAGAAGAAGGTGTGGCGCATCAGGCGGCCTTGGACATCGTCAGCGTCGGCCGGGTCGCCGCGGCCTTCTCGACCATCGCGGTGACTTCCGCGCGACGCTCGCCGACGAGCGGCATGCGCGGCATGCGAACGCGCTCGGAGCCGCGGCCCATGATCTGTTCGGCGAGCTTTATCGACTGCACGAGGTCGTGCTCGGCATCGAGGTGCAGGAGCGGCATGAACCAGCGGTAGATCGTGCGTGCAGTCTCCCAGTCGCCGCGGTCGCAGGCGGCGACGAGCTGCACCGACTCGGCCGGGAAGGCGCTGGTGAGGCCGGAGACCCAGCCCTTGGCGCCGAGCATCAGGCCCTCGAGCGCGACGTCGTCGAGGCCGGCGAAGAGATCGAAGCGGTCACCGAAGTCGTTGATCAGGTCGGTGAAGCGGCGCGGGTCCGGGGCGCTTTCCTTGACCGCGAGGATGTTCGGCACGTCCTCCAGCGCCCGCAGCACGTCGGCGCCGATGCTGACGCGGTAGGCCGGCGGATTGTTGTAGAGCATGATCGGCAGGCTGGTCGCCTCGGCGACGGCGCGGAAATGGGCGACGAGCTCGGCGGGCTTGGGCACATAGACCATGGCCGGCAACACCATCAGGCCGTCGGCGCCGAGCTTTTCGGCATCGCGGGCATAGGCGACGGCCCGGCGGGTGTCGAACTCGGACACGCCGGTCAGCACCGGCACGCGGCCGGCAACTACCTCGACGGCGGCCTTCAGGATCGTGCGCTTCTCCTCGCCGTCGAGCGAGTTGTTCTCGCCGCAGGTGCCCATCAGGATCAGGCCGTTGACGCCGTCGCGCACCAGCGCATCCTGGACGCCCTGCGTCGCCTCGACGTCGACCGACATGTCCTCGCGGAACTGCGTCGTGACTGCGGGAAATACGCCATGCCAACCGGTCTTCGCCATCTCGGGCTCCTCTTGATCTCAAAATCGTATAATATATACGATACTGCAAAGCGGAGGGTGTCAAGTGGGCGACAGGCGGACGGTGGTGGTAGGCGGCGGCATCGTCGGCCTGTGTTCGGCGCTGGCGCTGCAGCGGGCGGGCGTTCCGGTGCTGCTCGTCGATCCCGCGCGCGCCGTGGCGCCGGCCTCCTGGGGCAATGCCGGCCATGTCGCGATCGAGCAGGTGGTGCCGCTGGCCTCGATGGCGACGCTGACGTCCGCGCCGCGCCGGCTGACCTTGCGCGGCGGGGCACTGTCGCTGCCGCCGCGCGACGTCCGGCGCTGGCTGCCGTTCGCGCTGCGCCTCGCAAGGGCCTCGACGCCGGCCCGGCACGCCGAGGGCCATGCGGTGCTGGCGGGGCTGCTCGCCGAGGCGATGCCGGCCTGGCAGCGTCTGGCGGGAAGCCTCGGCGCTGCGGGTGTCCTCGTCGAGAACGGCCATGCCGTCGTCTGGCATGATCCGCGCGCCGCTGCCGCCGGTGTCGCCGCCTGGCAGCGGACCGATACCGGGACGGCGCGCTTTCACGTCGCGGATGCGGCCGAGCTGGCCGGGCTCGGCCGCGTCATGGCACGGCCGCCGGCGGCGGCGATCATCTTCGAGAACACCGGCCAGGTCACCGATCCCGGCGCCGTCATGTCGGCATTGCGCGCGGCGTTCGCGGCAGCGGGTGGCACCGTGCTCGCCGGCCTCGTTCGGGGCATCGGGCTGGAGGACGGCAAGGCGGTGCTGCACCTTGCTTCAGGCGCCAGCCTGTCGCCGGAAGCGCTGCTGATCGCGGCTGGCGTCGAGTCCGGCGATCTCTTGCGGCCGCTCGGCCTGTCGGTGCCGATCATCGCCGAGCGCGGCTATCACATCCAGGCCGCCGATCACCGCTGGCCCAGGGGCCTGCCGCCGGTGGTGTTCGAAGAGCGATCGATGATCGTCACGCCGTTCGAGAGCGGGCTGCGGGCGGCCGGCTTCGTCGAATTCGGCAGCTTTGAAAAGCCCGGCAATCCGCGCCGGTGGGAGACGCTGGAGCGGCACGTCGCCGAGCTCGGCCTTCCGGTGGCAGGGCCCTTCAGCCGCTGGGTCGGGGCGCGTCCGACGCTGCCCGACTATCTGCCCGCCATCGGCCGGGCCCCTCAGGCCGCAAACCTCTTCTACGCCTTCGGCCATCAGCATCTCGGCCTGACCCTCGGCCCGCTGACCGGTGAGCGCGTTGCCGGCCTGATGACCGGACGCGAACCTGCCTTGCCGGCGCTTTCGCTGGCACGTTTCGGCTGAACCGGCCGAGGTTTTGGAAGACGGAGCGCCCTTCGGGCTTCCTGAAGGGCGCGCGCCTCTAGCTTCTGAGGAAGGCCAGGATGTCGGCGTTGATCACCTCCGCGTGGGAGGTGGCCATGCCGTGCGGCAAACCGTCATAGGTTTTCAGCGTGCCTTTCGGCAGCAGCTTTGCGGCGAGCGGTGCCGACGCGGCGTAGGGGACGATCTGATCGTCGGTGCCGTGCATCACGAGCACCGGCACGTCGATCGACTTCAGGTCTTCGGTGAAGTCGGTCTCGGAAAATGCCGTGATGCATTCGTAATGGGCGTGGATCGAGCCCATCATGCCTTGCCGCCACCAGTTCTCCTTCACGCCCTCGGAGATTTTCGCGCCGGCGCGGTTGTAGCCGTAGAAGGGACCTGCCGGGAGGTCGCGGTAGAACTGCGCCATGTCGTCCGCCAGTGCCTTTCGGAGGCCGTCGAAGACCGCCATCGGCAAGCCGCCGGGATAGGCTTCCGTCTTCAGCATGATCGGCGGCACGGCGCTGATGAGCACGGCCTTGGCGACGCGGCTGGTGCCGTGCCGGCCGAGATAGCGCGCAACTTCGCCGCCACCGGTGGAATGGCCGATGTGCACGGCGTTCTTCAGGTCGAGCGCCGCTGTGAGCGCGGCGACATCGTCGGCATAAGTGTCCATCTCGTTGCCACCGGTGGTCTGGCCCGATCGGCCGTGACCCCGACGGTCGTGCGCGATGACGCGGAAGCCTTGCTGCAGGAAGAACAGCATCTGGCTGTTCCAGTCGTCGGCGGAGAGTGGCCAGCCGTGGTGGAAGACGAGGGGCTGTCCGCTGCCCCAGTCCTTGTAGAAGATTTCGGTGCCGTCCTGCGTGTTGATCGTCGGCATGCGGTTCTCCCCAAAGAACTGCCGGGACGGGTCGGAAGGCCGGCGCCGGCATTGCTTCGCCGCACTTAAAAGCGCCGGGGCGAGGGTGTCCACGCCTGGTTCGGTGGGTGGCAAAGCTTGCCCGGACGGACGGCCCCGGTACTTTCCATGGCAACGGCGGATATGGTCTAAGGCCGGCGGGCCGGAGCCGGCCGATGCGATGCGAGGATTTCCATGTTCCAGAACTTCGACGACGCCATCGACTTCAGCCAGAGCGCCGGGCGGGTCGCGCGGCTGCGTCAGATCATGGCCGACCAAGGGATCGACGGCTTCGTCATCCCCCGCGCCGACGAGCACCAGGGCGAGTACATCCCGGACTCGGCGGCCCGGCTGGCCTGGCTGACAGGCTTCACCGGCTCGGCGGGCGTCGCGCTGGTGCTGGCCGACCGGGCCGCGATCTTCGTCGACGGGCGCTATACGCTGCAGGTGCGCGACCAGGTCGACCTTGCGGTGTTCGAACCATGGAATTCGGTCGAGACCTCGCTGCCGGCGTTCCTGAAGGAGCATGCAGGCGGCCTCAAGATCGGCGTCGATCCCTGGCTGCATACGCTGGCGGAAGTGCGCCAGCTCTCCGAGGCGCTGGAGGCCAAGGGCGGCGCGCTGGTGACGCTCGCCGGCAACCCGGTCGACCGGTTGTGGAACGACCGGCCGGCGCCGCCGAAGGGCGCCGTCACCCCGCATCCCGAGCGCTATGCCGGGGTGCCCGCGGCCGAAAAGCTGGCGGCGCTCTCCGCCGTGCTGACGCGGGAGGGCGCCGACAGTGTCGTCCTGACCGATCCGTCCTCGATCGCCTGGGTCTTCAATATTCGCGGCACCGACGTCTCGCACACCCCGCTGCCGCTGGCCTTCGCGGTGCTGCGGGCGGCGGGGCGGCCGAGCCTCTTCATCGATCCCGACAAGCTCGATGCGGCCGCGCGGGCCTATCTAGACGGTCTCGCCGATCTGGCCGAGCCCGCAGCCTTCGAGCCGGCGTTGCGCAGGCTCGGCGGTACCGTGATGCTCGATCCGCAACTGGCGGCGGCGCGTGTCGCCACGCTGGTGGAGGAGGGCGGAGCGACGGTCCTGAAGGGCGCCGATCCCGCGCGGCTGCCGCGGGCGATCAAGAACGCCGTGGAACTCGCCGGCTCACGCGCCGCCCATCGCCGCGACGGTGCCGCGATCACGCAATTCCTGTGCTGGCTCGACGGCCAGGCGCCGGGGACGGTGAGCGAGATCGTCGCCGCCGAGACGCTGGAGGCTTTTCGCCAGAAGGCCGGCGAGGCCGACGGCATGGCGCTGCGCGATATTTCCTTCGACACCATTTCGGGCTCCGGGCCGAATGGCGCGATCGTCCACTACCGCGTCAATCGGGAGAGCAACCGGATGCTCGGCGCGGGCGAGCTCTTCCTGCTGGACTCCGGGGCGCAGTACCAGGACGGCACCACCGACATCACCCGCACCGTGCCGATCGGAACGCCGACGGAGGAGATGCGCCGGAAGTTCACGCTGGTGCTGAAGGGGATGATCGCCATCTCCACCGCGCGCTTTCCGAAGGGCACCCGCGGCGTCGATCTCGACCCGCTGGCCCGCATCGCGCTGTGGAAGGCGGGCTGCGACTACGCGCACGGCACCGGCCATGGCGTCGGCTCCTACCTCGCGGTGCACGAGGGGCCGCAGTCGATTTCGAAGCGCGGCATGGCGGTGCTGGAGGCCGGCATGATGCTGTCGAACGAGCCGGGCTACTACCGCGAGGGGGCTTTCGGCATCCGGATCGAGAACCTCATCCACATCGAACCGGCGGAAGTGCCGGAGGGTGGGGACCTGCCGATGCATTCGTTCTCCACCTTGACCTTCGCCCCGATCGACCGACGGCTGATCGTCTCCAGCCTGCTCGACGCCAGCGAGTGCGCCTGGATCGACGGCTACCACGCGGAGGTCGCGGCCCTGCTGACGCCCGTCGTCGATGCCGGGACCGGGGCATGGCTGGCGGCCGCGACGGCGCCGCTGGAACGCTGACCGGGCAGCGGGCGGGGAGGCCGGAGGCCGGCTAGCCCGGACGGTTGCAGCGTCGGTAGGAGCGCCTGGGCGTGCGGGAGGAGAGCACAGGCTGTGCTCGGGCGGAGGGTTCTGCGGATCGTGCAGACCTGCAACCTCTTCGCCCGCTCGCTGGTGTCACGGACCAGGAACCCGACGAGGCTGGTGTTTCCGGCGAGGCTTTCGATCTGCGCTGCAAGGTGATGATGGGCTTCCTGCAGGAGAAATCCCGCGTCTCGCCTTGCCGTTGTCCGTTATCCCGGATGTCAACGTTCCCAAGCCCCCTCAGCGCCTGGCTCGAGAGAAGGCATGGCCGCAGCTTCCACAGCGCAATGAAAAAGGCCCCGCGAAATCTCGCGGGGCCTTTTTGATGATCGAACGTTCTAGCGCCGGTTAGCGGCACATGCGGCGTGGGCCGTTGTTCGGCTGGTAGGTGCCGCTGCGCGGGTCGAAGGTGCGGTAGCGGGCGGCGCAGGAATCGTACCAGGCCTGGCTGCGGACGGCATAGCTGCCGCCGCGATAGGCCCGCGGCTGGTTCGAATTGGCGATGGCTGCACCGACGCCGAGACCGAGGATCGCGCCACCGATCAGCGCGCCACTGTTGTTGCGGTGGTGGCGGCGGTTGTAGTAGCGGCGGTTGTGGCCGTAGTAGCGGCCCCCTCGATAGGAACGGCCACCGCGGTAATGGCGCCCGCCACCATAATGCCTGCCGCCGTGATAGCGGCGTCCACCATGATCACGGGCCTCGGCCTTGCTGATGCCAACCACCGGAACGCTCGACGGGATTGCCGCCGGCACCACCGAGAATGCCAGTGCCACCGCCAGAACCTTGGTCGCCAGCGACCTGAAAATGCGCATGCCTGATCTCCGTTACTGTCATTGGATGTTCTGCGACTAACCATTCCCCACATGAACGGTTCCTGAAGGAATCCCGGACAGGACCTTTGCGCTGCTCACCTGCGCGACAGCGTTAACGCAAGGTCAAGGAATGCAAGCGGGCCCGAAGCCGGTCCCCGACGGGTGCCGGCGTCTTCACGAATTCGCCAGGACGCGGTAATCGAAGCGCGGATGCCGGGTTCTCCTGGAAGACACCGTCCAGCGCAGCGGTAGGCGACGCCGCGAGAGGACCTTTTGGCCGACACGTTCCGCATCGCGCATCTCTCCGACCTGCATTTCGGGCGTCACGACACGAGGCTCGCCGAGACGCTGCTCGCCGACGTCGAAGAGCAGGCGCCCGATCTGGTGGTGATTAGCGGGGATTTCGCGCAGATCGGCAGCCGGCGCGAATTTGCGGCGGCCCGCGATTTCCTCGATCGCCTGACTGCGCCGGTCTTCGCGGTGCCCGGCAATCACGACGTGCCGGCGCGCAATGTCTACAAGCGCTTTGCCGACGCCTATGGACGGTACCGCCAGTTCATCGCCGACGACCTCGAGCCGTTCCGCGAGATCGGGCCTCTCGCCATCGCCGGACTGAACACCGCCCGGCGGGTGCGGCCTGGCTGGAACTGGGCGAACGGCTCGATCGGACGGCGCCAGCTGGAGACGCTCGAGCACCGCTTCGCGGCGAGCGCACCGGGCGCCGTGCGCATCGTCGTCGCGCACCATCCGCTGATGCAGCCGGAGGTGCCGGTGCCGATCCGCTTGGTCAAGCGGGCGGATCTTGCGCTCTCGACGTTTGCCCGGCTCGGCGTGCGGCTGGTGCTCTCCGGCCATTTCCACATGTCCTACGTCCGCCATCACCCGAAGGGCCCCGTCGTCGTAGGCGAGGCGGGCGCACCGGCGATGATCGTCGCGCAGGCCTCGACCTCGATCTCGACCCGGCTGCGCGGCGAGCCGAACGCCTACAACCTCGTCGCCATCGGCCCGCAGCGGATCGACATCGCCGTGCGCGAATGGACCGGCGGGGACTGGATCACCCGCGGCACGGCGCCGACGCCGGTCGCGATCGGCGCTGTCACCGGCACCGCCAGCGGCTGAGCCCCGGCGCGTCGGAACGAGCCGCGACGGGCCGCCAGCGCATAGAGGCTGGTCGGACTTTCCCGGCGGCGGTCAAGCGAAGGGTTCCCGCCCTCGCGTTCGAGCCGGGTCTTTGCAGGGGTTCCGGGCAGGGGGTTCCGGCATCCGTCCCGGCGCTCCGAAGAGACGGCGGGCGCCAGAGGCGCGGGGTTTGATGAAAGCGAAGCGCCTCCGGCGTTCCGCGCGGCGCCCGGCCGAGCTGTGGGGGCCTGTCCGGCCGCCCGACGCTCCGCCCATCCTCCCACTCCGCCGCCGCCGCGCCGTTGCCACGGGCGCGCCGCCACCGGATACCGGCGCCGCCGCCCGTGCCAAGGGCGGCCTCGCCGGGGAGGCCGGCCACCGCTCCCCGGAGAGAGCAACGCCCGGACACCGCCCGCCATCCCCCGAGCGATCCCGGCGATCACTCGCGTCCCTCGCGGGGACGGCGGTGAGGGGAAGATAGCGGGGAAAGGAACGTAAGGGAAATTAATCTTATTTAGGTATCTAGTATTTAGGAGGTTCACTGGCTTTGATCGCGAGGCCAGGCGACGCTGACTCCTGTCTAGGTGCGCCACCATGCTTGTTCTGTAGCGTTTTCGGCCGGGGTGGAGGCTTTTGATACGCCCTTCCTGAAAGTCTTCCGCCTCGCCGGTCTTCGGGAAGATAATCCGTAACCGTAACGGGAAGGTTCGATGTAGGCGGGAAGGGAATATTTCGGGACACTCGCCGCGCTGCTGGCGCTGCGGATGGCGTGTCGCGGCTTGCAGGTGCTGTTCGCGTTCGCCACCCTGCGCTGGCTGAGGAAATAACCGGGTGGTTTGCCCGAGCCAATAGGCGATACGGCGGAATGACGCCCAGAGACTTTCTTCGTGGCAGGTCATGGGACGAGCGTTTCCAGCTTGGAATTGAACAGTTGATCGAAGAGGGAGTGCTCCAGCCGTGAAATACGAGAATCTGAAAGCCGAACCCGTCTCGACACTGGTGAGATACTTCCGTGAGATCAGCCTTGCGCAGGACGAGGCCGAGATCGATGGCGCCATTGCGCGGTATAATCGACTGTTTGCCATTCGCATGGCCCTTGCCGAGGAGTTGCGACTGCGTCCCGGCGACCAGCGCCGCGAACTCATGACGCTCTTCGAGCACCCCAACCTCAGAGTCAGGCTTTATGCAGCGTTGGAGACCTTGTCTGTTGCGCCCGCGGAAGCGCGTCAAATCCTGCAGCAGATCCATGGCTGGCGGTTGACGCCCTATTGCGCCGAAGCCGCCAGCATTCTGAATGCGCTCGACGACGGCAGTTTCCTGCCGACCTAACGACGTCGACGGAGGCCTTTGGACTCGGTGCTGTGTTACACCATCCCCGACCGTCAGGTCGGGGATGGTCGTTCCGTCGAGAAAGGCAGCGCTGCAAAGGATGGCTTTTCTTGGTGGCGTGTCGTCGGACGATCTGGCCGTTCTGCTCTATTTGACGCAACGTGCGGTCAAAGACTGGTTCATGGCAATCGACGACATATTCGAGCCAGGGAGTCTCGGGACTACCTGCGGGACAAAGTTGGCAGGAGCGCATCACGCTTGGTTTCGAAATCCTCATCGACAAGGGAGCGATGAAACCATGGCTTCGCTTGATTGTGCAGGCCTCTCCTCGGCTGAGCTCGCAAAACTCTACACTGTCGTCGGCATCGCGCAGGACGACGCTTGCTGAATGACGATACAAAACGGTTCAATCGCTTGTGCGACAAGATCGTCGCAATCGAGCAGGAACTTAGATCGCGGCCCGGGGACGGCCGGCGAGCTTTTCTGACGTTGCACGACCACCCGAATGATCAGGTTCGCCTGAACGCCGCAGGCGCGACGCTGGCGATCGCGCCGGAGAAGTCTCGGAGGGTGTTAGATGGGATCAGGCGTGTGGGATTCGGCATCCAGTCCTTGAGTGCGGGGATGTTGGTGCGGGCGCTAGACGATGGGAGTTATGTGCCGACGTGAGTTTATGGCCACCGAAAGGCGTTCCCGCCTGTCGCAGATCGAGTGTGCTGACATGAACGATCGGATACGCCATCGGCACGATGGCCGTCAGCCTGGTGCCCTGGAGAGCGTCGGTAGCTTCATGCCATGACCATCGTCCCATTGAGCAATTCTGAGCTTGAGGCTCTTAGCGCGGACGAACTCGTCCAGCGCTTCGCCGACAGCGGCACGGCACAAGACGAAGCCGAGCTGGACGACGAGATTTCGTGGTTCAATGGGCTCTATCAAATGCATGAGGCCGTAGAAAACGAACTACGTCGACGACCGGGCGACGGCCGGCGGGCGCTGATGGCGCTGTTCCACCATCGGAGCGGTCGAGCCCGGCTCAATGCTGCCATAGCCTTGCTCGCGGTTGAGCCGGTCGCAGCGCGACGAATGCTCGAGCAAATTCGCGATTGGAGGATTCCGCCCTGCGCTGCAGACGCCAGCGGTATGCTGCGCTCGCTGGACGACGGGCGGTATGTTCCGAGTTAGAACGGCAACGACATTTTCCTATGCTGAGAAACGCGGATCGTATGACGACCCGAGGGGCGTGACTTTTGCACAGGCCGCGCCCTGCGCTCCCGAACGTGCGCTGCCTTAACGAACTCCTCCAGAATGCGCTTCTCGTTCGCGCCGTCTGCCGTGGCAGCTGTGTCGTTGCCTTCGATGCGCCGAAAGCTTAGCTTTCTCTCTTTATTCCTATATATCAACTAATTCAGGATAGTTTTCCTCCTGACATCTCTTTCGGAATAATATCCTTCTCTGGGTGAGGAGGAATTGATGAGAGTAGAGAGGGAAAGTTCGGAGCATATTCGCGAATTGCTGGCTCGGCAGATGAAGGTTCGCGGCTGGCGCGTCCTTCTGGCGCTCGCGAGACTGCAGCGCCTGACGCTCAAGGCTGGTTTTCGCGAGTCACAGCCCCGCTGGCCGAAGGGCAGCGGCGACATCAGCGGCGAATGGCGGGACGAGGGAAGGCGCCGGGAAGGAACCCGGACTGCCGCGGTCGAGGTCTACATTACCCGACAGCCGCCGTCGGGCGACCCGAAGACACCGCCGAAAGTGCCGCGGCTGCGGCCGCCGTCATCTGGCACGGGTCACAATGGCGGCCCGCCGCTGGAGGACCCACCCCAGATTCCGAAGGACCGGCCGCCGACGAAACACCAGCGCATTCGCGTCGCCAAGGCGCTCGCGCGCTGGATGGCGAAGGCTGCGGCGCGTCGGCTGCTTGGGCCGCTCGGGCTGGTCGTCGATGTGGTCGAACTCGTGGAATGGCTGAACGCGTACTATCCGGAGATCGAGAGCTATTTCGATGCGCCAGAATCTCTCGACGAACTGCGGCGGCTCGCCTCTTCAAAACAGCCGGGCTACGAGATCCATCATATTGTCGAGGAGGCTTCCGCATTGAAAGACGGTTTCCCCAACTCCATTGTTAACGGTCCACAAAATCTGGTCCGTACTTCCGAAGTACAAGCATCACGCGATAACGGGCTGGTTCGCGCGTATTAATGAAGAATATGGAGAGCTTTCCCCAAGGGATTATCTCCGCGGAAAATCATGGGACGAAAGGTTTTCTGTTGGTATCGAACGAATGATCGAGGAAGGGGTTCTTAGGCCATGACGATAGAAAGATTGAAGAGCGCAAGCGCCCCGGTGTTGGTAGGAATATTTCGCGACATATGCCTAGCTCAGGATGACGCAGAGATCGAAGGTGATACTGCAAGATACAACAGACTGTTTTTTGATCGGATGAGTCTCAAAGAGGAACTTCAATCGCGCGAAGGAGATCAACGGCACCTGCTTGTTAGACTCTACGACGATATCAATCTTCGGGTGAGGCTGTATGCCGCCTTGGCGACGTTGGCCGTCGTACCAACGGAGGCCAGAGCGGTACTGCAGCAACTTCGTGATTGGCGGGTGCCCCCCCTATAGTGGGGAGGCAGCCAGTATCCTGAACAAGCTTGACGACGGCAGCTTCGTGCCGAGGTAGTTTTACGACTAGTTAGGTCAGGACATGATGAGTCGTCGCGCGAGCCACGGCGGATCGGCGGCCTTGTGTCGCTGCGCGGCGAGCCTGCATCGCCGCTTATCCGCTGTCGGCGAGCTTCTCCTCGAAGGACGGAGGAGCGCCGGCATCGCATCCTGCCGACCCTCACGCCCCCTGCACGTACCCGTCCAGCACGCGCTTCTGGCCCGCGCGGTCGAAGTCGACCGTCAGCTTGTTGCCCTCGACGACCGCGACGGTGCCGTTGCCGAACTTCAGGTGGAAGACGCGGTCGCCGATGGTGAAGCGGCTGGCCTCCTGGATGACGGATTTGGCGACCAGTTCGCCCTGGATCTCGCGCGGGCCGCCGGCGCGCGCGGCGGCATAAAAACCCTCGCGGGGTGGTGGCTGGTTGGAGCCCGGCGAGACGCTGCCGCGGGCCGGCGGCTGCATCCGGCCGGCAAAGCCGGTGGCGTCGTTGAAGCCGGGCTGGCCGCCGCTGCCGGCGGCGGTGCGGGCACTGGTGCCGCGCGTGCCGGGGGAGGAGCCGGCGGGGCGGCGCGAACCGGCGGGCGTGCCGCTGCCCTCGGCCGCACCGAACTCGTCGTCGTCGTCGGGTGGGACCTGCGAGAACTCGTGGTCCTCGAAGCCGGCCTTCTTGGCGCTCTCGGAGGCATAGCGGTCGGCCTTGACGGAAACGTTACTGCGCGGATTGGCGCCGGTCGCGCCGCGCTCGCCGTAGCTGATCGCGGTGTCCTTCGGGCCGGAACGGTTGCCCCAGGCGGTGTCGCGGCCGCCGGCGGCGCCGCCGCCTTGCTGGGCGCGCGCGGCTTGCGCCCGCTTCCAGCCGGGTGTCTGGTAGGAGGTGGTGGAGAAGGCGTCGGCGTCCCAGCGCGAGGCGCCGTAGCCGCCCATGCCGCCGGCGCCGTAGCCGCCATAGGAGGTCGACGGCTCCATCACCTCGACATGCGCCTCCGGCAGCTCGTCGAGGAAGCGCGAGGGGATGGTCGACTGCCAGAGGCCGTGGATGCGCCGGTTGGAGACGAACCAGATCTTCACCCGCTTCTTGCCGCGGGTGATGCCGACATAGGCGAGCCGCCGCTCCTCCTCGAGGCCGGAGCGGCCGCCGTCGTCGAGCGCCCGCTGGTGCGGGAAGAGGCCTTCTTCCCAGCCGGGCAGGAACACCGTCTCGAACTCGAGGCCCTTGGCCGAATGCAGCGTCATGATCGAGACGGCGTCGAGCTCGGCGTTCTGCTCGGCGTCCATCACCAGCGAGACATGCTCGAGGAAGCCGGGCAGGCTCTCGTAGAGGTCCATGGAGCGGATCAGCTCCTTGAGGTTTTCGAGCCGTCCCGGCGCCTCGGCGGAGCGGTCGTTCTGCCACATCTCGGTGTAGCCGCTCTCCTCGAGGATCATCTCGCCGAGGTCGGTGTGCTTCATCGTGGCGAGAAGGCCGGACCAGCGCTGGAAGTTGGCGACCACCTCCTGCAGTGATTTCCGCGGCTTCGGCTTGAACTCCTCGGTGGCGGCGACCTCCTCGGCGGCGGCCATCATCGGGATGCCGCGCGCCCGGGCATGGTCGTGCAGGAAGCGAATGGCGGCGTCGCCGAGGCCGCGCTTCGGGGTGTTGATGATGCGCTCGAAGGCGAGGTCGTCGGCCGGCTGCACGACGATGCGGAAATAGGCCAGCGCGTCGCGGATTTCCTGCCGCTCGTAGAAGCGCGGGCCGCCGATGACGCGGTAGTTGAGGCCGAGGGTGACGAAGCGGTCTTCGAACTCGCGCATCTGGAACGAGGCGCGCACCAGGATCGCCATGTCGTTGAGCTTGTGGCCCTGGCGCTGAAGCTGCTCGATCTCCTCGCCGACGCCGCGCGCTTCCTCCTCGGAGTCCCAGCCGGCGTGCACCTCGACCTTGTCGTCGGCCGGGTCGGACTTTTCGGTGAACAGCGTCTTGCCCAACCGGTCCTCGTTGTGCGCGATGAGTTTCGACGCCGCGCCGAGAATGTGGGCGGTCGAGCGGTAGTTGCGCTCCAGGCGAATGACGGTCGCGCCGGGAAAATCCTTGTCGAAGCGCAGGATGTTGTCGACCTCGGCGCCGCGCCAGCCATAGATCGACTGGTCGTCGTCGCCGACGCAGCAGATGTTGACTTGATTCTCGCTCGCGCTGTCGCCGCTGCGCGGCTCGCTCCGCGGGGGCGCGCCGCTAGGCGCGACGGCCGGTCGGCCTACGGGGGCTTCGCCCCACGGGGGAGGGATGTTTTCGCCGTCGTCGATAGGGGTATGGGCGAGGATGTCGGCGTAGCCTTCCGGATAGCCCTCCGGTGCGTTTTCCAGTTCCTCGTAAGCGTCGGGATAAGCCTCTGACGCGGCGGGTCCTTCCAGGGCGGTGCCGCCTGCGGCCGACGCGCTCTTCTCGACAAGTCGCTCTGCTGGATCGGGAGAGCGTTTGGCGGAAGGCTGCGCATCCGCGCGCCGCTTCGGGCGCTGCGCCAGCAGCCGCAGCCAGAGATACTGGGAGATGTTGGTATCCTGGTACTCGTCGACCAGGATGTACTTGAACCGCCGGTGGTAGTCGGCGAGGACGTCGGGATGCGCGCGGAAGATGGCGATCGGGTGCATCAGGAGATCGCCGAAATCGGTCGCGTTGAGCGCGACGAGGCGGTCCTGATAGGCTTGGTACAGCTCGCGTCCGCGCCCGTTGGCGAAGGCACGCGCGTCGCCCTCCGGAATGTCCTTCGGCGTCAGGCCCTTGTTCTTCCAGCCGTCGACGAGGCCGGCGAAGGCTCTGGCCGGCCAGCGCTTGTCGTCGAGCTTCTCGGCCTGGATCAGCTGCTTCATCAGCCGGATCTGGTCGTCGGTGTCGAGGATGGTGAAGTTCGACTTCAGCCCGACCAGCTCGGCATGCCGGCGCAGGATCTTGACGCCGATGGAGTGGAAGGTGCCGAGCCAGGGCATGCCCTCGACCGCGCCGCCGCCGACGAGGAGGCCGATGCGCGTCTTCATCTCGCGCGCCGCCTTGTTGGTGAAGGTCACCGCGAGGATCTGGCTGGGGAAGGCCTTGCCGGTGGCGAGGATGTGGGCGATGCGGGTGGTCAGCACGCGGGTCTTGCCGGTGCCCGCACCGGCCAGCACCAGCACCGGTCCTTCGGTCGCCTCTACCGCGGCGCGCTGTTCGGCGTTGAGGCCCTCGAGATAGTCCGGCGCCTTCGGACCGCCGCGGGCCGCCAGCGCGCGCGCCGCGATGCCGCCGGCGCGGGGGGCCGGGGGCCGGCTCTCGCCGTCGGGCCGGGACGCGCCGTCGGGCCGGCGGGGAATGCTGGAATCGCTCATGTCCCCTATCTAATCGGCTGTCCGCCGGAACACTAGGGGAACGCGGTCACACCTCGGTTCCCGCCGACCGCCGGCGAACGGGCGGCGATCTGCGACAACCCTTCGGACATTCGGTCGCGCTATCTGCGCCATCCCATCCAGATATTTGGTCGCGCCGTGGTTGATCCGGCGGGGTCAGCCTTTAAGCTGAGGGCCAGACGAGGGAGAGACGAGATGACAAAGACGCCCGCCATTACCCAGGCGATGATCAATGCCTATGACGAGTACACCCATCTGACGCTCGACCGACGGGGCTTCATGCAGAAGCTGACCGGCCTTGCCGGTTCGGCCGCTGCCGCCGCCGCGATCGCGCCGATGCTGGGGGCCTCCAACGCCGAGGCGGCGATCGTGCCGGAGGGCGATCCCGGCATCGAGACGTCCTGGGTCCTCTTCAGCGCCGGCGAGACCGAGATGAAGGCCTATCTGGCGCGGCCGAAGGATGCGGCTGGTCCGCTCCCCGGCGTCATGGTGATCCACGAGAACCGCGGCCTCAACGCGCATATCCAGGATGTGGCGCGGCGGCTCGCCAAGGCCGGCTTCGTGGCGCTGGCGCCGGACTTCCTGTCGGCGAACGGCGGGACCCCGCCGGACGAGGACAAGGCGCGCGATCTCATCGGCACGCTCGATCCCTCTGTGACCACGGCGCTCGCCAAGGACTCGGCGGACTGGCTGACGAAGGCCGACGGCGTCAACGGCAAGGTCGGCGCCGTCGGCTTCTGCTGGGGCGGCGGTCTCGTCAACGACCTCGCCGTCGCCGATCCGGCACTCGCCGCCGGCGTCGCCTATTACGGCCGCCAGCCGAAAGCCGAGGATGTGGCGAAGATCAAGGCTGCCGTCATGCTGCACTATGGCGGCCTCGACGACCGGATCAATGCCGGCATTCCCGCCTACCGCGATGCTCTCGAGAAGGCCGGCGTGGAGCACCAGATCTTCGTCTACGAGGGCGTCAACCATGCCTTCAACAACGACACGTCCGCCGCCCGCTACGACAAGGCGGCGTCCGATCTCGCCTTCGAGCGCACGACGGCATTCCTGAAGGCGAAGCTTACCTGAGGAGGGGCCATGCTGCACTATCTGCATCCCGATCCACTCGGCGAGATGCCGAACAGCACACTGCCGCTGATCGTCGCGGCGGGGGCTGTCGGCCCCGATCTGTCGGAGAATGCCGTCCACGATCTCCTGCGCAGCCACGGCTGGCAGGGGACATGGACGTATACGGTCTACGACTACTGGCATTATCACGCGGCCGGGCACGAGGTTCTCGTCTGCATCGCCGGGCATGCCCGCATCGGTTTTGGCGGCGATACCGGCGAGGAAGTGGAGATGACGCCCGGCGATGCGGTGATCATCCCGGCCGGGGTCGGGCACAAGCGGCTGTCCGCCTCGCCCGATTTCCAGGTCGTCGGCGCCTATCCGCCCGACCAGAACGGCGCCATCACCCGCGCCGGCGCGATGGCGCTGGTGGTTGCGGCGCGCTCGATCGGCCAGCTTGCGCTGCCGGCGATGGACCCGCTCAGCGGCGATGAGCCCGGTCGCCTCGCGGCGTGGCGGTAGCGGCAGAAACCCGCAGACCAAGGCTCTGGCGCGACCCTGCCGCTTTATGGCATGCCCGTCGCACGAAAGCAGGAGAACGGGCATGACACTGGCCGACATCAGGCGCGAAAGCGCGCAGCCTCGGACGGGAACGGCCGCGGCCGTGGCGGCCCTGAAGGACAAGTTCGGCGAACGCCTTTCGACCGGTGCGGACGTCCGCCGCGCCCATGCCCATACGACGACCTACATCCCCAACCAGATGCCGGACGCCGTGTTCTTCGCCGAGAGCGAGGAGGACGTGCGCGATCTCGTGCTGGTCTGCCATCAGCATTCCTGCCCCATCGTGCCTTTCGGCATCGGCTCGTCGCTGGAGGGGCACGTCAACGCGCCGCAAGGCGGCATCTCGGTCGACCTGTCGCGGATGGACCGCATCCTGCAGCTCAACCCCGAGGATTTCGACGTCACGGTTCAGCCGGGCATCACCCGCGAGGCGCTGAACGCCCAGCTGCGCGACACCGGCCTGTTCTTTCCGATCGATCCGGGCGCGAACGCCACGCTCGGCGGCATGGCCGCGACGCGGGCGAGCGGGACGAGCGCGGTGCGCTACGGCACGATGCGCGACAACGTGATCGGGCTGACGGCGGTGATGGCGGACGGGCGCATCGTGCGCACCGCGCGCCGCGCCAAGAAGACCTCGGCCGGCTACGACCTGACGCGGCTGATGGTCGGCTCGGAGGGCACGCTCGGCATCATCACCCAGCTGAACCTTAAGCTCTACGGAATTCCCGACACCATCCTGTCCGGCGTCTGCCCGTTTCCGAGCGTGCGGCAGGCCTGCGACGCGGTGATCCAGACGATCCAGGCAGGCATTCCGGTGGCCCGGATCGAGCTTCTGGACGCGCTCGCGGTTCAGGCCTCGATCAACTATTCGCAGATCGACTTGCCGCACTCGCCTTGCCTCTTCGTCGAACTGCACGGCTCGGCCGCATCGGTAGCGGAGCAGGCGGAGTTCTTCGAGGCGATCACCGCCGAGAACGGCGGCGGGGCCTTCGCCAGTTCGACGCGCACCGAGGAGCGCGCCAAGCTCTGGAAGGCGCGGCACGACTTCTACTGGGCCGGCATGACGCTGCGGCCGGGCGCCGAGGCGATCGCCACCGACGTCTGCGTGCCCGTCTCGTCGCTGTCGGACTGCATCGGCGAGACCCAGGACGACATCGCCGAAATCGGCATGATCGCGCCGATCGTCGGCCATGTCGGCGACGGCAACTTTCACGTGACGCTGCTGCTCGACCGCGAGAACCCGGAAGAGATCGACCGCGCGGAAGCCTTCATCGCCCGGCTGTCGCAGCGCGCGTTGAAGTTCGACGGGACCTGCACCGGCGAGCACGGCGTCGGCCAAGGCAAGCGCGGCTATCTCGCCGACGAGCTCGGAGAAGCGCTGGGGGTGATGCGGCAGATCAAGCAGGCGCTCGATCCGCGCAATATCCTCAATCCTGGCAAGATCTTCATGGCTGACTGAATCGACAAAGCCGCCGCATTCTGGCCTATCGTCACGGGAGCCCTGCGTTTAGCCGCCGGGCAATCGGATGGAGCGTCTGTCGCCGTGCGTCGCAGCGCCGAGATGATGTGTCGGGAAGCAGCGGCCTGAGGTCCGGAAGGATGGGGGTCGTTCAGCGGAGGAATGGACCCTGGTCAGAGCCTTTGTCGCGATCGGCGGGCTGCTTGTCGTCGCTCTGCTCGGCGTGTTGATTGCGCCCTGGTTCGTCGACTGGACGGCCTACCGCGCCGATTTCGAGCGCCAGGCGAGCCAGATCCTCGGCCAGTCCGTCACGGTGCGCGGCGAGGCGTCGGCCCGGCTGCTGCCGTTTCCAAGCGTGACCTTCTCCGACGTCGTCGTCGCCGATCCGGCCGACGGTACCAAGCCCTTGATGAGCATTGAGAAGTTTCGCATGGACGCGGAGCTTGCCCCCTATCTGTCGGGCGAGATCCGGATCTTTTCCATGCGGCTGGACCGCCCGAGGCTGCGGGTTCCGCTGGGCGCGGACGGGCGGCTCGCCTTCGTCGGTTCGCGCGCGGCCTTGCCGACCACCGCGCATGTCGTGCTCGAGGACGTCGAGGTCGTCGACGGCGCAGTCACGGTCGAGAACGGGCTGACCGGCCGCAGCTATGAACTCGCTTCGGTGGGGGGGCGGTTCTCGGCGAAGTCGTTGAGCGGTCCGTTCAGCGGGACGGGCACGCTGACCGCCGGCGGCAAGCCGCTGACTTTCGGCATCTCGTCCGGGCCGCTGCAGCCGGAGACCGGCCTGCCGTTCAAGCTGACGGTCGACTCGCCGGATCTCGACGCCAGCGTCGTCTTCGACGGCTCGGTCAATCTGGCGGAGCGCCGCCCGACGCTCGCCGGCAAGCTGCAGGTGGCGAGCCCGCTGCCGGTCGCGCTGCCGAAGTCGGTCGAGCCGTTCGCCGCCGCCGAGAAGGCGCCGATCCGCCAGGACGCGCCGGCGGTCAAGCTGCTGCCGCCGTTTGCGCTGACCTCGGCGATCGCCGGCACGCCCGATGCCGTGGCGCTGAGCGATATGCGCTTGGCTGCCGGCAGTGGCGAGGTTCCCTACATCCTCACCGGCAGCGGCAGTATCGGCCTGTCGCAGCTGCCGCATTTCGACCTCGACCTGAAGGGCGAGCAGGTCGACGTCGATAAGATCGCGGGCAAGGCCACCGCCCGGCCCGAGACGGTGACCTTCGACCAGCGGCTGGAAGCGGCGCGCGCGGTGTTTGCCGCGGTGCCGAAACCGAGGATTCCGGGGACCGTCAAGGTAGCGCTGCCGATCGTGGTCGCCGGCGACACGACGATCCGCGACGTCGCTTTCACCGTCTCGCCGACCGACACCGGCTGGTCGGTCGAGCGGTTTGGCGCCGAACTGCCCGGACGGACCCGAATGGAGGCGTCCGGTGTGATGACGCTCGACCGGGCGATCGATTTCAAAGGCGATCTCCTCGTCGCCTCGCGCCAGCCGTCGGGCTTTGCGGGCTGGCTGACGGGGACGGTCGATCCGGCCATCCGGGCCCTGCCGCAGGCAGGCTTCTCGGCCAAGGTCGAGCTCAGCCGGGAGGCGCAGCAGTTTCGCGATCTCGAGGTCGACGTCGGCGGCGATACGCTGCGCGGCAGCCTGGCGCGGAGCGGACCACGGCAGGACCGCGCTATGACGGCGGACTTCACCGCCGGCAGCATGGACCTCGACGCCTTGCTCGCGCTGTCGCGCCTCTTCACCGGCGAGGACGACACCTTGGCGCGGACCGATCGCCTCAACCTCAAGATCGCCGCCGGTCCGGTGCGCTATGCGGGCGCGACCGCCGCCCGGATCGACGCCGACATCGGCTATGACGGCCGCCAGCTGGCGATCCGCAAGCTGGCGCTCGGCGACGTCGACGGTGCCGACCTCAAGGTCTCCGGCGAGCTCGGCGATCTCGCCAGCGACATCGCCGGACGGCTGACCGTGGCGCTCGACGCGGCCGATCCGGAACGGCTGGTCGAAGCGCTGGTCCAGCGGCTGCCGCGCAGTCCGGCGCTGGAGGCGTTGCGGGTGCGGGCCCCCTCGCTCGGGCCGTTGAGCCTGCGCGGCGAGGTTCGAACGGTCGAGGACGCGCCGGGCGAGAAGCCCTCGCTCGCGGCCGACCTGACGGGCAAGGCCGCCGGAACCGACATCGGGATGCAGCTCTCGCTCGGAAATAGCCTCTATGCCACGGGGACCAACGGGCGTTTCGGGCTGGAGCTGAAGCTTTCCAATACCGTGCCGGCGACGCTGCTCGGCCAGCTCGGGCTGGAGACGCTGCCGGTACCCGCCCCGTCGCCGCTGGAGCTCGAGCTGTCGCTCTCGGCGGGGACCGCGGGGCCGGTGGCCGCGAGTGCGGCGTTGCGCGCGCCGGGGACCGATCTCAATGCCGAGGGCACGTTCGACCTTGCCGGCAGCGCCATCACCGCGGCCGATTTCGGCTTCACCGCCAAGAGCCAGGATTTGGGGCCCTGGCTGATCACCACGGGCGCCGCCATCGGCCAGTCGCAGCTCGATGCGCTGCCGATCGATCTCGGTGCGCACCTCGCCTTCGACGGCAAGACGCTGGCGCTGCGCAACCTCGCGGGTTCGGTCGCCGGCACCGAGGTTTCCGCCGAACTCGAAAAGGAGAGCGGCGGGCCGCTCACGGGCAACGTCTTCGCCCGTGACCTGTCGCTGCCCTGGCTCGCGGGTCTCGCCTACGGCCGCTCGCCGGAAGATGATGAAGGCGTGGCGGAAAACTTCTCTGCGCCCTTGCTGCCGCCGATCGAGATGGCGCTGGGGCTGACGGCCGAGCGATTGCGGCTGGTCGACGGTGTCGCGGCACGGGATTTCTCGGCGACCCTCGCCGCCACCGACGGGCAACTGGCATTCAAGAACCTGCAGGCGTCGGTTGCCGGCGGCTATGTCGCCGGCGAGGCGGTGCTGCGCAACGCCAACGGCATCGGCGGGCTCTCGCTGCAGGCCCAACTCAGCGGCATCGATGCCGGCGCCCTCGCACTGGGACGCGCGGGGGAAGATGACGATGCGGCGACAGAGGAGGACGCAACGGACGGACCCGACGCGGCTGTGGCAGGCGCCATCGACGCGACGGTAAAGCTCGACGGCACCGGGCAGTCCTATCGGGCGCTGGTCTCGTCGCTGACCGGCGCCGGCACGGTGAGCGTCAGCGACGCGTCCTTTGCCAGCGTGCGGCCGGGCATGTTCAGGCCGATCCTCAAGGCGGCGGACGCCGAGGGCTTCGTCCCCGGCGCCGACACCGCGTCGAGGCTCGTGGCGGACCTCGGGCAGGATGCGCGCTACCCGGTGGCGGCGGCGAAGACGAATTTCACCGTGGCGGGCGGCGTCGCCCGGTTCGCGGCGACCGCTCTGCCGGGCGACGGCGAGACGCTGACGGGCAGCGCCGCGCTCGACCTGAAGGACCTCAGCGTCTCCGCCGATCTGAGGCTCGACATGCAGGCCGGCGACGATGCGGTGGAGGGCGCGGCGCCCTCCATCCTCTACAGCCTGTCCGGTCCGATCGCGCGGCCTTTCCTGACGGCAGACGTGCAGCCGCTGGCGAGTTATCTCTCCGTGCGCGCCTATGAACGCGAGCAGGCGCGGGTCGAGGCCATGCAGGAGGCGCTGCAGGAGCGGCTGCGGCTGCGGCGCGAGGCGCGCTATTACCGCTGGCGCGAGACCAGTCGGCTCGCGGCGCAAGAGGCCGCGGCGGCCGAAGCCGCGCGCGAGGAGGTGCGGCTGAAGGAGGAGCAGGCGCGGGCCGAGGCCGCACGCGCCGAGGCCGAGAAGGCGGCGGCCAAGGCCGAAGCGGAACGCGCCGCGGCAGAAGCGGCTGCCAAGGCAAAGGCGGTGGCTGCCACTGCCGCGGCTGAAAAAGCCGCCGCAGCAAAGGCTTTGGCCGACCGTGTGGCCGCCGACAAAGCCGCCGCGGACAAGGCCGCGGCCGAGAAGGCACTGGAGGACCGGCTGGCGGCCGAGCAGCGGGACGCTGCGCAACGGGCAGCCGAAAAGGCGGCAGCGGCGGAGGCGGAAGCGGCGAGGGCCGATGCGGCTGCCCAGGCAGAACAGGAAGCCGCGGCCGCCAAGGCGATCGCCGAGGCGCGCCTGCGCGAGGCGGCACGCGCCGCAGCGCGGGCGACTGCCGCGCGAGACGAAAGTGGCGCGGCAGACCGTTCAGCTGTGGGCGAGGCGACCACGCCGCCGGAGCGGCGCACTCTCGACACCGGCCCGATCACCCGGCCGCTCGAACTCGTGCCGCCGACCCAGGAGCCGAGGGATTTCCCCTCACTCCCTGGCGTGAAGAATCCGTTGCAGTTCCCACAGAGGTGATGCGTGCATCGCTACAGGCTTGGGCGCTAAGTCGGGGGATGCGTAACTGTTTTTTTCCCCTTCGAAGAGATGTGACGCAGGTTGCCTCTCCCTCCTGAAAAAATATCGCTGCGGCGGGATGAGGTGAGGGGCCTGCGTCGAACTTGGCTGGGAATCCGCGGCCTGCAAACAGCGCCGAATGACCCTGATTAGGCTTCTGGCCGCTTCTCCGCGGTGGCAGACGATCGGCTTGCTGTCTGAGGCCTGAACGGTTGTCCCGGAGGGGAGCCCCCTCGCTGCGACGCCGGAGGACATGGCCTGTGGTCGCTGCCTCAGTCGCGCCCTGAAGCCTCTCCGGCGCTAGGCGTGGCTGGCCCGGCCGGGCCAGCTTCGCTTTGTGCGGCCAGCGCTTCGTCGAGCACGAACAGGCGGATGGCGGAGGAGAGGTTAGTGCCGGGTGTGCGGGCGGTGTCGATGCCGGCGACGAGGGCGGCGAGAGCCGTCTGCCGGTCGGCGGCAATCGCCTGCAGGCGTGCCCAGAACGCGTCCTCGATGCTGATCGACGTGCGGTGGCCGCGAATGCTGATCGAGCGCTTGACGATCATCGCCGGCTCTCAGTCGCCCGAGCGAATATCGGCCGGACGTTCGGTCGGCTCGCTGGAGCCAGGGGCGGTGTCGGCGCCGGTATCGGCAGACCCTGCATCTGGCGCTGGCTTCGCCAGCCTGCGGCTATCAAGACGCTGCGCCAGCGTCTCACGCTCGGTCTTAGCAGCCTCCCGCAAGCGCTTCGGGAGGCCGAAAGTGGTGCGGTTGGCATCGGCCTGATCGGCAGCCGAAGCACGGGCAAGCCGTTTGCGCGCCTGCCGAAGATTGACGATCTCGGCCATGCGCCGGCTCAGGTCTTCTTGCGGAACGCGTCCAGCGACACGACCTCGGCGTTCTTCTTCTCGGCAGCGGCGGGGGCGGGCTTATCTTCCGCCGGCGCGTCGCCCTGGTCCTTGGCACGTGCCTTGGCCGGAAGCTTCGCCGGCGCGGCGCGCGGCGTCTTCGGCACTTCCTGCAGGGCCGGCGGCGCGATCGAAACCGGCGCGTCCTCGCTCGATCCGTTGGCGGCCTCGACCTCGCGCACGTCGAACTCGAGCTCGAAGTTGACGGCGGGATCGTAGAAGCCGCGGATCGCCGCGAACGGGATCAGCAGGCGCTCCGGGATGTCGGAGAAGGAGAGGCCGACCTCGAAGGTCGTGTCGGTCACCGCGAGGTCCCAGTACTGGTGCTGGATGACGATCGTCATCAGCTCCGGATATTTTTCCCGCAGCCGCGACGAGATCCGCACGCCAGGGGCGGACGTCAGGAAGGTGATGAAGAAATGGTGCTCGCCCGGCAGCCCGGTCTTGATGACTTCGTTCAAGACCTTCCGGATGACGCCGCGCAGGGCATCCTGCGCGAGAATATCGTAGCGGATTAGATCCTGGCCCATCGTGACGCTCTGACTGCTCTTCTCGGGGGCTTGCCGGGACGGCGGGCCCGTAAATCAGTGGAGGCTTCTGTTGCCAGGTGCCTCCGAACCCCGCCTAGAAGTGCGAACCCCCAGGGCTTGTTTCGAAGCTATCGCACAGCCTTAGGCTGCGAGACGTGCTTCCGCATAGTTGTCATTGGCAACTACTATATAGCCCGATGACGGTGGTACCATGCCGAGCAAAAGTTCGATCTTTACACCCTCGTCGATCCTATTTCGCCCCCGCCTCAACCCTTCGAGAGGAGGATCAGTCCTCGAAATCTCGAGGATATCTCCGCCGCAGAAGGGCTCAGGTGGAGGCGCCGGGTACCGCCCCCGGGTCCGAATGGCTTATTTCATCGTCCGTTTATCGCTATAGCCGGCTTGCACCGGCGAGACGAATATAGGCAGTTCCCGGGCATCTGAAAAGGCCGAAAGCGCCAAGCCATTCCGAGGCGGCGAGATAGTCGCCTACATTTCGTTTCCGAGGTTTCGATGCGTGCCTATCTCGATCTCATGGCCGACGTTCTGGCTGACGGCGCCGACAAGGGCGACCGGACCGGCACCGGCACGCGTTCGGTGTTCGGCCGTCAACTTCGGTTTGATCTCGCCGCCGGCTTTCCGCTCGTCACCACTAAGAAGCTCCACCTTCGTTCGATCATCCACGAACTGCTGTGGTTCCTGAAGGGCGACACCAACATCGCCTATCTCAACGCCAACGGCGTGAAGATCTGGGACGAGTGGGCGGATGCGGACGGCGAACTCGGTCCGGTCTACGGCGCACAGTGGCGGTCCTGGCCGGACTATCATGGTGGCCACATCGACCAGATCGCCGGCGTCGTCGAGGCCATCAAGCGCAACCCGAACTCGCGCCGGCTGATCGTCTCGGCCTGGAACCCGGCCCTCGTCGACGAGATGGCGCTGCCGCCTTGCCACTGCCTGTTCCAGTTCTACGTCGCCGACGGCAAGCTGTCCTGCCAGCTCTACCAGCGCTCGGCCGACATTTTTCTCGGCGTGCCGTTCAACATCGCTTCCTATGCGCTGCTGACGGCGATGATCGCCCAGGCGACCGGATACCAGCCCGGCGAGTTCATCCACACGCTCGGCGACGCGCATCTCTATGCCAACCATTTCGAGCAGGCGCGGCTGCAGTTGACGCGGGAGCCGCTGCCGCTGCCGCAGCTTCGGTTGAACCCCGAGATCACCGATCTCTTCGCCTTCGGGTTCGACGATATCGCGATCGAAGGCTACCAAGCGCACGACAGCATCAAGGCGCCGATCGCCGTCTGAGAGCTCATCGGGGGCTGGTTTCGAAATTCGTTCTGGCGCAATTTCCGAAGCCTGACGCCGGGAGAAACGCGATGCTGACCCTTATTCATTCGCCGCAGTCGCGCTCGACGCGCTTTCTCTGGCTGCTGGAGGAGCTTGGGGCGACTTACGATGTCCGCCATGTCGGCATTCGCCGCATGGACGGTTCCGGCGCGCGCGATCCGGCCAACCCGCACCCGGCGGGGCAGGTGCCGGCGGTGTTGCACGACGGCGCGGTGATCTCGGAATCCAGCGCCATCGCGCTGTACCTCACAGATCTCTTTCCTGAATCCGAGATGGGACGGCCGATCGGCCACCCCGAACGCGGCGCCTACCTGACGTGGCTCGCCTATTATGCCGGCGTCCTCGAACCCGCGGTGACCGCGCGGCAATTGCAGATCGCCGCGCCGGGGTCGCTCTTCGCCAGACAGTTCGACGAGCTCGGGGAAAGGCTGCAGGCGACCCTCTCACGGCACGACTATCTGCTCGGCGACACCGTTTCGGCTGCCGACATCCTGGTCGCCAGCGTCATGCAGTGGTCGGCCGCGCTGATGCCGGATCTCGAGGTCCTCCGGGCGCATGCCGAGCGGATGTCCGCCCGCCCGGCCTTGGCGCGGGGCCTGCAGCGGGACGCGGCGTGACCCGACTGGTCGCCGTCGTCGCGATGGCCGAAAACAACGTCATCGGCCGGGATGGCGAGATGCCGTGGCGCCTGGCGACGGACCTGCGCCGGTACCGCCAGCTCACCATGGGCAAGCCGATGATCATGGGCCGCAAGACCCTGGTCTCGATCGGACGGGTGCTGGACGGGCGGGATTCGGTCGTGCTGACGCGGAGCGCGACCTTGCCGATCGCCGGTGCCCACGCCGTCGCGACGCCGGAAGCCGCCCTCGCCGTGGCGGAAGAACTCGCCGGTCAACGCGGCGCCGACGAGATCGTGATCGCCGGTGGGGCGGAGATCTACACCCTGTTCATGGACAGGCTCGAGCGCCTCTACGTCACCCATGTCGAGGCGCAGCCGGAGGGGGATACGCTGTTTCCGGCCATCGATCCGCTGCGGTGGAAAGTCGTGCAACATGAGGATGTGGCTGCCGGCGAGCGGGACAGCGCGGCCAGCCGTTTCGTCATCTACGACCGGATCTGACGTCACCCCCAAACGCCCGTTAGCTGCCGCCTGGACGGCAGGCATCCGGTAACGATGACCGGCGGCGCGACCGGTAAAACCGCGTCCTCGCGTTGAAAGGGCTCAAGCCAGTTCCTATAAGGGTTTTGGACGAATGATCGACGATGCGGGGCAGTTCCCGTGTCCTTCATGTCAATCGAGAGGACATGCATGCCCTGGAGTAATCAGACCGGTGGTGGCGGCGGCTATAAAGGCAGTGGCAGCGGCGGCGGCGGCAACGGAAACGGCCCCTGGGGCCAAGGCCCGCGCCCCGGTAACAACGGCAAATCCCCCGATCTCGAGGAAATTCTACGGCGCGGCCAAGACCGTCTCCGGCGCGCCATTCCGGGCGGCGGCGGCGGTCGCGGTGGTCCTCCCGGCGGGGCTGCGAGCGGCGTTGCCTTCGGCGGCCTCATCCTCGTGGTGCTGGCGCTGATCTGGGTCTTCAACGCGGTTCATACCGTGCAGCCTGGCGAATACGGCGTGAAGATCTTCCTCGGCAAGCCGCGCCAGGAACTCGCCAGCGAGGGCCTGAATTTCACCGCCTGGCCGCTCGAGACGTTCCAGACCGTGCCGGCCGTCGAGAACCAGCTGCGCATCGGCAGCGCCAGCCCGGATGGCTCCGGCGCCCTCGCGGGGCAGATGCTCTCGGGCGACCAGAACATCGTCAACGTCCAGTTCTCCGTGCTCTACCGCATCGACAATCCCCAGGCCTATCTCTTCAACGTCGACGACCCGCAGGGCATGCTCCGGCAGGTCGCCGAGAGCGCGATGCGTGAAGTCGTTGGCCGCCGGCCGGTCGACGAGGTGTTCCGCGACAACCGCGCCGGCATTGCCGAGTCGGTCCGCGCGATCATGCAGGACGCCCTCGACCGCTACGGTTCGGGCTTGCGCATCAGCGGCGTATCGATCGAGGACGCTGCCCCGCCGCAGCAGGTCGCCACCGCGTTCGAGGAAGTCCAGCGCGCCGGCCAGGACCAGACCCGCTTCGTCGAAGAAGCCAACCTCTACCGCAACCAGCAGCTGGGTGAGGCCCGCGGTCAGGCAGTGCAGATCCGCGAAGACGCGGCGGCCGAGCGCAACAGGCTTATCCAGGACGCGCAGGGTGAATCGCAGCGCTTCACCGCCATTCTCGACGAGTACGAGAAAGCGCCGGAGATCACCCGCAAGCGGATCTTCCTCGAGACCATGGAAGGCGTCTACCGCGACGCCAAGAAGGTGATCATCGAGTCCGGCACCGGCGGCCAGGGCGTCGTGCCTTACCTGCCGCTGAACGATCTGCAGCGGCGCGGCGGCACGACCGTCGCCCCGAACGTCCCGAACCAAAACTACGGCTCGACCAGCACCGGCACGACCGCCAGCCAGGGAGCCAGCTGATGAGCAACCGTTTCTATGCCGGCCTTCTTGGTCTTGCCGTCGTCCTGTTCATCGTTTGGAGCTCGATCTTCGTCGTCAACGAGCGCGAGCAGGCGGTGGTCATCCGCCTCGGCCAGATCCAGCGGGTGATCACCGAACCCGGCCTCTACGCCAAGCTGCCCTTCGCCTTCGCCAATGCCGACATCGTCCAGATGCTGCCGGACCGCCTGCTGCGCTCCGACATCACCGATCTCGAGGTGCAGGTGTCGGGTGGTGCGCGCTATGTCGTCGACGCCTTCATGGTCTACCGCATCACCGACGCCCGCAAGTTCCGGGCCGGCGTCCAGGGCGGCCAGCTCGAGATCGCCGAGCAGCGGCTGCTGACGCGCTTCAACTCGGCGATCCGCGCCACCTACGGCAAGCGCAGCTTCGACGCGGCGCTCTCTTCTGCGCGGGCGGAAATGATGGTCGAAATCCGCGACCAGGTTCGGCCGGAAGCCTCGGCGCTCGGCATCAGCCTCGAGGACATCCGCATCAGCCGGACCGACCTCACCAGCGAAGTGTCGGAGAACACCTACCGCCGGATGGCGGCAGAGCGTCTGACCGAGGCCGAGCGGCTGCGCGCCGACGGCCAGGTCTCGGCCCGCGAGATCCGCGCTGCCGCAGAGCGTGAGTCGTCCGAGCTTCTCGCCGGGGCGCGGCGCGAGGCAGCCGTCCTGCAGGGCGGTGGCCAGGCCCAGCGCAACGCGATCTTCGCCGCTGTGTTCGGGCGCAACCCGGAGTTCTTCGAGTTCTATCGTTCGATGCAGGCCTACAAGACGGCGCTCGACGGCAACGGACCCTCGATGGTTCTGAGCCCGGACTCGGAGTTCTTCCGCTACTTCAAGAGCGATGGTGCGGCCGGCGCGACGGCCTCCGTCGCGGTGCCCCCGGGTGTCGCCGCCGCGGCCGCAGCAGCCGCTGCGGAAGCGGTGACAGTGCCGACTGCACCGGCACCGGATGCGCCGGCACCCGCAGGCGCGCCCGCCGAATTGCAGGCACCTGCGCCCAATACGCCGGCGCCTGCAGGTGCAGCGGCTCCAGCCGACGCACCGCCTGCCGCCGGAACGCCGGCGCCTGCGCCCGCAGAGGCGCCGGCCCCGGCGCCCGCACAGTAAGCTTTCATGCCGGGCGGCTCCAGCCGCCCGGCATTTTCATTTGAGGGTTGCCGGACGGGTCACGTGCGCGGTGCAAAGCCGTGAAGAGGCCGTAATCTTCTTGCTTCGGCCATGATTTTCCGTTTGCCTCGATCGGGTGCGCAAGGCGCGATCTCCGGGGCCCATGCCGGTGACGGCCCGGGCGCGACAACCACGGGAATCGCCATGTCCGACCGCCGCCCGCTGCATGCCCTGACGGGTCTCCTACTCCTTGGCCTCGCATTGCCCGCCGGCGCGCAAGGGGTGATCGCGCCGCCGCCCGAGGGCCAGAGGGTAGCCCCGCAGCCGCCGGTCGCCGACACGGTCAATCCCGCCGCACCCGGTGTTCCCGCGACACCCCACCGTTCGCATGGACCGGAATCGGTTGCCGATGTTGCCGAGCCGCTGCTCGACGCCGTGGTGAACATCTCGACCTCCCAAACCGTCGAGGGTTCCTCGCGCAACGTGCCGCGGCTCGAGGCGCCCGAAGGCTCGCCGCTGCAGGACTTCTTCGACGATCTCCTGAAGGACGGCGACGGCAGCGATTCCCGCAAGGTGCAGTCGCTGGGCTCGGGCTTCGTCATCGATCCCGCCGGCTACATCGTCACCAACAACCATGTCATCGCCGACGCCGACGAGATCACCGCCAACTTCGCCGACGGCTCCAAGCTCGATGCCGAACTGGTCGGCGTCGACACCAAGACCGACATCGCGCTGCTGAAGGTCGTGCCGAAGGCGCCGTTGAAGGCGGTGAGGTTCGGCGACTCCGAGAAGCTGCGGATCGGCGACTGGGTGATGGCGATCGGCAACCCCTTCGGGCTCGGGGGCTCGGTGACCGTCGGCATCGTCTCGGCCCGCGGCCGCAACATCAATGCCGGCCCCTACGACAACTTCATCCAGACCGACGCGGCCATCAACCGCGGCAATTCCGGCGGCCCGCTGTTCGACATGTATGGCGATGTCGTCGGCATCAACACCGCCATCATCTCGCCGACCGGCGGCTCGATCGGCATCGGCTTCTCCATTCCCTCGGTCATCGCCTCCAACGTCATCGGCCAGCTTCGGGAGTTCGGCGAGACGCGGCGTGGCTGGCTCGGCATTCGCCTGCAGGAGGTGACGGACGACATCGCCGAGGGGCTCGGCCTGCCGGCCGCCAAGGGTGCGCTGGTCATGGGCGTCGTGCCGAAGGGACCCTCCGACAACGGCCTGCTGAAGGTCGGCGACGTCATCGTCACCTTCGACGGCAAGGACATCCTGACTTCGCGCGACCTGCCGCGCATCGTCGCGGAGACGCCGGTCGGCAAGAAGGTCGTGGTGAAGCTGCTGCGCAAGGAGGCCAAGACCTCCGATCCGGTGCAGTCGATCGACGTCGACGTGACGCTCGGCCGGCTCGAGGACGGCGAGAAGCTGATGAGCGACGAGGACAAGGCGGACACCGAGGACAGCCAGCCCGGCGCGAAGGCCGAGGAGGGGGTCGAGGTGCTCGGCTTGTCCCTGGACGAGATCGACGAGGCGGCACGCACCAAGTTCGGGCTCGGCGCCGATGTTTCAGGCGTCGTGATCACCGCCGTCGCGCCGTCGTCGGGTGCGGCCGAAAAAGGGATCGAGCCCGGCATGGTCATCCGGGAGGTCGCGCAGGAGCAGGTGGCGAAGCCCGCCGACATCGCCAAGAAGATCGCCAGCCTGAAGACCAGCGGCCGCAAGAACGCCTTGCTGCTCCTGGCCACCGCGACGGGCGAACTGCGCTTCGTTGTGGTGCCGATAGACTGACGTCGTGACCCCAGCGGCGCCATCCGGGGCTGAGTTCGCTCGGGTCACCTGTCCGCGGATCGTCTTCGATAGCGACTGCGTGCTGTGCAGCGGCATGGTCGCGTTTGTGCTCCGCTTCGAACGCGATGCGGCGCTGCATTTCGTCGGGGCCTGGTCGCCCGAGGGCGCGCGGCTCGCCATGGCCCATGGGCTCGCGTCCGAAGACCTCGATGCGACTTTTCTGGTCGTGGTGGGAGAGAGGGGCCTGACCCGGTCGGATGCGGCGATCGAGATCAGCCGGCACCTGAAGGCGCCTTGGCGCTGGCTCGGGGTCTTGCGCATCGTCCCGCGATCCTGGCGTGACGGCGCTTACGACCTCATCGCACGGCGACGCTATCGCTGGTTCGGTCGGCGCTAGAACTGCACGTTGGTGCCGCCGGACCAGCGCCACCGCTTTGCTGGCGTCGGGGAGCGCGGACCTGCGCTTCGTTCAGTCGTCTAGTTCTGGTTCGGCGCAAGCGCCGACCATTGCGCCCGAGAAAGGCGATAGAGCTTGTGGCGGACGAGATGGGGATGGGTCGCGGGATCGACCTTGGGATGGTCGAAATCGGCAACCCGCTCCAAGCCGAGGCGCAACATCACCGCTTCCGAGGCGATATTGTCGACGACGCAGAAGCTGACGATCTCGCCGATGTCGAAGCCAGCAAAGGCGAAGTTGCGGCAGGCGCGGCCGGCCTCGGTGGCGAAGCCTTTGCCGCATTCCTCCGGCAAGAGCCGCCAGCCGATTTCGACCCCCGGGGCGCGGGGCATATTGGCATCGAGCCGGGCCGTGCCGGCCAGGCCGACGACCCGCCCGTTTTCCTTTGCCTCCAGGGCGAAGAAGATCATGCCGGTGAGGTCGAGCACGGCGTTGAAGCGGTCGAGGGCGGCATCGGCTTCGACGCGGTCGCGGCGGAACGGGTAGAAACGCATCACCGTTTCGTCGCTGTTCAGCCGGTGAAACACAGCCCGGTCGCGATCCGTCCAGCGGCGGACGATCAGCCGCTCGGTCTCGAACGGGATCATCCGACGAAATCGGTCGCCGCGTAGCCCTGGAGGAAGAGCAGCGCGGTAAGGTCGCCATGGTCGATCCGGTGCGGGGCGGCGGCGGCGACCGTTGGCTTGGCGTGGATGGCGACGCCGGTGCCGGCGATCCCGATCATGCCGAGGTCGTTGGCGCCATCTCCGACGGCCAGCGCATCGGCGGGGGTCAGGCCGCGCATCGCCGCGATCTGACGGAGCGCCTCGACCTTAGCCTCGCGGCCGAGGATCGGCGCTTCGACGGTGCCGGCGAGATGGCCATCGGCGATGTCGAGGCGGTTGGCGCGGTTCTCGTCGAAGCCGAGGCGGGCCGCGATGACCGAGGTGAAGGCGGTGAAGCCACCCGACACCAGCGCGGCATAGGCACCGTTGGCGCGCATCGTGGCGACGAGCGTGGCGCCGCCGGCGGCCAGCGTGATGCGCGAGGCGATGACGTCGGCGATGACGCTCTCCGGCAAGCCCTTCAGCAGCGCGACGCGGGCGATGAGCGCCGGCTCGAACTCGATCTCGCCGTTCATCGCCCGCGCGGTGATCTCGGCGACCTCGGTTTTCAGCCCGACGAGGGCGGCGAGCTCGTCGATGCACTCTTCCCCGATCATCGTGGAATCCATATCGGCGATCAGAATCTGCTTGCGCCGACCGGCCGCCTCCTGCACCACGCAGTCGACCTTGGTGGCGGCCGCGAGGGCGCGGACCTCGTCCATGGCCGCCGCGGTCGGCGCTTCGGGCAGATGGATGTCGCAGGCGACGTCCGGCTGCAGCCAGGTCAGCGCACCGCCAAGGCTTTCCGCGACGTCGCGGGCGATGGGCAAGCTGTGCCGGGCGGAGATGAGCGTGACGACGAGCATGGCGCGAATGTCCCAACCAGCCGGACAAATCCGGTCGGTCCTGATAGCCGGGCCGACCGCGAGCGGCAAGTCGGGGCTGGCGGTACGGCTGGCCAGGGCGTTCGGTGGCGTCGTCGTCAACGCCGATTCCATGCAGGTCTATGAAGGCCTGCGGCTCCTGACGGCTCGCCCGTCCGACGCCGATCTCGCCGCCGCGCCGCATGCCCTCTACGGCCACGTGCCGCCGGATGCCGATTACAGCGTCGGTGCCTGGGCGCGCGACGTCGCGCCGCTGCTGGCGGCGCTTGCTGCCGACGGCCGGATGCCGATCATCTGCGGCGGCACCGGCCTCTACTTCAAGGCGCTGCTCGGCGGCATCGATGCCATGCCGGCAGTGCCCGATGCCGTCCGGACGGCCTGGCGCGCCCGCATGGCGAAGGAGGGGCCGCAAGCCCTCCATGCCGAACTCGCGCGGCGCGATCCGGAGACGGCAGCGCGACTGCGGCCAGGGGATCCGCAGCGGATCCTGCGGGCGCTGGAAATCCTGGCGGTCACCGGTGAGCCGCTGGCGGCGCTGCAGCGGGGAGCCGGCGCCCCGCTGATCGATGCGGGGTCGGCGCTGACGATCCTTCTGACCCCGCCGCGACCGGTTTTGCGCGACCAGATCCGCCAGCGGTTCGACGCGATGCTGGCAGCCGGTGCCCTGGCCGAGGCCGAAGCCTTCGCTGAAATCCCCGGTGCGCTCGCCGGGACGGCGGGCAAGGCGATCGGCGTTGCCGAACTCGTCGAACATCTGGCCGGGCGCCTCGATCTCGAGACGGCGAGGGACCGGGCGGTCACCCGCAGCCGGCAGTACGCCAAGCGACAGGAAACCTGGTTCCGGCACCAGTTCGACGGCGGCCGTCTGCAGCCGACCGAACAATTGGAGACCGATCTCGGCAAAGTGCTCCAAAACTTAAAGTTCAGTAAACCTTCAGGCAGCTAAGTCTCACCCGGGACGGCGGGGATGGCACGGGCGAGATGACATCGAGAAAAGTTGAGATTTCATTCGTCGTGCTCCTGGCGGTCATTATCGCTGCCGCGGTCCTCGTTTCGGAGATGGCGAGAGAGTTCGGCCGTCAGCTGGCAGTCTCCGGCGCGGTTCCGAACGGGGACTATGTCCGATTCCTTTTTCTCTCCATCGAGGGCCTGCTGATTACGGCCGCCATCGTTGCCCTCGTCTTCGTGTTGCCGTTCCTGCGGGCCCAGTCGCGCGAGCACGGCAAGCTCTCCATGCTGACCAGCGTCCTCCGGCGCCGCACCAAGGAGATGGAGCAGGCGGCTTTGACCGACGGGCTGACGGGACTGGCGAACCGTCGCCATTTCGACGACTCCCTGGACCAGCAACTCGCCGCCTTCGACAAGAGTGCCGAGCCGCTGGGCCTGATGATCCTCGATCTCGACCACTTCAAGGGCATCAACGACACCCACGGCCACGATGTCGGCGACGAGGTCCTGCGCAAGGTCTCGAAATGCCTGATGGACTACACGCGCCATCACGACACCGTCGCGAGACTGGGCGGCGAGGAATTCGCGGTGGTCGTCCCGAACATGAGCCCGCGCGATCTCGGTGACTTCGCCGACCGGCTGCGGCTCGCCGTCGAGCGGCTGCGGATCCAGTCGGGCAACGTGCGGCTGCGCATCACCATGTCCATCGGCCTTGCCGAGGCCAGGCCGGGCGAGAACGCGGCATCGCTCTACAAGCGCGCCGACATCAACCTCTACAACGCCAAGCAAGCCGGCCGAAACCGCATCTGCGCCTGACGATATCGGTCGGCGCCGGAACCGATCCGCCGACAAGCGGTTCCGGCCGACCATTGTCGAAACGCTGCCGGTTCTCCCTGCGGCAGCCGGGAACCTCAAATGTCCGCGACCACCGTCCTTCACCAGCACCGGCGTCCGATCGAGAAGGCAGCCCGTGCAGGCTATGTCGCGCGGGGCGCAGTCTACCTGATCATCGGCTACTTCGCCTTCAAGGCCGCCTATTCCACCGGGCGGGCGATGGGGTCGAAGGAGGCGATCAGCACCGTCTTCGGCTCGGCCGGCGGCATTGTTCTGCTTTCGGTTCTTGTTGTGGCCTTGCTGGCGTTCTCGCTCTGGCGCTTCCTGCAGGCCGGTCTCGATCCCGACCGGCACGGCACCGGGGCGAAAGGGCTGTTCGTGCGGACCGGTCTTCTGGCGAGCGGCGTGTCGTACGGTGCGCTGGCACTGTTTGCCGCGACGCTTGCCATCGGCGCCGGCTCCGGCGGAGGCGGGATCATGCATGACGGCATCGGCATGGCGTATGACGCAGGCTTCGGCCGGGCCCTGACGCTCTCCGCCGCGGCGGTCATGCTGGTGGCCGGACTGGCGCATATCTTCAAGGGCGTGACTGCGGGCTTTGAGAAGTACATGCGTTTTCCGGCCGATCGCAGCTGGCTGAAGCCGGTCTGCCAGGTCGGCCTCATGGCCCGCGGCGCGACGTTCCTGCTGCTCGGCTTTCTGATCTTCACCGGTGCTGTCTCCTATGCCGACAGCAAAACGCCAGGCCTTGGCACCGCGCTCGACGCAATGGCGGACTGGCGCTTCGGCTGGGCTTTCCTGGCCGCGACCGGGCTTGGCCTGATGGCCTTCGGCGTCTACGCGCTGGCCCAGGCGCGCTATCGCCGCATCGACGTGTCTGCCGGATAATCCGCGGATGTTCGACCGCTTGGCAGAGGGGCGTTGACGCGCCTCTACGTTGCGATTAACGTCTCCACCATGAGCAAGATTCTAGTCGTAGTACGAGGGCGCACACGCGAGACGGTCTAGGGACCGTCCGGCGAAAGCCACGTGTGCGCTGCCCAAGGCCCTTCAGGGGCCTTTTTTATTGCTCGCATTTTCCGCCTTTTAGCCACTTCGACGATCTCCCAGCGAAAACCCGGACTACGGGATGCAGCGGATCGAGCGACCAGGAAACGGACCGAAACGATGACTGCCGGACAACGTAAAATGACGGGCGCCCAGATGGTCGTGCAGGCGATGGTCGACCACGGCGTCGAGCATCTTTTCGGCTATCCCGGCGGAGCGGTGCTGCCGATCTACGACGTCCTGTTCCAGCAGGACGCGATCAAGCACATCCTCGTCCGGCACGAGCAAGGCGCGGGACACGCGGCCGAGGGCTATGCCCGCTCGACCGGCAAGCCCGGTATGGTCCTCGTCACCTCCGGTCCCGGCGCCACCAACATGGTGACGCCGCTGCAGGATGCGCTGTCCGATTCGATCCCGATGGTCTGCATCACCGGCCAGGCGCCGACCATGCTGATCGGTTCGGACGCCTTCCAGGAATGCGACACCGTCGGCATCACCCGGCCCTGCACCAAGCACAACTGGCTGGTGAAGGACGTCGAGGATCTCAGCCGCGTCCTGCACGAGGCGTTCCATGTCGCGACCACCGGCCGTCCCGGTCCGGTCGTCGTCGACATCCCGAAGGACGTCCAGTTCGCCACGGGCACCTACACGCCGCCGCAGCCGATCCATAGGCACGAGAGCTATCGGCCGCAGCTCGAGGGCGACCACGAACGCATCCGCGCGGCGATCGAGATGCTGGCGAATGCCAAGAAGCCAATCATCTATTCCGGCGGCGGCGTCATCAATTCCGGCCCGGAGGCGAGCCGCCTGCTGCGCGAGCTCGTCGCGGTCACCGGCTTCCCGATCACCTCGACGCTGATGGGGCTCGGCGCCTATCCGGCGTCCGGCGAGAACTGGCTCGGCATGCTCGGCATGCACGGCACCTACGAGGCGAACCTTGCCATGCATGACTGCGACGTCATGCTGTGCATCGGTGCGCGCTTCGACGACCGCATCACCGGCCGGCTCGACGCCTTCTCGCCGAACTCGAAGAAGATCCACATCGACATCGACCCGTCCTCGATCAACAAGATCGTCCGCGTCGAGCTGCCGATCATCGGCGATGTCGGGCGTGTCCTTGCCGACATGGTCTCCACCTGGAAGGCCGAGAGCCGACGCGCCGATCCCGAAGTGGCCGACTGGTGGGCGCGGATCAACGCCTGGCGGGGCCGCAACTGCCTGGCCTACAAGCAGAACGACCAGCTGATCATGCCGCAATACGCGATCCAGCGGCTCTACGAGCTGACCAAGGACCGCGACACCTACATCACCACCGAGGTCGGCCAGCACCAGATGTGGGCCGCGCAGTTCTATGGGTTCGAGGAGCCGAACCGCTGGATGACCTCGGGCGGCTTGGGGACGATGGGCTACGGCCTGCCGGCGGCGCTGGGCGTGCAGATCGCCCATCCCGACGCGCTGGTGATCGACATTGCCGGCGACGCGTCGGTGCAGATGACCATGCAGGAGATGTCGGCGGCGGTGCAGCACGATGCGCCGATCAAGATCTTCATCCTCAACAACCAGTACATGGGCATGGTCAGGCAGTGGCAGCAGCTGCTGCACGGCAACCGCCTGTCGCATTCCTACTCGGATGCGCTGCCGGACTTCGTGAAGCTCGCGGAAGCCTATGGCGGCGTCGGCATCCGCTGCGACAAGCCGGGAGACCTCGACGCGGCGATCCAGGAGATGATCGACGTGCGCCGGCCGGTGATCTTCGACTGCCACGTCGAGAACCTCGCCAACTGCTTCCCGATGATCCCGTCGGGCAAGGCGCACAACGAGATCCTGCTGCCCGACGAGGCGACGGACGACGCGGTCGCCAACGCAATCGACGCCAAGGGCGCTGCTCTCGTTTGAGGTATCGGGCACGCGCCGCCGAAAAGGTGGCGCGTGCCTTTTGCCGCCCGTCTCACGCCGCGCCGACCCGCGCCGCCAACGCAAGAGAACGCCATGAACCGCCCGATCCAGCCCCCGGCCTCGGCCTACTTCATCACCCAGGAGAAGGAGGCGGTGGAGACGCGCACCCTCGCGCTTCTCGTCGACAACGAGCCGGGGGTTCTCGCCCGCGTCATCGGGCTGTTCTCCGGCCGCGGCTACAACATCGAGAGCCTCACCGTCTCCGAGACCGAGCATGCCAAGCACCTCTCGCGCATCACCATCGTCACCCGCGGCACGCCGCATCTCCTGGAGCAGCTGAAGAGCCAGCTCGACCGCGTCGTGCCGGTGCACCGGGTGGTCGACCTGACGCTGCACGGCCGCGACGGCACGATGGACAGCCCGATCGAGCGCGAGCTCGCCATCGTCAAGGTGGCCTGTTCCGGCGAGAACCGCGCCGAGGCACTGCGCCTCAGCGATGCGCTGGGGGCGAGCATCATCGACGCCTCGGTGGAGCATTTCATCTTCGAGATCACCGGCAGGGTCTGGGAGGTCGACCAGTTCATCGCCCTGATGGCGCCGCTCGGCCTCGTCGAGCTCTGCCGGACCGGCGTCGCGGCACTCTCGCGCGGCCAGCACGGGATGTAGGTTTCACCGGGAGGCGTGGCGGCCTCTCCTTCAACGGGGCGTGCGGGTGACCGCGGTCGGCCCCGAAGGAAAAGTCATGTCCCTCGACGTCTTCCTCGCGCTGGTCACCTTCGCCTTCGTCTCGTCGGTGACGCCGGGGCCGAACAACATGATGCTGCTGGCATCCGGTGTGAATTTCGGCTTCCTGCGCACCATCCCGCACATGCTGGGCATCGCCGTCGGCTTCGTGGCGTTGCTGCTCGCGGTCGGCTTCGGCCTCGGCGCGCTGCTGGCCGCCTTTCCGGTCCTCGAGACGGCGCTGAAATGGCTGAGCGCCGCCTATCTTCTCTGGCTTGCGTGGAAGATCGGCAATTCCCGCGGCCTCGGCGAGGGCAAAGCCGGCGCCGTTCCGATGACCTTCCTGCAGGCGGCGGCCTTCCAGTGGGTCAACCCAAAGGCCTGGGCGATGGCACTGGTCGCGATGGGCGCCTACACCAGCGCCGAGCATCCCGTGACCTCGGTCTTCATCGTCGGCTTCGCCTTCGGCCTCGTCAATTTTCCGAGCGTCTCCGTCTGGGCCGGCTTCGGCGTCGCGCTGCGGGGATTTCTCGCGGAGCCCGCGCGGCTGAAGTGGTTCAACATAGCGATGGGCGTGCTGCTCGCGCTGACGGTGGTGCCGATCCTGCTGTAGCTAGGAAGCACGCTTCGTTGATGCGATACTCATCGCATTAACAAGGAGCCCGCGATGAGCAACGTCCCTGCAAGACGCGCCTATCAGCTGAAAGGGCAACCCGGATTGTTCGTCGAGGTGACGGACGAGGTGCCGGCGAACGGTGCGGCGTCCGCCGACGCTGAAAACGAGTTGGTCGGATACCTCCTGACGCCCGCCGAATACGAGCGGGTGATGTCCGTGTACGAGGACCACGAACTGAACGCGCTCGCCGATGCGCGCCAAGGCCAGGAGCGCGTTCGGGTCGCGTTCGATGATCTATGAAATCGACTTCCTGACTGCTGCGCAGAAGGAATGGGACGGACTTGATCCTGCCGTTCGAGGTCAGTTCAAGAAGAAGCTGGAGAAGCTGCAGTATGATCCGCGTGTGCCCGCTGGCAAGTTGCGGGGACATCCAGACCGCTACAAGATCAAGCTTCGGAGCGCCGGGTTTCGGCTCGTCTACGAAGTGCAGGATGCCGTGTTGGTGATCTTGGTGATCGGCGTTGGCAAGCGGGAGGGAGAAGCTGTGTATCGTGCGGCGGCCCGTCGATCTATCGGTCCCGCGGACGGATAGGCTCTGAAGGTCTTCGGGCGGCATCCTGCTTGCCCTTCACCCGCGAATCCTGTCTCTGGCGAAGATGAAATTCTCGCCCCAGCAAGACCAGGCCCTCCAGGCCGTCGCCACGTGGCTGCAGGATGGCGGCCAGCCGATCTTCCGGCTTTTCGGCTATGCCGGTACCGGCAAGACGACACTCGCAAAACACTTTGCCGAGGGCATCGATGGCAGCGTGCAGTTCGCCGCCTTCACCGGCAAGGCGGCGCAGGTGCTGCGCTCCAAAGGCGCGAAGAGCGCGCGGACGCTGCATTCGCTGATCTACCGCCCGCGCGGCGAGGACGTGATCGCCGACGAGACCGCCGGCACCGCCCGCGTCTCGCCGACCTTCTCGTTGAACCGCCAGAGCCCGGTCGCCAAGGCCAAGCTGATCATCGTCGACGAGTGCTCGATGGTCGACGAGGCGCTCGGCCGCGACCTTCTTTCGTTCGGAACGCCGGTGCTGGTGCTGGGGGATCCCGGCCAGCTGCCGCCGGTATCGGGCGGCGGCTTCTTCACCGAGGCGCCGCCGGATTTCCTGCTGACCGAGATCCACCGCCAGGCCCGCGACAACCCGATCATCGCGCTGGCCATGGACGTGCGCGAGGGCAAGCCGCTGATGCTCGGCGACTACGGCGCGGCGCAGATCATTTCCAAGCAGGATGTCGACCGCGACCGGGTGCTGGCGGCAGACCAGGTGCTGGTCGGCACCAACCGCACGCGCCGGCGCTACAATGCGCGGCTGCGCGAGCTCAAGGGTTTCAAGGGTTTTCTCCCCTATGCCGGCGACAAGCTGGTGTGCCTGCGCAACGATCCGGCGAAGGGCTTGCTCAACGGCTCGCTTTGGCAGGTGATGACGGCATCGCCCGAGACGGTGAAGCCCGGCATCAATCTAATCGTGCGGCCGGATGATGACGACGTCGATCAGGGTGCGGCGAAGATCAAGCTGCTGAAGTCGGCCTTCGAGGCGCCGGACGAGGATGTCGCCTGGGCGACGAAGAAGCGCTACGACGACTTCGACTATGGCTACGCGCTGACCGTCCACAAGGCGCAGGGCTCGCAGTGGAACGACGTGATGCTGTTCGACGAAAGCTGGGCGTTCAAGGACAGCCGCGAGCGCTGGCTCTACACCGCGATCACGCGGGCGGCGGAGAAGCTCACCATCGTCAAATAGACGTCACGCGAGCCTGACGGACATGGAAAAGCGGCGGTGGAGCGATCCACCGCCGCTTTTCTGTAAGTTAACTGAAGAAGACTCAGCAGCCCGACGGGGTAAAATTCGCCGTCTTGTCGTTGAGGCCGTCGTACTTGGCGGTGCAGCCACCGCCGAGGTCGAGCGCCGCGCCGACCGCGACTTCCTTGTTGCCGCTGCCGACGACCACGACGAAGGCCTTCTCCGGCGTCAGGCGGGAGAGGAACACGCGCTGCTTGCCGAAGGTCGCCGTCTGTCCGATCGTCAGCGCTGCTGGACCACCGGCGGTGGCCTGCGTCGGGGCAGGTGCCTCGCCAGCCGGAGCCTCGCCGCCTGCGGGTGCCGCAGCAGCAGCCGGGGCCGGAGTAGCCGGGGCGGCGGCTGCAGGAGCCGGAGCGGCTGGAGCGGGCGCAGGGGCAGCTGCTGGTGCTGGTGCTGGTGCGGCTGGCGCCGGTGCGGCGGGTGCTGCCGGAGCCGGCGCTGCGGGCGCGGCCGCAGGAGCGGGGGCACCTGCAGGCGCTGCTGCCTCGCCACCGCAGCCGGTGGCCTTGAAGGTGGCGGTACGGCCGTCGATCTTCACCAGCGTCACGCTGCAGCCATCGCCGAGATCTGCGGCAGCGCCGGTGGCGACGGGGATCTGCCCCTTGCCCTGGCTGCCGGCGAGGAACAGGAAGGCCTTGCCGTCCGGCGAGAGCCGCGTCAGGAAAACGCCCTTGGTGCCGAACATCGCCGTCTGGCCGACCATGATCGAGGTGCCGTCGGGAGACGGAGCGGCGGCAGGGGTCGCGGCAGCCGGTGCAGCAGCAGCGGGCGCCGGAGCTGCGGGCGCGGGCGCAGCAGGAGCGGCTTCCGCAGCCGGAGCAGGGGCCGCAGGGGCCGCTGCCGCAGTCGGCGCTGCCGCCGCGCCAGCTTTGCTGCAATCGGTCGGGGCGAGGTAGGCCGCGGTGCCCGACACGCCGGCGAGCGTCACGCTGCAGCCGCCGCCAAGGTCGATCTTGCCGCCCGTGGCGGTTTCGGCGGGCGCCGCGCCGTCGGCGCCGAGCGAGGCACCGGTGTCGCTGACAGCCGCCACGGTCAGGCGCTTGTCGCCGAAGATCGCGGTCTGGCCGGCGAGAAGCACTGCGCCGGTGTTGCCGATCTCAGCCGCCAGTGCATCGGCCTTGCCGCCACCAGCAGGCGCCGCGGCAGGAGGAGCCGGCGGGGCCGGTGGCGGCGCTGCCGCGAGCGCATCGAGCTTGGCCTGCAGAGCGGCGATGCTCTGGTTGATCGTCTCGCCGGATGCCTGGCCGGCCGTTGCGGCTGCTGCGGCGGCATCGACCTTGGCGCCGAGCGCGGCGATCGCCTCGGCGGGGCTGGCGCTGGCCTGGGCGTTGATCGTCGTCTGAAGGCCGGCGAGCGGTGATTCGATCGCGGCGACCCGCGCGTCCAACTGATCGAAGCGCGCGGTCTGTGCCTCCTCGATGTCGTCGACGTCGGGGCCGAACAGCCATCCGACGAACAGTCCGATCAGGCCGGCGATCACCAGCGGCAGGAATCTCGAGCTACCCATGTCATTCTCCCAAACGGCCCTCCCAGGCCCATGCGGTCAGGGAACAAGTCTCGGCAGCGCCTGTCAACCACGCAAACCGGACGATGTGGCAAGCCGCCGCGGAGAAGCGGTCGCCGACGGGGATGCGCCGGCGCGGTGGCCGAACGCCGAAGGCAACTCTGACCCCGCCTGGGCTTCCCTCGCAGCCGGCATGACGGGACATCCGTCGCCCGCAGGCTGGTTCTCTTCCGGCGACGGGTCTATGGATCGGCGGCGATTCGAGGAGGCCCGCATGCCGACGCAACTCTCCGTCAACATCAATGCCATCGCCATGCTGCGCAACCGGCGGGACCTGCCCTGGCCGAGCCTGACGCATCTCAGCCGCATCGCCCTCGCCAGTGGGGCGCATGGCCTGACGGTGCATCCCCGGCCGGACCAGCGGCATATTCGCTTCGCCGACCTGCCGGACATCCGGGCGCTGATCGACACCGAGTTTCCCGGCGCGGAGTTCAATATCGAGGGCTATCCGACGGAAGATTTCCTGGTTCTGGCCGAGAGCGTTCGGCCCGAACAGGTCACGCTGGTGCCGGACGACCCGTCGCAGCCGACCTCCGACCACGGCTGGGACTTCGTTCGGGACGCCGCTCTGCTCGCGGAAGTCGTGGCCCGGCTGAAGGCCGGCGGCGCCCGCGTCTCGCTGTTCGCCGATGCGGTCCCCTCGGCAATGGCGGATGCGGCCAAGACCGGCTGCGACCGTGTGGAACTCTACACCGGGCCCTATGGCGGTACGTTCGATGACGCGGCGGCGGCCGAAGCCGAAGTCGAACGGCTGGGCGCCACCGCCGACGCCGCGCTGGACAACGGGCTCGGCGTCAATGCCGGCCACGACCTGACGGTCGCGAACCTGCCGGCCCTCGTTCACCGCATCCCGGCCCTTGCGGAGGTCTCGATCGGCCACGGCCTCACCGCCGACGCGCTGGAATTCGGCATGGCCGAAACGGTGCGGCGGTTCCGCCGCGCCTGCGGACAGGCGATCTGATCCCGGCACCGGCGCGGATGCCATCGCGGCGGCGGGCCCGGATTTTCCTGTCGTGGCCGTGCGGAGCAAACCGGGAGCGCTGGCCCGCGGACGGCTTGCCGAGGCAAATCGTACGCGGGCCATCGAGGGCGTCTTGCCAGGCCAAACGCTATCCTGTAGGCAGTACCGTAACGTACGGTACGCATGCGGTCGCCTTCGACCACGGGTGCCGGCATCCGGAGCTGGAATGCAGCAGCAGCAGGCAGAGATCGACGAGACGCCCCTGACCGACCGCCAGCGCGAAGTGCTGGACGCGGCGCTGGGCCTGCTCGTCGATTCCCGGGAGTCGCTGACCATGGGCGCCGTCGCCCAGCGCGCCAGCTGCTCCAAGGAGACGCTGTACAAATGGTTCGGCGGCCGCGACGGCCTGTTGACTGCGACTGTGCAGTTCCAGGCTTCCAAGGTGCGCTCGGTACCGCTGTCGCCGGACGGCCTGGACCGCAATGCCTTGTTCGCCAACCTCGAGGGCTTCGCGCGCGACTGGCTGGCGGTGCTGTCGAGCGATACCTCGGTCGCGCTGAACCGCCTGGCGGTCGGGCAGGGCGGTTCGGACAAGCATGATCTCGGCGCCATCGTCCTCGAGAATGGGCCCTTTGCAATGCGGCGCCGGCTTGGGCCGGTGCTCGATGCCGGCAAGGCGGCGGGCCTGCTCGCGTTCGACAGCGTCGATGCCGCCTACCGTACCTTCTTCGGCCTGGTCGTGCGCGACATGCAGATCCGGCTGCTCCTCGGCGAGCGGTTGACGCTCGGTCCGGACGACATCGGCCGCGAGGCCGCCCGTGCAACGCAGCAGTTCTTTGCGCTGTACGGCTCACCTTCGGCGGGCGACCCCCGCCGCTGACTGTTCTACCAAGCGGGGAGGCCGAACGGCTCCCCGACGATCAAAGGGAAGGAAACCCCATGCGTGTCTATTACGATCGCGACGCCGATCTGAACCTCATCAAGTCCAAGAAGGTCGCGATCATCGGCTACGGCAGCCAGGGCCGCGCCCATGCGCTGAACCTCAAGGACTCCGGCTGCACCGAGATCGCCGTGGCGCTGCGCGCCGGTTCGGCCACCGCCGCCAAGGCCGAGGCCGACGGCCTCAAGGTGATGTCCGTCGCCGACGCCGCCAAGTGGGCCGACCTGATGATGATGGCGACCCCGGACGAGCTGCAGGCCGACATCTGGAAGGAAAGCATCGCCGACAACATCCGCGACGGCGCCGCCATCGCCTTCGCACACGGCCTCAACGTGCATTTCAACCTGATCGAGCCGAAGAAGTCGATCGACGTGGTGATGATCGCGCCGAAGGGCCCGGGCCACACCGTGCGCGGCGAATACCAGAAGGGCGGCGGCGTGCCGTGCCTCGTCGCCATCGACCATGACGCCTCCGGCAACGCGCTGGACGTCGCGCTTTCCTATGCCTGCGGCATCGGCGGCGGTCGCTCGGGCATCATCGAGACGACCTTCAAGGAAGAGTGCGAGACCGATCTGTTCGGCGAGCAGGCGGTGCTCTGCGGCGGCCTGGTCGAACTGATCCGCGCCGGCTTCGAGACGCTGGTCGAAGGCGGCTATGCCCCGGAGATGGCCTACTTCGAGTGCCTGCACGAGGTGAAGCTGATCGTCGACCTGATCTATGAAGGCGGCATCGCCAACATGAACTACTCGATCTCGAACACCGCCGAGTGGGGCGAATACGTCACCGGCCCGCGCATCATCACCGCCGAGACCAAGGCCGAGATGAAGCGCGTCCTGCACGACATCCAGTCGGGCAAGTTCACCTCGGACTGGATGATGGAAAACAAGGCCGGCCAGGCGCGGTTCAAGGGCATCCGCCGGATGAACGACCGTCACCAGATCGAGGAAGTTGGCGAGAAGCTCCGCGGCATGATGCCGTGGATCAAGTCGAATGCTCTGGTCGACAAGACCCGCAACTAGCGGAACCCGCGATGGGGCGGTTACGCTCCGTCAAAAAGCTGCCGCAGAACCAGAGAATGGCGCTTGCGCCCGGTGTTTTGAAGACACCGGATGGGCGCCCAGTCGACGAAGCGCAAAGGCCGGTGGAGTTTCCATCGGCCTTTGTCGTTCAGGTCTTGCCGGATATCATCACGGTAGTGGCTTGTCCGATCGGGCTTTATGGCTGATCTTGATCGTTCGTTAGCCTTTCATGCGGATGATGGCCGGGTGAATGAAACAGGAGGCAGACCATGACCAACCTGCCAGAGCGGGAAGCCGACGGATCGGAACGGCGCGTTGCGCCGCGGGTCCGAACCCTGAAGCGCGCGAAAATCCTGTTCAACAACCACTACTCGACCTTCGATTGCATCGTTCGCAACATCTCCTCGACTGGCGCGCTGCTGACCATCGACGAAGCGGCGCATCTTCCGAAAGTCTTCGACATCATCATCGGCGAGGAGAAGGTCGAGCGTCCAGCGCGTCTCGTCTACCGCCGCGGGATGCTGGCGGGCATTCGTTTTCTCGACGTCGTGTCCGAGGACGACGAGCAGGCAGCGCATTTTCCCCTGGTGCCGGCCGTGGCGGCATCGCCGCTGGCCGACAGCGCTAGTCCCGGGCATGTGCACCGGATCGTCCCCGAGACGCTCCCGAGGGCCATCGTCTGGAACATGCCCTGGGCAGGCCGGCAAGGCTGACGCCGGCCACCTGACATAACGGATTCCAGTGTTCCTTCGGTGCTGCCGGCGCCACGCGTGCGCTGGCCCTTCACCGTTTTTCGCCCGCTGTTTCGTGATCGCATCGGCGGGCCGAATTGATCATCCCGCCTTGCTTTCACCCGTGGAATGCTCATGTTGCCCTGCAGCATGACGCCGCCGATCGGTTCTTCGTGGACTACCCGTCGACAGGCATCTGGGCGGGCGGAGGCGCCCGACTGATGTGGCGGTGGCGTTCTGTTTCAGAGCGCGGTGTGTACGGGCGGATGCACACTGCGGCTTCGTTTCTTTTAATTCCTGGAGCCTCTTTGCAGGGTCGTTTCGATCGATCGCGGGAGGCCCGGAGACGGCATGATGAGAAAGGCGGAGCGATGCTTCCACGCGTCCTGTCCCGCATCGGTCTGTTCGCGGCCGTCCTGATCGCCGGCGGCTGCGCCGCCCGCTACAGTTTCAACGCAGTCGAGGTGGCCAAGACCGCGCTCCTGGGCATGGACCAGAAGGACATCCGGATGTGCGCCGGGTTTCCGAACCGCAGCTTTACCGAGGACGGCGTGACGATCTGGAGCTATGACGGGCCGTCGCGCTCCGGCGGCATCAACGTGTCGGCGCCTGTGCTGTTCGGCGCCGCCAATACCAATGTATCGCTGCCGGGCGGTGGCAATTGCCGGGTGCAGATGCGGTTCATCGACGGCCGCCTCGACCGTCTGGCTTATTCCGGCGACAATGACGGTCCCCGTGGTCGCAATACGGTGTGCACGCCCGTCGTCGAAGGCTGCCTCGACTATGCGCAGAACTACCGCAAGGGACGCCTCTATGGTCGCCCGTCGACAGCGACCGCGCCGATGACACCCCTGCCGGTGGCCCCGGATCAGATCAAGACGGGCAGCATCCCTGCAGCGGCTACCGGAAGCCCCGAAGCAGCAAAGCCCGCCGCTGTTGCGAAAGAGCCGGCACCGGTCGATCCCTCAGTGGCGCGCGCCTTGCGCGACGAACAGGACGTCCGCGGCAACTAAAGGCGGCACCAGGGAGACAGGCGGTGTCCTTCCGATTTTAATGATGACACCGGGCCGGTGCCGATCATGTCTCCCGGCCGGTGCCGATCATGACTTCCGGAAGGTCTGGTCGGTCGTCGCGAGGGTGAGAGGCGGCGTTGGCGCAGCAAAACCGCCATGACAAATTAGCAACATCTGTCGTACCTCTGTGAAAGCGGCGGACCGGCGGAACTTGATCTAAACAAGACTGTCATTGTCACCTTCATCGGCAGTTCTGCTACCGCCTCGGCCGCAGAACGGATGCACAGTGCTGCGGCACAAGGGTTTGGCGTCTCGCGATCGGCCAGAACGGCAGAGGATCGCCGTTGCGACGGGCATCAGCCATGCAGTCCGCGCATTGGAGAGCTTGGCTGCCTGCATGTCCCCAGCGCTTGTCGTTGTCATTGATTTATTTTATTAAAATTTCATCTGCAGACAGAAACAAACGCCGACGGCGAACCGCTGCTGATTTGCAACTTACAGGCATAGATCTCGATGTGCGCCGCCGGAACGGTTGCGTGCAGCGTTTTGATCTTGCCTGCGAGTTATCGAGTCATGTCGTTTGATTTTTGCTGCGGGATCTTACTGATATACTGGGGGGAACTTAATGCTGAGCCTTGTATCGCAGACCTTAGCGGGACGGCGCATTCTTGTCATCGAGGATGAAGTCGAGCCAGCGGCAGCCTTGCGCCGGTCGATCATGACTGAATCAGGCGTAGCGCTCGGGCCAGTCCCCAATATCGAAGAAGCGCTCCGCTATATCGATCAAACCGGCCAGGTCGACTGCGTGATGCTCGATACGCGTCTAGCCGTTACGGTCGCCGGCACCGTCGGCGACGTTTTCCTTCGCTACGGCGTCGAGACCATCTTCGTGACGGGTCATGACGACTGGTTCGATGGAGATGCGGATGACTTTTACGCGTCGGCGCAGGAGCGATCGACCGCCTACTAGGGCGTTCTCGAGCGAGAAGCCCCGCAGGACGCGCTACGGCCTGCAGGAGACGGAGGCGAGGGCGTCCTGAACCGAACGCTGAGGCGTCAGCAAGGAGAAGAGGCGGGCGTTCAGCAAGGCCACCTCCGTGTGCATGGCGTCGACCAGCGACCCGTCGAGGGCCGAATGCAGTTCACGGTCGATCGACTCCAGCATGGCCCGCAGGCGGACCTGCATTTCCGCCCCGGAGGCCGTGAGGACCACCACCATCGCCATCGGATCGGCCGTATCCTCGACCCGCATCGCCAGATGCTGCTGGACCAGACGGGCGAGCAGCTTGGCGGCGGTGTCCGGCCTTATGTTGAGCTTGGCAGCCAACTGGTTCGACGACATCGGCCGCGACCGTTCGAACGCCAGCAGCACCTCTTCCTGACCATTCTGCAGACCCAGCGCGGACAAGTTGATCGCCATCATCGAGCGGATCATCTTGGCCGTCGTCAGCAAAGCCGGAATGATCGTGTCGTGGAGATCGTTGGCGCGGTTTGCTGGAGCGATCATCGCTTACGTCCTTGCGCGTCGCGGTTAACGATAGCTAAATAATGACATGAATCCCTGCGCGGTCAAGGTGCACTGAATTCGTCGAAATGCCCGTTATCGAGGCGAACCTGGTCGCCACGCCGCATTTATTGCTGTTTTTGCGACGGCCAGACCTGTGACGGAACGGGTTCGAGAGGAAGGGCGACGCCTTGATGCGATCGGCATTGGATGCTTGAAGCACGCGTTGCCGAATGCGGATGCCCGATGAAATTGCCTGATCCCGACCAGAACGAACTCTTCGCCTTCGACCAGATCGCCGGCTCCCGCCGACCAGCCTTGCGGGCGGAGAAGGTCCAGGCAAAGGCCGCCGTGCGAGCGGCGGTTCCCCGGATCGACGCCGACGAGGCGCTGGCGGAGCGCCTGGCGAAGACCGGGCGCTACCGCATCCTCCGGCAATTGCTGCCGCGCCCGGCCACGGCGGCTTGGCCGCAACCCGGCGACGGGGTGAAGGTCGGCATCATCCTCGATACCGAGACGACCGGGCTCGATCACGGCAAGGACGAGATCATCGAACTCGGCATGGTCGCCTTCCTCTACGACGAGGCCGGCATCAGCGGGGTGATCGACGTCTTCAGCGCCTTGCACCAGCCCAGCCAGCCGATCTCGGCGGAGATCACCCGTATCACCGGCATCACCGACGAGATGGTGGCGGGGCAGAAGCTCGACCTCGCGGCCGTCGCCGCCTTCGTCGCACCGGCTGATCTCGTGATCGCCCACAATGCCCGTTTCGACCGGCCGTTCTGCGAGCGCTTTCTGCCGGGCTTCGACACCAAGCCATGGGCGTGCTCGGTGGCGGAAGTCGGCTGGGCAGGGTTCGGCTTCGAGGGAACGAAGCTCGGCTATCTCGTCTCCCAGGGCGGCTGGTTCCACAATGGTCACCGCGCGGTCGACGATTGCCATGCGCTGCTCGAGGTGCTGGCGGCGCAACTGCCCGGACGCGCCGACACCGCGTTCGCCCATCTCCTTGCGTCCTCGCAGCGCCGCCGTGCGCGGATCTGGGCTGAAAACAGCCCGTTCCACACCAAGGACCTTTTGAAAGGCCGCGGCTATCGCTGGAGCGACGGCAGCAACGGACAGCTGAAAAGCTGGTGGACCGAGGTGGACGAGGACCTGCATGCGGCCGAGATTCTGTTCCTGCAGCAGGAAATCTATCAGGGCCGCGCCGAGCCCTTCGTGCAGTGGCTGACGGCGATGGAGCGCTTCAAGCGCTGACTCCGGGAGACGCGGGCGGCGGTGGCTGAACGGCGGCCGTCTGTCGCAAAACCACCGCTGACGGCCACATCGCCTTGCCGTCCTCGCCCGCTTGGCGGTAGAAGCGGCGACATTCGTCCTTTGAAGTTCCGAAGCGGGATGCGCTCGGCATCCCGGCTCTTCGACATGCCCGCGAGGTTTCCGATGCCCGTCTATCGTTCCCGCACCACCACCCATGGCCGCAACATGGCCGGCGCCCGCGGCCTATGGCGCGCGACCGGCATGAAGGACGGCGATTTCGGCAAGCCGATCATCGCGGTCGTCAACTCGTTCACGCAGTTCGTGCCCGGCCATGTCCACCTGAAGGACCTTGGTCAGTTGGTCGCGCGGGAAATCGAGGCGGCCGGTGGCGTCGCCAAGGAGTTCAACACCATCGCTGTCGACGACGGTATCGCGATGGGCCATGACGGCATGCTCTATTCGCTGCCCTCGCGCGAGCTCATCGCCGACAGCGTCGAGTACATGGTCAACGCCCATTGCGCCGACGCCATGGTCTGCATCTCCAACTGCGACAAGATCACGCCGGGCATGCTGATGGCGGCGCTGCGGCTGAACATTCCCGTCGTCTTCGTTTCCGGCGGCCCGATGGAGGCCGGCAAGGTGATCTGGCCGGACAACACCGAGAAGAAGCTCGATCTCGTCGACGCGATGGTCGCCGCCGCCGACGAGCGCATCTCCGACGAGGACGTCGGGACCATCGAGCGCTCGGCATGCCCGACCTGCGGCTCGTGCTCGGGCATGTTCACCGCCAACTCGATGAACTGCCTGACCGAGGCGCTCGGCCTGTCGCTGCCGGGCAACGGCTCGACACTGGCGACGCACGGCGACCGCCGCCGGCTGTTCGTCGAGGCCGGCCACCTGATCGTCGATCTCGCCAAGCGCCATTACGAGAAGGACGACATGAGCGTGCTGCCGCGCGCCATCGCGAGCTTCGAGGCTTTCGAGAACGCCATGACGCTGGATATCGCCATGGGCGGCTCGACCAACACCGTTCTGCATCTGCTGGCCGCCGCGCACGAAGGCGAGGTCGATTTCACCATGGCCGACATCGACCGGCTGTCGCGCCGCGTGCCGGTGCTCTGCAAGGTCGCGCCGGCGGTGGCCAACGTCCACATGGAGGACGTCCACCGCGCCGGCGGCGTGCTCGCCATTCTTGGCGAGCTTGATCGCGCCGGGCTGATCCACACCGACGTCGGCTCGGTGCATGCCGAGAGCCTCGGCGCCGCGCTCGACCGCTGGGACGTGATGCGCACCGACAGCCGGACCGTGCACGACTTCTTCCGCGCGGCGCCCGGCGGCGTGCCGACACAGGTCGCGTTCAGCCAGGAGCGGCGCTTCGACTCGGTCGACAGCGACCGCGCCACCGGCGTCATCCGCGATCTCGCACACGCCTATTCCACCGATGGCGGCCTTGCCGTGCTCTACGGCAACCTCGCCGAGGACGGCTGCATCGTGAAGACCGCGGGCGTCGATGCCTCGATCCTCACCTTCAAGGGGCCGGCACGGATCTTCGAGAGCCAGGACTCCTCGGTGCACGCGATCCTATCGAACCAGATCAAGGCCGGCGACATCGTGCTGATCCGCTACGAGGGGCCGCGCGGCGGGCCGGGCATGCAGGAAATGCTCTATCCGACGAGCTATCTGAAATCGAAGGGCCTCGGCAAGGACTGCGCTCTCGTCACCGACGGACGCTTCTCCGGCGGCTCGTCGGGCCTTTCCATCGGCCACGTGTCGCCGGAAGCGGCCGAAGGCGGCATGATCGGGATCGTGGAAGAGGGCGACATCATCGAGATCGACATCCCGAACCGCCGGATCCACCTTGCCGTCGACGACAGCGTTCTGGCCGAGCGCCGGCTGGCGCAGGCGGAGAAGGGCTATGTGCCGGCCGAGGTGCGCAAGCGCAAGGTCACGACGGCTTTGAAGGCCTATGCGAAGTTTGCGACGAGTGCCGCCCGCGGCGCGGTGCGCCAGCTCGATTGACGCGGCCAAGGTGCTGACGCTTCAGCACCCGCACTGCACATCAAAGGAATGGCCGGTAGAGCATTCGCTCTCCGGCCATTCATGTTTGCGACCGAGCGAGCCGCCGGGAGGGGCGGGGCCTCGGCTACTTCGCGCGGACGCTCGCCTCTAGCACCGGCGCGCCCGGTAGCGTCGCCGAGCCGGTCGCCGCGTCCGCCGGCACGGTGGCGGGTGTCGCGGAAAGCCGGCGGGCATAGCGCTGGGCAATGGTGGCGCAGGCGAACAGCTGGATCTGGTGGAACAGCATCAGCGGCAGCACGATGATCGACATCGCCTGGCCGGGGAAGAGGATGCCGGCCATCGGGATGCCGGTCGCCATGCTCTTCTTCGAGCCGCAGAAGACGATGGCGATCTCGTCTTCCTTGGAAAAGCCGAGCTTGCGGCTGGTCACGGTCGTCGCCACCAGCACGATGGCGAGGAGCACGATGTCGATGCCGGCGACGATCGCAAGCTGCTCCCAGCCGAGCATTCCCCAGACGCCGGCGACCATGCCCTCGCTGAACGCGGCATAGACGACGATCAGCACCGAGCCGCGGTCGACCACCGAGGTCAGCGTCTTGTGGCGCAGCAGCCAGGCGCCGATCAACGGCCGCACCAGCTGTCCGGCCACGAACGGCGCAAGCAGCTGCAGTGCGATTTTCTCGAGTGCGTCGAGGCTGAGGATGTTCTGCTGGCTGCTGGCGAGGAGGACGATCAGGATCGGCGTGACGATCATGCCAAGGAGATTGCTGACCGAGGCGCTGGTCAGCGCGGCCGGCACGTTGCCGCCGGCCATCGAGGTGAAGGCGATCGACGACTGCACGGTGGAGGGGAGCACGGAGAGGAAGACGATGCCGAGCAGCAGCTCCTGCGGCAGGAAGGGCGCGGCGAGGGCGGCGGCGCCAAGGCCGAGCAGCGGGAACAGGATAAAGGTCGAGGAGAAGACGAGACCCTGGAGGCGCCAGTGCAGCAGGCCCGCCCAGACCGCCTTCGGCGACAGTCTGGCACCGTAGAGGAAGAACAGGAAGGCGATAGCGCCGTAGGTGATCCAATCCAGCGCTTCGGCCGCCTGGCCGCGCGCCGGGAGGACGGCGGCGAGGACCACAGTCAGGATCAGCAGCAGCAGGAATCGGTCGAGGGGGATGCGGTCGAGAAGGGATTTGAGGCGCATGGGTCCGTTCGTCTCATTGCAGAACCGCAGGAGCGATACGCCTCGGGGCACGGCGGGGCAATGCCGGCCGGCGCGTTTGCCGCTTACCCTTTGTTACGATTCCGCTATGCGCCTCTCGTCTTCGGATTATATTCGCCCTGAGAAGGATCATCCTTCGGGAGGGCTGACGTGAATTTCAGGGCAACAGTGCTGTCTCTTGGACTGGCGGTCGTGGCGCTCGCCGGGTGCGAGACGGTGAACGACGGTTATTACGAGGGACCGCGGGGCTATGATCGCCCCAATGTCTACCGGGTCGAGCCGGACTACCGCTATTCCGATCGCCGCATCCCGCCACCCTACTATCGCGATGGCTATAACCGCGATGGCTACGGGCGTCCCGGCCGGGACCGCTACGACCGCTACGACCGGCGCGACGATCGCCGCGACCGGGATGACCGCCGCGACCGTGACCGGGGCGACGGGCGCGATCGGGAAGACCGCGCGGACCGTGGCCCGCCCGGCCGATCGTCGACGACGCCGGTCCGGATCCAGGAGCCGCCGCCGCGCCAGGCCGCCAGTGCCCAGCAGCGTCCTCCGCGCGGCTACACGCCGCCGGTGCGCAATTCCGAGGGCCGGGAGGATCGGCAAGGTGGCAGCCGGACATGCCGGATCATCGAGGGCCAGCCGGTCGGCGCAGGCTGCCAGTAAGCCACCATCAGTCGACGATCATGCAGGAGGGCGGTCTGCCCTTCTGACCGTCAAGGTCTCCCCTCGATGGGGTGCATTCACCCCATCGAGGATGTTCCTGCAGACCTGATCCGGCAGCACTCAGCGCGGCGCGGCGCGGCCGGGCAGGCGGTATCCTTTCGGTCGATCGTCCACCCATCGCCGGGCGCCGCGGCGGGTGGCTCTCGATCATTTCGTCAAACTCGCGGCCGATGGCGTGAGCATCGCCCCGATGATCAGGCGCGATCGACGGACAGTCCGATCGGTCGATGCGAGCATGGAGAGCGTTTCCGTGCATCCTGTCGCGAGCAGGGCGCTGATAGACCCGCAGCACGATCGGAGCGACTGGTGTATGACATCTTCAAGATGCTCCACGTGCTCGGCGTCGTCGTCCTCCTCGGCAACGTGACCATCACCGCGTTCTGGAAAGTCCTGGCCGACATGAGCCGGAACCCCATCGTCATCGCGCATGCGCAGCGCGGTGTCGTCATTGCCGACTGGCTCTTCACCTTGGTGGGGATCCTTCTGATCCTCGGCGGCGGGATCGGAGCGGCCCGTGTCGCCGAGATGCCGCTTCTCGGAGCCGATTGGCTGATCGCCGGCGAAGCATTGTTCGGCTTGTCCGGTCTCATCTGGCTCCTGGTGCTCGTGCCTCTGCAGATCCGCCAGGGGCGAGTGGCACGCAGCTTCGCCGGCGGCGGCGATATACCGGAGCGCTACTTCAGGGACTCACGGACTTGGCTGGTCTGGGGAGTCATCGCCACGGTCCCGCTGGTGGCGGCGCTCTACGTCATGATCGCAAAGCCTTGACACCTTGCGGTGACGGGGAGCCGGTCACGATCGCAGGCTCGCGGCTGGAAAACGGCGGCGAAGGGCGTAAGTGTTAGAGACCAACGACCTTGCGAGCGCGTATGACCCTGTCATCCTTCCTGGCCCTCTGTTTCTTCATTCTCCTGTCGCTCGCCGTCGCGAGTTCCGGGGCAATCTTCCGGCCGGGCGAATGGTACGCGCGCCTTGCCAAGCCTGACTGGACACCGCCGAACTGGGCGTTTCCCGTGGTCTGGAGCATCCTCTTCCTTCTGATGGCCCTTTCCGGCTGGCTGGTCTGGCGGCAGGTCGGGTCCGACCTCGCGGTGTTTGCGCCGTTCGCCGTGCAGATGGTGCTGAACGCAATGTGGTCCTGGCTGTTCTTCGGTCGGCGTCGGCCCGATCTCGCCTTCATCAACCTCGTGGCCCTCTGGCTCGGCATCGCCGCGACGATCGCAAGCTTCGCTTCCGTCAGCGCAGTGGCGGCCTGGATGCTCGCGCCGTATCTCGTCTGGGTCAGCATTGCCGGCTGCCTCAACTGGTCGGTCTGGCGCCGCAATCCCGGCGCCTTCGGCACGGCCTGAGCCTCAGGACCGACGCCTGACAATGACGTCGGCGGCGTGCGCAAGCCCGCCGAGCGACAGCCAGAGCACCACCGATGGAAGGCCGGCCCCCGACAGCGATGCGTTGAGCGCGAGGATGAGGAACAGGCCCGACAGAGCGTTGGCGATGACGGCCACGGCGGGTCGCCGGGCGATGAGGACGAGGCAGAGCGCTTCCGCAAGAAGGATGACGCTCGCGATGATGGCGACGTTGCCGTCCCTGAAGATTGCCTCGAGGTCGGGCGGGCTCATTCGGCCATCAACCCGAAGACGTGCCCCATGTCCTTGAGGAGCACCCGAAGATAGGCCCGCGGCTCGGCGCGGACGAGCGTCTTGTCGAGATAGGATGTCCAGACCAGGCGCTGGATGTCGGCATCGCCGCAAAGCGCAGCAAAGCGTTCGCGCCGCGGGTCGCTGCGGTACCAGAAGGATTGCATGAGGCCGAGCACCAGGAACACCTTCCCGTGCTCGCGCATGAATCGGCGTCGGGCCTGCGCCAAGGCGCCGGCCTTCGCGGTCGACAGAAAGGCATGCGCCGCTTCTGCCGCAAGCTGGCCACCCCGCATGGCATAGTAGATGCCCTCGCCCGACGCAGGCGCCACGACACCGGCGGCATCGCCGGCGAGCAGCGCGTCACGGCCGTTGTACCATCGCTTCAAGGGTTTCAGGGGCAACGGCGCTCCCTCGCGGCGAAGGGTGGGCTGTCCGACAAGACCTGCCGCCTCGCGCAGCGCACGCGTTGCCTGCCGGAGGTCGAAGCCCTTGACGGCGCTGCCAACGCCGACGCTCGTCGTCTCGCCGTGCGGGAAGACCCAGCCGTAGAAGTCTGGCGAAAGGCGCGAGGCGTAGTAGATGTCGCAGCGCTGCGGATCGAAATCCGCGCTGGCAGAGGCGGAAGCGCTGGTAGAGGCGGCGGCCGGCGGCGAGCGGACGATCTCGTGATAGGCGAAAACGAAGGGCGGCTGCTTCTCCTCGGCGAACAAAGCGCGCCGCACTTGGGAGCCGGCCCCGTCCGCACCGATGACGAGGCGGGCCGAGACGCGGACCGGGGTGCCGTCCGGCCGCGTCAGCGACAGGTCGAGCCCGCCCTCGGCGGTGCGCTCTGCCGATCGGAACGTCGCGGAAAGTCGCTCCGCACCGGCAGCCGCGGCGCGGTTGCGCAGGAACGGGTCGAACGCCTCGCGGTCGACCATGCCGACGAAACCGCCGTCGATCCGCATGTCGATGGCGGCGGCGGAAGGGGCGATGATGCGGGCCGAACGTATCCGCGCCGTCAGGAGCGCCGGCGGAATGGCGAAGTCGCGGATCAGCCGGGTGGGAATGGCGCCGCCGCAAGGCTTGATCCGGCCGGCGCGGTCGACGAGCAGCACCCGCCGGCCGCCGCGTGCCAGCGTTTCGGCCGCCGTCGCGCCGGCCGGCCCGCCACCGACGACGACGACGTCGTAGGCCGGGCTCACGGCACGGTCATGGCGCGCAACGCGAAGGCCGACACCATCATCCCGAGAACGAAGAGCGTCGTGCCGGTGGCATTGTACCAGGCGGCATGGCGCAGGGGATCGACGAGGAGACGCGGCATCAACAAGGTCTGCCCGGCGAGGAGGAAAGTGACGATGAGGGCGGCGATGTCGAACTGCCAGCGCAGGAGGAGGACGATCACCACCAGTTGGGGCGCCGCCATGACCGCACAGGCAAGCCGTGCCGCCGCATCGACCCCGAGGCGCGCCGGCAGGCTGGCCAGCCCCATCTGGCGGTCTCCCTCGACCGATTTGAAGTCGTTCAGCGTCATGATGCCGTGCGCGCCGAGGCTGTAGAGCGCGGCGATCGCCACCGTCGGCCAGCCGGGAAATCCGCCGGATGCGGCGGCGGCCGCGGTGAACCAGGGCAGCCCCTCGTAGCAGAGGCCGACCGCGCCCGGTCCCACCCAGCCGCTGCGCTTCAGCCGCAAGGGCGGGGCGCTGTAGATCCAGGCGAGCACCAGGCCGAGCACCGCGGCGCCGAGCACGAACGGACCAAGGAGAGCCGCCACGACCAGCGAGAGGGCGGTATTGGCGATGGCGACCCCGAGGCCCCACTGGCCCGGCATGCGGCCGGAGGGAATGACCCGCCCGGGTTCGTTGATCGCGTCGACCTCGCGGTCGAACCAGTCGTTCACCGCCTGGCTGGTGCCGCACACCAGCGGCCCGGCCAGGAGAATGCCGCCGGCCACATAGACCCAGCGCTCGCTAAGCTCCGCGCCGGAGGAGACGGTGCCGCAGGCATAGGCCCACATTGGCGCGAACCAGGTGATCGGCTTCAGCAGTTCGAGCACGGTCGCAGCCTTGGGCAGGCCGTGCCGGTGACCCAAGGCGAAGGGCTCGAACATTCGCAGGCTCCCATTCGGTTCAAGAGAGGACGTCAACCGAGGTTGACATTGTTGCGTTGTCGAATCGTGATAATTCAGGCGTCGTCCGGCGGCTCGCCATCCGAAATGCCGAACCGCTTGAGCTTGAGGTAGAGGCTTTGGCGGCTCAGTCCGAGCATGTCCGCGGCCGAGGCGCGGTTGTTTTCGGTCAGCCTCAGCGCTGCCTCGATGCAGAGTTTTTCGATGATGTCGGCGGTATTGCGGACGAGGCTCTTCAACGGCACGCGCCCGACGAGTTCGGTCAGGTGTGTCGTCGTGCCCGCCGGGTGTCCGATCCCCGCCCGGCGGCCTTCCGGAATTTCCCGGATGGAGAAGCCGTACAGCGGGCCGTCGCGGGCGGCGATCGTTGCGGCGGACACCTCGACGGGCTGGCTGATGCCGAGCGCGTCGCGCACGACGGAAGAGAAGCGGCGCATCGTCCCGTGCTCGCGCAGGTTCGCCATCAGTACCTGAAGATCCACCCGCGAGCTCCCCAGCCAGGTATCGAGCGGCTTGCCTTCGATCCGGTCGGTGCTGATGACCCTGACGAGGTCGAGAAAGGCGGGGTTCGCCTGCACGATATTGCCTTGCTGGTCGACGATGACGACGCCCTCCGGCAGTTTTTCGGCGACCGAGCCCATGTGGTTGTCCGCCGCCGGGCGGGCGTCGTCGTCGCCGAAATCCTCGCTGCTGAGGCGGACGAGCAGGATGGTGCGCCCGAGTTCGCGGAACGGCGTGACCGCCGCGCTCATCTCTCGGCCGCCGGCTGCGAGCCGGGCGCGGAACATCTCGGCGTGACCGTTGGCCCTGCGCAACGCTTCGGTCGCCTGCGCCTGGTCCTCGCGGTGGAAGACGGAGGCGGCGGAGAGGCCGACGATCGCGTCGACCGGCTTGCCGAGAAGCCTGGCGGCGCCCTCGTTGGCATCGAGGATCTTCAGGCTCAGCGCGTCGACCACGACCAACGGCTCGACGGCCAGATGGAAGAGCACGCGGTAACGCGTCTCGATGTCGCGCAGTTTGCGATAGTCCGTCTCCATCGCGGCGTAGGCAGCCGCCAGCCGCTGCTGCATCTCTGCCATCGCCCTGAGGTCGCTGCCGAAAGCGATGCGGTAGGGCGAGCCGGCGAAGGACACGACGCGATACCCAACGGGAAGATCCGCACCGGTTTTCCCCGGATGATTGACCTGGCGCGAGCGGGTCGGCGACGTCCCGGCGGCGTCGGACAGCAGTTCCTCGATCTTGTTGCGGCTTTCGGGCGTCACCGTCTCGCGCCAGGGCAAGCCGACCCAGTCGTCGACACCCCATTCGGCAAGTTCCGGGTCGCGGTAAGCGACATCGAGAACGTCGCCTTCCCAGGACAGGATGACGGAGACGTCCGAATTGACCGTCGTCAATGCCGCCAGGGCGTCGGCGCTGAGGCCGGCGAAGACGCGGTCATTGGATCGGAAGGAGCGGGACACCGCACAGGACACACGCTGGTCGTCAATGATGGTCGGGTCCTTTCGCTAGCAAGGCAACAGGGCGCGCCCGACCGCGATCGCGGCGGCCTGCCGGGTTGCCATGGCGATATCGGCGGGGACGAGATCGAAGCCTGCGGCGAAGATTGCGGCGGGATGGCTGGCGGCGAGGGATCCGCCGGCCATCAGCGCGACCGAGGGGTTGCGCGAGCGCTGCTTCAGGGCCGTGACGAAGCTCCTTAGGCCTGCAAGATCGTGCTCTGTGCCGATAGAGATGCCGACGATCCGGTAGGGGTGACGGGCCGTAAGGTCCAGCACATCGGACGGGGTGTTGCCGCTCTCCACCAGCCAGCCGTCACGGCGGAAGGCGTCCTCCGCCACGCAAAGGCCGAAGCCGTGCTGGTTGCCGGGGGCTGAGGCGAGAAGCATCCGCCGCTGGGGATCATAGCGGCCGGAGGGCGGCGCCGAGAGGCACGCCTCGCGGAAAAGGCAGGTCAGCTTCGATACCGCCATGGTCACCCGCAGAAAGTCCGTCAGGTCCGCCGCCCAGTGCTCGCCCGTCAGGCGGGCGGCGGGGCCAAGGAGCATGCGCGCGAGATCCTGGGGGCTGCCACTGTCGCCGGCCGCCCACGCCAGGAGCCGGTGGCAGGTCTCGTCCTCGGCGCGATAGAGGGCCTGGACGAGATCTGCGATGCGCCGAGGGTCCTGCGACCGGAGGCGCTCGAGCGAAATCGGGGTTCGCGGGGGATCCAAGGCGCTGCGCGTGTCCAGGCCTTCCGCAGCGAGGCTCTCCATCCCGGCGCTTGCCGGCGCCCATGCCTCGGAAGACGGGACCGCTCGGTCCGGTCCAGCTTTGCTGCTTCCCGTGGCGTACGGCTCGGGGCGGCGGGGCACGGTCGCCGGACCATCGCTTCCGATGCTCAGTCGACGCCGCGGTCGATGCGGATCGTCTCCCGGCTGGCCGGAAGCTTCCGCCGAAATCCTCGTCGCGTACCCCATGCCTGGCGTCTCCCCGACCTTTTGCCCGTCCCAATATCGCGACTGTTGTCCCAACTGTCGTCCCGACTACCGTCTCGCATGCCGAAACCCCCGAAAGGATTTCCGCAGTGCCGGCTCCCCTCTCCAAGGGTCCGCCGATCTGAAGATTCATACGATGCACGCGACCGCGACGCCAGCCTGTCAGCACTCAAAAGTGTAAATATTGTTTTACGTCATTTTTGATTGACAATAACATTTTGGCGACGATAGGCTCTGAGCAATGCAGGTGGAAGTGGTGCGGATGGGGGAGGTGGTTGACGATGACGTTGCACAGCCAGACGCCCCGACGCGACTTCCAGCAACACGCCAGGCCTCTGCGGGCGCAGCATGGGCGTATCGGGCTGCCAAGGCCGGCAAGACCGTTCAAACCTCTTTACACGCCAGAGCAGCGGCAGCGCCGCGATGCGTCGCGCTGGACGCTCGTCCAGGGGGGTCTTGCGCCGCTGCAATTCCTCGTCTGCCTTGTCAGCGTCGGGCTGATCATCCGGTACCTCGCGACCGGCGAGGGTCTGGCGCTCGCGGCGTCCTCGGTCGTCCTCAAGACCATCGTGCTCTACGCCATCATGATCACCGGCTCGATCTGGGAGAAGGAGGTCTTCGGCCGCTATCTGTTCGCCAAGGCTTTCTACTGGGAGGACATGGTCAGCATGCTGGTCCTGGCCCTCCACACCGCCTACCTCGTCGCCTGGTTCGGCGGCTGGCTGGGGCACCGTCCGCTGATGCTGCTCGCGCTCTGCTGCTATGCCAGCTACGCGGTCAATGCGGCGCAGTTCGTCCTGAAGCTGAGGGCGGCTCGGCTGTCGGCGGCTTTCCCCGCCATCTCCGAGCTGGAGCCGGCGCTGTGAGCGTCGACGGCGTCGCCTCGGGCGTCGCGCCGGCCGGCTTGGTGCCGGTCAGGCCGCGGCGCGAGCGCGGTCAGCACGAGGTGTTCTGCGGGCTGACCTCGATCATGTGGCTGCACCGCAAGATGCAGGATGCCTTCTTCCTGGTGGTCGGCTCGCGCACCTGTGCCCACCTGCTGCAGTCGGCCGCCGGGGTGATGATCTTTGCCGAACCGCGCTTCGCCACCGCCATCATCGAAGAGCGGGATCTCGCGGGCATGGCCGACATGCATGCCGAGCTCGATACGGTGGTCGCCCGCTTACTGGCGCGCCGGCCTGAAATCAGGATGCTCGTCCTCGTCGGCTCCTGTCCGTCCGAGGTGATCAAGCTGGATCTCGCCAAGGCGGCCGAGCGGCTCAGCAAACTGCACGGGCCGGCGGTCCGTTTCCTCAACTATTCCGGCAGCGGCATCGAGACGACCTTCACGCAAGGCGAGGACAATTTTCTGGCGGCCCTGGCTCGGGATCTCCCGGCCGAGTCCGCTGGTGCACGGCCGTCGCTGCTGGTCGCGGGGGCGCTCGCCGACGTCGTCGAGGACCAGTTCCGCCGCATCTTCGACGCTTTGGGGATCGGGCCCGTCGCCTTCCTGCCATCGCGCTCGTCCACCACCTTGCCGCCGATCGGCCCCGAAACCCGGCTCCTTCTGGCGCAGCCTTTCCTTGGCGCGGCCGCGCTTGCGCTGGAAGCGCGCGGTGCACGGCTGCTGCCGGCGCCATTCCCGCTCGGCGGGGAAGGCACCACCGCCTGGCTGCGTGCGGCCGCCGATGCCTTCGGTGTCGATCCCGGCCGCTTCGAGGCGATTACCGGACCCGGCCGCGAACGGGCCGCGCAGGCGGTGTCGCGCCATCGGACGGTTCTTGAAGGCAAGCGCCTGTTCTTCTTTCCGGACTCGCAAGCCGAACCGGCCCTGGCGCGGTTTCTCCACCGCGAGCTCGGCTGCGAGATCGTCGAGATCGGCACGCCCTTCCTGCACCGCCGGCATCTGGCCGCCGAGTTCGCGCTGCTGCCCGCGAACGTGTTCGTCAGCGAGGGGCAGGATGTCGACCGGCAACTAGAGCGCTGCCGCGCGGCACGGCCGGATCTCGTCGTCTGCGGCCTCGGTCTCGCCAACCCGCTGGAGGCCGAGGGTTTCACGACGAAGTGGTCGATCGAGCTCAGCTTCACCCCGATCCAGGGCTACGAGCAGGCCGGAGAACTCGCGGAGCTGTTCTGCCGGCCGTTCGCCCGGCGTGAACGTCTGAAGGTGAGGGTCTGATGCAGCTCACCGTCTGGACCTATGAAGGACCTCCCCATGTCGGCGCGATGCGGATCGCCGCCTCGATGCGCGGCGTGCACTACGTGCTGCACGCGCCGCAGGGCGATACCTACGCCGACCTGCTGTTCACCATGATCGAGCGGCGGGACACCCGGCCGCCGGTGACCTACACCACCTTCCAGGCCCGCGATCTCGGCAGCGACACGGCCGAGATCTTCAAGACCTGCTGCCGCGAGGCGGTCGAGCGGTTCCGGCCCGACGTCGTTCTGGTCGGTGCCTCCTGCACGGCCGAACTGATCCAGGATAATCCCGGAGGCCTTGCCGCGGCGCTGGCGCTGGACATTCCGGTGATCGCCCTGGAACTGCCGTCCTACCAGAAGAAGGAGAACTGGGGCGCCTCCGAGACCTTCTACCGCCTGGTCCGGAACTTTGCGCCGGCCCCGGTCGGCCCGGTCGCGCCACGGCCGCCCGGCCGCGTCTGCAACATCCTCGGTCCGACGGCGCTCGGCTTCCGGCACCGCGACGACATCGTCGAGGTGCGCAGGCTGGTCGAGCGCATGGGGATCGCCGTCAACGTCGTCGCGCCGCAGGGCGCCAGCGTCGGTGATCTCGCCCGGCTGCCCGCGGCGGACTTCAACATCGTCCTTTATCCAGAGATCGCCTCGGTCGCTGCCGGCTGGCTGGAGCGCGCGCACGGCCAGCGGGCGGTGACGCTGCCGCCGATCGGGACGCTCGCCACCGAGGATTTTCTCAACGCCGTCGCCGACGCCGCGGGGCTCGATGCGTCGGCGCGACCGGCGCCGGTCTCGCGCTTGCCCTGGTACAGCCGATCGGTGGATTCGACTTATCTCACCGGCAAGCGGGTGTTCATCTTCGGCGACGCGACGCACGCGATCGCCGCCGCGCGCATTGCCGCCGACGAACTCGGCTTCACCGTCTGCGGTCTCGGCAGCTACTCGCGCGAGTTCGCGCGGGAGGTGCGTGCCGCCGCGGCAAGCCATGGCCTCGAGGCGCTAGTGACCGACGACCATCTGGCTGTCGAGGATGCGATCGTCGCCGCCCAGCCGGAACTGGTGCTGGGCACGCAGATGGAACGCCATGTCGCCAAGCGGCTGAGAATTCCCTGCGCGGTGATCTCGGCGCCGGTGCACGTGCAGGACTTTCCCGCCCGCTACTCCCCGCAGATGGGGGAGGAGGGCGCCAACGTCATCTTCGACGCCTTCGTCCACCCGCTGATGATGGGGCTGGAGGAGCATCTCCTGCAGATGTTCCGCGAGGATTTCGAGTTCAACGACAGCGCCGCTCCCTCGCACCTGCCGGCGACGGACAACCCTGTGCCGTCTGCGGGCGATGCGATCGCCGCCCCATCGCGTCCACGTCCGGACGAACCGCAGCTGTGGGCCGACGAGGCCGAGCAGGAATTGAGGAAGGTCCCCTTCTTCGTCCGGGGGAAGGCACGGCGCAATACCGAGCGCTTTGCCGCCGAGAAGGGACTGGCGACCATCACCGTCGAGGCTTTGTACGATGCGAAGGCTTACTACAGTCGCTGAGGCGACCCCGCTGCGTGTCGTCGTCGTGACGATGGACACGCACCTCGCCAGCGCCACCGATCGGGCGCGGTCCGAACTTGTGCGGGAGATTCCGGGGCTTTCCCTCTCGCTGCATGCGGCGACGGAATGGGCCGGCGACGCGACGGCGCTGGCGCGCTGCCGGGCCGACATCGCCCGCGCCGACGTGATCCTCTGCGCCATGCTGTTCATGGAAGCGCATTACGCCGACATCCTGCCCGACCTTACGGCGCGCGCCGCCGACTGCGACGCGATCGTCAGCATCATGTCCGACGGGCCGGTGATGCGGCTGACCCGGCTCGGGCGGTTCCGCATGGATTCCGCCCAGGGCGGGGCGCTGTCCTTCCTGAAGCGCCTGAAGGGCAGCGGCAAGGATCGGACCGCCAGCGCCGGCGCCAAGCAGATGAGGATGCTGAAGCGCATCCCGCAGATCCTGCGCTTCATTCCCGGCACCGCGCAGGACGTGCGGGCCTATTTCCTGACGCTGCAATACTGGCTCGCCGGCTCCGACGAGAACATGGCCAATCTCGTCCGCGCGCTGGTGGATCGCTACGCCGCAGGCCCGCGCCTGGCGCTGCGCGGCGCGCTCGCCGTCGGGGCGCCGGTGACCTATCCCGAGGTCGGCGTCTACCATCCCCGCATGCCCGGCCGGATCGCAGCCCGGGCGGAAGCGCTGCCGGCGGAGGGGCGCAAGGGTACGGTCGGGATCCTCGGCCTGCGCTCCTACATGCTGGCCGGCAATGCGGATCACTATGATGGCGTGATCCGGGCGCTCGAGGCGCGGGGCCTTTCCGTCATCTCGGCCTTCTCCAGCGGTCTCGATGCGCGGCCGGCGATCGAGGCGTTCTTTCTCAAGGACGGCCGCCCGGCGATCGATGCGCTGGTCTCGCTCACCGGTTTCTCGCTGGTGGGAGGGCCCGCCTACAACGATGCCCGGGCGGCGGAGGACGTGCTGGCGCGCCTCGACGTCCCCTACCTCGCCGCCCATCCGGCGGAACTGCAGACGCTGGAGCAATGGGGCGCTTCCGAGCGTGGGCTGATGCCGGTGGAGTCCACGATCATGGTGGCGATCCCCGAGCTCGACGGGGCCACCGGGCCGATCGTCTTCGGCGGCCGCTCGGATCACGCGGGCCGGCCCTGCACCGGCTGCCAGCGCGGCTGCCGGTTCCAGCCAGGCGAAGCCAGCCGCGACATGCATGCCTGTCCCGAGCGTGCGGAGATGCTGGCGGCGCGGATCGAGAAGCTCGTCGCGCTCCGGCGGACGGAGCGGGCGAACCGCCGTATCGCGATCGTTCTCTTCAACTTCCCACCGAATGCCGGCAATGCCGGGACCGCCGCCTATCTCTCGGTTTTCGCCTCGCTGCACGCCACGCTGACGGCCATGCGGCGCGCCGGCTATTCGGTCGAGGTGCCGGCGAGCGTCGATGCGCTGCGCATCAAGATCGTCGACGGCAACCGCGAACGTTTCGGAGCCCCGGCCAACGTCCACCTGCGCATGCCGGTCGACACGCATGTCCGGCGCGAGCGCTGGCTGCCCGAGATCGAGGCGCAATGGGGGCCGGCGCCGGGGCGCCAGCAGAGCGACGGGTCCTCGATCTTCGTGCTCGGCGCCGAGTTCGGCAATGTCTTCGTCGGCATCCAGCCGGCCTTCGGCTACGAGGGCGATCCGATGCGGCTGCTGTTCGAGAAGGGGTTTGCGCCGACGCACGCCTTCTCGGCCTTCTACCGCTATCTTCGCGAGGACTTCGCGGCTCATGCCGTGCTGCATTTCGGCACCCACGGGGCGCTGGAGTTCATGCCGGGCAAGCAGTCCGGGCTTTCCGCCCGCGACTGGCCGGACCGGCTGATCGGCGACCTGCCGAACCTCTACCTCTACGCCGCCAACAACCCTTCCGAGGGCGCGATCGCCAAGCGGCGCGCGGGGGCGACGCTCATCAGCTACCTGACGCCGCCGATCGCCCATGCCGGGCTCTATCGTGGTCTCGTCGATCTCAAGGCGTCGCTGGAGCGTTGGCGGAGCGTTGCGCCGGACGCGGTGCACGAGCGCGCGGACCTCGTCGTCCTGATCCAGGCGCAGGCGGCCGCGCTCGACCTTGTCGAGGCGGAACCGGCCTTTGCCGATGCGGCGGAGGAGCGGGTGCAGCGGCTCGGCCGGGCCGTCCTCGATCTCGAATACACGTTGATCCCGCACGGCCTGCATGTCGTCGGCACGGCCTCCTCCGCGGCCGAAAGGGCGGAGATGATGCTGGCGGCCGCCGATGCCGGCCATGGCCTGGTGCTGGAACGGTCGATCGCCGACGCGATCGTCGCCGGGGCGACGCCGGAAGCAGCGCTTGGCCAGGCCGGCCGGACCGAGGACGAGGCGCTGCTGACGGCGCTGCGCGCCCTCGCGGCGACCGACAGGCTGCTCGCCGTCGACCATGAGATCCCGGCGCTGCTGCACGCCCTCGACGGCGGCTTCATCCGCCCGGTCACCGGCGGCGACGTCCTGCGCACGCCGTCGATCCTGCCGACCGGGCGCAACCTCCACGGCTTCGATCCCTTCCGCATCCCCAGCGCCTTCGCCATGGCCGACGGCGCGCGGCAGGCGCAGCGGCTGCTTGACCGGCACGTCGAGGACAGCGGCGTGCTGCCGGAAACGGTCGCCGTGGTGCTGTGGGGCACTGACAACCTGAAGAGCGAGGGCGGCCCGATCGCCCAAGCGCTGGCGTTGATCGGCGCCCGGCCGCGGTTCGACAGCTACGGCCGTATCGCCGGCGCGACGCTGGTGCCGCTCCTGGAGCTTGGCCGGCCGCGCATCGACGTCATCGCCACCCTGTCCGGCATTTTCCGCGACCTCCTGCCGCTGCAGATCAAGCTTCTCGCCGAGGCGGCCTACATGGCGGCCGGGGCCGACGAGCCGGAGGAGATGAACTTCATCCGCCGCCATGCGCTCGCCCACATGGCTGAAACGGGCTGCGATCTCGAGACCGCGGCGCTGCGGGTCTTCGGCAATGCCGAGGGCGCCTACGGCTCCAACGTCAACCACCTCATCGAGAACGGCGGCTGGGACGACGAGGACGAGCTGGCCGAGACCTATTCGCGCCGCAAGGGCTTCGCCTACGGACGAACGGGCACCGCCTCGCAGCAGGGCCAGCTTTTGAACAGCGTTCTGGCCGGCGTCGACCTTGCCTATCAGAACCTCGATTCGGTCGAGCTCGGGGTCACCACCGTCGACCACTACTTTGATACGCTCGGCGGCATCAGCCGGCTGGTGCGGCGCGCCAAGGGCGAGGCGGCGCCGGTCTATATCGGCGATCAGACCCGCGGCGAGGGCGTCGTGCGCTCGCTGTCGGAGCAGGTGGCGATCGAGACGCGCACCCGCATGCTCAACCCGAAATGGTACGAGGGCATGCTCGGCCACGGCTATGAGGGTGTGCGGCAGATCGAGGAGCACGTGCGCAACACCATGGGCTGGTCGGCCACGACCGGCGCGGTGCAGCCGTGGGTCTACCGCCAGCTGACCGAGACCTTCGTGCTCGATCCGGCGATGCGGGAGCGACTGTCCGCCCTCAACCCGACGGCCTCGGCGAAAATGGCGAACCGGCTGATCGAGGCGCACGAGCGCCATTACTGGACGCCCGACCCCGCCATGCTGGAGGCGCTGCGCCTCGCCGGGGAGGAACTCGAAGACCGGGTCGAAGGCATAGGGGTCGCCGCATGAACGTTTTCACCCATCCCCGCGTCGCCCGCGACGCAGCCATTGCCGCAGAACATCTGGACGGGGAGGGCAGCGTCCAGGTGATGCTCGACCCGTCCGTCGAGATCGGTGCCGCGAAGGTTTTCGCGATCTACGGCAAGGGCGGCATCGGCAAGTCGACGACGTCGTCCAACCTCTCGGTCGCCTTCTCCAAGCTCGGCAAACGGGTGCTGCAGATCGGCTGCGACCCCAAGCACGACAGCACCTTCACCCTCACCAAGTCGCTGATCCCGACGGTGATCGACATTCTCGAGGGCGTCGACTTCCACACCGAGGAGCTGCGCGCCGAGGATTTCGTGTTCGAGGGCTATAACGGCGTGCGCTGCGTCGAGGCGGGCGGGCCGCCGGCCGGCACGGGCTGCGGCGGCTACGTCGTCGGCCAGACGGTAAAGCTCCTGAAGGAGCATCACCTCCTCGAGGATACCGACGTCGTCATCTTCGACGTCCTCGGCGACGTCGTCTGCGGCGGGTTCGCCGCGCCGCTGCAGCATGCCGAGCGGGCGCTGGTGGTGGCCGCCAACGACTTCGACTCGATCTTCGCGATGAACCGCATCGTCGCGGCAATCCGCGCCAAATCGAAGAACTACAGTGTGCGGCTCGCCGGCGTCATCGCCAACCGCTCGCGCGAGACCGACCAGATCGACCGCTACAACGCGGCGATCGGCCTGAAGCGGCTGGCGCATTTCGGCGACGTCGACGCCGTCCGCCGCAGCCGCTTGAAGAAATCAACGCTGTTCGAGATGGAGGCGACGCCGGAAGTCGCCGCTGTCTGCGCCGAATACATGCAGCTGGCGGAACACCTTTGGAGCGGCACCGAGGAACTCGACGCGCAGCCGATGAAGGACCGCGAGATCTTCGATTTCCTGGGGTTCGACTGATGGAGACCACGTACGAACGCCGCCGCGGCGAAATCCAGACCTATTTCGACCGCACCGCGCTCGATGCCTGGAAGCGGTTTGCCACCGGCGCCCCGCTCGGCCGGATCCGCGCGACGGTGCGGGAAGGACGCGCGCGGATGCGGACGCAGATGCTCGAGGCGCTGCCGTCCGATCTGACGGGCTGGCGCATCCTCGATGCCGGTTGCGGCGCCGGCGCGATGTCGGCGGCGCTGGCCGGTCGCGGTGCCGATGTGCTGGGCGTCGACCTCTCGCCCGAGCTCATCCGATTTGCCGGAGAGACCTTGCCGGCCGAGCTCGGCGCTGGCCGCGTGCGGTTTGTCGCCGGCGACATGCTTTCGCCCGAGCATGGCGAATTCGACGCCGTGATGGCGATGGACTCGCTGATCCACTACCAAGAGGAGGACGCCGCGATCGCCATCGCCGCTCTGGCGGCGCGGACACGGCGCCGGCTCGTCGTCACCTTCGCGCCGCGCACCCCGGCGCTCGCGGCGATGCACGCCGTCGGCACGCTGTTTCCCCGCGCCAACAAGGCGCCGGCCATCGTTCCAGTTCGGCCGGAAGCGTTGCGGCAGAGGCTCGGCAGCATGCCGGCGCTCGAAGGCTGGACGATCGTCTCGTCGCAGCGGATCTCGCATGGCTTCTACACGTCGCAGTCCCTGGAGCTGTCGCGATGACCGGGCGCCTGACCAGCCTTTCGGCGGCGTGGCCCAGTCTTTCGGCGGGGTGGCGCAAGATCGGCATCCGGTTTCTGCCGTTCGCCGACGCGGCCAGTGCCGAACTGCCGCTTGGCCGCCTGGTCCGGCTGTCGCTGTTCCAGGTCTCGGCCGGCATGGCCATGGTGCTGCTAACGGGAACCCTTAACCGGGTGATGATCGTCGAACTCGGTGTGCCGGCCTCGGTCGTCTCGCTGATGATCGCGCTGCCGATCGTGTTCGCGCCGGCCCGGGCGCTGATCGGCCACCGGTCCGACACCTATCGCTCGTTTCTCGGCTGGCGGCGGGTGCCGTTCATCTGGTTCGGAACCATGCTGCAGTTCGGCGGCTTCGCGATCATGCCCTTCGCGCTGCTGGTGCTGACCGGGGAGGGGCAGCTGCACGTGCCGTATGCCGGCGAGGCGGGGGCGGCTGTCGCCTTCCTGCTGGTCGGGGCGGGCCTCCACACCATGCAGACCGCCGGCCTGGCGCTCGCCTGCGATCTGGCGCCGCCGGAAACCCGTCCGCGCGTGGTGGCTCTCCTCTACCTCATGCTGCTCGTCGGCATGCTGGTCAGCGCGCTGGTCTTCTCCGAGATCCTTTCCAACTTCAGCCATCTCCGGCTCATCCAGGTCATCCAGGGGGCGGCGGTCGCGACCATGGCGCTGAACCTTGTGGCGCTGTGGAAGCAGGAAGGCCGCAATACCGCCCGCACCGCGCCCGATCGGCAGCGGCCGAGCTTTCGCGAGGCGTGGACGCTGTTTTCCGGCATCGCGCGCACCCGGCGGCTGCTGGTTGCCGCCGGTCTCGGCACCGCCGGCTTTGCCATGCAGGACGTGCTGCTCGAGCCCTATGGCGGCCAGGTGCTGCATCTCGGCGTCGGTGCGACGACCGCGCTCACGGCCCTTCTCGCCTGGGGGACGATCGTCGGTCTCGGCCTCTCCGCCAAGGCGCTGGGCGCCGGCTTCGACGCCTGCCGGCTGGCCGCGATCGGCGTGCTGATCGGCATTCCGGCCTTCGCCTGCATTCTGTTCTCGGGCCCGCTGGAATCGGTCGCGACCTTCCGGCTCGGCACGGTGCTGATCGGCTTCGGCGGCGGCCTCTATGGCGTGGGCATGCTGACGGCGGTGATGGAACTTGCCGCCGGCAGCGGCGCCGAGAACGGCATCGCCCTCGGTGCCTGGGGCGCCGTACAGGCGACCGCCATGGGGCTCGCCGTGGGAACCGGCGGCGCGGTGCGCGATCTCGTCTCGCACCTGTCGGCGAACGGCCATCTCGGTCCGCTCTTCGCCGACCAGAGCGTCGCCTATGGCATCGTCTATCAGATTGAAATCGTTTTGCTCTTCGCAACGCTGATCGTGATCGGACCGCTCGTCCGCTACGCCCGGAACGAAGAGCGCCATGGCGGTTTCGGCCTCGCCGAAATGCCGGTCTAGGGATCAACGGAGGGACCCATGCAGAACGGTGCGCTCACGGCCTATCTCGATGTGCCGCAGGTCATGCTTTACGTCTTCTGGGGCTTCTTCTTCGCCCTGGTGTTCTGGCTGCGCAAGGAGGACCGGCGGGAGGGTTATCCGCTGGAAAGCGATCCCGCCGGCCGGGTTGGGCCGGTCGGCCTGCTGATGGCCGCGCCGAAGACCTTCCGCGTCCGCAACGGCGACCTCTTCACCGCGCCGAACCTGAAACGCGATGTTCGGCCGATCGCGGCACGGCGCGTCGGGCGCTGGCCCGGCGCCCCGATGGTGCCGACCGGCAATCCGCTGGTCGACGGGGTCGGTCCCGCGGCCTGGGCGGAACGGGCGGACCGACCCGACCAGACCTATGACAACCGCAACAAGATCGTGCCCAGCCGCGTCGAGCCGCATTACACCGTCGCCGCCGGGGATCCGGACCCACGCGGCATGCCCGTCGTCGGTGCCGACGGCAAGGTGGCGGGCACCGTCGCCGACATCTGGGTCGACCGCTCGGAGCACGTCGTCCGCTATCTCGAACTGGCGGCCTCGGGGCCGGGAGCGGGACCGCTGCTGGTGCCGATGAACCTTACAAAGTTCCGGCCGCGGCACATCAAGGTCAAAGCCCTCCTCGCCCATCAGTTCGCGGAGGCGCCGCGGATCAAGTCGCCGAACAGCATCACCTTCCTCGAGGAAGACCGCATCTGCGCCTACTTCGCCGGCGGGCACCTCTATGCGACACCGGCTCGCTCGGAGCCGCTGCTGTGACCTGCGCCGCGGAAGACGACGACTTCGCCTTCGAGCCGATCCCGGGGCTGCCGGAGCCATTGCCGGAGGGCGAGGCCATGCTGTGGCAAGGGTCTCCGGACGCGTGGACGCTCGCGCTCACGGCGTTCCACGTGCGCAAGGTCTGGGCCTATGTCGCCCTTCTCCTGGCTTTCCGCCTGGCGACGGCCGAGGGAGAGGCTGCCACCGCGGCATCCCTGTTGATCGAGACGATGCGCCTGGGGCTGGTGGCGGCGGTCGCCACGGCCATCCTGTCTGGCCTGGCTTTTCTCTATGCGCGGGGCACGATCTATACACTGACGACGAAGCGGCTGGTCATCCGCTCCGGCCTGGCGCTGCCGGTGACGCTCAATCTTCCGCTCGCGCTGATCGGAGAGGCGGCCGTCCAGCATGGTCCCGGCCAAGGCGGCAGTATCGCCCTCGACGTGCTTCGGCCGAACCGGATCGCCTATGCCGCGCTCTGGCCGAACGTGCGCCCGTGGCGGATCAACCATCCGCAGCCCATGCTGCGGGCGCTCGCCGATGTCGAGGCGCCCTCACGCCTGCTGGCACGGTCGCTGTTCGAGAGTATGGATGCCGCGGCCCAGATGGCCTCCGCAAAACCCGCCAGACGCGGCGGCGCCACGCCCGCAGGTGCCACGCATATAGCTGCCACGCCCACCGGCGACGGTCTTCCCGCCGGCCACCAGATGGCAGTCTAGGAGGGAGCGATGAGCCTGGTCTTCCCCACGCGCGATCCCTTGCGCCGTCAGGCGATGTTTTGTGGTGCCCTGATCCTTGCGGCGGTGGTGCTGGTCGCTCTCGGGCGCCATGCCCCGCGCCATGCGCCGATCGATCCGGCCTTGGCGGTGCAGTCGGTCTCGCTGCATTTCCATGATTTCCCCGATGGCAGCATTGCAGCACTCGATGCGGCGACCGGCAGCGAGCTGGCGCGCATCCTGCCGGGCGTCGGCGGCTTCATCCGGGTCACCATGCGCAGCTTTGCCGCCGAGCGAATCCGCAAGGGCCTCGACGAGCGGGAGCCGTTCCTGCTGGCGCGGATGGTCGACGGCGCCCTCCGGCTGGAGGATCCGCTGACCGGCCGAACCATGCTGCTCAACGCTTTCGGTCCGTCGAACGCGGCGGTGTTTGCCGAACTCTTGGAGAAGAGGAGATTGCCATGAAGACGGCGACAATGGCGTCAGGCCGGAAGCTGTGGCGTGAGACCGTCGACGTGCCCTGCACGATCGAAATCGTCCACACCTGGGAAAGCCTCAGGGCACATGTCGACCTCGACGGCATCGATGTCGGGCCCGGCGACGCGGTGCATGTGCACGGCACGGAAATCGCGGTTCCCTATGGCGAGAGCGTCACGCTGCACCGCATGGCGACGGTGACGAAGGCCAGTGCGCCCGAGCGTCTCTGGGTGAAGATGACCGGCGATTTCGAATTCATGGAGCTTCTGGAATTCAGTTTTTCCTCGGGAGAGAAACTATGACCATCAACCGGATGTCGCTGACCGCGCCCGATACCGACGGCATGGCGCTGGAAAGCACGTTGCTGTCGCCACGTTTCTACACCACCGACTTTGCCGCGCTCGACGCGCTGGACGTCTCGGGCGTGCGGCGCGAGTGGGACGAATTGCTGGCCGAGATGGAGAGCGATCCCAACCGCGGCCATTTCCGGCGCGACGAGAACTGGGACAGGATCGACTTCGCCGCGCTGCCCGAGGGCCTGCGCAACGAATTCACCGATTTCCTCGTCTCCTCGCTCACGGCCGAGTTCTCTGGCTGCGTGCTCTACAAGGAGATGAAGAAGCGCGGCACCAATCCGGAGATCGTCCGCTTGTTCTCCTACATGAGCCGGGACGAGGCGCGGCATGCGGGCTTCATCAACGATGCGCTGAAGGAATTCGGCATCGGGGTGAACCTCGGCTTCCTGACCAAGACGAAGAAGTACACGTACTTCCGGCCAAAATTCATCTTCTACGCGACCTATCTGTCGGAGAAAATCGGCTATTCCCGCTACATCACCATCTTCCGCCACCTGGAACGTCACCCGGAACTCCGCTTCCACCCGATCTTCAAATGGTTCGACAAGTGGTGCAACGACGAGTTCCGCCATGGCGAGGCCTTCGCGCTGTTGATGCGGGCCAACCCCGGCTATCTCGAAGGGCTGAACCGGCTGTGGGTGCGGTTCTTCCTGATCGCCATCTACGCCACGATGTACGTGCGCGACCACGCGCGGCCGGAATTCCACAGGGCGCTGCAGCTTGACCCGACGGAATACGATTACAAGGTCTTCCACCTCACCAACGAGATCTCCCGCCAGGTGTTTCCGCTGGTCATCGACATCGAGCATCCGGTCTTCCGCAAGGGGTTGGAGCGGCTGCGGGTAATCAACGAGAAGGTCGGGGCGCTCGGAAACCGGCGTGGTTTTGGCACGCGCCTGCGCAAGCTTGGCTATGGCCTGGCCGCCGCCAGGGTGTTCGCGCGGCTCTACCTCGTCCGGCCGAAAGCCAATGCCTTGCCTGATACCAGCCGCATGCAGCCGGTGTGGTAGGCGCCGCGATGACCGCCTTCCTGCCACCGATCTTCTTCGCGTTGTTCGTCTGGTGGTTCTCTACCGGGGCGATCCTCTACCTCGATGGCTTGCCGGCGCGCACCTTCAAGTGGAGCATGCTGGCGGCGACGCTTCTCCTCGGCCTTTCCTTTTACGGGCTCTGGGAAAGCGGCGACGATGCGACGGTGACCGGCGCCTATCTCGCCTTCGCCTCGGCGCTCGGCTGCTGGGCCTGGCACGAGATCAGCTTCTACATGGGTTATGTCACCGGGCCGCGGCAGCATGCTTGCGAGGAGGGGTGCGCGGGGGCGGGGCATTTCGGCCACGCGGTCCAGGTCAGCCTCTGGCACGAACTGGCGATCCTTATCTCCTTCGCGCTGGTCGCGGCGCTCACCTGGGGCGGCGCGAACGAGGTGGGGCTCTGGACCTTCCTGATCCTCTGGTGGATGCACGAGAGCGCGCGGTTCAACGTCCTCCTCGGCGTGTGCAACGTCAATGCGCAGTTCCTCCCGGCCCATCTCACCTATCTCCGCAGTTTCCTGCGGGTCCGGCCGATGAACCTCCTGTTTCCGGTCTCCGTGACCGTTTCGACGATCCTCTGCTCGGTGCTGGCGACCGAGGCGGCGATCGCGGTCGATCCATTCCGCCAGGCAGCGTTTACCTTTCTGGCGACGATGATGGCCCTGGCGATCCTCGAGCACTGGTTTCTGATGCTGCCGGTGCCAGCCGAAGCGATGTGGAACTGGAGCCTGCGTTCGCGCGCCGAGCCGCCGCTCGCTGCCGTCAGCCCGGTCCTGCCGCATCACCATGAGCCGGCACGCTCCTATGCGGCGGCGGGCCTGCGGCCCGTTCATCCGGACTAGAAAACGCAAGGACCACGTCGCGCGGCCGTAAGGGACGGGCCGGAACAACGCGGTAGGGCAACTTTGGGACGGCCGGCAGGGCGCAAGGGTGCCTCTCCGGCGGGACTAGGGCGGCTGAAATCCCGGCCGGCAATCTGACGCAAGCAAGACGGAGAGCGGCATGGACTTTGAGGGTTTCGTAGCGGGCCGGCTCGACGGCTTGCGGCACGAGGGACGGTACCGGGTGTTTGCCGAGCTCGAACGGCAGGCCGGCGTGTTTCCGCAAGCGACGCGCCACGCCGGCGGGGAAGCGAACGCGGTCACCGTCTGGTGCTCCAACGACTATCTCGGCATGGGCCAGCACCCCAAGGTGATGGCCGCCATGCACGAGGCGCTGGATCGCTGCGGGGCAGGCGCGGGCGGCACCCGCAACATTGCCGGCACCAGCCGCTATCACGTCCTCCTGGAGGCGGAACTGGCGGACCTGCACGGCAAACAGGCGGCGCTTCTGTTTACCTCCGGCTATGTCTCCAATTTCGCAACGCTCTCGACGCTCGGCGCCGGGATACCCGGCTGCGTGATCTTTTCCGACGAGGGCAACCATGCGTCGATAATCGAGGGCATCCGCCATTCCCGTGCCGAGAAGCGGCTGTGGCGGCACAACGATCCCGCCGATCTCGACCGTCTGCTGTCCGCATACGGGCCGGGGGTGCCAAAGGTCGTCGCGTTCGAGTCCGTCTATTCGATGGATGGCGACATCGCGCCGATCGCCGAGATCTGCGCGGTCGCCGAGAAGCATGGGGCGATGACCTATCTCGACGAGGTGCACGCCGTCGGCCTCTACGGACCGCGCGGCGGCGGGATTGCCGAGCGCGAAGGGCTGATGGACCGGCTGACGATTATCGAGGGGACGCTCGGCAAGGCGTTCGGCGTGGTCGGCGGCTATATCGCGGCGTCGGCGGCGATGTGCGACTTCATCCGAAGCTTCGCTTCCGGCTTCATCTTCACGACGGCGCTGCCGCCGGCGGTGGCCGCGGGGGCGCGGGCCTCGGTGATGCATTTGAAGGCCAGCGGCGCCGAGCGCGCCTTGCACCAGGAAAGGGTTGCCCGGGTGCGCGCCCGGATGGACCGGCTGGGCATTCCGACGATGCGCAATTCCAGCCATATCGTCCCGGTGATGGTCGGCGACCCCGTCAAATGCAAGTGGATCAGCGACGCGCTGCTCGACCAGTACGGGATCTATCTGCAGCCGATCAATTATCCGACCGTGCCGCGCCAGACCGAGCGGCTGCGCATCACGCCGTCGCCGCTGCATTCCGACGGGGACATCGACCACCTCTTCGAGGCTCTGTCGGACCTCTGGTCGCAATGCGCCATGGCGCGCGCCGTCGCGTGAGCGGTTTGGCCGTCTCGCAGGCGCATCGGCCGGTGGGGCCCCCCCGATCCGAGGGGCTATTCGCCGCCGTCGTCGATGCCGAAGCGGCGCATCTTGAGATAGAGCGCCTGCCGGCTGAGCCCGAGCACGCGCGCGGTGAGGGCGCGGTTGTTGAGGCTGAGCTTCAGCGCCGCCTCGATGCACATGCGCTCGATCACGTCGGTCGTGTCGCGCACCATGTCCTTCATCGGCACGCGGCCGATCATTTCGACGAGGTTCTCGGCCGTCCGGGTCAGGTCGTTGGCGCTGCGGTTTGGGCGGGCGTCGTCCGATCCGCGGGCACGCATGACGAAGGCAAAGCCTTTGCCATTTCGCTGCGCGACGGCGGACAACTCGACCTCCGTCGTCTGGCCGTTGGCGCCGCGAACCACGCCCTGGAACAGCGGCAGCCGTCCATGCGTGCGCACATTCGCCAGCAAACCCTCCTGCTCGATGCCCTGCCACTCGAAGAACGCGTCAAGCGGCCGGCCGATCGCCTGCGCCGCGACGGCAAGGCTTGCCAGCGCGAGAAACGCCTCGTTGACCCAGGCGATGCGGCCGTCGCCATCGGCCAGGAGCACGGCCTCGGTGGCATGGCGAACGAGATCGCCGAGGTGGGTGTCCTCCGCGGCGGCGGGCGCGGTGCCGGCGGAGAGCCGGATCAGCACCAGCTTCAGGTCTCCCGCACGGAACAGCTCTGCAGCGAGCGTCAGCCCGGCATCCTCAGGCGATCGGTCGAGAGAAAGCGTGGCCGGCATTCCCGAGGCGAGAAGGCCGGAGAGCAGCGCTTGCACGTCGCTCTGGCGGGTCTTGGCGAACAGCGAAGCCAGCTTCTTGCCGGCGAGGGACGGTGCCGATCCGGCGGGGCGGCCGAGGATCGAAGCGGCCCGCGGATTGACCTCGCGGATCTTGCCGCTCTCGGGCTCGACGATCAGGATCGCCTCGGCCGTCGTTTCGAACAGCAGGCGGTAGTGCGCTTCGGCTTGCCTCTGGCGCTTGCTGCTGTCCTCAAGGGATTGGCGGCTGGCCAGCAGCCGCGCCTGCAGCTCGGTGGTGGGACCGAGGTCGCGGCCGACGAGCACCAGTTCGCCATCCTCCCCCGCGCAAACCGCCATGTACTGGATCGTCAGCTCCCGGCCCCCATCCAGCGGGTGGACGAGCTCGAACCGGCGGGACGGCTTTCCCCGACGCGCAGACATCAGCATGTCCTTCAGTGCCGGAAGGCTCTCGCGCTTGACCGTCTCGCCGATCGGCCGGCCCTGCCAGCGCTCCGTCGCCGGCCCTATCCCGCGCAGGCTGTGTGAGATGCTGCTGACGGTGTCGTCGCTCTGTACCAGAAGCGTCAGATCGGCGCTGGTGGCGAGGATGGCGGCCGTCGTGCGGGCATCGACGCGTGGCAAGGGGGTTTCAGGTTGCTGCGGCGTCAGAAGCATGTCCGTATAAGCCTCATATCAAGATCGCGCTGCCTTTGGGGAAAGACCTGGTGGGCATGACCGACGCTAACACTGCCGAAATATCGATACACAGGCCCGATCTTGTCTCCTGCGGAAGCAGTGACTTCGACCGATACTGTATTGCCACCAGGCAACCGGCGCTGCATTGCAGTCTGCAGATTTTGCTGCGCCGCAGTCTTCTCGCCCGTCCAGCCCAGTTTGTCCAGCTTTGTGGCCTCGCGGGTGTCGCTGCGGCGTTACGCCCCACGCTGTTTCAGAACCGAGACATTGGGGTCGTGGCGAGGGCGTTTTGTACGGCCCCAAGGCTAGGCCAATGCTGAACCTCCCGGTCGACCTCGTCACCTGCGACCGCGAGCCGATCCACGTCATCGGCGCGATCCAGCCACAGGGCGCTTTGCTGGCGCTGGACGACGCTGCGGGACGGATCGCTTTCGTCAGCGCCAATGTGGAGGCGGTGCTCGGCTGGCCGGCGGTCGCGCTGTTCGGCCATCCGCTGGCTGTGCTGCTCGGCCGGGAGGCAAGCGAAGCGCTGCTCGCGCGAGATCTGACGCCTCTGTTGCCGGAACTGCTGCGGCCGCTATTCCTGAGCGTCCTTCACCCGGATGGGTCCGACGGCGGCAACTTCGAGTGTTTCGCGCATCGGCACGACGGGCGTCTCATTCTGGAGTTCGTGCCAGCCGCGCCGCGGCCCGCCGACTTCTGGGAAGAAGATCTCCTGCGTCAGCGCATCATCTCGGACCTGATCCGGCCGGCGACGCAAGGTGCACTGGCCAGCGCCAGCGCCGACATCATCCGCCAGATCACCGGCTTCGATCGCGTGATGATCTACCGCTTTGCGCCGGACCGGCACGGCGAGGTCATCGCCGAAAGCACCGTGAGGCCGGATAGTTTCCTCGGGCTGCACTACCCGGCCTCCGACATTCCGGATCCGGCCTGGCGGCATTTCCGACTGAACCTCATCCGCAGTATTCCCGACCTCCACGCCTCTCCCGTGCCGATCCTGGCGGCCGACTGGATGGTCGCGGATGCCGGATACCGGCAGCCGTTGGATCTCACCTATTCGAAGCTGCGGGCGGTGGCGCCCGTCCATGTCGAATATCTCGGCAATATGGGGGTCGGCGCCAGCCTGTCGATCTCGCTGATCTCCAACGATCGGCTCTGGGGTCTTGTCGCTTGCCATCATTACGGGCCGCTGCACCCGTCCTGGAGCCGGCTGCGCTTCTGCGAACTGATCGGCGGCACGGTGTCGACACTGCTGCAGAACCTCGAAAACACCGTTCTCCTGCGCCACAGCATCGACGCCGAAAAACTGGCTTTCGACATCGAGCGGGCCGCGCGGGCCGGCGCGCCGCTGGTCGAGGTCGTGCTCGATCGCGCCGAGCGGCTGATGCGGCAAAGCCGTGCGAAGGGCCTTGCCCTCAAGCTTGGCACGGCCTTCGTCACCAAAGGCGACGTGCCGGACTGCGAGATCGACGCCGGCACGCTGCGCGGCGTCCTGCGCGAAGGCATTGCGACGTCGGACAATCTTGCCGCCCTCGTTGGCGAGAAGGGCGTTGGCCTCGGCGACCTCGCGGGGGCGGCGATGATGGAACTGTCGGACGATGGCGAGGACTGGCTGATCCTGTTCCGACCGGAGTTCGAGCGGACGATTTCCTGGGCCGGCAAGCCGGAGAAGCGGCAGACGAGAGGCGAGGACGGATCGTTGCGGCTGTCGCCCCGCGGCTCCTTCGCCGTGTGGCGGGAGGAGCGGCTGGGCCGCAGCGAGCCGTTCACCGAGATCGACCTCGAAATCCTGCGCATCACGCGGCGCGCGCTGTTTGCCATCAACAGTCTCGATCGGGAGCGAGCGGCGCTGGCGGCGCGGGCCAGCGCCGAGGCGGAGGAGTCTCGGCTTCGGCTGCTGCTTCTGGAAGACGCGCGCCAGCGCTCGCTAGGCGAACTCGCCTCGGCGTTGGCGCACGAGCTGAGCCAGCCGCTGTCGGCGGTGACGAACTACGTCAACGCCTGCCGGCAGGAGCTGCGCAATTTCGGGGTCGACATTCCGCCTGAGGTGATCCGGTTGATGCAGAACGCGGTGACGGAGTCCTCGCGGGCGGCGGATCTCGTGCGACGGCTGCGCGACCTCATCGGGCAAGGCACGGTCGCCTTCGAGCAGGCGAGCCTGCATGCGGCGATCCGTCAGGGGGTCGACCTGGCGCTGGCGGCGTCCAGCGAGACGCGGCCCCTCATTCAGTACGTACTGCATCCGGACATGCCGCCGATCTCCATCGATCCGATCCAGATCGCGCAGGTGGTGCTCAACCTCGTCCGCAACAGCCTGACGGCGATGGACGGCACAGCCGCGCCCGTGCTGACGATCGCAACCGTCCTGAGGTCGGGGATGGTGGAGGTGTCGGTGTCCGATACGGGGCGCGGCATCGCCATGCCGCTTCGATCGGCGCTGTTCGAGCCCTTTCACAACTCGACGACCGGCGGCATGGGCATTGGCCTGGCGCTCTGCCGCTCGATCGTCGAGGCGCATGGCGGCAAGATTTCAGCCCATTCGCGGCCGGTCGGGGCACGATTGTCCTTCACGCTGCCGACGGAGGAGGGACGCCATGGCTGAGCTGGCAGATCCGCGGCCGATCTATGTCGTCGACGACGACCTGTCGGCCCGCGAATCGCTCTGCGCGCTTCTGTCGGCGCACGGCTTTGCAGCGGTGTCCTTCGCCTCGGCGGAGGAATTTGCGGAATTCGCCGAGATCGGCGGCGGCCTCTGCGCCTTCGTCGACCTGCGGATGCCTGGGATGAGCGGCCTCGATCTCCAGAGCCTTCTGATCGCCCGCGGCGAGCGCCTGCCGGTGATTATCCTCACCGGTCATGGCGACGTGCCGCTGGCGGTCACGGCGATCAAGCGGGGCGCCGTCGACTTCATCGAGAAGCCGGGATCGGAGGAGCATTTCCTCAGCGCCATCGCGGCCGCGACGGCCCTATGCGCCCACCGTCCCAGACGGACGGTGCCCGCCAGCGTGGCGGCGGAGCGGCTGGCGCGCCTGACCCATCGGGAAAGGCAGGTCCTCGACCATCTCGTGCTCGGACTGACCAGCAAGCACATTGCCGAGGAGCTGGAGATCAGCCAGCGGACCGTCGAGATCCACCGCTCCCGCATCCGGGAGAAGATGGAAGCCCGCGGACTGTCCGACCTGATCGCGATGATGCAATAGCCCGCATGTTGCAATGCAATACATCGGGCGGCAGCTGTCCACGTAGAATGTACGTAGGTGTAAATCCGAGATAGATCGCAGCTTGCCTTATTCCTAGATTTACATCTTATTCATATAGCGGATGCCAGAGCGGGGCGGAGACCTTGCCGACATCAAGTGGGGAGTGATGCGGCATGTCGGCTTGCTACACGTCCAACCTTGTTCCAGCGGCGGATGACCTGCCGGATCATCCCGAAGCCAGCCATCATATCATCGTCGCCCTTGGCGACGAGCTTCTCGCCGCGGTCGAGGGATGGCGGCAGGTGCACGGGGTGGAGCAGTCCGATGCCATCGGCACGCTGGTGCGGCTCGGCCTTCTCAGCGAAATCGCCAAGATCTACCGTTTTGTCGCCAGCCCTCGGCCGGCGTCATCGACAGGACCGGCATTGGCCAGACGCAAGCGCCAGGCGGCGGTGCAATCGGCAGCGGATCGGCCGTGGGTAGATGGGCGGTAGCGCTTCTCGCGGGTAAGAAAATATGGCGGCTGGGCACGTCTCTGAACGTGGCGCCTGTCGGGCACGAGCGTCAGTGCTTCAGCCTCGTACGATCAGGCTCCGTATTGCTGCCGGCCCATCCCCAACCCGATTTCATACCCTGCTCAGCGTCTCGTCTTAATGTCGTAAATCAAAGTTGACAGTTGTTGCCCGGCTTGCGACGCTTGCGTTTGGAGACTCGTGCCGGGAGCATCGCGTGGGCATTCCCTATCCGTTTTCCGCCATCGTCGGGCAGCAGGAGATGAAGCGGGCCTTGCTTCTGGCGGCGGTCGATCCGCGCATTGGCGGGATCCTGGTCTTCGGTGACCGGGGCACGGGCAAGACCACCGCGGTCCGCGGGCTAGCAGGCTTGCTGCCGCCCATGCTGGTCGTCGGAAGCTGCCGCTACAACTGCGCCCCGGGAGACGGGGCCGCCGGCTGCCCGGACTGTGCGTCGAGACCTGCCGGCGTCACCGCGATGCCGCGGCGGGTTCCGGTTCCTGTCATCGACCTGCCACTCGGCGCCACCGAGGATCGGGTCGCGGGGGCACTCGACCTCGAGAAGGCGCTGGTTTCCGGCGAGAAAGCGTTCGAGCCGGGTCTGCTGGCGCTCGCCCACCGTGGCTTCCTCTACATCGACGAGGTCAATCTCCTCGAGGATCACCTCGTCGATCTGCTGCTGGACGTCGCCGCGTCCGGCGTCAACGCCGTCGAGCGCGATGGCCTCAGCATCCGCCACCCCGCCCGGTTCGTTCTCGTCGGCAGCGGCAATCCGGAGGAGGGGGAGTTGCGGCCGCAATTGCTCGATCGCTTCGGCCTGTCGGTCGAGGTCGCATCGCCGCGCGATGTCGCGACACGGGTCGAGGTGGTCAAGCGGCGCGATGCCTTCGACCGCGATCCGCAGGATTTTGCCGCCGCCTGGAAACGCAAGGACTTAGCACTGCGGGCCCGCATCGTCCGGGCGCGCGCGGCACTGTCGGTCACCGAGACGCCGGACCCGGTGCTCGAACTGGCCTCGGCGCTCTGCCTGAAGCTCGGCGTCGACGGCCTGCGCGGCGAACTGACGCTGATGCGAGCAGCCCGCGCGGCGGCCGCGCTCGACGGTGAGGCGCAAGTGACGCGCGAAATTATGCTCACCGTCGCGCCGTCCGCCCTGCGCCACCGCCTGCGCCGGAACCCGCTCGACGAAGCCGGGTCCGGGGCGCGGGTCGAGCGGGCCCTGACGGAGATGGCGGCGTGACCATCGCGGGGGCGATGGCGTGGCCGACGGACAGTCCGGTTGCGGGCAGAGCGAAACGCACGGCTTCAACGTCTTCCGCCGCCTGGACGCTGGCGCTCCTCGCAGCGCGCGTGCTCGCCGTCGATTCCATCGGGCTGGGTGGCGTGCGCCTAAGGGCCCGGCCCGGCCCGGTCCGCGACCGCTGGCTGGCAGAGTTTGCCGGACAGATCGGGCCGGCGGTACCGATGTGCCGCGTCTCGTCGACCGCGCCGGACGCAGCCTTCATCGGCGGGCTCGACGTCGGGCGGACCCTTGTGCAGGGCCGGCGGGTCGCCGGACAAGGGGTTCTCGCACGTGTGCATGGCGGCGTGCTGCTGCTCGGCATGGCCGAAAGGGCAACGGCCAGTCTGGCGGCGACCCTCGGGGCGGCCCTCGACCGCGGCGAGGTACGGGTCGAGCGGGACGGTCTGTCCGACTGCCAGCCCGCCCTTTTCACCCTCGTCGCCCTTGACGAGGGGATCGACGACGAGGGCATTCCGGCTGGCCTCGCCGACCGGCTCGGCCTGCTGCTCGATCTCGACGCGATTGGCTGGCGCGAGACTGCCGCGACCTGTTCGCCCGGCGCCGTCGATGCGGCCCGGATGCTTCTGCCGGCAGTGGCCGTGGCGCCGTCGATGGCCGAGGCGCTTTGTTCGCTGGCGCTTGCCTATGGCGGGGCCTCGCTGCGGCTGCCCTTGCAACTCCTGCGCGCCGCCCGCGCCTGCGCGGCCTTGCGGGGCGCCGCCGAGGTGGGGCCGGAGGATGCCGCGACGGCCTTGCGGCTGGTGTTCGGCCTGCCGCCGCCGGCGGATGTCGATGAGGAGGATCCGGGTCCCGAAAGTGAGATGCCAGGCGACGCGCCGCCAGCAGAGGCGGAGCGCCGGGCCGAGGGGACGCCGTCTCCGGCAGAGCGCCTGCCGTCGCTGGCGCCGGCGCCGCAGCGCGGCGAGCCGCCGGGGGCACGCGGCGCCTTGCCGGAGAAGGCGGCGGCTGCGGATGACGCGCACGCCGACCCTTCGCCAGCCGAGGCGCTCCAGGACATGCTGGTTGCCGCCGTCGGTGCAGCGCTTCCCGCCGATCTTCTCGCCCGGCAGAGGGGGACGCTCAGCGGAGCGCAGCGTCCGGGTGTTGCGGGGAAGGCGGGGCGGGACCGGGTTTCCGGCCGGCGCGGGCGTGTCATCGGCGTCACGGCGACGCCGCCGATGCCCGGCGCGCGGCCGGACGTGCTGGCGACCTTGCGCCAAGCGGCGCCTTGGCAGCGCCTGCGCTCGGCTGGGCTCGCCGCTGGCACCGGCCCGGCCGGCGGCCGGCCGCTTCAGATCCGCCCGCAGGACTTTCGCTATCTCCGCCGCCGCGAGCGGACCGGCAGCACAGCGATCTTCGCCGTCGACGCCTCAGGCTCGGCGGCGGTCGAGCGGCTTGCGGAAACCAAGGGCGCGATCGAACTCCTGCTGGCCGATTGCTATGTCCGGCGCGACAGCGTCGGGCTCATCGCCTTTCGCGGTCCGGAAGCGGCGACTTTGCTGGAGCCGACGCGCTCCCTGACGCGCGCCCGGCGAAGCCTTGCCGACCTGCCCGGCGGCGGCGGAACCCCGCTCGCCAGCGGCATCATGGCGGCGCTTCACATGGCGACGGCCGCGGGGCGGAAAGGCCAGAGCGTCATCACCGTCTTTCTCACCGACGGCCGCGGCAACGTCGCGCTGGACGGCGGCATTCTGCGCGAACAGGTTGTCGCCGACACGGCGCAAGCCGCGGGGTTGTTCAGGCGGCTTGGCCTGCGGGCGATCGTCATCGACATTGCGCGGCGCGAGCAGCCGAGGGCGCAGGAACTCTCCCTCGCCCTCGGCGCCGAATACCTGGCGCTTCCGCGGGGCGGGGCGGGGGCGATGGCCCGGGTCGTCGGCGCGCGGATGGAAGGCTGATGTTTTCCGACCCGGCGCGGCCTTCCTGGGCGATCGACGGGCGGGGCTGGCCGAACCGGAGCCACAGCCGCTTCGTGCGCGCCGGGGGCATGATGTGGCATGTGCAGGAGATGGGAGCCGGGCCGCGGCTTCTCCTCCTGCACGGCACGGGGGCGGCGACGCATTCCTTCAGGGACCTCGCCCCGGCGCTTGCCCGACATTTCACCGTGCTCTGTCCCGATCTGCCGGGGCACGGGTTCAGCGACATGCCGAAGGGGCGCACTCTTTCCTTGCCGCGCATGGCGCAGTTGACCACCGAACTCCTGTCGGCAATCGGTTTCCGGCCGGGCATTGCTGTCGGCCATTCCGCCGGCGCGGCGATCCTCGTCGCCATGACCTTGCAGCAACAGATCAGTCCGGACGTGGTGATTGCCCTCAATGGCGCGCTGCGACAGATTCGCGGTGCGGCGCTGTTCTCGCCCCTTGCGCGGCTCCTGTCGCTGAACCCGCTGGTGCCCCTCCTGTTCGCGCGCCAGGCGATGGGCACGGCGGCGACGCAGCGGCTGCTCGAGGGCACCGGCTCGCACATCGACGCGCACGGTATCGAGCTCTACGCCCGGCTTTTCCAGAAGCCAGCCCACGTCGCGGCGACGCTCGGCATGATGGCGCATTGGGACCTCGACTGGCTCGATCGCCGGTGGGCATCTCTTGCGGTACCGCTCAAGCTGGTGACGTCTGCCGGCGATCGCGCGATCGCCCCGGCCGATGCCGTCACGCTGTCGCGCCGCCTCGCTACGGCCGAACTCGTACCGCTGCGCGAGGGGGGGCACCTCGTGCACGAGGAGCGCCCCCTGGAGATCGCCGACCTGATCTCTCGCCTTGCCGCCGGCACGCTGTCCCGATGGGCGGCGGAACCTCCGCTCAACCGGCTCGGCGCGGCATCTTGAACGGCAGCATGGCCTGGACCCAAGGCGAGCGGAAACGGTCGAGATCGACCGTCTCATGGATCGCCCGGCACCCACCGGCATCGCCCTTTCCCGCGCTGCCGTTTGGAAAGTCCAGAATGGAGCGGCTGTAGAACGGCGTGTCCTCTAGCGTTCGGGCGACCTGCGGCCGGTGTCCTTCCGCCGCGTGGGCGGCTCGCTCGACCCGCCATCCGGTCTTCGGCAGGACGTGCAGGGCAGAAGGCGTCAACGCCGCCGACGTGCCGTCGCCGCCATAGGCCAGGGCGAGGCCGCGGCAGGGGCCGCCGCGCTCGGTGACGTCATAGTGGATGCGCGTCTGGCCCGCGGCATCTTCCCGGGACCAGTTCCAGCGGGTGAAGCCGGCCTCGATCGGCTCGGCGCCGATGTTCATGTCGACATAGGCGCGGCCTTGCCAGCCGAGGCCGGGCCGGTCGAACGCGACGTCGACGCGGGCGCACGGCGCGATCGGCCGCCAGGCGTGCCGGCCGTTCTGGTGCAGCGGCAGACGGCCGTCGAAGATCGGGCCGGGATCGACGGTGATGCGCCCGCGCAGCCGTTTCGGGATCGGCACGGTCCATTCGTCGATGTCGATCGTCAGCCGTCCGCCCGACCATTGCCAGGCGCTTGGGCCGACGGCGATCCGGTCCGCATCGCGCATCAGGGCGGAGCGTCCCCGTTCCGTCATCGCCCAGTACTTGCCTTGCGGGGTGTAGAGGATGGCGTTGATGCCGACATGCTGCTCGGGATCGGCCTCGCCGCGCCGTCGCGCCAGGGCATAATAGGGCGAGAAGACGCTGCCGACGAAGACGATGACCGTCAGGGCGTTGTGTCCGTCATCGCTGATCGCGTCGAGATACCACCAGGCATAGCCGCCGGGCTCCACCCGTTCGTCGAACCCAAATCCGCCATCACGGCATCGGCCGCGTGGCGTCCCGAGAGCGCCGCCATCGGGATGCCGGGGCCGGGATGGGCGCTGCCACCGGCGAGATAGAGGCCCCGGATCCGCGTCCGCGCGCCCGGGCGCTGGAACGAGGAGGCCCAGCCGTGGGAGGATCGCCCGTAAAGCGCGCCCCCCGATCCCGGAAACAGCGCCGCGAACGCCGCCGGTTCCGTCCGAACCCGATGCCCCGGCAAGGCCGAGATCGTCAGGCCGGACCGCGCCAGCCGTGCCATCACCCGCGTCTCGCATGCCGCCACCTCCGCTTCGCTCAAGGGATTTCGGTCCGCCCGCGCCGGGGCGTTCACCAGCAGGAAAAGCCGCTCGGGCCCGTCTGGCGCGGGGGTCCCCGCGGCGTTGCGGTCCTGGGCGCAGACGTAGATGGTCGGATCTTCAGGCAGGTGCTCGCGGTGGAAGATCTCGTCGAACTCCCGGGCGTAGTCGCGCGAGAAGAAAACGGTGTGGTGGGCGAGGGGGAAGCCGCGGGCCTCGCCGTGGATCGACCACGTCAACGCCGACAGCGAGCGGTTCCGGACCCCGTAGGCCGGCACCGCTTTGGTTGCGTCCTGTCCGAGCAGGCCGGCCGGCAGCGCCGCGGCATCGCCGTTGAACACCACGGCATCGGCCGCCAAGGTTCGGCCGTCCTCGAGCCGGACGCCGACGGCCCGGCCGCCCTCGACCAGCAGCGAGGCGACCGGCGACCGCGTGGCAAGGACGACGCCGTTCTGGCGCCCGAGATCGGCTAGCGCTTCGGCGATCCGGATCAGCCCGCCCTCGACCAGCCAGACGCCGAGCTGCTCGACATGGGCGATCAGCATCAGCGGCCCCGGCGCGGCGAAGGGCGAGGCGCCGCAATAGGTGGCGTAGCGTCCGAACAACTGCCGCAGCCGCGGATCCTTGAAGTAGCGGGCGACGACGCTCGCGAGCGGCGTGAACGGTTCGATGCGGGCGAGCGCGCCCAGGCCGCCAATGCCCATGGCGCGCGTCAGGCGCATCGGGCTCGGCGCGGGATGCTCGACGAAGGCGGCGTTGAGGGTTTCAAATACTTCCCTCGCCCGATGCCGGAAGGCGTGGAACCCTTCTGCCTCCCGCCGTCCAGCGAGGCGGGCGATGGCCTCGTGCGTCCGCAGCGGATCGGCGTGGAGATCGAGGCGAGACCCGTCCTGCCAGGCATGCCGCGCCAGGATGTCGGCAGCTGTCAGCGTCACCCGGTCCTCCAGCCGGGCGCCGACGGCGGCGAAGATCGCCTCGAACACCCAGCGCATGGTGAGAACGGTCGGGCCGGAGTCGATGCCGTGGCCGTTCACCACGACCTCCCGCAGCTTGCCCCCCGGCTGCGCGGCCCGCTCGAGCACCGTCACTTCGCAGCCGGCAGCCCCCAGCAGCAGTGCCGAGACCAGCCCACCGATCCCCGCGCCGACGACGATGACGTGGCGGCCGGGACTGGCAGGGGATCGAAGCGGAGCGTCAGGATGGGTTAACATGATCTTGTGTCAAATATCATTTACATGCATGCTGGTCCAGCCGATTTGACGGGGAGGTTGGGAATGTCGGAGAAGCTTCAGCGGATCGAAGACACGTTGCGTCTCTGCCTTCGGCGCGCCACCGCCGGAGCGGCGCCACCGCGCCTTGGCAAGGCGATGCTGCATGCGGTTTTCCCCGGAGGTCAGCGCATCCGGCCGCGGCTGACCCTGGCGGTTGCCAGGGCCTGCGGCGACGAGCGGCCGGCGCTTTCATCCGCTGCGGCTATCGCCGTGGAACTCCTGCATTGCGCTTCGCTGGTGCACGACGACATGCCTTGCTTCGACGACGCCGCGATGCGGCGCGGCCGCCCCTCCGTGCAGGCAGCCTTTGGCGAGCCGCTGGCCCTGCTGGCCGGCGACGCCCTGATCGTCCTCGCCTTCGAAACAGCGGCGCTGGCGGCGGCGATCGATCCGCCGCGGGGGCTTGGCGTGATCTCGATCCTGTCGCGGGCCGTCGGCATGCCGGCCGGCATCGTCGCTGGCCAGGCGTTCGAAAGCGAGCCGGCGCCAAACCTTGCGGACTACCAGCGGGCCAAGACCGGGGCGCTCTTTGCCGGGGCTACGAGTGCCGGCGCCGCAAGCGCGGGATGCGATCCGGCGGTGTGGTCGGCGCTCGGCTACCGGCTGGGCGAAGCCTATCAACTGGCCGACGATCTCCGCGATGTCGTGGGCAGTGCCGAGGAGATCGGCAAGCCGACCGGGCAGGATCGCGCGCTCGGACGCCCGAATGCCGTGGCGGCTTTCGGGCTGGACGGGGCGGTTCGCCGGCTGCTCGTATCGGTCGAAGAGGCCGCCGCCGCCGTCCCGGACTGCGCCGGTGCCACGGCACTGCGGGCCGACATCCGCGCCATGGCGCGCCGCTTCCTGCCGAAGCAAGCCGTGCAACGTGCTGCCTGAGCGAGGGGCGAGGGTGGTGGAGCTCGGCGGGCGCCAGGAGAACGGAATTACCAGCGCAGCTGCGGCGGTTCCGCGGCCTGCAGCCGCCGTGGCGCGGTTCAGGTTTGCGGCGACGTTGGTCGATTGGCTGCGCGACCTGCGTAACCGCAAGGTTTCCGATCCAAAATTTCGCCGCTGGGCGACGCGCTTCTTTCTGACGAGGCGCTTTGCGCGGCAGCAGGTCGGCGCCCTGTTCGATCTGACGGCGGGCTTTGTCTATTCGCAGGTGCTGTTCGCGGCCGTCCGGGTTCGGCTGTTCGACCTCTTGGCGCCCGGGCCGCTCGATCTGCGGGCGATCGCCTTGGCGGTAGAGCTGCCGGAGGAGGGCGCTCTGCGCCTGCTGCGCGCCGCGGTGGCGCTGCGGCTGGCGGAGCGGCGATCGGATGGGCGCTTTGCGCTGGGCCCTCTCGGAGCTGCGCTGGTCGACAATCCCGGCGTGATCGCCATGATCGAGCACCACGGCTTGCTCTACCGGGACCTCGCCGATCCACTGCCTCTTCTGGCCGGCGACGGCGATGCAGAGCTCGGCCGCTACTGGACCTATGCCAAGCGTGCGCCGCGTGTCCGCAGCGGCCTTCGCCCCGGGCAGGATGCCGCCGACTATACCGCCCTGATGGCGGCATCGCAGGCGCTGGTGGCATCGGAGGTCGTCGATGCCTATCCGTTCCGGCGGCACCGCCGCCTGCTCGACGTCGGGGGCGGCGATGGGTCGTTCCTCGTCGCCGTGGCAAAGGCGGCGCCCGGCCTGCAGCTTGGCCTGTTCGATCTCCCCGACGTCGCGGCCATCGCCCGGGCAAGAATCCTCGCTGCGGGTCTCTCTACGCGGACGACGATCATCGGCGGCGACTTTCGCGAAGACCCGCTGCCGGCGGCAGCCGATCTCGTCACGCTGAACCGCATCCTGCACGACCACGACGAGGCGACGGTGGTGGCGCTGCTGAGGGCGATCCGCCGGGCGATCGCCCCCGGGGGCACGCTCCTCGTCATCGAGCCGATGGCCGAGACACCCGGCGCCGAGGCCAGCGGCGATGCCTATTTCGGCTTCTACCTGATGGCGATGGGGCAAGGGCGGCCCCGGTCTCCCGCCGAGATCGTCGGTCTCCTCGGCCGGGCCGGGTTCAGCAAGGCGCGCCTCGTCTCCACCAGCACCCCTTTGATCGCACGTATGATCGCCGCGACAGCCGCCCATTGAGCAGGGGATGCAGAGCAAGGTAATCGTATAATTTAATTTACGCAAAAAATGTAAAACAAGATTGACAACAAAGCATGCCGGTCTAGTCTGGGTGGACAGAAGAGGCCGGGTAGGGGAGGGTTCGGTGGAGGCATTGGCGATCGTTCTCGAAGCCCCCGGGCGGCTCGCTCTCCTGCCGCTCGCCCTCAACGAGCCGACGGCCGCGGATGCCGTCGTCGAGATCGAATGGTCTGGCATTTCCACCGGGACCGAGAAGCTGCTGTGGTCCGGCCGGATGCCGGCTTTCCCCGGCATGGGCTATCCGCTGGTCCCCGGATACGAGTCCGTCGGCCGTGTCGTCGTCGCCGGTTCAAGCTCCGGCCGGTGGGTCGGCGAGCAGGTCTTCGTTCCCGGCGCCAATTGCTATCAGGCCGCGCGGGGGCTGTTTGGCGGCGCTGCCTCGCGTGTCGTCATTCCCGGCGCGAAGGCCTTGCCGGTCCAGCCCGGTCTCGGGGCGCGCGGCGTCCTCCTGGCACTGGCCGCCACGGCCCACCACGCCGTCTGCCCCGATACCCGCAAGCCGCCGCAACTGATCGTCGGCCATGGCGTCCTCGGCAGGCTGATCGCCCGCATCGTCGTGGCGCATGGGGGGCGGCCGACGGTCTGGGAAACCAACCCGGCACGGCAAGCCGGTGCCGAAGGCTACGACGTCGTCCACCCCGATGACGACGACCGCCGCGACTATCAGCGGATCTGCGACGTCAGCGGCGACCCGGAAATTCTCGACGGCCTGGTGTCCCGCCTCGCCCGCGGTGGCGAGATCGTGCTTGCCGGCTTCTACGACCAGCGACTGTCCTTCGCTTTCCCGATGGCCTTCCTGCGCGAGGCGCGGTTCAGGGTGGCCGCGGAATGGCGGCGTAACGATCTCGTCGCCGTCGACGATCTGATCGCGACGGGCCGCCTGTCGCTCGACGGTTTCATCACCCACACCGAGGCGCCGAGCGGTTTCGAGAAAGCCTACACCACGGCTTTCACCGATCCGTCGTGCCTCAAGATGGTGCTCGATTGGAGACTGGCCGCATGAACGCGTTGTCCCAGCCGCAAGGCCTCATGGCCCTCGTCGAAAGCGTCCGGGCTGAAGCGGCGATCGAGCCGGATCCGGTGACGATCGGCGAAGTCCGCAAGGAGACGCAGATCATCGCGATCTATGGCAAGGGCGGCATCGGCAAGAGCTTCACCCTCGCCAACCTCTCGCACATGATGGCGCAACAGGGAAAACGCGTGCTGCTGATCGGCTGCGACCCCAAGAGCGACACCACCTCGCTGCTGTTCGGCGGAAGAGCCTGCCCGACGATCATCGAGACCTCGTCGCGCAAGAAGGCCGCGGGCGAGGACGTCGAGATTGGCGACGTCTGCTTCAAGCGCGGCGGGGTGTTCGCGATGGAGCTCGGCGGCCCGGAGGTCGGCCGAGGCTGCGGCGGCCGCGGCATCATCCACGGCTTCGAACTCCTGGAAAAGCTCGGCTTCCACGACTGGGGCTTCGACTACGTTCTGCTCGATTTCCTCGGCGATGTCGTCTGCGGCGGCTTCGGCCTGCCGATCGCCCGCGACATGTGCCAGAAGGTCATCGTCGTCGGCTCCAACGACCTTCAATCGCTTTACGTTGCCAACAACGTCTGTTCGGCGGTCGACTATTTCCGCCGGCTCGGCGGCAATGTCGGGATCGCCGGCATGGTGATCAACAAGGATGACGGCACCGGCGAGGCGGCGGCCTTCGCAGCGGCCGTGGGAATTCCGGTGCTGGCCGCCATTCCCGCCGACGACGACATCCGGCGCAAGAGCGCGAACTACCAGATCATCGGCGAGCCCGGCACCCGCTGGGGGCCGCTGTTCGAAGAACTGGCCGAGAATGTCGCGGCGTCCACACCCCAGCGCCCGACGCCGCTGACCCAGGACGGGCTGCTGGCGCTGTTCTCCTGCGACCAGACCGGCGGCAATGTCGTGCTCGAGCCGGCGAGCCAAGCCGACATGCGCGGCGGCATCGTGATCGCCAGGCCATCCCTCGAAATCATCTACGACTTGGTCTGAAACGATGAACGTCCGCCCGTCCCCCTCCCAATCCGATGCTGCCGGCGTCGCACCGGTGCCAGCCGAGACAATCTACGACGCGGCGGCGAGCGCGCCGCTGGACAACCCCGTGCAGACGTCGACGCCTGCGGCGGATGCGCCCCGGCTCGCCGCACCGATGGCGAAGGACGGCGGCTGCCATGGCGGCAAGGCCGAACTCAGCCGCGCCGCCGAGGCAGCCGGCAACGGTCCACTGCTGCAGCAGCTGCGTAAGGACTATCCGCAAGGGCCGCACGACCAGCCGCAGTCGATGTGCCCGGCCTTCGGCTCGCTGCGCGTCGGCTTGCGCATGCGGCGGACCGCGACGATCCTGTCGGGCTCGGCCTGCTGCGTCTACGGCCTCACCTTCACCTCGCATTTCTACGGCGCCAAGCGGACGGTCGGCTACGTGCCCTTCAACTCCGAGACGCTGGTCACCGGAAAACTCTATGAGGATATCCGCGAGGCGGTGCAGGGGCTGGCCGACCCGCTGCTTTACGACACCATCATCGTCATCAACCTTTGCGTCCCCACCGCCTCGGGCGTGCCGCTGCGCGCGCTGCCGAAGGCGATCGACGGGGTGCGCATCATCGGCATCGACGTGCCCGGCTTCGGCGTGCCGACGCATGCCGAGGCGAAGGACGTGCTGGCCGGGGCTATGCTGAACTATGCCCGGCTGGAAGCCGAGGCCGGTCCCGTGGCGGCGCCGCGCGGTGCGGCGTCGGGCAAGCCGACCATCACGCTTCTCGGCGAGATGTTTCCCGCCGACCCCATCACCATCGGCCGCATGCTGGAGCCGCTAGGCCTTGCCGCCGGGCCGGTGGTGCCGACGCGCGAATGGCGCGAGCTCTATGCGGCGCTCGACTGCGCGGCGGTGGCAGCCATCCATTCTTTCTACACCGCGAGCCTTCGCGAGTTCAGCGCGGCCGGCCGTTCAATCGTCGCCTCCGCGCCGGTGGGGGTCGAGGGAACTGCCGCCTGGCTCGACGCGATCGGCGAAGCCTGCGGCATCGCGGCCCGTACGGTCGACGCCGCCAAGGCGCCGATCCTTGCGGCAACGAGGGCTGCGCTCGAGGGCGCACCGATCTCGGCCCGCATCACCCTGTCCGGCTACGAGGGCTCGGAGCTGATTGTCGGGCGGCTGCTGAAGGAGTCCGGGGCGGACCTGCGCTATGTCGGCACCGCCTGCCCGAAGACGCGCTGGAACGAGGGTGATGCAGACTGGCTCTCGGCGCACGGCGTGCATGTCGAGTTCCGTGCCTCGCTCGAGACCGACATCGCCGCCGTCGACAGTTTCGCGCCGCAGCTCGCCATCGGCACGACGCCGGTGGTGCAGCACGCCAAGCAGCGCCGCATCCCGGCCCTCTATTTCACCAACCTGATCTCGGCGCGGCCGCTGATGGGCGCGGCCGGCGCCGGCTCGCTCGCCACCGTGATCAATGCGGCCGTCGGCAACCAGTCTCGCTTCGATGCGATGAGCACCTTCTTCGAGGGCGTCGGCGAGGGCCGCACCGCGGGCATCTGGCACGATCCGGCGAGGCTGCCCTCGGCGCAGGCGCCAGCGGCGGCATCCCTCGTCGCCGCCAAGACCTCCGTCGCGATGGAGGACTTCTGATGCTGGTTCTCGATCACGACCGTGCCGGCGGCTACTGGGGGGCGGTCTACGCTTTCACCGCCCTCAAAGGGCTGCAGGTGATCATCGACGGACCGGTCGGCTGCGAGAACCTGCCGGTGACCTCGGTGCTGCACTATACCGACGCGCTGCCGCCGCATGAACTGCCGATCGTCGTCACCGGGCTCGGCGAGGAGGAGCTCGGCCAGACCGGCACCGAGCAGGCGATGAAGCGGGCGCACGCGACGCTCGATCCGTCGATGCCGAGCGTCGTCGTCACCGGCTCCATCGCCGAGATGATTGGCGGCGGCGTCACGCCGGAAGGCACACGCATGCTGCGCTTCCTGCCGCGCACCATCGACGAGGACCAGTGGCAGAGCGCCGACCGGGCGCTCGCCTGGCTCTGGAAGGAATTCGGGCCCAAGGGCAAGAAGGCAAAGCCCGCCAAAGGCCCGGCTGCGAAGGGTACCGGGGCAAACCCTGGCGGCTCGATGCCCGAGGCTTCCAAGCCGCGCGTGAACATCATCGGCCCGATCTACGGCACCTTCAACATGCCCTCAGACCTTGCGGAGATCCGCCGGCTGGTGGAGGGCATCGGCTGCACCGTCAATCTCGTTTTCCCGCTGGGTACCGACATCGCCGACGTGCCGAGGCTCGCCGATGCGGACGTCAACATCTGCCTCTACCGGGAGTTCGGCCGCAAGCTTTGCGAGGCGCTGGACAAGCCCTTCCTGCAGGCGCCGATCGGGCTGCATTCGACCACGGCCTTTCTGCGCAAGCTCGGCGAACTGACGGGCCTCGATCCGGAGCCGTTCATCGCCGGCGAGAAGATGACGACGATCAAGCCGCTCTGGGATCTCTGGCGGTCGGTGACGCAGGACTTCTTCGCGACCGCCAGCTTCGGCATCGTCGCTTCGGAGACCTATGCGCGGGGCGTGCGGCATTTTCTCGAGAGCGACATGGGCTTTCCCTGCGCTTTCGCTTTCGCGCGCCGGGCCGGCGAGAAGACCGGCAATGATGCGGTGCGCAAGGCGATCCATGCGACGCCGCCGCTGGTGCTGTTCGGCTCGTTCAACGAGCGGATGTATTCGGCCGAGGGTGGCGGGCGCTCCTCCTACATTCCCGCCTCCTTTCCGGGGGCGATAATCCGCCGGCACACCGGCACGCCGTTCATGGGCTATGCCGGCGCCACCTACATCGTCCAGGAGGTCTGCAATGCGCTGTTCGACGCGCTGTTCCGGATCCTGCCGCTCGGCACCGAGCTCGATAAGGTCGAGCCGACGGCAGCGCGCCCGCACCGCGAACTGCCATGGGATGCCGATGCGCTGGCGCTGATGGATGCCGCGGTCGACGCGCAGCCGGTGCTGGTGCGCATTTCCGCGGCCAAGCGGCTGCGCGACCGGACGGAGGCGGCCGCCCGGCAGGCCGGAGACGGCCGGGTCACGGCGCGGCGGGTCGCCGATCTGCTGGCCTGCGCGCCAGAGCCGGCATGAGCCGGCGGAGCCAATCGCCCGGACTGCGGGCCCAACGGGGAGAAAAGGCATGTCGACGGATCGCGATCATGGGCTGGAGTATCGCCGTCATCTCGCCGAGCGCCGCGAATACCGGCTGATGTTCTGGCTGGTCTATCCGCTGAGCCTTGCGGCGGTGGCGCTCAAGCGTCTGGTCCATTTCGGCCGGCCCGTCGCGGCGGAGCCGAAGCGGTCGATTTTCGGCGAGGCGCGGGTCGCGGTCGCCTCCTGCATCCCGTTCGCCTTCATGTGAGCGGGGCATGGCTCCGGCGCCTTCCACGCCGGAAATGGCTGCAGTCAGCACTGCAGCGACGGCCGCATGCATCCATGCGGCCTCTCGCCGAAAGGCAAACGCAAGGAGGTAGAAATGTCCCTGCATTCCCCGAACGACCTGAACAGCTCGGGCTTGTCGGAACAGGAAGCCAAGGAATTCCACAAGGTGTTCATGACCAGCTTCCTGGTCTTCGTGGGCGTCGCGGTGTTCGCCCATATCCTCGCCTGGATCTGGCGTCCCTGGCTGCCTGGCCCGAACGGCTACGCCTCCCTTGAATCCGGCACGACCGCGGCGGCACATGCCGTCCTGTCGATGCTGAGCTGAGGGGGACGCGACGATGTGGAAAGTATGGCTTCTGTTCGATCCAAGGCGGACGCTGATCGCGCTGTTCGTCTTCCTGTTCGTGCTGGCGCTGGTGATTCACTTCATCCTGCTCAGCACCAACCGGTTCAACTGGCTCGAAATCCCGAACGCCGCTGTCCCGGCGGCATCGCTGGTCATCGAAGAGACTTATGCCGTCGGCTGATGCCGGCGGAGGGTCCTGCGAACGGTGCGGGCGGCCGGCTGCCCGCACCCGCCATTATCTGCGCACATGCACCGTTCCGCGTGAGGTGCGGGCTGGCCGGCGAGCTCGAGGTTCGGTCTGCCGGCGGGATTTACTGGAGCATTCTGCGATGGGGCGGACGGACCTCATCAAGGGAAAAAGATCTAAAATCAGCAAGATAGAGCGTCCTTGTGCGTCCTTCCTGATGAACGGCGCTCTGACGCGGCAGCGGGATGAAGGAAGACGGGGCTGGGAACGGTCCTACGGCGTCCCGTCGGATGCGGTGCGACCCGAGGTCGGTTTGCAATGGGCGCTGGGCCGCCCAAGCGAGGAGATGCGGTCATGGCCATGCTGAGTTTCGAGCGGAAGTACCGGGTCCGGGGCGGCACGCTGATCGGCGGCGACCTCTTCGACTTCTGGATCGGCCCGTTCTGGGTCGGCTTCTTCGGCGTCACCACCATCCTTTTCGCCAGCCTCGGCACGTTGCTCATCGTCTACGGCGCGGCGATCGGGCCGACCTGGAACCTTTGGCAGATCAGCATCAACCCGCCGGCTGAATCCTACGGCCTCGGCTTTGCTCCGCTGAAGCAAGGCGGGCTGTGGCAGGTGATCACCATCTGCGCCATCGCAGCCTTCGTGTCCTGGGCGCTGCGGCAGGCGGAGATCGCCCGCAAGCTCGGCATGGGCCTGCACGTGCCCTTCGCCTACGCCTTCGCGATCCTCGCCTACGTCACGCTCGAAGTGTTCCGGCCGATCCTGCTCGGCGCGTGGAGCAACGCCTTTCCCTACGGCATCATCACCCACCTCGATTGGGTGTCGAACACCGGCTACCAATACGGCAACTTCCACTACAACCCCGCGCACATGATCGCGATCACCTTCTTCTTCACCAATTGCCTCGCGCTGGCGCTGCATGGCGCGCTGGTTCTGTCGGCGACCAATCCGCCGAAAGGCCAGGCGGTGAAGACCGCCGAGCACGAGAACAGCTATTTCCGCGATACCATCGGCTACTCCATCGGCACGCTCGGCATCCACCGGCTCGGCGTCTTCCTGGCGGTCTCGGCGGCGTTCTGGAGTGCGGTGTGCATCATCATTTCCGGAACGCTGTGGACCGAGGGCTGGCCGGATTGGTGGAGCTGGTGGCAGCGAATCCCGATCTGGAGCTAGCGCAAGCGGCACGCGCCGACCGCGACCACCGCGCCGCGGCAGGAATGATCAGTGTCACAGTCACTCAGTCGCGCAGGCATAGGCATATCGCAGACACGAGCCTATCCAGAGACAGAGCTGAGGGGGGAGGCCGGCATGGCCGAGTACCAGAACATCTTCACCCGGGTGCAGTTGCGGGGGCCGCCGGATCTCGGCGTGCCGCTGGCGCCCGGCATCTGGCAGCGGCAAGGCAAGCCGGCCTTCTCCTACTGGATGGGCAAGTTCGGCGATGCGCAGATCGGGCCGCTCTACCTCGGCACGCTGGGGCTGGCCTCGCTGATGTGCGGCTTCGTCGCCATCGAGATCATCGGGCTCAACATGCTGGCCAAGGTGAACTGGAGCCCGCAGGAGTTCATCCGGCAGTTCTTCTGGCTGTCGCTCGATCCGCCGCTGCCGGAATACGGGCTGAAGATCCTGCCGCCGCTGAAGCAAGGCGGCTGGTGGCTGATTGCCGGCTTCTTCCTCACCACGGCGATCCTGCTCTGGTGGACGCGGATGTACCGTCGGGCGCGGGCGCTCGGCCTCGGCACCCACGTGCCATGGGCCTTCGCCGCGGCGATCTGGCTCTATCTCGTGCTCGGCTTCATCCGGCCGCTGCTGATGGGCTCGTGGAGCGAGGCAGTGCCTTTCGGCATTTTTCCGCATCTCGACTGGACTAACAACTTCTCGCTGAACTACGGAAACCTCTTCTACAACCCGTTCCACATGCTCTCGATCGTCTTCCTCTACGGCTCGGCTGTGCTGTTCGCCATGCACGGCGCAACCATCCTCGCGGTCAGCCGGCTCGGCGGCGAGCGCGAGATCGAGCAGATCGTCGACCGCGGCACGGCGTCCGAGCGGGCGGCCCTGTTCTGGCGCTGGACCATGGGCTTCAACGCCACGATGGAATCGATCCACCGCTGGGCCTGGTGGTTCGCAGTGCTCTGCCCGCTCTGCGGCGGCATCGGCATCCTCCTTACCGGCACCGTCGTCGACAACTGGTTCGAATGGGGCCAGAAGCACGGTCTCGCGCCGATGTGAGCCGCCACCCGCCGAGGGTTCGCGGCAGGTGATCTCCGGCCATGCCCCAACAAGGTCGGCGGAAGGCCGCGAAGGGCAGAGGATCAGGAAAGCGCAGGAGCGCGGGGCCGGGCAGCCATGCCCGTCCTGCGCTTCCGCCGTTTCATCCTTCCAGCAAGGGGTAGCACCATCCATGGGAGCATCAGTCTGCTTCTCAGGGAGGGAACGTGGGCTTCGCCTTTACTGACGTCGTCAGGGTGGCAGGAAGCAGGACCGCTTCAGCAGCCCGATCGCCGCCGTTAGACAGGCCACATCGTTTCGGACTGTCCGAGGTGGAGGCTCGGGCGTTCGTTTCCAGCATCTTCGATCACACGTCTAGCGTGGAAGGCGTGGAAGGCGCCGAGATGGACATGGCCGACACGCACTGCGACGCCGGGTTCTGGCCGGTCCGGCGCGCTGCGAAGGCAATGGCCTAGGAGATCGACCGGACGGGGCCACCCTCTTGGATGAAGGACGGGTAGAGCGGTGCCGTCTACCAGTACGGATATCTCTACTTATGGTTGAGCTCGACGTGGCGCCGCGCGATCATCCGGTGGTCGGGTGAATCCACCGCTCAACGAAGACGCTTTCGCTTCAAGAAGATGGAGCGCCGTGTAGCCAATCGGTGCACGGCGCGCCATGCGGCGAACTTCGTCAGGCCGGTCAGCGGCCGGCGGGGCGGCGGTCGGCGGGGACGACGGCCTTGCGGTAGAGGTGCCAGGTGGCGTGGCCGAGCACCGGCATGACGATGGCGAGACCGGCGAACAGCGGCAAGGCGCCGAGCACCAGCAGGCCGGCGACGGTGGCGCCCCAGCCGGCCATCACCAGCGGGTTGGCGGCGACGACCCGCGCCGAGGTCTCGATCGCCGCGATGGCGCCGACGTCGCGGTCGAGCAGCAGCGGGAAGGCGACCGCGGTGGTCGAGAGCACCAGCACGGCGAAGGCGAAGCCCGCGGCATTGCCGAGGAAGATCAGCCGCCAGCCGCGCTCGGTGGTCAGGATCTCGTCGAGCAGGCCACCGAGCCGTGATACGCCGATAGCCTCGAGCCCGCCGGACCCGAGCCCGACCGCGCCAGGCCCACCTGTCCCCAGCGCGTTGGTGCTGAGAATGCTGCTGCCAAAGGTGCTGGCGAAGATCGCCTGGGCGGTGCCGAGCCAGGCGAGGAAGATCACCGCGAGCAAGGCGCCCACCGCCAGCATGGCGGGGAGGGCGGGCGAGTGCCGGGTGGCGAGGGCGTGCTGCCAGGAGGTATGGAGCCCCGCCTCGCGCCGCCGGCTGATCTCGTAGAGGCCGATGGCGGCAAACGGGCCGATCAGCGCGAAGCCCGACATCAGCGGATAGATCATCTGGAGCGCCCCGCTGCCGGCGCTCCAGCGCGCGAGCACCAGGCCCATCACCGGATAGATCAGCCCGAGAAACAGAAGATGCGAGGGTTTTGCGCCGAAATCGTCGAGGCCTTTGGCGAGCGCGTCGCGGAGGTCGGCGAAGTGCAGGTGGCGAACCTCGGGGTGGCAGACAACGCCGTCCGCTCCCGCCATGACATGAAAATCGGTCATTCCCATTCCTCCCTGAAAGAGGATCGGAGCGGTCCTGCCGCACGGCAGTCACCGGCGATCTCACGACAGGGAGCCTACACCCGCGCGCGCCCCCTGTCTCGTGCCGTCACCGTGACCCCGGCTTCCGCCGCCGCGCCTGATCCCGCTGCCGCGATCGTCCTGCCGAAGGGGGCAATGGGCGTTATGGCGTCGTCAGGCGGCCGGTTTTTCGGCGCGGGCCCAGAGGTCGAAGCACTGGCCCTTGGAGACGCGGACCGGGCCGAAGCCGGCGTGGACCAGCTTCTGGCCGAGGGTCTGGTTGGTGTAGCCGGTCTTGTGCGCCATGAAATGATTGCCGCGGGCGACGGCGGTGCGGAGGCCGAAGAGGATGTCGAGCGGCGTGATCGGGCCGGCCGGCGAGACATAGGCCTCGTCCTCGAGTTTGCCGTCGGCCAGCAGCTGCCCGAGCGATTGCAAATCGGGGCAGGTGACCACGGCAAAGCCGCCGGGCTTCAGCACGCGGAAGAATTCGGCAAAGGCGAGCGGCACCTCGTGGGCGTAGAGATGCTCGACATTGTGCGAGGAATAGAGCGCATCCATCGAGCCATCGGCGACCTCGGCCATGTCGGTCATCGTGCCCAGAATGTCGGGCGCGACGGCGGGATCGATGTCCAGCCGGATCTCCTGCCAGTCGGCGGAGCGGAAGTGTTGCGGCAGCTTTTCAGGATCGGCCGGGCCGCAGCCGACGTGCAGGACTAGTTTTGCCATTTGATATCCATCGCTATTTTCACATAATATCTCGAATAGAGAGCTTGTTGCTACTAATGAAGATGCCCCGCCAGTAGACTAGCGGGGCATCCATCGATCTTATAAATTATCAAGTGATTATATCTAGTTCTATTTTTATGTGAAGTCAGTGTTCGCGGTGGTAAGGGCGGTCGAGTTGGTGGTTATATAGCCAACCAAAGTAAGCTCTGCTGTCTGAATTCCAGACGTCCCAGCATCTACGAAGTTGTAGACATATGCATTTGCAGTTCCGGTCTGAGCAATGACAAAAGCGCCGTCATCAGTGGCGACAGTTGCAAAGCGCTCGGATAAATAAGCGGCGATCTGACTGGTATTGGTGAAATCTGTGATTATCGCAGTGCCGCCGGTGGTGATTACAGCGGCTGCGCCGGTCGTATTGATGATGTTGACGCTTGCATCTGTGAAGTTCTGGATGGTATTTGCTGCAACAACTGCTTCACTAGTTATGCTGCCGGCGCCCAAAAGCTTAACGTTGAGGATGTCTCCTGCGGCGCCACCAGTGAACCCGCTTATCGTATCAAAGCCGTTCGTTGCGGCCGCCGAAAATACGACAGTATCGGTTACCGCAACCGTCTCGGTCAGTACGATCGCATCGTTTCCGGCGCCGCCTGTGATCAAATCCGCGCCGTTACCGCCAACGATCGAGTCGTTGCCCCCAATGCCGTTGAGGGTGTCGGCAAAAGCGCCGCCAGTAATAGTGTCATTCACGGCGCCACCGTTGACAACGAACTGTCCGCCGCCGGTTATTTCCGCCGAACCGTTGAATGTTAGCGTACCCGTGGTAAGCGCGGTAGCATCGATCGTTATCGGAGCTACGCCGTCATTGAACGCGTCAACAGTCGTGATCACTGCATTGACCGTTGTGTTTAACACATTGATTGTTTCAACGCTGGTGACATTGTTCAGATCCGTCGCAGCAACGGAGTTAAATCTTAATACATCGGTGCCGCCGCCGCCAACGATTGTGTCCGCGGACGTCAAGGACGTTCCAAAAGAGAAGGTGTCGATGGCAGCGCCACCGGTGACGGAGACGTTGCCGCCGGAGATGGTGTAGAAATCTGCGCCGCCGCCGCCCGAGATTGTGTCGGACACCGCGGAGTAGATGATGTCGTCGCCACCCGTTCCGGCGAGTGTGAGTGCCGTTCCGCCGAAATGGGCCAGCAGCGAACTGGTGGTCGTCGGGTTGCCGGCGACGAAAGTGGCCTCGGTGCCCGCGGTGCTGAAGCCAAGGTTGATCAGCGTGTTCGGCACATCGAAGGTCAGTGTCCGGCCATCGGCCGTCTGCGTCACCACGACATTGCCGCCGGCGACCGTCGCTGCCGTGAAGCCGCCGGCAGTGAGCGTATTACCGTCGACGAAGATCTGCTCGCCGGTCTCGTTACCGCCGATGAACTTATTGCCGAGGCCGAGCAGGATGCGGTCGACGCCGACGCCGCCATAGATGCTGTCGGTGCCGGCGCCCGAGGTGATGACGTCGGCGCCGCCATTGCCGTAGATCACGTCGTCGCTGCCGCCGCCGCGGATTGTGTCGGCGGTGTCGGCGGTATCGCTGATGGCGTTGCCGCCGATGACGGTCGCCTTGCCGGCGAGATAGCCGGTGAGGTTGACGATGTCGCTGTCGGTGCCCGCCTGGATGTAGAGGGCGGAGGCCGTACCGGAGCCGTTGACGCCAGCCGCGACGCCGCCGTTGACGACGATGGTGTCGCCGCCGAGGCCGCCGAAGATCGAGTTGGTGCCGAGGATCAGGTTGGGGGCGCCGAAGCCCGTCAGGGTGATCGTGTCATCGCCGGCATTGCCGTAGACGACGTTGTTGCCGGCGCCCTGAATGTTGATGGTGTCGCCGAGATCGGTCGTGTCGTTGATGCCGGTGCCGCCGTAGACGGTGTTGTTGCCGTCGCCATTGACGGTGATGGTGTCGGTATCGGCCGAGCCGCCGAAGATCTGGTTGTTGCCGCCGCCGACCGAGAGGCTGTCATTGCCGAGGCCGCCGTAGACCGAACTATTGCCGGTGCCTGAAACGATGATCGTGTCGCCGCCGGCATTGCCGTAGACGGCGTTGTTGCCGTTGCCGGTAATGGTGATGCTGTCGGCGAGATCGGTGGTGTCGGTGAGGCCGGTACCGCCGAAGACGGTGTTGTTGCCGTTGCCGAAGATGCTGATCGTGTCGGTGTCGCCGGTGCCGCCGGCGACGAAGTTGTTGCCGCTGGCGAGCGTGCCGACCGTGCCGATGGTGATCGAGTCGTTGCCGAGGCCGCCATAGACCGAGTTGTTGCCGCTCGAGAAGACGTTGACGACGTCGTTGCCGGCATTGGCGTAGATCACCGCCGAACCGGCGACGTTCGAGCCGCTGGCGCCGACCGTGATGGTGTCGATGCCGGTGTCGACGGCGTCGCTGACGGCGCCGCCGCCGTAGACGGTGGTGGTCTGGCCGAGGTTCGGGATCACGGTGATGCTGTCGGCGCCAAGGCCGCCATAGATGACGTCGGCACCGGCGCCCGAAGCGATCGTGTCGTTGCCGGCATTGCCGTAAATGGTGTCGTTGCCGCTGCTGGCGGTCAGCTTGTCGCCGAGATCGGCGGTGTCGGTGAAGCCCGAGCCGCCGACGACGAGGTTGTTGCCAAGGCCCGCGTCGATCGTGTCGGCGCCGCCGAGGCCGAGCAGGATGTCGGCGAAGGCCGTGCCGGTGGTGGAATTGCCGCTGTCGTCGGCCGCCGTGGCTGCCAAGCCGTCGCCGAGGGTGACCGAGCCGCCGCCCTGCAGGGCGAAATTGGTGGTGGCCAGCGCTGCCAGCGTCACGCCTGTAAGGGTGAGCGACGTTGCGCCGGTGGTGATCACGACGTTCGCGCCGGACTGGGCGATATTGGTAATCGCAGCCGGTGAGAGGTTGAGCGTGTAGACGTCGGACGGGTTATAGGCCGTCGTGGCGGACGCTGCGCCGTTATAGGTGGTGCTAGCCATGGTATCTCCTAGAGATCTGTAGATCAGGACAAGGTTCGGGCGTGCGCGCAGCGCACCCCTACCCCCCGAATACATGCCGGACACGCCATCCCCGGCCGGTCCTGCAAAGCCAGCTATGCACAGTTAACGCTAGGGAAGCAAGCAGTAGAAAAGCCGATTCGTCGATGATTCTCGTTGCGGCATATTTAGGTTGCTGTTCTCAATAATGCGAATGTTTGCATATCCGTAATATAATATTTGGGGGACTGAAAGTGCGGTATTGTTTATAATCTCTATCAATATGAATGTAGTCGTGATGCTCCGACGAATGGGGCAATCTATTCCTTATGTTTGGCTGGTAATCCCCATGACGGCGATTTCGGTGCCTCCCGTGATCGGTTGGGTCGCCATCGCGGTACGAAGCGGCGGAGGGAAGCTGCTGATCGGCTCGAACCTTACTCGCGGGCATCCCGCCTCTTGCCTGTCGCGGAATGATCGAGCGGCAGCCTTCAGCGGGCGACGACCCTACCCGGCCGGGCGGGAGAGGGCGCCCGGCGGGCGTTAACCGGGAGAGGCGAGGAGAGAGGGAAGAGCTGCGTCTCAGGGGACGGCCGGGGCCATTCCGGGAATGGCGGCGTCGGAGATGAGGACGCGGCAATGGGTCTCGAAGGCCTCGACGCAGCGCGTCTTGCGGCAGGCTTTCAGCGTGGCGAGGCCGAGCCGCATCGCCCGGTGCGCGCCGCCAAGCGGAACACGGACGATTGGCCTCCCGTCGAGGGCGAGGTCGGAGCGCGGCCGCACATTGGCGAGCGTGTAGCCATAGCCGTTGGCGACCATGGTGCGGACCACTTCGAGCTGGGTCGAGCGGCTGGCGATCTGCGGGCGTACGCCGGCCTCGTGGAAGAGCGCGAGGAAATAGTCGCGGCTGTAGGGGAGGTCGAGGAGGACCAGCGGCAGGTCGGCCAATTCCGCGAGCGTCACCGACTGGCGCTGGGCCAGCGGGTCTGCGGCGCCGACCCAGACGTGCGGGGCAAGGCTGGCCAGCGGCTCGAAGCCGATCTCGGCGGGAATTTCGAGATCATAGGTCACGGCGATGTCGATCTCGGCCCGGCCGAGCGCTGTGAACAGCTGCTCCTGGCTCGCCTCGACCTGGCGGATTTCGGTGGCCGGGAAGGCGGCGGTGAAGGCATGGGCGAGTTCGGGCATGACCAGTGGCGCCAGCGTCGACAGGCAGCCGACGCCGAGCCGCCCGCGCACCTCGCCGGCCGCTTCCGCGGCGACGGCGTGCAGCCCCTCGGCCTGGCGCAACAGCTGCCGCGCCTCGTCCAGCACGATGCGGCCGGTCGGCGTCAACGTCAGCCGCTGTGCGTGCTGGCGCAGGAACAGCTGCACGCCAAGTTCGCGCTCGAGCTGTGCGATCGCCGTCGAGATCGAAGGCTGCGAGATATGCAGCCGCTCGGCCGCCAGCGTGATCGAGCCGACCTCGCCGACCGCGACGAAGTATTCCAGCTGGCGAAAGGAAAAGCGCATGGGGCTGACTTGAGGTTCGGCCACGTCGGCGGGGGATGGCGCGCGGGCCCGAGGCGGGAAGTCGCGGTGGGCTGCTGAAGCGTTAGGCTACCGCATCGCAGCGAAAGTTCGGAGTGGATTCTTGGGAAAGGCGGTGCCCAGATCGAAAGCGCGAGGACGCCTCCGTCCAGGCGACGGAAAGCCCGCCGTCCGGCCAGGGCGGCGGCGACTTGGGCGGCGCGCGGGGAGACGGGAGCGCCGCGGTGGGGCTTTCAGTCGTTGCCGCCGATGACGGCGATGACGTCCACCTCGACCCGCCATTCCGGCCGGGCGAGGGCGGAGACGACGAGGCCGGTGGAGACGGGATAGACGCCCTTCAGCCAGCGTCCGACGACACGGTAGACGGCCTCGCGGTCGGCGGGATCGACGAGGTAGATGGTGATCTTGCAGATGTCGGCGAGCGAGGCGCCGGCCTCCCTCAACAGCATGTCGATATTGGCCATCGCCTTCTCGGCCTGTCCGCCGACATCGCCGATGGCGACGCTTTCCGACGTGTCGAGGTCCTGCCCGATCTGCCCGCGCACGAAGACCATGCTGCCTCGGGCGACCACCGTCTGGCAGAGGTCGTTGTCGAGCTTTTGCTCGGGATAGGTATCGCGGGTGTTGAATTTTCGCAGGCGGGTGTGCGCCATGACGGTCCTTTCGTGGTTCGGGGGGCGGGGCTCTGGGGCTGAGGGATTTCGCTATGGCCGGGGCGACGTGGCTTCAGGCCGACAGGCCTTGAGCCGGGCGGTAGCGGAGGTAGTGGCCCCTCGTGCGGATGTGGTCGGCGAGGAAGCGTGCATCGTGCCAGACGCCCCAGATGAAGCTCGATCCCCGGCCTGACAGCCAGGGCAAGCCGAGGAAGTAGAGCCCGCTCTCGGCCGAGACGCCGCGCTGGTGTTTTGGCCGTCCCTCGGCGTCGAAGACGTCGACCTCCAGCCAGCTGTAATCGCTGGAAAAGCCGGTCGCCCAGACGATGGTCGAGATGCCCTCTGCTGCCATGTCGAGCGTGGCGAGCGGCGCCGTGACGCAAGGTGGATCCGCGGCAAAAACCCGCGCGCCTGGCTCCTCCGGCAGGTCGAGGCCGTTGCGAATGACGAAGGCATCGGCCTCGTCGAGGAGGGCGGTGTAGTAGGCATCGCCCCGCCCGATCGTCTCGGCGAGCCCCGGCGCGAAGCGCAGCATGCCGTCCTTATAGGCCTCGGTACGGCCAACGAGGGTCATGCCGGCGGCGGCGAGCCGGCGGAAGTCCATGGTCCTGCCGCCCTCGGCACCGCTCACCGCGATCGTCACGTGCTCGGTGCCTGGAGCGCTCGCCTGGATGTCCCATTTGCCGAGCACCCCCAGCCACCAGACGAAGTCGCGGCCGCGATAGGCGCGCGGCGGTCGCTCGTGCGGGCCGACGGAGAGGAAGACGCGCCGTCCCGCCCGCAGCAGTTCGTCGGCAATCTGTGTGCCCGAGGATCCCGCGCCGACAACGAGGACCGCACCGTCCGGCAGCGCGCCGGGGTTGCGGTAGAGGCTGGAATGCAGCTGCTGCACCGGCGCGTCAGACGGCACGACCGCGGGGATCGCCGGGTTCTGGAACGGCCCGGTGGCGACCACCACCGTGTCCGCCTCGATCTCGCCCTCGGACGTTTCGACATGGAAGCCGGGCCGCCCGGCCAGCCGCCGCACCCGCGTCACCGCAACGCCGCAGCGCACCGGCGCGCCGAACTTTTGGGCATAGTCGGCGAAATAGTCGGCGACCGCCTCTTTCGGCGCGAAGGCGTCGGGGTCGACGCCGGCAAACTCGAGGCCGGGAAAGCGGTCGTGCCAGGCCGGGCCGTTGGCGACCAGCGAATCCCACCGCGCCGACCGCCAGCGTTCGGCGATGCGGGCGCGTTCGAGGACGAGGTGCGGGATGCCGCCCGCCGTCAGATGCTCGCTCATCGCGATCCCGGCCTGTCCGGCGCCGATCACCAGCGTCTCGGTCTTCTCCAGCGCCATCGACAGCTCCTCTGCGGCATTGCCCCGCCGGCGTTAGAGCGCCGTGCGTCCGGAGGGACGCAGAAAGGTCGCTCATCTGATCGGATCCAGAGCATCTCGCTTCGACGGGGTGGGTCCGCCCAATCGCAGGACGCTCCAGAAGCCCGGCGCGCCCAAGCCTAGAGCAGCCGGGCGCCGGCCGATATTAGGATTACCCGCAGCCCGGCTTAGGCGATCGCGAGGCGGCTGGTGTCCGCCCAACGTGTCAGGCGTAGTAGTCGGGAGCGCGGCGGGCGTTCTCGACGAAGTCGGGATCGTGCAGCAGCACCAGCTCGCCCGCGGTTTCGGCAACGATCCGTTTCAGCCTGCGGATGCTGGCGAGCGCGGCGGCATCGTCCATGCTGACGCCGAGCACCTCGCGGTCGAAATTCTCCGCGAGATCGGCGACGTCGCCGGTCAGCACCTTCACGCCGCTCTCCGGCAGAGTGACCACCACCGACTGGTGGCCGGCGGTATGGCCGCGGGTGAGGATCAGCTCCAGCCCCGGCATCATCTGCCAGTCGCCATCGATGAGGTGCCAGTCGATGGCGGGATCGGCGATCTCGGCAAACGAGCGCGCCGCCCGCCGTGCGCCCTCGAACGCGGCCGCATGTTCCTGGCGCTGCATCGTCACGCGGGCGTGGCGGAAGTGATGGAGATTGCCGGTGTGGTCGCCATGCGCATGCGTCAGCACGACCTCGCCGACATCCTGCGGCGCGACGCCGATGAGGGCGAGCTGCGCTAGGAGCTCGTGCTCCGGCAGCACCAGCGGCGGCGCGGGGAACAGCGGGTTGATGTAGGCGGCCCGGCTGTCTGCGGGGTCGGCGAGGGTCGCGCTGTCGAGCCCGGCGTCGATCAGCACGTAGCCGCGCCGGGTTTCGAGGAGATAGGCCGAGATCGGCACCGTCAGCACGATGCCGGGGTCCGCCCCGCGAACGCAGCCGGACTTGCGGATGATCTAGTAGCCGCAGAGGAGGATGTACATCCTAGTGACGTCGGTCATGCCCGGCTCCTTCGGGAATGATCGGGGGCGGGATGGAGACGGCGGCGTTGTGCCTGGACCGAGGCGGATGCTGTGCCGACGTCAGCTGGAAGAGAGCGCCAGAACCGTTTCCAGGAGCACCGCGGCGCCGGCCGCGCAATCCTCGGGCGCGGTGTACTCGGCCTCGTTGTGGCTGAGCCCGTCGCGGCTCGGCACGAACAGCATGGCGCTCGGCGCCCGCCGCGCGATGAACAGCGCGTCGTGGAACGCCCCGGAAAGGATGCGGCGGCAGAGATTGTGCGTCCGGGCCGCCGCCTCCTCGATGGCCACCAGCAGCGTCTCGTCGAAGGCGACGGGCGGCATGTCGAGCGTCTGCCGGACCTCGGCCGTGCAGCCTTGCGTCGCGGCAAAGCCCATGGCGAGCGTACGCACATGCGCCTCCAGCTCAGCCAGCCGCGCCGCGCGGGGATGGCGGATGTCGAGGCTGAACGCCACGCTGCCGGGAATGGCGTTGACCGAGCCAGGCGACACGGTCATGCGCCCGACGGTCAGGCGCACGTCCTCGTCCTCGGGCATGACCGAGTCCTGAAGCACTTTCAGCAGCGAGACGGCGGCGACCAGCGGATCGCGGCGAAAGCCGAGCGGCGTCGTGCCGGCATGTGCGGCTCGGCCGGTCATCGTCACTTCCAGCCAGCGGGTTCCCTGGACGCCGGTGACGACGCCGATTGGAATTCTCTCGCGCTCGAGCACCGGCCCTTGCTCGATGTGCAGTTCGAGATAGGCCGACAGCGGCGTGCCGAGCGGCCGCATCGGCACCGGCAACGCGCCGAGCGTCGCCTCCAGCTCGCCGGCGAACGCCGCGCCGTCGGTGCCGGAAAGTCCGGCCCAGGCGGCCGGGATCGCGCCCTCGGCAAACGCCCGCGAGCCCATGGCGCCGGGCGCGAAGCGGCTGCCTTCCTCGTTCGTCCACGACACCAGCTCGATCGGACGAGCGGTCTCGTGCCCGGCATCCTCGATCGCCTCCAGGGCCTCGAAGGCGGTGAGCACGCCGAGCGCGCCGTCGAAGCGTCCGCCCGTCGGCTGGGTGTCGAGATGGCTGCCGATCATCAGCGGCGTCAGCAACGGGTCGCGGCCTTCGCGGCGGACAAAGAGGTTCGCCATCGGATCCTGGCTCACGGTGAAGCCGCGGGCGAAGGCGAGCTCGGCCAGCAGCGCTCGGGCCTGCCGGTCACCCGGCGTCAGCGCCTGGCGATCGACGCCGCCCGCCGGCGTGCCGCCGATCTCGGCGAACTGGTCGAGGCGGCGAGCGAGGCGCGCCGGATCGATGGTCGCCTTTGCGGTCAACGCCGGATGCCGTTGATGAACGCCGTCACCCGCGCCGGCTCGACCTGGTTCCACCAGACGCCGTCGTATTTCAGCGAACTCGCAACGATGACGCCGTCGACGATGCCGAGGATGTCGTTGACGTTATCCGGCGTCACGCCGCTGCCGACGAGCGTCGGCAGGCCGGCGGCTTCCTTGATCATCTGGATATAGCCGAGGTCGGCGGCGTGGCCGGTGCGCTGGCCGGTGGCGATGATCACGTCGGCATCGAAGAAGACCAGATCCTTCACCTGCTCCTCCACCGGCCGGTCGGCGACGATGGCGTGCGCGCCGTGCTTCACGTGCGCGTCGGCGAAGATCCTGATGCCCTTGGCGCGAAGCTGGGCGCGGTAGCGCATCGCCCGAGCTGCCTCGCCCTCGATGAAGCCCTCGTTCGCGACATAGGCGTTGGCCCACTGGTTGACGCGCACGAAGCTGGCGCCGCTGGCGCTGGCGATGGCGAGCGCCGGAATGGCGGCATTGGCGAGAACGTTGATGCCGATCGGCTTGCCGAGTTCCCGGCGGATACGGTCGGCGACGACCGCCATGTGCGCCGACGTCTCCGGGCCGATGTCGTCCGGCTTGGCGAAGGGCACGTCGCCGTGGTTCTCGACGATCACCCCGTCGCAGCCGCCCGCGAGATAGGCACGGGCATCGTCGAGGCCGCGCTGGTAGATCGCCTCGACCGTTTCGCCGTCATGCCGCGGCGCGCCGGGAAGGGCGGCGAGATGGACGACGCCGATCACCGCCTTGGGACGGCCGAAGATCTGCTGGATGGCGTCGCCGCCGGCTTGGCCGATGGGCTTCTGGGTGTTCATCGCGAGGTTCCGCTTCAGTTCGTTGCTTGATAGGCGGCTGGTTCTGCCGCCGAAGGGATTTTGGTTGCGCCGGCCCGCAGCGCGGCGATCTCGGCAGCGCTCGGGCAGGAAGAGAGCGTGCCCGGCCGCGTCACCGCCAGCGAGGCCGCCTGGACCGCGAGCCTTGCCGCCGGCTCGACGCCGATGCCGAGGGCGACCAGGCCGGAGACGACCCCGCAGAACACGTCGCCGGCACCCGACGTGTCGACCACGGCCACCGCGGGAACGGCGATGCGGACGAGGTCCTGCGACCCGGCGAGGGCGATTACCGCACCGGCCGAGCCGAGCGTCAGGAGCACACAACCGGGTCCGCGCTCCAGTAGCGCCAGGGCGGCGGCCTCGGGCAGGTCGCAGCCGGACAAGATCGAGGCCTCGACCGCGTTGACGATCAGGATGTCGACATCGGCGACGGCCATGCCGCCGTCCGGCGGGAGGGGGCTGGCATTGAGGATCGTGGTCGCCCCGCAAGCCTTGGCGAGAGCCAGGCAGCCTTCAGTCGCCGCCGGACCGAGATTGCCTTGCAGGACGACGACGTCGCCGGCAAGGAGGGCGGATCCGAGGTCAGTTTTCGACAATGGATCAAAAGCCGTCGCCGAGGGGACGGCGCTGACGATCATGTTCTCGCCGGCGGCGTCGACGAAGATCGACGAGCGGTCGCTTGGCCCGGTTAGAACGGCGAGGCCTGCGGTGTCCAAGCCTTCCGCAGCCAAGAGGCAGCGGATGCGCAAGCCGGTCTCGTCGCCGCCGATGGCGGACCAGAAGCGCACGTCGGCACCGGTGCGGCTGGCGGCGACGGCCTGGTTGGCGCCCTTGCCGCCGAGGCCGTCGGCGACCGCGGCGGCGTTGAGCGTCTCGCCCGCCTTGGGGAAGCGTTGGAGGCGGAACGTCGTGTCGATGCAGACATTGCCGACGACGTGCACCGTCATGCCGCGAAGACCGACCGCGGATTGTCCGTCATCATGCGGTCGATCACCGCCTGTCCGACGCCGTGGCGCAGCAGGCGCGGCACGAAGTGGCGCAGGATGTAGGCATAGCCGAAGCCGCCGAAGCGGGTCAGCATCATCTTCAGGAACACGTCCTGCGACAGGAGGATGCGGTCCTCGAAGCCCATGTCGACCAGCGAGCGGATCGCCCGCGCGTTCTGCTCGTCCGAAGGCGACTGGGAGTCAGCGTCGGCATAGTAGTAGTCCATGCCGATCATGTCGTATTCGAGAAAGGCGCCGCGCTCGGCGAGGGCCTTCTGGTAGGGCAGATCCTCGTGGCTCGGGTTCATGTGGCAGAGCACGGTGTGGCGGAGATTGGCGCCCTCGGCCTCGACGACGTCCAGCACCTCGTGCGCCAGCCGCTCCCAGCCGGGCAGGTGGATCGACAGCGGGACGCCGGTGAGGGCCGAGGCCCGCGCCGATGCGCGCAGCGACTTCCTCTCCTCCTCGGTGAAGTCCTTGCTGACGCCGACCTCGCCGATGATGCCGGCGATCACCGCGGGCTTCTCACGACCGCCGCCGACGTCGTTCACCAGGAACGCGGTGACATCGTCGACGTCCATCGCCTTCAGCCAGTCCGGATGGGTGTGCTCGAGGTAGAAACCCGAGCCCATGACGATCTTTAGGCCGGACATGCGGGAGATGCGGGCGAGCTTGGCGGGATCCCGGCCGATGCCGATATTCGTCGGGTCCACGACCGTATGGCCGCCGAGCTTCTGAAACATCTTCAGTTCGGTGAGGGCGAGATCGCTGTCGTCGAGGCTGACATTGTCGCGGTTGATATACGGGTTCATCCGGAGCTCGCCGATGATCTCGATCGAGACCTTCTGTTCGGCGATCGCGGCGAGATCGGGGTGGCAAGGGCACGCCCAGGATTTGGCGCCGTCGATCAGGATGTGCTCGTGCATCAGTGTCACCCCCATCTCGGCGACGGGGATCGGGCCCTGCACGGTCATCACCTGGCCGGTGGCGACCCCGATGGCGCTGGGCGCCGCGCGGCGATCGGTGAAGTCGAGGGCCATCAGCGCCGCCTCACCGCACCGCGGAACAGGCGGAAATTCAGCCATATCGCGACGAGGATGATGCAGCCGGTGACGATCGGCGTCAGGAACGGCGACATGTGGGAGAGGATCAGCCCGTTGGCGATGACGGCGACCGTCAGCGCGCCGAGCACGGTGCCGACGATGGTGCCCCGCCCGCCGAATAGGCTGGTGCCGCCGAGCACGACGGCGGCGATCACCTCGAGCTCGAAGCCCTGGCCGGAGTTCGACGAGCCGGAGCCGAGGCGCCCGGCGAGGATGATGCCGGCGAGCGCGGCGGCGCTCGACGAGATGACGTAGACCATCAGCATGGTGCGCCGCGTGTCGACGCAGGCCCGCCGGACGGCTTCGGCATTGGCGCCGATGCCGGTGATGTAGCGGCCGAAGCGGGTTTCGTTGAAGGTGATATAGGCGACGACGAGGACGACCAGCGCGATGATTGCAGGGAAGGGCACGCCGAACAGCCAGGCGCGGCCGATGTAGACGAAGGCGCTCGTCGGCTCGATCGGGATGGAATAGCCATTGGTGATGAGCAGCGCGATGCCGCGGATCACCGACAGGCCGGCGAGGGTGACGATGAAGGAGGGAATGCCCTCATAGGCGACGAAGAAGCCCTGGATCGCGCCGATCAAGGCGCCGAGCGCCAGCATGGCGAGGATCACTACCGGCCAGGGCAGCCCAAGCTGCAGTAGCGTTGCCGACAGGGCGCTGACGAGGGCGAGTACCGAGCCGACGGAGAGGTCGATGCCGCCGGTGGTGATCACCAGCGTCATCGCCGCGGCCACGATCAGCAGTGGGGCCGACTGCCGGATGACGTTGAGAAGGTTCGGCGCGGTCAGGAAGGCGCCGGTCGTGAAGGTGAAGAGCAGGCAGACGACGATGAAGAAGATGGCGATCGAGGCAACGCTGCCATTCGCCATGAACCAGTCGTGCCAGGTCGCCTGACGCACCCTTGCAGGGCCGGCATGGGCATGCATCGCGGCGTTGTCGCCGGCAGGCTCGGTGGTCGTGGTCATAGTGGTGCTCCGGCGATTTCGGCCCGGCCGGCGGAGCGCGCGGCGAATTTGCGGCCGACGATGAGGTTCACGACCTCCTCGATGCTGGTCTCGCCGATCAGCCGCTCGGCGACGGCGCGGCCCTCGTACATCACCTGGATGCGGTCGCAGACGAGGAAGAGGTCCTGCAGGCGGTGGGTGATGAGGATGACGCTGACGCCGCGGGCGCTGACCGTGCGGATGAGGTCCAGCACCGCCTCGACCTCGGCGACGGCGAGCGCCGCCGTCGGCTCGTCCATGATCAGCACGGCGGGATCGAACGAGGCGGCGCGGCCGATGGCGATCGACTGGCGCTGGCCGCCGGAAAGGTTTTCGACCTTCAGCCGGGTGTCGGCGATGTCGATGCCGAGCTTTTCCAGCATGGCGCGGGAATCGGTGTGCATGCGCGGCTTGTCGAGCAGCGGCAGGCCGAGGAACCGGCGCCTGGGCTCGCGGCCGAGGAAGATGTTACCGGCGACGTCCACCGTGTCGCAGAGCGAGAGGTCCTGGTAGACCATCTCGACATGCTTCTGGCGGGCATCGGCCGGCGAGGCGAAGGAGACCACTTCGCCGTCGATCTCGATCGTGCCGGCATCGGGCACCACGGCGCCCGAGAGAACCTTCGACAGGGTCGACTTGCCGGCGCCGTTGTCGCCGACGAGGCCGAGCACTTCACCGGCCTTGAGGCTCAGCGAGACGTTGTCGAGCGTCTGGATCGGCCCGTAGCGCTTCGAGATGCCGGTCATCCGGACCCGGTATCGGTCTTCCATTCAGCTGTTTCCCGTCATGGCATGGGGCATCCGGGCGGTGCGCCCGGATGCAGGTCGGCATAGGGCACCGGGCGGCGTGCCCGGATGCAGGTCGGCATGTTGCATCCGGGCAGCGCCCGCGGATGCAGGTGGGCATGGGGTGGAGGGTGTCCGCCCTATTTGAACATGCCGCGGAACTGGTCGACATTCGCCTTGGTGACGATGGTGATCGGCACGTTGATGATCGGCTCGATCTTCTCGCCCTTGCCGAGCTTCTCCAGCGCCTCGACCGCGGCCTTGCCCTCGCCGGCCGGGTCCTGCTGCACGACGGCGGCGACCCAGCCCTCGTCAATGCCCTTCACCGCCTGGGCGGTGAGGTCCCATCCGAACACCTTCACGTCGCTCTGCCGGCCTTGGCTCTCGACGGCCGAGACGGCGCCGATCAGCTGCGGCTCGCCGGTGGCGTAGATCGTCGTCATGTCGGGATTGGCGGTCATCAGGTTCTCGGCCGCGCCCAGCGCCACGTCCTGCACGTTCTGCCCGTCGACGGTGTCGGTCACGGTGACGGCAAGGCCGCTGGCGGTGACCGCCTTCTTGAAGCCGTCCAGCCGCTGGTTCTGGATGAAGGAGTTCAGTGCGCCGACGATGCCGACCTTGGCGGTGCCGGACATCTCGGCCTTGACGTAGTCGGCATAGTGCTTGCCGATGTCCTCGCCGGCCTTGGCATTGTCGACGCCGATGAAGGAGACGTTGTCGCCATCGGGGATCTGGGCATCGATGGCGATCACCGGAATGCCGGCGGCCTTGGCGGCGGTGATCGCCGGCTTCACGCCGTTGACGTCGATCGCGACGAGAATGATGCCGTCGACCTTCTGGGTGATGTAGGTCTCGATCGCGTCGTTCTGCGCGGCCGGCACGTTGTTGGCGTTGAAGATCACCAGCTCGGCGCCCGCGGCGTCCGCCGCCTTCTTGGCGCCGTCGTTGATCTGATTGAAGAACAGCGCCTGCTGATTGATGGTGACGAGGGCGTAGGTCGCGGCATTGGCCGCGCTGCCGAGGGCGACGAGGATCGCGGCGGCGGCGATGCTGCGGGAGAGCATTCGGGTCAGGCGCATGTCGGTACCCCCTCTGTCTGGTCGCGGACCCTTCCTGTCGCCCCTGCGATCAGCGTTCGGCCGCCGGGTGAGATTTCAAAATCCTTGAACGCCTGTCAAGCTCCTTGAATAGAGATTTGTCACTAGCCGAACTGCCTTCAAAAGAGGCGTCTCGTCTCCGAAGCGAAAGAGGTCGCGGGGCAATGCGAGGTTGCGGGCGTGCCGGGAAGCCGGCGGGACCTGCGGGCACGGGCATGTCGCCGGACAGCCGCGGATTGACAGGGGAAACGGCTGGAGGCCAGTCTCCGCTCCTGACGGACCGGCCGCCGATGCGGCCGCGTCCTCATGACCCCCAGCTCGGAGCGACGATGGTTCCCTTGCCCTTCGACCTCGGCGACTATGCCGAGCGCCTTGCCCGCGTCCGGCTGGAGATGCAGCGCAAGGGCTTCGATCTCCTGATGGTCAACGACATCGCCAACCAGCACTATCTCACCGGCTATGACGGCTGGTCGTTCTACACGCCGCAATGCGTGGTCGTGCCGCTGGAGGGCGAGCCGGTCTGGCTCGGCCGGGCGATGGATGCGGTCGGCGGCCGGCTGACCGCCTGGATGCGCTCGGAGAACGTCGTCGGCTTCCCCGAGGATTTCGTCCACCAGAGCGACCGGCATCCGATGGACTGGATCGCCCGCTGGCTGGCCGACAGGGGCTGGGGCAAGGGCCGGATCGCCGTCGAGCTCGACGCCTACTACTACACCGCCAAGGCGCATGCTTGTCTCGTCGCCGGCCTGCCGAACGCGGAGATCGTCGATTCCGGGCTGCTGGTCAGCTGGGTCCGCTCGGTGAAGTCGGCCGGCGAGATCGCGTACATGCGCGAGGCGGCCCGGCTCGTCGAAGGGGCGATGCGCGCCGCCTACGCGGTGATCGAGCCGGGCGTGCGCGAATGCGACGCCATCGCGGTGATCCAGGCGGCGCAGGTCGCGGGCGAGCCCGGCTATGCCGGCGACGTCACCGCCTTGCCGCCCACGATCCTCGGCGGCGAGAACGCCTCGGCGCCGCACCTGATGTGGAGCGACCGGCGGTTCGGCGCGAACGAGACGGTGGCGCTGGAGCTCGCCGGCGCGCGGCGGCACTACACCGCGGGCCTTGCCCGGACGATGCAGCTCGGCCCGATGCCGCCCGCCGTCGCCGAGACCGCCAAGGCGGTGCTCGAGGGCATGGATGCGGTGCTGGAGGCGGTGAGGCCCGGCGAGACGGCGGAATCGGTCGAGGCGGCCTGGCGCCGGGTGATCGCCCGCTACGGACTCACCAAGGAATCGCGCATCGGCTATTCCATCGGCATCGCCTATCCGCCGGACTGGGGCGAGCACACGATCAGCCTGCGCGCCGGCGACCGCTCGATCCTGCAGCCCGGCAACACGCTGCACGCCATCCTCGGCATGTGGATGGACGGCTGGGGCATGGAGGTCAGCGAGACCATCCTCGTCACCGACACCGGCGCGGAGACGATCACCCGGTTTCCGCGCGACGTCTTCTGCAAATGACGGTGGCGGACGCTCCGACGGCGGCAGCCGGCGATCCCGAAATCGTGGCTATCCCCGCCGATCTCCTCTCGCGGATGATCGAGGTGCGGCGGCACCTCCATGCGCATCCCGAGCTGTCGAATGCCGAGGGGGAAACCCAGCGCTATCTCCGGGACTGCCTCGCCGGGGAGGGGATGGTGGCCCGGCCGGCGGCGGGAACCGGGCTCGTCGTCGACGTCGAGGGGCTGGCGCCGACGTCGAACCGGCGGCTGGCGGTGCGCGCCGACATCGACGCCTTGCCGATCCACGAGGCGACCGGGCTGGCCTTCGCCTCCGTCCACCCGGGCGTCATGCATGCCTGCGGCCACGACGCGCACGCCGCCATGGTGTTCGCCGCCGCCGCGACGCTGCACCGGCAGCGCGCGCATTTCGGCGGCACCGTGCGCTTCATCTTCCAGTCGGCGGAGGAGGCGGAGCCGCTGGGCGGGCGGCGGATCGTCGCCGAGGGGCACCTTCGCGACATGGATGCGGCGATCGGCCTGCACGTCGATCCGTTTCTCGCGACCGGCCAGGTGGCGTTGGGGGTCGGCCCGTATACGCTGGCCTCCGACATCTTCGACATCGTGATTACCGGGCGCTCGGCGCATGCGGCCGAGAGCTTCCGCGGCGTTGACGCCATCGCGATCGGCTGTGCGGTGGTCGGCGAGCTGCAGAAGATCGTGGCGCGGGAGACCGCGGCTTTCGATCCGCTGATCGTCTCGGTCACCGGCTTTGCCGGCGGCGGCGCCTACAACATCATCGCCGACCGCGTGACCTTGCGCGGGACGGTGCGCTCCGGCCGAGCGGAGACGCGGCTTCTGGCGCAGCGGCGGCTGCGCGAGATCGCCACCGGCATTGCCGCCGCGCATGGCGGGGAGGCGCGCGTCGAGATCGTCAGCGGCGAGCCGCCGGTCATCAACGATGCCGGCATGGTGGCCGTGGTCGCGGCGGCGGCCGGGGCGGCGCTCGGCGACGGCGCGGTCGTGACGGCGCCCGGCTGGACGGCGGCCGATGATTTCGGCTTCTACAGCGAGGCGGTGCCCTCGGTCTATTTCCGGCTGGGCGTCGCGGACCCCGCCCGCAGTGAGGCGTTTGCGCTGCATCACCCGCGCCTCCATGTCGACGAGGCCGCGCTTGCGCTGGGGGCAAGGGTGCTGGTCGGCAGCATCCTCGGTTTTCTCGGCGGCGCGATGAAAGTCGGCGCGACGCGCTGACGCGTCCGTCCTGACGCCGGCAGCCACTTCCCCGCCGGAGGGGCTTGTTGCATGATCGGCCGATCCTTAGTGTCGTGCGCTGAAATTAAGCGCTTTACTAAATCGCTCGATCACGGCAGCATTGCGGTATGGACAAGCCCGTCACCAAGCGCATCACGCTCGACCAGGTCGCCAAGGCGGCCAAGCTGTCGCCTGCGGCGGTCTCGCGCTATCTCAACGGCCTGCTGGTGCTGCCGGTCGAGACCGGCCGGCGCATCGACGAGGCCGTCAAGGAGCTCGGCTACCGGCCTAACCACCACGCCCGCAGCCTCAGCCGCGGCCGTTCCGATGCGATCGGGCTGGTCATTCCCGAGATCGACAATCCCTTCTTCTCCGGCCTTGCCGCCGCGGTAGAGCGGGCCGCCGACGCGCGGGGCGTCGCGGTGATGCTGTGCTCGACGTCGAACAAGCCGAGCCGCGAGCTGAAATACATCTCGACGCTCGGCGTCGGCGTCGTCGACGGCCTGCTCTTCGCCACCAACCACAACGATGCCGACGGGACCCTCGCCGCGGCGATCAACCAGGCGGCGCGGATCGTCCTCGTCGACGAGGACGTCGCCGGCACCGCTGTCTCGAAAATCTTCTCCGACAACCACCAGGGCGGCTACCTCGCCGGCCGGCATCTGATCGAGGCCGGGCACCGGCGCCTCGCCCATATCGGCGGCCCCTGCGACCTGATGAGCGCCCGGGAGCGCGCGGCCGGCTTTCACGCGGCGGTGCGCGAGGCGGGGCCCGGCGTCGAGGTCGTCGCGGAATATTTCGGCGACTACGCCACCGCCTTCGGCAGCGCGGCGGGCGAGGCGCTGATCGACGGGAAAGCCGGCGCGACGGCGGTATTCGCCGGCAGCGACCCGATCCTCATCGGCATCCTCCGGGTGATGGCGTCGCGGCAGCTCGCCGTGGCCGGGGACCTCTCGATCGTCACCTTCGACGATGCGAGCCCGCTGGAGCTGATGGCGACGCCGGTGACGGCGGTCCGCCAGCCGATCCAGGCGATGGGCGAGCGCGCCCTCGACCTCCTGCTCGCCGCCATCGGCGGCGACACCACCCCGACGGTCGAACGGCTCGCCGTCGACCTCGTGATCCGCCAGTCGGTCCGGCGGATCGCCTGACCCAGCGCCCGGCCGAAAGGCCGGCCGATACGAAAGAGAAAAAGAGACATGACAAAGAAGAAAGTCCTCCTCGTCGGCGAAAGCTGGACGAGTTCCGCCATCCACTACAAGGGCTTCGACCAGTTCGGCAGCGTCACCTTCCACCTCGGCGCCGAGCCGCTGGTGGCGGCCCTGAAAGACAGCGAGTTCGAGCTGACCTACATGACCGCGCACGCCGCCGCGGCCGAGTTTCCCTACGACATGGCCGGCCTTGCCGCCTATGACGCGATCATCCTCTCCGACATCGGCACCAACACTTTCCTGCTGCCGCAGGAGGTGTGGATGCACGGCAAGCCGGTGCCGAACCGGCTAAAACTGATCCGCGAATGGACGCGCGCCGGCGGCGGCTTGCTGATGATGGGCGGCTACTTCTCGTTCCAGGGGATCGACGGCAAGGCGCGCTGGCGGGCGACGGCGGTCGAGGAGGCACTGCCGGTCGCGTGCCTCGCCTATGACGACCGCCTGGAAATCCCGGAAGGTTTCGTCCCCGCCGTCACCGGCAACCCCGCGCACCCGATCCTCAGAGGCCTCGAAGGCCCCTGGCCGATGCTGCTCGGCGCCAACGAGGTGGTGCTGAAGGACGGTGCCGAGTTGCTGGCGACGCTGCCGGCAGAGGAAGGCGGCCACCCGCTGCTCGTCACCGGCGAGTTCGGCAAGGGACGCACGCTGGCCTGGACCTCCGACATCGGCCCGCATTGGCTGCCGAACAGTTTCGTCGAATGGGAGGGGTACGCGAAGCTCTGGAAGAACGCGCTGGGGTGGGTCACGCGGCTGACGTGAGGGGGTGGCGAACTAGTCGCCGTTCGGCGGTGAGCGCCACCAGTGATTGCGTGCCCTAGCTCGTCGATGTTGCATAAGCGCGGATCGGGGTACGCAGAAGGTTTGCCAAGCAGGAGAAGCAACCAGCCGTCGAGCGTCTTGGTGCCGAATTTAAAAAAGACAGAGGGGGGAGCCCGCTTGATTGGGACGGCGCCAAACGTCTCTTGTGTGTTCGGTAACGAGTTCTGCAAACGGCCACTGTTTGACAGACTTGTCTCATTAAAATGAAATATTCTTATAATTGAAAAATAAAAGGGGCGCTATCAGCGCCCCTTTCTGTTCCAGCTGTTACTAATTCTTAAGAGAAGTTAGTAAATGCCGTTGCATCCGAGGCGCTTGTAAATGTTCCAACAAGCGTAATCTCGGCTGCCTCGATTGTGGTGTTATTGGTAGCATTGTCACTAAAGTAGTACATGCGGGTATCGATGCCATTGTCAATCAATATCACAGTATTTGCATTTCCTGCCGTCGCGTCTCCAGCAACGCTTACTGCGGCGGAAATTTTCGCCAAGGCGTCGCTGAAGTCAATTGCAGCGTTGTCGGACACCCGAATGACTTCATAGGCTGCTGTAGAAACGCCGCCTCCGGAGGCTGCGTTTGCGGAGTCGATACCACCAGTGGTGCTGCCAACTAAGGTGCCGAGCCCGCTGACCTTCGAAATATCTAGGGCTGCGGAAAACCCGCTGATAACGTCTGCTCCATTCGTTGCTGCAGTGCTGAAGATAACAGTGTCGGCGACAGCTACGGTCTCCGTCAGGTTGATTATGTCGTTTCCAGCGCCGCCAGTGATGATATCAGTGCCGTTGCCGCCAGTAATGCTATCAGCACCCGCATTGCCGACAAGCGTATCACCGCCGTCGCCGCCGCTGATGGTATCCGCGGCGCCGCCACCCGAGAGTAAGTCTGTCCCCGCGCCGCCGACCAGATTGAATGTGCCTTGTCCCTCGGCACCGCCGTCGAAGGTAGTGCCGCCTGCGCCTGCGTTCAGTGTCAGTGACTGACCCGCCACCAGGAGGTTGTCGCCGCCAAGGGTGATAACCGTTGCCGCAGCAGAGGTAACATTGAGCACCTCGACGTTGGTAACCAGCGTCAGGTTTGCATCGCCGGTTACGTTGATGACATCTGCCCCATCGCCACCATTGATTGCGTCTGTCGCGTCGAGGAAGGCGCCGAACGAGATCGTGTCGTTTCCGTCTCCTGCAAGAATTGCCGTCGTCCCGGCCAAGGCCGAAACATTGATCGAGTCATTGCCGCCACCGGCGAAGATCTGATCATTGCCGCCGCCACCAATGATCGTGTCGGCACCCGTGCCGCCATAGATCGTGTCGGCGAGGGTAAGGCCTGTCAGGGTCGTGCCGGTCGCGCCGAAGTTGGCGAGGAAGAGATTGGTCGCCACAACGCCGGTGTTAGAGACGAAATTGTCGGCCGTCAGGAGATTCTGGACGCCGATGTTGACGATGCTGTTCTGGGCGCCGGAGAAGGTGATGGTGCGGGCGTTACCGTCCGTCACCACAACGTCCGAGCCGCTCAGCGCTGCCGTAAAGGTCGATGTCGCGTTGACGATGATCTGTTCGCCAGTCTCGTTGCCGCTGATGGTCTTGTTGCCGGTGCCGTCGATGAGGATACGATCGACTCCGACGCCGCCGAAGATGCTGTCGGTGCCGTTACCCGAGGTGATGACGTCTGCACCGCCATTGCCGTAGATCACGTCGTCGCTGGCGCCGCCGCGGATGGTGTCGGCGGAGTCTGCCGCATCGTTGATGGCGTTGCCGCCGATGACGGTCGCCTTGGCGCCGGCCGCGTAGTTGGTAAGGTTGATGACGTCGCTGTCGGTGCCGCCCTGGATGAAGAGGGTCGAGGCCGCAAGCGTGCCGTTCGGGCCAGCCGCATTGCCGCCGTTGACGCTGATGTTGTCGGCACCGAGACCGCCGTAGATCGAGTTGTTGCCGAGATTGTTGCCGGCACCGAAGCCGAACAGCGTGATCTGATCATCGCCGGCATTGCCGTAGACGACGTTGTTGCCGGTGCCCTGGACGACGATGATGTCGGCAAGGTCGGTGGTGTCGGTGATGCCGGTGCCGCCGTAGACGGTGTTGTTGCCGTCGCCATTGACGTTGATCGTGTCGGTATCGGCCGAGCCGCCGAAGATCTGGTTATTGCCGCCATTGACCGAGACGGTGTCGTTGCCGAGGCCGCCGTAGATCGTGCTGTTGCCGGTGCCCGAGACAGTGATCGTGTCGCCGCCGGCATTGCCGTAGACGAGGTTGGCGCCGTTGCCGTTGATGGTGATGCTGTCGGCGAGATCGGTGGTGTCGGTGAGGCCGGTGCCGCCGAAGACGGTGTTGTTGCCGTTGCCGAAGATGCTGATCGTGTCGGTATCACCCGTGCCGCCGGCGACGAAGTTGTTGCCGCTTGCGAGAGTCAGGGCGGAACCGATGGTGATCGAGTCGTTGCCGAGGCCGCCATAAACCGAGTTGTTGCCGCCTGAGAAGACGTTGACGACGTCGTTGCCGGCATTGGCGTAGATCACCGCCGAGCCGGCGACGTTGGCGCCGCTGGCGCCGACCGTGATGGTGTCGACGCCGGTGTCGATGGCGTCGCTGACGGCGCCGCCGCCGTAGACGGTCGTGGTCTGGCCGAGGTTCGGGGTCACGGTGATGGTGTCACTGCCGAGGCCGCCATAGATGACATCCGAGCCGGTGCCGGAGGTGATCGTGTCGTTGCCGGCATTGCCGTAGATCGTGTCGTTGCCGCTGCTGGCGGTGATGCTGTCGCCCGCGTCGACCGTATCGGTGAAGCCCGCGCCGCCGAAGATCAGGTTGTTGCCGAGGCCGCCGTCGATCGTGTCCGAGCCGCCGAGGCCGAGCAGGATGTCGGCGAAGGCCGATCCGGTGATCGGATTGCCGTTGTCGTCGTTGCCGGTGGCCACCAGGCCGTCACCGAGGGTGACCGCGCCGCCGCCCTGCAGGGCAAAATTGGTGGTGGCCAGCGCTGCCAGCGTCACGCCGGTGATGGTGAGCGCGGTCGCGCCGGTCTGGATGACGACGTTCGCGCCGGACTGCGAGAAGTTCGTGATCGAGGCAGGCGAGATGTTCAGCGTGTAGACATCAGCCGAACTATACGCCGTCGTGGCGGACGCTGCGCCGGTATAGGTGGTGCTAGCCATGGTTTATCTCTCCTGGAGCCATTCGTTACATTAGGTGCGGGTGTGCACACCGCGCACCTTTCATCTTGGGATCTTGTTACCCATTGATAACCAAGGATGACGCAGCGGTAGGTATGCACGCGGCATACGGAGTAATCAAGGAGCACTTAGGGAGATTTTAAGATATACATTTCATGGCTAGCTACAGATCACATTACTACTTTGCCACGACTGGATGATTCACATAGGAAAGTATTGTAAAGCCTGATGAATGATTTCAGAATGCCGCTTTTAAAGGCTTGCTTACTACCGATATGAAAAGCTAGGCTTATCAATAAAGCAAGAGGGAGGGGATCACGGATGACCATCGGCGGCTTTTTCGCGGTCCTTCGGACGGCCGGATGCACCTTCGACGCCAAGCTGCCGCTGAACGATCACCTGGTGATCCGCTACGGGCAGCGCAAAACCATCTGGCCGGGGCATGACCAGGACATCGAGGTCGGGCACCTGTTCGTCGAAAAGGTGAAGGCGGACCTCGGGATAACCGCCTGATGCGCTATTACGACGTCGTCGGCCGGCGCGACACGAACGGCACCTGGCTGCTGACCATCCCGGCCTTTCCGGAGGCGGCGTCCTTCGGCAGCATCCGCGCCAAGGCGTTCAAGAATGCGGCCAAGGCGCTGCAGACGACGATCGCCGCGCGCATCAAGGACAATGAACCGCTGCCGATTCCCCTGAGTGGCTCTCCGACGGACAATTTCCTGGAGGTCCCGCCGCTGCTCTACCTGAAGGGCGCCCTCTACATCGGCATGCGGGAGAAGGGGATCTCGCGCGAGCGGCTGGCGCAGATGATGTATGCGCCCGAGGACCGGGTCGACCGGCTGCTCGCCGTCGACCGAAACTCCGAGCTCGGCCTCCTGCAGGCGGCGCTGCGCCATGTCGGCATCGGCATGGAGGTGAAGGTCATCGGCGGCACGTTCTGACGCCGCCCTGTGGGGGGATGTCGGCTGCGGCGGGATCGACGCGCGGGATTTCGCGCGGCCGGGGCAAGGGCCGGCAGCGTTAGTTCGGTGCAAGGAGAGGGGAGTTGCTCTGCCACCACCGCAGTTGATGCACAGAGGCGCGATCACAGGCGTCCCGGCCAGACGGGCCGGCCATGCCGTCGGCATCAAAAATATCAGCGGTGGGGAATCGTTCGGCTTGTCAGCCTTTGATTGTGATGGTGGGTGTGCACAGGTTCGAACTGTGGACCCGCTGATTAAGAGTCAGCTGCTCTACCAACTGAGCTACACACCCATCAACGCGCGAGGCGCTGCCGGCATCTCGATGCCGACGAGGGGCTCTATAGCCAAGCTGTTTGGTCCTGTCCACCCGCAAGGCGGAGATAGACCGAATTTTTCGCCCCGGGCCCGGTTTTTGCCGGCGGAGGCGCCCCGCGCCCGTCCCGGCGTTGACGCTGGGGGTGGCGGCAGATAGCCGTCGACGGGCGGGTGGCCAGTGGCCGGTGGCGTCCGGCGTCCGGCGTCCGGCAAGGCGGTATGGCAGCAAGGGAGACGGGGCATGGCGACCAGCGAGACGGGGCCCGTCGGGGCGTTGGCGGGCTTGCGGGTGCTCGACATGTCGCGGATTCTTGCCGGCCCCTGGGTCGGGCAAACGCTCGGCGACCTCGGCGCCGAGGTGATCAAGATCGAGCGGCCGGGCGTCGGCGACGACACCCGCAGCTGGGGCCCGCCTTACGTCCGCAACGCCGCGGGCGAGGAGACCGGGGTCGCCGCCTATTATCTCTGCGCCAACCGCAACAAGAAATCCGTCACCGTCGACATCGCCGCCCCCGAGGGCCAGGCATTGATTCGCCGGCTGGCGGCCGAGGCGGACATCCTGATCGAGAACTTCAAGGTCGGCGGCCTCCGGCAGTACGGCCTCGACTACGAGGCGCTGCGCGCCGTCAACCCGCGGCTGATCTACTGCTCGATCACCGGTTTCGGCCAGACCGGCCCGTATGCCGAGCGGGCGGGCTACGACTTCCTGATCCAGGCGATGGGCGGGCTGATGAGCATCACCGGCGCGCCGGACGGCAGCCCCGGCGGCGAGCCGCAGAAGGTCGGCGTCGCCATCACCGACATCGTCACCGGCCTCTACGCCTCGATCGGGATCCTCGCCGCCGTCAATGCCCGGCACCGGACCGGCGAGGGCCAGCACCTCGACATCTCGCTGCTCGACGCGCAGGTGGCGAGCCTTGCCAACCAGACGATGAACTATCTCGCCACCGGCGTCTCGCCGGTCCGGCTCGGCAACGCCCATCCCAACATCGTGCCCTATCAGAGCTTTCCGACCGAGGACGGGGCGTTGATCGTCGCCGTCGGCAATGACGGCCAGTTCGCCCGGCTCGCCGCCATCCTCGGCCATCCGGAATGGGCGAGCGATCCGCGCTTTGCCAGCAACCGCCAGCGGGTGGGTCACCGTGCCCAGCTGGTGCCGATGATCGCCGCGGTGACGGCGACCGGCCCGACCCGCCGCTGGGTCGCCGCCTGCGAGGCGGTGGGCGTGCCCTGCGGCCCGGTGAACACGATCGCCGACGTGTTCGCAGACCCGCACGTCGTCGAGCGGGGCTTGCGGGTCGACATGGCGCATGCCGAGGCCGGCAGCGTGTCGCTGGTTGCCAGCCCGCTGCGCCTGTCGGAGACGCCGGTGCGCTACGACGCGGCGCCGCCGGCGCTGGGGGCCGATACGCAAGCCGTCCTCGCCGACTGGCTGGGGCTCGACGCCCAAGCGCTCGCCGATCTCGCCACCCGCGGCGTGATCTGAGCGAGCGCTTTGGCGCGTGGGCCGGCGAAGCGCCTCGCGGCATGGCGCCGGGCCCCGCGGGCGTGGCGTTCGTCCCAAAGGCTTATGACTTCCTTCACCATCCCGCTGTATTGACGGGGTTTCAACCGGCCTTCATCTCGGTTCAACCGGTGCGGGTGCAGGCTGCGCGGCGTCGATCAGGGTTCGCCCGACGGCTTGCTGGGGGAGGCACTGGGATGGACGCGCGCCTGATGACACGCCGGTCGATCTACGTCGATCTCGACGGCACGCTGATCAAGAGCGACCTGTTGTGGGAGACCCTCTTCACGCTGGCGCGCCAGCAGCCGGCAGCGCTCCTGCAGCTGCCGTTCTGGCTCCTCAAGGGCAAGGCCTTCCTCAAGGCCGAGATCGCCCGGCGCATCGACTTCGACGCCAGCCAGCTGCCCTATCGGCCCGAGGTTCTCGCCGCCATCACCGAGGCCCGGGATGCCGGCCACCGGGTGGTGCTGGCGACTGCCGCCAACGAGCGGCTGGCCGAGGCGGTGGCCGAGCACCTCGGGATCTTCGACGCCGTGCTGTCGAGCGACGCGGCGGTCAACCTGTCCGCCGAGCGCAAGCTCGCGCGCATCCGCGCCGAGGGCGACATCGACGGCTTCGGCTATATCGGCAATTCGCGCGACGACATCTGCCTGCTCGAGGCCGCCGAAGAGCCGGTGGTGGTGGCGCCCGACCGGGCGGCGGCGGCCTGGCAGAAGAACACCGGCGCAAGGCTCATCGCCGGCGACGACAGCGGCCTCGCCGGCCACTGCGTGAAGGCCATGCGCCCGCACCAGTGGACCAAGAACCTCCTGGTCTTCGTGCCGCTGGTGCTGACGCACGAGTATTTCGACCTCACGATGATGATCGAGGGCGTCACCGCCTTCTTCAGCTTTTCGTTCGCGGCGTCGGCGGTCTACATTCTCAACGACCTGCTCGACCTCGCCTCCGACCGGCGGCACAAGACCAAGCGGAACCGCCCCTTCGCCGCCGGTGCGGTGCCGATCCCGGCCGGACTGCTGCTGGGGCTCGGCCTGATGGCGGCCTCGGTGCTGCTTTCCCTCACGCTCAATCCGTTGTTCCAGCTGGTGCTGTTTGCCTACGTCGTCCTCACCACGCTCTACTCTTTCGCCCTGAAGCGCATGCTGCTGATCGACGTGATCACGCTCGCGACGCTCTACACCGTGCGGATCGTCGCCGGCTCGACGGCCGCCAATGTCGACGGCTCGTTCTGGCTGATGGCGTTCTCGGTGTTCTTCTTCCTGTCGCTGGCGCTGGTGAAGAGGTTTACCGAGCTGCTGGCTTTCGGGGCCGGGGCCGACCGGGCCACCACCGGCCGCGGCTATCGCGACGTCGATCTCGACACGCTGGCGCAGGCCGGCATGGCGTCGGGCTTCGCCTCGGTGATGGTGCTCGCGCTCTACATCGACTCGGTCGAGATCCGCGAGCTCTACGCGCTGCCCTGGATGCTCTGGCCGCTCTGCCCGCTGGTGCTCTACATCATCGTCCGCATCTGGATCCTCGCCCGGCGCAACGAGATGCACGAGGATCCCGTGGTGTTCATCCTGCGAGACTGGCGCAGCCAGATCATGATCGCCGCCGGCGCGGTGATGTTCGTCGCCGCCGCCTATGTCTGATTACGCGAGCTGGGGCAGAGTTTTCGCCGATCGTGGCCGCGCCGCCGTCGCAGCGGAGAAGGGCACTCCATTGCAGGGCGGGGCCGGCAGCCTTCTGCCCTACGGCAACGGCCGCTCCTATGGCGACAGCTGCTTCAACGATGCCGGCACGCTGATCGACAGCCGCCGGCGCAATGCCGTGCTCGCCTTCGATCCGGCGAGCGGGCAGATCGAGGCCGAGGCCGGCATCCTCCTGTCGGAGATCACGCGACACGCCGCGCCGCATGGCTGGTTCCTGCCGGTGACGCCCGGCACGCAGTTCGTGACGCTCGGCGGCGCCATCGCCAACGACGTGCACGGCAAGAACCACCATCGCCGCGGCACCTTCGGGCGCTGGGTACGGCGGCTGCAGCTGCAGCGCTCCGACCGCGGGCAGCTCGACTGTGGCGCCGAGAGCGAGCCCGCACTGTTCGCCGCCACGATCGGCGGCATGGGGCTGACCGGGCTGATCACCACCGCGACGATCCAGTTGATGCGCGTGCCGTCGCTGACCATCGCGCAGACGACCACGCGGTTCGGCGGCCTCACCGACTATTTCGAGATCGCCGAGGCGGCCGACGACCGACACGAATATGCCGTCGCCTGGATCGACACGATGAGCCGCGGCGCGGCTTTCGGGCGCGGCCATCTTCTCGCCGGCGATCATGCCGAGACCGGCGCGCAGGACGGCGTTGCGCGCCCGCCCATCGCCACCGTGCCGCTGACGCCGCCGATCAGCCCCTTGCGCGGTCTGGCGCTGAAGGCCTTCAACGAACTCGTCTACCGCAAGGCTCCGGCCGGGACGAGCCGCAGCGAAGTCCGGTTTGACAGCTTCTTCTACCCGCTCGACCGGGTCGGCCGCTGGAACCGGCTGTACGGTCCGAAAGGGCTGTTCCAGCACCAGAGCTTCGTTCCCTATGGCGATGCCGAGGCGGTGGTGCGCGCCTTGCTGTCCTGCGCCCGTGCGCACGGCCAAGGCTCGTTCCTGACAGTGCTGAAGCGTTTTGGGGATCTGGCGAGTCCCGGTCTCCTGTCGTTTCCAATGCCTGGCTACACGCTGACGCTCGACTTCCCTCACCTCGGCGACAGGACGCTGAGACTGATGGCCGACCTCGACCGGTTGACCATCGCAGCCGGCGGGCGCGTCAATCCCTACAAGGATGCCCGCATGTCGGCAGAGACTTTCGCCGCATCGTTTCCGGGCTGGCGCGCCCTCGAGGCGCAGCGCGACCCGGCGATCATCTCGGACTTCTGGCGGCGGACGGCAGGGCGTCTCGGCGCTACGGGGTAGACAAGACGACATGCCGGCGTCGGTAGGAGTTTCTTCACCGTGCCGACGGATTGCCGTTCCCCGCCGGACGGGGGAGGCAAGCGGTTTAACCTCCCGGACTCCCGGGCCTGATAAGCCGAAGAAAGCAAATGGTCCCGGTGGAGGGATTTGATCCTCCGACGAGACACCACCGGTCCTAGCGGAAGGGACCGACATCGCCGGCGCGACCGCCAGGATGCGACCGCCAAGACGAGGGCCGAATGACGAAGTACATCCCCTTCATCCTCTTCACGGTGCTGACCAACGCCGCGGCGCAGGTCTCGCTGAAATACGGCATGATGCAGCTGGGCACGCTGAGCTTTGCCGGCACGAACCCTCTGCTGAAACTCTTGCAGATCGTCTTCAGCCCGTTCGTCTTCATCGGCCTCTGCATCTTCGTCATCTCAATGGCCTCGCACCTCTTCGTCCTGTCGAAGGTCGAGCTCTCCTTCGCCTATCCCTTCCTGTCGCTGGCCTATGTCGTTGTCGCCGTCATCGCCTATTTCCTCTTCCACGAGAATCTCAACGCCCTGCGCATCGGCGGGATCGCGCTGATCTGCGTCGGCACCGTCCTGATCGCCCAAGGCGGCACCACGGTGCATGGAGAGACCGACGACGCCACTTTGTCGAACCCGGAGCTGAAACCATGAAGCATGTGATCTTCGGCGGCGACGGCTTCGTCGGTCGCCATCTTGCGGAGAAGCTGGTCGCGGACGGCGAGGAGGTGGTGGTCGCCGACATCGTGCGCAGCGACCTGCCGCATTACGCCAAGGTGCGTTACATCCACGCGGACGTGACCGATCCCGCAGCGGTGCGCGCCGTCCCGATGCAGCCGGGCGACCAGGTCTACAACCTGTCGGCCAAGATGCTGTCGCCGATCCAGGTCCGCGCCAAGCGCCACGACTTCTTCTTTCCGGTGAACTACACCGGCACGCAGCACATCATGGAGGCGATGGATGCGGCGGGGGCAACGAAGCTTGTCCACTTCACCACCGACATGATCTACGGCCACACCAAGGTTTTCCCGATGACCGAGGAGCATCCGGTCGAGCCGCTCGGCGAATACGGCCTGTCGAAATGGCGGACCGAGGAGCTCGCCGTCGAATGGCGCCAGCGCGGTCTCGACATCGCGCTGTTCAGGCCACGGCTGATCATCGGACCTGGGCGTCTCGGCATTCTGGAGAAGCTGTTCAAGCTCATCGATGCGAACCTTCCGGTGCCGATGATCGGCTCGGGGCGGAACCCCTATCAGTTCATCTCGGTGTTCGACTGCGCGGAGGCCGCGCGCCTCGCCTGGAAGGCGGGGACGCCGAACGAGGCGTACAATCTCGGCTCGCTCAACCCGCCGCCGGTGAAGAAGCTTCTCGGCGATCTCGTGCGGCATGCCGGCTCGAAATCGATCCTTCTGCCGACGCCGGCCTGGGCGGTGAAGAAGACGCTCGATTTCCTCGATCTCCTCAACATGCCGCTGATGGACCCCGAGCAGTACCTGATCGCCGACGAGAACTGCGTGCTCGACGTCGGCAAGGGGGCCCGGCAGCTCGGCTGGGTGCCGCAGTACCGCGACGAGGACATGCTGATCGCCGCCTACAGCGAATATCGGGCGAAGAAGGAGGGCAGATCCGCCCCTGCCTTCGCCGAAGCCGCGGAATAAGGAGAGTGACCATGCTCGATCGTCCCTCGGTGCCTGCCCCGACGCTCATGCCGTCTAGCCTCGCCATGGCCGCGGAGGCGCCCGTGCGCCGCGGGCCCGCCAAGCCGCCGATGCTCACCGTCGCCGATGCCAAAGCGCTCGACATCGGCACCATGGCCGACCTCTTCAAGGACCACATCAACCCCGGCCAGTTCCACTTCATGAAGCTGCTCGGCTTCCACAAGGTGAAAATCGAGCGTGCCGAGGGCATGTACTACATCGACCAGAACGGCCGGAAGATCCTCGACTTCTTCGGCGGCTTCGGCTCGCTCGCCTTCGGCCACAACCACCCGCGGATACTTGCCGCTCGCCAGCAGTTCCAGGACGAGAAGCGGCACGAGATCGCCATCGCCTTCCTGTCGCAATATGCCGCGGCGCTGTCGAAGAACCTCGCCTCGGTCAGCCCCGGCGATCTCGACATGGTGTTCCTCGGCTCGTCCGGCTCGGAAGCGATGGAGGCGGCGATCAAGGTCGCCGAGCGCGCGTCTGGCCGCAAGAACTGCAAGATCGTCCACGCCGAGAATTCCTTCCACGGCAAGACCAAGGGCGTGCTCTCGATCACCGACAGCCCGCTCTACCAGGGCGAGTTCAAGCTGGTCGACAACCGCTACAAGGTGCCTTTCGGCGATCTCGAGGCGCTGACGGCCTGCGTCGCCAGCGATCCAGACATCGGCGTCGTGGTGCTGGAGACTGTGCAGGGCGGCGGCGGCATCATCGAGGCCACCACCGACTACTGGCACGGCGTGCGCGCACTCTGCGACAAGCACAAGGTGATGTGGGTCGCCGACGAGGTCCAGTGCGGCTACGGGCGTACCGGGCGCTTCTACGCTTTCGAGCACCACGGCGTGATCCCCGACGTCACCGCGCTCGCCAAGAGTTTCGGCGGCGGCAAGGCGGCGATGGCGGCGATGATCGCCCGGCGCGAGGTCTACATGAAGGCCTATGGCACGCCGAAGACCGCGATGATCCACGCCGCCGCGACCTTCGGCGGCATCGGCGAGGGCTGCGTCACCGCCATCGAGGCGCTGAACACGCTCTACGACGAGGACCTGATCGGCAATTCCGCCGAGGTCGGCGACTACCTCATCAAGCGCCTGCAGGTCATCCGCCAGCGCTATCCGAGCCTGATCAAGGAGGTCCGCGGTCGCGGCCTGATGGTCGGCATCGAGTTCCACGACTTTTCGCGCACGCTGCCGATGGCTTTGCGGCCGGTGGTAGCGATCCTCGACGACAAGCTGAAGGGCTCGCTGTCCGGCTTCATCGGCGCGCTGATGCTGCGCGACTACGACGTCCTCGTCGCCTTCACCGAGTACAACCGCAACGTCATCCGGCTGGAGCCGCCGCTGATCTGCACGACGGAGAACGTCGACCAGTTCTGCGACGCGCTCGACGACCTCCTCGACCGCGGCATCGTCTCGATCGTCAAGGACTTCATCAAGGCGCAGATGAGCTGAGCCGGCAGTCACAAACGCAGAAGGCCGGACATGTCGTCCGGCCTTCTGCGTTTCGGGACCTCGTTCTTGCTTGGGGTCAGCGTGGCGGGAGCAGCCCGCCGCGGACATAGGCGTCCCAGCAAGGCGACAGCCGGATCTGGCGATGGCCCGTCAGCCCCGGCGCATAGAGCTTCAAGAGCAGCTGGTTGGCGTTCGTCACCGGGCAGAGCGGATAGAGCACGAGGTCGGTCCCCGCGACCGAGCCGAGCACCGCGCCATCGGGATCCGGCACCGCGCGGAACGGGTCGGCGCCGATGGCGATGTGCCGCGGGGCGGTTCGGTCGAGCAGCCAGGGGAAGGGATTGACGAAATTGAGGCTCATCACGGTCTCGAAGCGGACGCCGTTCGCCGCCTCATAGGCCTTCACCGCGCCGACCGCTTCGTCGACCGCCCTCAGCCAGGTGATCTGGAAGTCCGGCTCGGTGTAGAGCGCAAAGCCCGGCAGTTCGCCCGCGTCCGCGATGAAGTTCCAGGTCTCGGGAAAACGCCGGTAGGCATCGAGCATCGTCGACGAGCGCTGCAGCATTTCCGGCCGCTGCGACACGGCGCCGAGCGTCTGGAGATGCTGGTGGTCGAGCACCTCATACTTGGCCTGTCCGATAAAGGCGCGTGCGCTGCGCTGCAGGATGTCGAGCGCCGTCGGCAGCGTCGAGGCGGCGACGAGGCCGAGCACCAGCATGCGATAGCGCGCCTTCGGACGATCCGCCCGCAGGAGAAGGGCGAGCAGCATCGGCCAGACGAAGATGAAGGCCTGGCCCCCGGTGTTCTGCGTCTCGACGAACAGACCGGCAAGCACCGCGACGCCAAGCCAGGCGGCGTCGTGGTCGAGGAGGGCGGCGAGCGTGGCGGGGCGTGGTCGCCCGATGAGCGCCCGGGTCGCGGCAAGCAAGGCTTCGCGATCGCGCCAGGCCAGCACAGCGGTCAGCGCCACCAGCGGCGCGAAGGCGATGAAATGGATCGAGGCCGCCTGCAGGAAACGCGGCAACAGGCTGCCCTCGTTCTTGGCGAGGAGCTGCAGGATGTCGCCGAGATAGGCGGAGACGAGCCCGAAACCGAGCTCCAGCACTGCCAGACCGGCAAGGCAGATGAGCGCTGAGATCACCGCCGTGCGCAGGGCAATCCGGCCCGCGGCGAGGGCGAAGGCGCAGAGGCCGAGCGCGGCGATGACGCCCGTCACCTTCACCAGAAACAACGCCAGCACCGTCCCGGCCATCACCACGGCCATGGACGCCTTTCGCTGGGTGAAGACGAGGGCGGCTGCGAGCACATAGAGCAGTTGGCAGACCTGGCGATTGTAGATGCCAAAGCCATCGACGCCGGGATAGGCGTAGTATTCCTCGACGTTGAACGGCAGGACCGAGAAGGCGAGGAAAGGGATCAGCAGGGCGAGGGCAGTTTTTCTCGAGCGCCGGTCGACGTCGTGGAGCACCAGCGCCATCAGCGGCACCGAGACCAGCAGCAGCGACCATTGCGCCAAGAGCAGCGGTTGCGCCTCGGGAAACAGCTTGATGAGGCCGGCGAACAGGTAGTAGCCGAGCGGCCCTACCGGCGTGAAGAAATCGATCGCCGGGATCTGACCGGAGAAGATCCGGTTCGCCGCGTCGAAGTAGATGAAGAGGTCCCAGTAGAACGGGCCGATCGGCAATGTCAGGCTGATCGTCAGCAGGCCGATCAGGACAAGGCAGGCGAGGCCAAGCCAGAGCAGCGGCGAGCCAAGGCGCGATCGCGGCGAGGGAAGCTCGGCGGTAGAGAACTGCGCCAACGGATCTATCCTGCGGTGGGTGCGTCCGACCGACAATGCTTTCAGAGGGTTAAGGAAGTCGTGTCCGAACGGCTTGATCTCGGTAGACAGGCGACGATCCGACCGAATGATGTCCTCAGTGCCGGTTGTTCCTGTCGACACCGGTACATCGAGGCCCGGCGGCGGCCGCGAAGGGGGGGTACTACGCAGTTTCATTTCATTGACGGAGTTGTGAGTTGTCGGCGCGGCGCATCACGGCGACGCTCGCACCATGCGCAAACGTGCCGGCCCAGGGCTTTGCAGGTTTATTCTCGTCATCTTGCTGGGCGGGATGTGCGCGGTGCCGGCCACGGCGGCTGATACCCTCAGCGAAACACCCGTCGATGTCGAACTGGTGCTCGCGGTCGATGTGTCCTGGTCGATGGACCTCTACGAGCAGCGCCTTCAGCGCGATGGCTATGTCGCCGCCTTCCGCAGTCCGGAGGTGCAGCGCGCCATCCTCGAGGGCGGCCATGGCAAGGTCGCGGTCACCTATGTCGAGTGGGCCGGCGCATTCTCGCAGGCCGTCGTCGTGCCGTGGATGCTGGTTGATTCCAAGGCTACCGCCGATGGCTTCGCCTATCGCCTTGCCAATGATGAGCCGATGCGCGAGCGGCGGACCTCCATCGCCGCAGCGATCGATTTCTCCGCCGGCCTGTTCGACGGCAACGGCTTTGCCGGCATTCGCCGGGTGATCGACGTTTCCGGAGACGGGCCGAACAACCAGGGCCGCGCCGTCACCGCCTCCCGCGATGCCGCAGCTGCCCGGGGGATCACCATCAACGGCCTGCCGCTGATGACGAAAGCCGATGGCGCGGGGTCGTGGGGGTCGATCCCCGATCTCGACCGCTACTATGCCGACTGCGTCATCGACGGTCCCGGCGGGTTCGTCATCCCGGTCAATGACTGGTCGCAGTTTCCGGATGCGCTCCGCCGAAAGCTGGTGCTGGAACTTGCCGGCGGCTGGCCACCGCCGCCGTCGCCTCCGAAGCGCCTCGTCGTTCCCGTCGATGACCGGAAAGGCGCCGACTGTCTCGCCGGCGAACGGCAATGGGACCAGCGACAGCAGCGCAGCTTCGACGACCGCTGATCAGCGCCTCGCAGAAGGAAGGTGGAACCGGGGAGCGCCCCGCCAGGGCCGGTCAGGCGTGCGCCGGCACAGCCGAATTGACCGCCGCCCGGGCGGCACGCTCCTGCTGGGGTGAGCGGCCATAGAGTTCGCGGTAGCATTTCGAGAAGTGCGACGCCGAGACGAAACCAGAGGCGACGGCGATCTCGACGATCGGCAAGGCCGACTGCAGCAGCAGGTGACGCGCCCGGTCGAGCCGGATCTCGAGGTAATAGCGCGCTGGGGAGCGGCCCATCTCCTTGTCGAACAGCCGTTCGACCTGACGGCGCGACAGCGAGATACGGCGGGAAATCTCGACCAGCGACAGCGGCTCGCCGAGATTGGCCTCCATGATCTCGATGATCGCCAGGACCTTCGAATGCTGCACGCCGAGTCGGGCCCGCAGCGGCAGCCGCTGCCGGTCATGGCTGGCGCGCACCCTGTCGGTCAGCGCCTGCTCGCAGACCCGGTTGACGAGGTCGTCGCCGTGGTCCTCGCCGATCAGCGCCAGCATCATGTCGAGCGCCGCCGTGCCGCCGGCGCAGGTAAAGATGTTGTGGTCGATCTCGAACAGGTCGGCATGCACGTCGGCCCGCGGAAACGCTTCCGAGAACCCTGGCAGGTTCTCCCAGTGGATGGCGCATCGGCGTTCGGCGAGGAGGCCGGCGCGGGCGAGGATCCAGGCGCCGGTGCAGAGGCCGCCGACGGAGATGCCACGCTGATGCGTCTCGCGGAGATAGGCGAAGCTGGCCTTGTCGCAGAAATCCTCGACGAACACGCCGGAGCAGACGAAGACCATGGACGGCTTGCGGTCGTTCAGGAGCGCCCGCCGTTCTTCTTCCACCGAACCGCCGACGGAGATTTCCACTCCGTTCGACGCAAAGATCGATTTGCCCGTCGGCGAGGCCAGCCGCCATCGATAGGCCTCGTGACCGAGCAGGCGGTTGGCAATCCGCAAGGGCTCGATCGCCGTCGCGAAGGCAATCATCGAAAAGTTGGGAACGAGCAGGAAAACCAGGCTGCGTTTCAGCTGTTTCTCTGGAGGAATGCGCACGGGAACCTGGAGCATTTTGTCTCGACAGGCGGCCAAGTGCCGCCGCGTCAAATTGCGCGTTTCCGGCGTCGCTTTCAAGTCAATTACGAAGGTTTCTAAACTGCCGCACTTTGCTGCAGTGCACGCTAAATCATTGATCAGTCTGCCGTTTGCCTGAGCAGTCCGGCAGCCGTCCCTCAGCGCTTCGGCAGGCGGCTCAGGCGGGCGTGGTTGGCCTTGGCCCGCTTCGCATAAGGCTTCAGTCCGGCGGCAAGAACAGTGTCGGCGTCGTCCTCGTTGCGGCGCACGATCCCGGTCATCGCCGATGTCGCGGTCTCCAGGACAATGGTCGCCATCGCCATCTGCATGGCCAACGCGCTCTCGCCCATCGCTGCGAACTTTTCGGTGACCATCTGGGTCGCCTCGCGGTTGGACTTCGCCGTCGGCTGGCCTGCCGACCACCACATGTCCGTCAGCCGGGTCGCAATGACAAAGGGCGATGCCGCAACCAGCGTCGCGATCTCGGCGTTTGTCTTGGAAATGCCATGGGTCATGCCGCTGTGTCCTCGGACTGGCTTGCTGGCATGTCAACGTGTGGATGCCAGCCGCGTTCTACAGCTCGAAAGTTTATTTCGACTGGCGAACGATAGCGCATGACAGTTCAGCTAACAAATCGTAACGCTGGAGGAACCAAGCCGTGAGCTTGCCGTTTTTCTGCCGCATCGTTTCAATGGAGAGCGTCCCCATGTCCAACCGTCTTGCCGCCGTCGCCGTCATTCTTGCCGCCGCGCTCACCATGTCCGCTTGCGCGAACACCGTCCGCGGTGTCGGTCGCGACGTTGGAAACACGGTTGACGCGACCGGCGCAGCAGCGAACGACATCGCGCGCTAAACCCAGCTTCAAGCTGAACGAAAAAGGCCCGACGCAAGTCGGGCCTTTTTCGTTTGTGGTCGAATGATTGAGTTCTCTTGCGACCCGTGAGCCTCGGAAATTTAGGCTTCCGGTCAGTGTAGAATCCGCGAAAGCGTGAGCCCGTCAATGCGGGTGATGCGGGCCGGGCGCCGACGGGTTGACCATCGCCGCCATGATCCCGCGGATCGTCAGCCCGCCCAGCAGGCTGCCCTTCGCGCAGACGACATGGGCCGTATCGCTGCCGCTGTCGTTCATCAGCCGGGCGGCCTCCTCGATGATCGTGCCCTCGCGGACCGCCGGTCCGGTTGGCGCTGCGCCGTTGCTGGCCTGCATGATGGTCTGCACCTCGATGACCCGGCCGCGGTTCACCTCGCGGACGAAGGAGGTGATGTAGTCGTCGGCCGGATGCAGCACGATCTCTTCGCCGGTGCCTTGCTGGACGATCTCGCCATCGCGCAGGATGGCGATGCGGTCTCCCAGCCGGAGCGCCTCGTCGAGATCATGGGTGATGAAGACGATGGTCTTCTGCAGTTCCTCCTGCAGGCCAAGTAGAACCGACTGCATGTCGCCGCGGATCAGCGGATCGAGCGCCGAGAAGGCCTCGTCCATCAAGAGGATGTCGGCGTCTGTCGCCAGCGCGCGGGCGAGGCCGACGCGTTGCTGCATGCCGCCGGACAGCGCCGCGGGATAGCGGCTCTCGTAGCCCGAAAGTCCGACGCGGTCGATCCAGCGGGCCGCGGCGGCTTTCTGCTTCGTCGCCGAGACGCCCTGAATGGCGAGGCCGTAGGTGACGTTGTCGAGGATCGTCTTGTGCGGAAGCAGCGCGAAGCGCTGGAACACCATCGAGATCTTGTGGCGCCGGAAATCCTGCAACCGTTTGGGCGGCATCGCCAGTACGTCCTCGCCACCGATGACGATCTCGCCCGAGGTCGGCTCGATCAGCCGGTTGATGTGGCGGATCAGCGTCGACTTGCCGGAGCCGGACAGGCCCATCACCACCTGGATCCCGCCTTTCGGCATGTCGATGTTGATGTCTTTGAGGCCGAGCACGTGCTGGTGCTTCTGCATCAGCTCGGTCTTGCTCATGCCGGCCTTCACCTCTTCGACCAGCCGCTTGTCGTTGGCGCCGAAGAGCTTGTAGAGCGAGCGGATGCGGATGGCGACGTCATCCATGGGCGATCTCCCGGTGGCGCTGCAGCCGTTTGCCATAGGCCTGGCTGGCGCGGTCGAAGATGATGGCGATGGCGACGATCGCGAGGCCGTTCATCACCCCTTGCGCGAAATACTGGTTGGTGATCGCCTGCAGCACCGGCTGTCCGAGGCCGCGCACGCCGATCAGCGAGGCGACGACGACCATTGCCAGCGCCATCATGATGGTCTGGTTGATGCCGGCCATGATCGTCGGCAGCGACAGCGGCAGCTGCACCCCGACAAGCCGCTGCCAGCTGGAGGAGCCGAAGGCATCGGCGGCTTCCATCACCTCCTTGTCGACCAGGCGGATGCCGAGATTGGTCAGCCGGATGATCGGCGGCATGGCGTAGATCACCACGACGATCAGGCCGGGGATGAGGCCGATGCCCAGCAGCATGACGATCGGGATGAGGTAGACGAAGGAGGGCATCGTCTGCATCACGTCGAGGATCGGCGAGAGGATGGCCTGCACCCGGTCGGAGCGCGACATCGCGATGCCGATCGGCAGGCCGATGACGATCGACAGCAGCGTGCAGACGATGATGATCGAGAGCGTGCGCATCGTGTCCTCCCACATGCCGAACAGGCCGATGAGGAACATGGCGACCACGGTGCCGACGGTGATCGCAGTCGAGCGGCTGGCGAGCCAGACGATGGCGGTGAGGGCGGCGAGGACGATCCACCAGGGCGTCGACAGCAGCAGGCTCTCGAACCAGAGCAGGAAGTCCAGCAGCGGTCGGAAGAGGGCTTCGATCGAGTCCCCCCAGGTCCGCGAGAAGGCCTTGTAGCCGAGATCGATGCTCCGGGTCGCCTCGCGCAGCACGCTGCGCTTGATCTCGGGGAATTCGACGAGCCAGTTGGGCAGAAACTCCGTCAAGGGCTTACCTCTGTTTTCGGAGGGAAAGGCGGCCGCGCGGCGAGCCGCGAGGCCGAGATAGGGCGCCGGGTCAAAGCCGGCGCCAGTTGGGTGTCCGTCAGCTCGGTGCGTACCCAGGTCGCGAAATGTCTGGATCCGCGGTGCGTAAATCCAGCTGCACCAGTTCGAAGGCTTTTACAGGCAGCGGTCTCACGGCGCAGTGCGTGCCTTCGCGCGTCGTGGATTGCTCCGACCCTCCCCGCCACAATCCCCCGATTTTGGGAAGAGGCCGGGGAGGGCCCTCCGGCCGGGTGCCGTCCTCCCATCATGGGAAGCGGCTTCGGCCGGAGGGCTGAACTTCCGCGCTAAGAAGAACTTCGGCGCTCTAGAGGGCGGCCTTGACCTTTTCGGCAACGTCGGCCGGGACCCATTTCGACCAGATCTCGGGCTGCGTCTCCAGGAAATGGGCGGCTGTATCCTCGCCGTTCGCCTGGTTCGCTTCCTTCCAGGCCAGCAGCTTGTTGACGACGTCGTTGCTCCAGCCGCGCGTCTTCAGGTATTCGGCGGCGCCCGTCGACTGCTTGGCGACGGCGGGCGTCAGCATGGTGAAGACCTCGCTTTTCGTCCACGCGTTGACCTTCGGGTCCGGGCAGTCGGCGACGGAAGTGCAGCGCTTCCATTCGGCCTCGTCGAACTTGGTGTCGAAGCCTAGCTGGGTCATGTCGTACTTGCCGAGAATGGCGGTGGGGGCCCAGTAGTAGCCGAGCCAGGGCTTCTGGCCCTCGTAGGCCTTGGCGATCGAGCCGTCGAGGCCGGCGCCCGAGCCGGTGTCGACCAGCGTGAAGCCCTTCTTGTCGCCCTCATAGGCCTTGTAGAACTGGGTCGTCGTCACCTGGCAGCCCCAACCAGACGGGCAGTTGATGACGGCGCCCTTGGACGGATCCTCGGCCGAGGGGAACAGCTCGGGATGCGCCATCGCGTCCTGGATCGTCTTGATCTCGGGGTGTGCCTTAGCGAAATAGGTCGGGACCCACCAGCCCTCGACGCCGCCATCGGTCAGCGCCTCGGCGCCGTAGACGACCCGGCCTTCCTTGACCGCGGCGTCGATCTGGTCGCGGAACTGGTTGACCCACATTTCCGGCGCGACGTCGGGCTGGCCCTTTTCGGTCATCGACGAGAAGGTCGGCATGGTGTCGCCCGGAACCTGCTCGGCGTCGCAGCCATAGCCCTTCTCAAGAATGAACTGGTCGATCGCGGCGAGCACCTCGGCGGAAGCCCAGTTCATTAGCGAAATCGTGATCTTGCCGCAGCTCTCCTGCGCGGAGGCGGTGCCAGCGCCGCCGAAGAGGGCAGCAGCCAGAATGGTCGAGGCGAGCAGCTTATTCATATCGTACCCTTTGCAAGTCGTGAAACAGTAATCGATGCACAGCGAAGGTCATCGAAACCCCATCCGTTAATAGATGGTGGCTTCCGAGGGAGGGCGGAACGCGCGGAGACTGCCGCAATTTAGCTGCAATCAAGGCTAGCGCGTTGTTGAAATGATTCCAAACGCTTTTTTCGGTCGGCGGCGAGGGGCTCAACCTATGGCGCGATCGCCATCCGGCAACCATTACCGATCACGACTGTACGCCATCTGGTCGTATAGCGTCAGGATTGTCCTCCTCATCCACAGGAGATGGGCTTTTCGACCGGACAGGCGGTCATCCCGCGCCGTCCTGCGGCGCAAATCGGCCATTGGAAAGCCATCATCGCCGTCCGGCCGTTAGCGCCACGGTAACGAGTGCAGGCCCATAAGAGGGGCGCGACGGCGTCGCCCAAGCCCCGGAACTGGTACCGCGTACCGGGGCGGACGACGCCGATGACCTCCAGTCGTGTCGCCCGATAGAAAAGCCGCGTCGCCCATAGAGCGACGCGGCTTTTCCGTTTGCGGCGGTGGACCGAACTGGCGGAGCGACGCTGCAGCTGCTGCAGACACGCATGACGCCCTCCGGCGCCATACGCTGCAGCACATGCGCGCTATGATCCCTGCGGAATACGTTGATGCGTGGCGCGGATGGTCGCGTCGCGCGCTGCGTCCGGCTAGTCGGCGCGGTGTGCCCTTGTGCTTAGAGCCCGGCGGTCAGCGATGGCGCCGGGGCATTTGGGCGCCCGGCGGCGATATCCTCGACGGCGCGCGTCTTGTACTGGCTGAGGAGTTCCGCCGCGACGCGATCGGCCGGCATCGGCTTGCCGTAGTAGTAGCCCTGGATCTGGTCGCAGCCGAGTTCGTCCAGCAGCGCGACCTGCGCCTCCGTCTCCACGCCCTCTGCGGTGACCTTCATCTGCATGTGATGGGCCAGCGAGACGATGGTGCCGAGGATGGCGCGCACGTTGAGTTCGCCGGACTCGAAGGCGACCATGAAGGACTGGTCGATCTTCAGCTTGTCGAAGGGGAAGCGCCAGAGGTAGCCGAGCGAGGAGTAGCCGGTTCCGAAATCGTCCATGTCGATGGAAACGCCGAGCGCCTTCAGTTCCTTCAGCTGCTTCAGGATGTCGTCCGAGCGCTCGAGCAGCAAGGATTCGACGACCTCGATCTCCATCCGCCGGCCGTCGACGCCGGCTGCCTTCAGCGCATCGTCGATGATGCCGACGAGGTCGCCGTCGCGGAACTGCACGGCGGAGAGGTTGACCGAGACGAAGAGGTGTTCGGGCCAGAGCGCGATCTGTTGCGCCGCCTTGCGGATCACCCAGGTGCCGATTTCCTTGATGAAGCCGCGGCTCTCGGCGATCGGCACGAAGACCGACGGTGAAATATAGCCCCCGGCCGGATCCGGCATCCGCAGCAGGGCCTCGAATCCCAGCAGTGCGGCGCCGCGCCCGCTGACGATCGGCTGGTAGAAGAGCTCGAACCCATCGTTCGCAACAGCCTCGCGGACCATCGCCTCGATCTGCCGGCGACGGTGCACGTCCTCGTCCATGTGCGGCTCGAACAGCGTGAAGTCGCCCGTCTGTGCGGTCTTGTGGTGCAGCAAGGCAAGCTCGGCGTGCTTGGTCAGGTCGCCGAAATTGCGCCCGTCGGCGGGCATCATGGCGACGCCGATCGAGATGCTCGGCCGAATGATCTGACCGTTCAGCTCGATCGGCTCTGCCACCGCCAGCTTGATCTTGCGGGCCAGATCGGCGACGTCCTCGGCGCTGACGATCCGCCGCCGCAAGAGAACGAAGTCGTCGGCGCCGATCCGCGCGAGAAGGTCGATCCGGTCGACGACGGACTTCAGCCGGCTGGCGACGACTTTCAGCAGTTCATCGCCTTGTGCCTGTCCGAGCCCGTCGTTGATATCGGCCAGCCCGTCGATGTCGATGAACAGGAACGCCATGTGCTCGCGCGTCGCCCGCGCGGTCGACAGGACCCGCTCGGTCTCCTCCTGCATCCGCGTCCGGTTGTAGAGATGCGTCAGTGCGTCGTGGTTGGCCAGAAAGGCGATGCGGTCATCGGCCTGGATGATCTTGCGGTGGCGGCGGAAGTAGATGAGCGAGGGGATGCCTGTCGCAGTCAGCAGCAGAAGCAGCATGGCGAGCGACGCGTCGGTGAGCGTCGTCGTATAATTGGAACGATCGTCGATCATGTCGGCGACGACCGAGAGATAGCCGATCGTCGTCCCGCCGCGCTGCAGCGGTGTCAGGACCGACGGATTGGTCTGCCCGTCATCGTAGACGATCTGCCAGTCGCCGGAGCGCTGCAGGACAGGATCGGCCAGACGGTCGCCGGTGCTGATGCCGCCCGCACGATCCCGCAGCAGCCATTTGTAGCGTTCGGACCGGGTCCGGAAGATTTCCTGCCCGGAACGGTCGAAGATCGCGAAGCTGTCGATGTCGGCAAGGTTGGCCACCGTGCGGATCTTCGTTTCCGCGTCCGGGTCGCGCGAGATGCCGGTGAGGAAGGCATCGAGATTGCCCTCATCCGACATCAACAGCTCGGCGAACCTCTGTCCCTTGGCCTTCATCTCCAATTCGACAAGGCTGCCGATCGTGCCGCCGCCAATAGAGAGCACGCCGAAGACCACGACGGCCGCAAAAACCATGCCGCCCGCGATCGTCGCCCAATATCGTCTTACGGTGATCAGCATCATTCGTTCGATCGTTGCATCGGCAGGCAATCTATAAGCTGAAGGTAAAGATTTAGGCTGATGGCCCGCGCGCTTCCTCAGCTTCTTTCATGCCGGGCTGGCGCGCAGCCTTCGCCGGAGAAAGAGTTCGTTGGCCGGCGATGGACCCGATGGTTGACTAACACCGCCATTAAAGATGCAATGAGCAATCCGCGTCCTCCCATCGCTGCAACGCCAGGCTGTCCCGGCGGCGCTGGGGAAGGCGACCGAGGGCTCCGGGAGGCACGATGAAACGTCTGAGGGCATGCATCCTGGCGGCATTCGCGCTTCTGGCGCCGGGATCGATGGCGGGGGCCAACCCGCTGATCATCGCGAGGATCGACATTTCGGCGCAGACGATGACGGTCACGCGCAACGGCGCGGTTGTCGACCGGTGGCAGGTCTCGACGGCGGGCAATGGCTACACGACGCCGACAGGCAGCTACCGGCCGACCCGGCTTCACCGGATGTGGTACTCGAAGAAATACCACAACTCGCCGATGCCGTTTTCGATCTTCTTCCGCGGCGGCTATGCCATTCATGGCACCGGCTCGGTCCGGCGGCTCGGCAGCCCGGCCTCGCACGGCTGCATCCGGCTGCATCCGCGCAACGCCGCCAAGCTCTACGCGATGGTCGAGCAGGCGGGACCGCGCAACACGTCGATCGTCATCAGCCGGTAGAGCGTCTTCCTCCAGCGATGAGGCAAGGAAGCCGCTTTGTCTCTATGGGGTATCGGACTCCATCGAGCGACGCTGTTCGATCGGGGATTGCGGGCTGCGAGCAGAACCCCGGTCCTGTCATCGGGAAAGGCCGCGCGTTCAGCCCCAGCGGCGGTGGAACCACATCCACTGTTCCGGATGCTCCCGCACCCAGCCCTCGACGATATCGTTCAGGACCTGGCAGCTGGCGGGAATGTCGATCGCGCCCTCGGCATTGCGCGGCAGGTCGAGCCGCGGCTTCAGCTCCAGACGGTAGCGCCCGCCGGGCAACCGGATGACGCGGGCCGGGTAGACCTCGCAATCGAACTGCCGGACGAGTTTCGGAACCAGCGGATTGGTCTTGCAGGTCCTGCCGAAGAACGTCGTCGGGGCGCCCTTGGTGAACTTCTGGTCGACCAGCATGCCGACCGAGCCCTGGCGATCGAGCGTTCCGGCCAGCGCCCAGGCCGCGCCGGCCTTGGAGGGCACCAGATGGCCGCCGCGGGTCCGACGCGCCGAGAGAATTTCGCGGGCGATGTAGCGGTTGTTCGGCTGGCGGAAGAGGGCGGTGACCTCGAGGCCGAAAGTCGCGGCACAGATCGGCAGCAGCTCGAAGCAACCGAGGTGGCCGGTAAAGAACACGAATGGGCCGCCGCGCTTCTGCAATTCTTCGAAGATCTCGGCGCCCTCAACCTCGATCAGGCCTTCGCCGGGCTTTGCGGGGTCGAAGTCGAAGATCTCGTCGAGGAAGACGTATTCCGCTGCGAGCCGCGCCATGTGCTCCCAGTTGGCGCGGGCGGTGGCGTCGATCCAGGCCGCGTCCTTCTCGGGATAGGCGAGGCGGAGGTTCTCCTTGGCCAGCCGGTGGCGCGGGGTGAGCGGGCCCACCCAGCGGCCGAGGGCGGCGGCGGTGGCGAGCCCGGCGCGCGGCGGCAGCTGGCGCAGGATCCACAGCAGCGAGAAGATCAGCCGGGCCGATGTCCAGTCGCGGGTGATCCGCCAGCGCTTCCAGGCCTTCTTGGCAAACAGGCTGCTCATGCCACCGGCAGGCGCTCAAGGTTGAGGATGATCTTGCCGAAGACCTGACGCCCGGCCATCCGCTGCAGGGCGACGTCGATCTCGTCGAGGCCGATCTCGGTGTCGATCACCGGCTTCACCAGTCCGCGCGCCATCTTCTGCATGGCGTCGGCCATGTTCTCCATCCGGCAGCCGAACGAGCCGATGAGCCTCAGCTGCTGCTGGAACAGCATCATCAGGTTGGTCGGCGCCGAGACGCCGGAGGTCGAGCCGCAGGTGACCAGCCGCCCGCCGCGCTTCAGGCACAGCATCGAGCCGGCCCAGGTGTCGACGCCAACATGCTCGAAGACGACGTCGACGCCCTTCTTCTTCGTCAGCTTGCGCACAACGCCCTCGAAGCGGTCGGAGCGATAGTTGATCACGTGGTCGGCGCCGAGCGCCCGAGCGCCCTCGATCTTCTCGTCCGAGCCGACCGTGGTGATCACCGTCGCGCCGTGCTTCTTGGCGAGCTGGATCGCCGCCGTGCCGATGCCGGAGCCGCCGGCATGGATGAGGATGGTCTCGCCGGGCTCGAGCTTGGCGTTGTCGAACAGCATGTGCTCGACGGTGCCGAAGGTCACCGGCGCCAGCGCCGCGCCGATGGCGTCGCAGCCGGGAGGGGCGGGGACCAGCAGCCGCACCGGGAGGTTCACCACCTCCTGCGCGAAGCCGTCGAGGTGGAAACCGTGCACGCCGGAGACATGTTCGCAGAGGTTGTCGCGCTTCTCGCGGCAGGCCTTGCAAAGGCCACAGGTGCGCGCACCGTAGATCGAGACCAGTTGGCCCGGCAGCACGCCGGCAGCGCCCGGTCCGAGCGCCTCGACGACGCCCGAGGCCTCGGCGCCGATCACCAGCGGCAGGTTGCGCTTGGCAAACGCCATGCCGCGCCAGCCCCAGACGTCGATATGGTTGAGCGCGACCGCTGAGATCCGTACCCGCGCCTCGCCGGGACCCGGCGCTGACGGTTCTGGAATATCGGTGACCCGAAGATCCTTGTCGCCGAAAAGCTGCAATGCACGCATGGAAAACCTCGAAACTACCGGACGCCGGGCGTCCAAAGGGACGCGCCGCGGCGCCTCATATCATTTTGCGGGCGCGCCCGTCAGCCGCGGGGTTCGCGGCCAAGGACGAGGCTGACGTTCTGGCCGCCGAAGCCGAACGAGTTCGACAGCACCGCCGAGACATCGGCCGAGCGCTTGACGTTCGGCACCACGTCGAGCGCGATCGCCGGATCGGGAATGTCGTAGTTGATCGTCGGGGGCAGCACGCCGTGGCGCATGGTCAGGATCGAGAACACCGCCTCGATCGCCCCGGCCGCGGTCAGCGTATGGCCGATCATCGACTTGTTCGACGACAGCGGTACGTCGGCGATCCGCTCGCCGAACACCGCCGCAAGGCCACCGGCCTCCATGCGGTCGTTCTCCGGCGTCGAGGTGCCGTGCGCGTTGATGTAGCCGATGTCCTCCGGCGTCAGGCCGGCGTCGGCAAGGCCGTCGCGGATGGTGGCGATGATCGGCGAGCCGTCGGGCTTGGAGCGGGTGCGGTGGAAGTCGTCAGCCTTCTCGCCACAGCCATGGACCACGCCGAGGATCTTCGCCCCGCGGGCCTTTGCCGACTCCAGCGATTCCAGCACCAGAGCGCCCGCGCCTTCCGCCATCACGAAGCCGTCGCGGTCCTTCGAGAAGGGTTTCGACGCCCGCGCCGGCACGGCATTATTGGTCGAGAGCGCCGAGAGCAGCGAGAAGCGGATCAGCGCCTCCGCGCCGACCGAGCCGTCGGTGCCGATCGAGATCGCGCGGTCGGTCTCGCCGCGGCGGATCGCCTCGACGCCAAGCTGGATCGCCGAGGCGCCGGAGGCGCAGGCCGTGGACAGCGTCACCGGCAGGCCGCGCGTGCCGAGAATGTCGGCGAGGCGTTCGGAGATGCCGGAGAACAGCGTCTGCCGGTACATCGCCGGGTCGCGGTTCTGGCGCACCAGCTCCATCAACCGGTCGTAGCCGGCCTCCTCACGCGCCTCGCCGGGCAGGGCGTCGAGCAGGAAGCGGTGCTGCCACTCCAGCTCGATCGGCGGCGCGGCGAGGAACAGCGGGCCGGCGAACGCGCTGTCGTAGCCGGCCATCCGCACCGCCTCGAGCCCGGCCGAGCGGGCGAGCGCGAAGGAAAGGTCGATGCCGGTGACCGGCGAGACGTCCATGAAGTCGACCGTGCCGGCGATCGTCGTGCGCAGGTGATCGGTCGGAAACCGCGTGATCGCGTGGATGCCGGAGCGGCCTTCCGTCAGCGCCGTCCAGTTGGCGTCGACGCCTTCGCCGAGCGAGGAGACGACGCCGATGCCGGTGACGACGACGACGGGACGACCGCGGGAATCGAGAGTACTGTTCATCGCCAGGCTCCGCTCAATGGCCGTTGAGGGCATGCAGGACGCAGACGCCTTCGGCCTGCACATGGCCGATCGTCGTCACCAACGCCTGCGCCGGGGTGAAGAGGACCTGGTTTTCCACCCGTCCGTCGAACGGCGGCAGGCCGGTGCGCCGGGCCAGCGCGGCGGCGGCCAAGGCAATGCCGGCCGAGAACTGCGCCTCGAAGGACTGGCCGAGCAGCGTGCCGTAGCTGCGCAGCGCCGCCTGCGGGAAGCGGGCGCGCAGCGTGGTGCGCTCGGCTTGCGACAAAGCGGCGATGCCGGTGGCGCCGGAGAGGATCAGGAGCTCGTCGTCGGAAAGGCCGGTCTGCTCCAGAAGGCCATCGAAGCGCTGCGTCAGCGATGTCTCGTCGCGCGGGCCGCGGTCGGCGAAGATCTTCTCGATCCGCGCATAGCCGGTGCCGCCGCGCGACGCCGCGTGCTCGGCCGACTCCAGCACCAGGAAGGCGCCGACGCTGCCGATGGTCAGGCCGTCATGGCCGGGCGTCCGGCCGAAGACCGGGCTCCATTCATCCTTCAGGAGATAGCCGCCCATCTCGTAATTGGTCAGGAGATCCTTGCGCTCGGCCGAGAAAGCGCCGCCGACGAGGCAGATGCGGCTCTGGCCGGAAGCGATGCGGGCCGCGGCAACCGAGATCGCCGAAATGCCCGCGCCTTCCTCGCCCATGAAGGTGCGCGAGGATCCGGTCACCTTGTGAACGATCGAGATGTTGCCGGCCAGGAGATTGGAAAGCTGGGCGAGGAACAGCGTCGGCCGCAGCTCCGAGGACAGCACCTCGTTCGCCCGCGCCTGCTTGTCCCCGGCACCGCGCGCCCGCTCCATCACCAGCGCGTCGACGGCAACGTCCCGCTCGCCGCCGCCGGCCGCCACGATCATGTCGATCCGCGAGCGCACGTCCTCGTCGGCCGGGATGCCGGCGTCGGCCAGCGCAATGCCGGCGGCGTAGGTGCCAAGCTTCTGCCAGGTCTCCATCTGGCGCTGATCGCCCTTCTTGGGGATCTGCTGCGCCCAGTCGATCGGCGGCAACGGGTGGACGAAATACGGCGCGTAGCGCTCGGTCTCGATCTCGGGATGCGGCGCCGCGTCGGCGGTGAGCCGGTCGAGATGCGCCTCGATGCCCTCGCCGAGCGAGGAGACGAGGCCGATGCCGGTGATCAGGACGTCCTGGTGGGTCATACAGCTTCCATCTGTTGCGCGCCGGCCCGAAAAGCCTGGCGACCGGCGTTCCCCCCACCGGCGGGCGACTTGCGCCCAAAGCATGCCGGCATCGCCGCCGGTTCCCCAGAGGGGCCGACGGCGATGCCGCTGGTCAAATCAGCCAGGCGTCGGAACCGTCCCGCGCCAGTTGCGCCGACTGCGCGAAACGTGTCGGCGCCGTTTCTAGGTCAGGCGGTCTTGGCGGCGCGCAGCTCGTCGATCTTGGCGCAGAGGTTCTTCAGCACGAAATACTCCTCGGTCGCCGCCTCGCCCTCGTTGACGCGCTGCGTCCACTGCTCGAGCGGGATCTTGATGCCGAATTCCTTGTCGATGGCGAAGACGATGTCGAGGAAATCGAGCGAATCGATCCCGAGGTCGTCGATGGTGTGGCTCTCCGGCGTGATCTGGGCGCGGTCGATCTCGCTGGTTTCGGCGATGATGTCTGCGACCCGGTCGAAGGTTGAGGACAAAGGACTACCTCGTGTGTTCGTCGCGGCCATCGGACCGCGGTTTTCAGTGCACTGCGAATTCGCGAGCTATAGGCTGTCGCGCGGAAAAAGCAAAGTTGGCGATGGTGGCTTGCGCTTCCACCCCGAAGTTATCAGCGACGAGGCGGCCGTTCCCAACCGGCGCAACCGTTGCGATGACGGTTTGCCGTGCCTGACGGGTATCTTTCCGTCGCGCGAAGTCTCCACAACCCCGGCAAGCGGGTCCGCGGGGCGAATTCAAGAGCGAAGACGGCGCCGCAACCTAGCCGATGGGAAAGACAAGCGATTGGCTAAAGTAGATGTTGCAGGCGATGAGGGCGAAATGCCTAACCGGCGGATGATGATCTCGCTCGGTTCCGCACCGCAGGCTTCTCCCGCCATGGGCTTCTAGTCGAGGCCGCGATCAGCGCTCCGTTTCCATCACTTCGGGACCGGGGCAGCGGTTCGGCTTGAGGGCCGAGGAGGGTTGGTTGCGAAGGGTTTGCTTGAAAATAGCGTGGGTAATGGTGGGGGTGAGAGGCGATCGGGTTTTGTTGGCCTCGAGCTAAACCGGTCAGATCTGTCGGTCCCACCATTCGCGATCTGTCTCGCGGCGGCCCCGATAAACCCACCGTCCGTCCTGTCTGCGCCGTTCGATCGCCGCCGGGAAGAAACACCACGTGCCGTCGAACTGTCGAATGGCGGGCAGCCAGAACGGCGCGGCGGTCCAGGAGGTTGCCGGGTCTTTTGACTCGGGAGAATTGATCGGGTGTTCCACCTGAAATTCCTGCAGAGCAAAACGAACGGTCATCCGCCAGAATTTCCAATATTGCGCTTCGAAGCCGTCTGCCGAGTGCAAACTATAGAATAGATCTTCTTGCCAGCGCGTCCCGTGAACCCGTGCATCAATTCTGCATGCCAATGCACCGATCTCGCCGCGAGATGGTAGGCCCTGTTTCTATACGATGTTCGAGCCGGTCAAAATGGCGTTCAAAACGACAAATTCCTCTACGTCATCCTGGCGCTATTTCGGTGGGAAATCAACTCCGCCACGGCGAATTGCGGAGGGCTGTTGAGAAGGCTGGCGAGGAGGGATCGGCAGGAGCGGCATGCCCATGGGACGTGATCTCGAAGCGAGCGCCGCCGCGGCGACACCGAAGCCGCAGAGTGCAGCGCGACGGCGGTGAGATCGTGAAGCTCAGCATCCTGCGATGGGGTGGACTCCCCCGATCAAAGAAAGATGCGCCCGTTTACAAAAGATGGAGCTTCCTTCGCGCATTAGATTGGCTGCACGACGCCCGAGGGGAACGGTCCGGCAGCCAGTCTATACGGGGGCGATTGCTATCATCGATGCGGCTTGCGCTGCGCCGAGAGAAACTGCGCAACCGGTCGCTCGAACACGAAGTAGGAGAGGGTGGACACGCTGAGGATGCCAAGCAGGCAAATGGGGATGAAGATCCACAGTGAGGCGCCTGGGCCGAGAACGTATCCGACGCCGCGAATGACCGGCATGTGCAGCAGGTAGATCGAATAGGAGATCACGCCGAGAAACGCCAGGAAGCCCTCTCCCAGCACGACGGAAGCGCCCGCACAACGAACCGAGAGATAAAGGATCGCCGGTACCAGCAGCAGATAGGCGGGTTCCTGCCAGATCCGGTCGATGGGAACGGCCGCGAGACCGATGAAAGGTCGGATGTTCGGCGCGAGGAGGATGAGCGCCAATCCGCAGGCTATCAGTGGTGCGCAAGCGGGAAGGGGCCGCGTCTTCGTCAGCGAGACGACCATGCCCGAGAGGAAGAACGGCAGCGAGCGGAGGAATATCGGCCCGGGAAACAGCAGCGTGGCCACCACGGATGCCAGCAGAAACCCGATAGCCAGGATGAGCGGCGCGCGGACCAGCGACAGCGCCGTCCAGAGCAGCGTGAAAGCGGCGTAGAACTGAATCTCGACGGGGATGGTCCACAGAACGTCGACCCCCTTCACGAAGAGCAGATGATCGACTAGCCCGCGGTCGTCGATCCCGTAGAAAGGCCAACCGTCGCCGAAGACCTTTCCAAGTCCGTAGGACACGAGAACGAGGCCGAGATAGAGCGGCAGGACCCGGCTGGCCCGGCGCCGCACGAAGTGTCCGAGGCTGTCACGCGTCACGGCGGACGACAGATAGAGCTTGCCCATAAGGAAGCCTGACAGGCAGAAGAACAGCATCACTCCAAGCTGGCCGGTTCCATTGCCGAGAACATTACCGGCAATGTTCGTCACATTGCTGATGTGCGAGACCAGGACGATCATGGCAGCCAAGCCGCGAATGCCGTCCAGCGACGGGTAACGCGGTGCTATGGCGATCATGAAATCTTTCATGTCCACCTGATATCGGCGGTTTCGATAGCCGACAAGCAAGCTTGCATTGTATTCTGCCGTGTTGGGTCGAGCCGTCGTCTCCAGGGCTAAGTTTGCCCGTTTGCGACGAAGGCCGGCGATGACCGCCCGGCTGCATCAGCTCCGCGGCTTCAGGTTCTCCGGATCATACAGCGGCTTGTAGCCGACGGCGGCAACCTCGACCGGATAGGTCTCGGCGAAATACTCGACGCTGAGCTTACGGCCCACCTGGCAGTGCGACCAAGGGAGGTAGGCGAGGGCGATGTTCTTGCCGACGGTCGGGCCGTAGGCGATCGAGGTGGTGTAGGAGCGTCGGCCGAGTTCGTCGACGAGGACCTCTTGGGTGTCCGGATCGACCACCGGCAGCGAGCCGACGGGGTAGCGCGCGACGCCTGATGCATCGACGTTGTCGGTCATCACCAAGGTGCAAAGCATCGCCGGCTGGTGGTCGCGGGCCTTGTATTCGAGGTGCTTCGCCTTGCCGCAGAAATCGGCTTCCTTGACCTTCGGTCGCGCGAGGTCGGCCTCGATCAGATTGTACTGCGTGTGCAGGTCGGCGTTCTGCAGCCGCAGGCTCTTCTCCATGCGGCGGGAATTGGCATAGGTCTCGATGCCGAAGGCCATCACACTGGTGGCGCGCAGCGCGTCCCAGACGGCGAGCCCGTCCTCGTATTTCATATGTAGCTCCCAGCCTTGCTCGCCGACATAGGAGATGCGGAAGGCCGAGACCGCCTTGCCGGCGATCTCGATCGGCCGGATCGCCGCGAACGGGAAGCTTGCGGCGTCCAGCGCGTCTGGGTCGGCGACGACCTTCTTCAGCGTCTCGCGGGCGTTCGGACCCCAGATGCCGATGGTGACGTTGGCTTCCGAGACGTCGGTGATCACGACGTCGAAGCCCTTGTCCTCGGCGACGCGGCGGAGATAGAGGAGATCGCGCGGGCCGGCGTCGGCGCCGTCGACGATGCGGCACCGGTCGGCGCTGCGCAGGATGGTGAAGTCGGCGCGGACCATGCCCTCGTCGTCGAGGAAGTGGGTGTAGATGCCCTTGCCGATGTTGCCGTCGCCGCCGATCTTGGCTGCCGACACCCATTCCAGCAGCGCGACGTGGTCGGGTCCCTCGACGTCGATCATGTAGAAATGGCTGAGGTTGACGATGCCGCAATCGTCGGACATCGCCAGCTGCTCGGCGTTCGAGACGCGCCAGAAGTGCCTTGAATCCCACTCGTTGGCACGCACCGGCACCTGGTTGCCATACTTCTCCAGGAGGTGCTCGTTCGCGGCATAGCCGTGCGCGCGCTCCCAGCCGCCGAGCTCCATGAAGTGCCCGCCGAGTTCGACCTCGCGTTCGTAGAACGGCGAACGTTTGGCGCCTCGCCCCGTCGCATAGGGCTCGCGCGGGTGGATGGCGGGGAAATAGATCTTCTGCGCGGCCTCGTAGGTGCGGCCCTCGATGAACTCTTCGGTCAGCTGGTGGCCGTAGAAGCGGGCGTAGTCGACCGAGTTGTGGTCGATCTCGGTGCGGCCGTCGGTCATCCAGTCGGCGATCAGCTTGCCGTAGGCCGGGCCGTCCTTGACCCATATGGCGATGCAGTACCAAAGGCCGCGGACCTTCTGGCTCTCGCCGCAGGAGGCGCCGCCGCTGGCCGAGACCTGCAGCAGGCCGTTGAACGAATGGCCCTCGTTGTAGCCGAGCTCGCCGAGGATCGGCGTCAGCTCCATGGCCCGCTCGAGCGGCTCGAGGATCTGCTCCATGTCGAGATCGCGCTGCGACGGCGAGAGACGGGCCTGGTGCTTTTCGAGAATGTCGCGGGGATGGCAGAGGCGCGGGTTGGTCGCCTCGTAATAGCCCCACTCGATCTGGCCGCCCTCAGTGGTCTTCGGGTCGCCGGTATCGCGCATATAGGCCGAGTTGCCCTGGTCGCGCAGCAGCGGGAAGCCGATCTCCTTGCCGGTGCCTTCGAACTCTGTGTACGGGCCGAAGAAGGTGAGGGGATGGTCGACCGGCATCACCGGCAGGTCCTCGCCCGCCATCTCGGCGATCAACCGGCCCCAGATGCCGGCGGAGACCACGACATGGTCGGCCATGATCGTGCCGCGGTGGGTGACGACGCCCTTGATGCGGCCGTTCTCGATGATCAGCGACTGCGCGGCGGTGTTGGCGAAGGCCTTCAGCTTGCCGGTCTTCTCGGCGGCGTCCACCAGCTTGCCGGCGACGGTCTGCGAGCGCGGGATGACGAGGCCGGCATCGGGGTCGAACAGGCCGCCTTGCACCTGATCTTCCTCGATCAGCGGGAACATCGCCTTGATCTCGGCCGGGCTGACATAGTGTGCGCGGGTGCCGAACGCCTTGGCCGAGGTCAGCTTGCGCTTGATCTCTTCCATCCAGGCGTCGTCGCCGGTGCGCGCCACTTCCAGCCCGCCGATCCGGGCGTAGTGGCCCATCTTCTCGTAGAAATCGATCGAGTACTGCGTCGTCCAGACCGAGAGGTAGTCGTGGCTGGTGGTGTAACAGAAGTCGGAGGCATGCGCGGTCGAGCCGATGTCGGTCGGGATGCCGGACTTGTCGATGCCGACGATGTCGTCCCAGCCGCGCTCGATCAGATGATGCGCGATCGAGGCCCCGACGATGCCGCCGAGCCCGATGATGACGACCTTCGCCTTATCCGGAAATTCTGCCATGTCATGCCCCGTCCAACCGATGTGAACAGATGTTAGGCGCAGTCCGCCGGCAAGGCCGCTTCCAAAAGCGACACCGAGGATTGCCGCCGCGCCACGCAGGAGATCGTGTGTGGCCCTCGTGCCGAGGGAAATCAGGCAGCCGGCGGCGGCTGCAAGCGCTGCGGCGTTCAGCCTTGCGGAAGCGGGACGCGCATTTCGCCGCGTCCGGTGGTATGGAAACCGTTACGCCAGACCCGAAGATCCACATTTCCAGGCTGCCCGACCGTGACCGAAACCTCCTCTGAGACAAGCGCTTACAGCCGCTTCCGCTTCGCCACTGCGCCCATGATCGACTGGTCGGACCGGCACTGCCGCTACTTCTTCCGGCAGCTGTCGAAGCACGCGCTGGTCTACACCGAGATGGTGGTCGCCGACGCGGTGATCCATGGCGATCTCGAGCGTCTGCTGGGGTTCGACGCGGCCGAGCATCCGGTGGCGTTGCAGCTCGGCGGGTCGGATCCGGAGAAGCTGGCGAAGGCTGCGCGGATCGCCGAGGGCTTCGGCTATGACGAGCTGAACTTGAATGTCGGCTGCCCCTCCGACCGCGTCCAGTCCGGCGCTTTCGGCGCCTGCCTGATGCGCGAGCCGCTGCTCGTCGGCGAATGCCTGCAGGCGATGCGCGAATCGGTGCGGATACCCGTCACGGTCAAGTGCCGGCTCGGCGTCGACGACCAGGATACCGAGCCGGCGCTCGACGCGCTGGCCGATGCGGCCGTCGCCGCCGGCGTCTCCGCCATCTGGGTGCATGCGCGAAAAGCCTGGCTGCAGGGGCTGAGCCCGAAGGAGAACCGCGACGTTCCGCCGCTGGACTACGCCCGCGTCCACCGGCTGAAGCAGCGGTTGCCCGATATGTTCGTCGGCATCAATGGCGGGCTGTCGACGGTGGCGGCTGCCGCGGCCGAGCTCGGCGCGGTCGACGGCGTGATGATGGGGCGGGGAGCCTACCAGAACCCCGGCCAGCTCGCGGAGGTCGATGCGCTGTTTTTCGGGGCGCCGCCGGCAGCGTTCGACTACCCTGCTTTGGTCGCAGAAATGGCCGATTACGCCGCGCGCCATATCGCCGGCGGCGGCAGGCTGGTGCACGTCACCCGGCACATGACCGGCCTGTTCACGGGGCTGCCCGGCGCCCGCCGCTGGCGTCAGACCCTCTCCGACGCCGGCGCCCGCCGCGATGCGGGGCCGGAGCTGTTCGCGGAGGCGCTGAGCTTCGTCGATCTCGATGCACCGGTGCGCGAGGCGGCCTGAAGAAGCGGCCTTGCAAAGCTGAAAGGCCTCAGTCGGTCAGCGTCAGCCGCTCACCGCGGAAGTCGAAGCTCGTCAGCGTGCCGAGAAAGCTCATGCCGAGGAGGCTGAGCCCGTCGCCCTCGCTGTCCATCACCGCTGCCTGGACGTTCTCGCGCACGATGTCGCCGATCTTGATGTAGCTCAGGCGGACCGGGGCGGCGCGGGCCGGACCGTTCGCCGTCATCACCCGCGTCGTGAAGCCGAGCGCGTCGACGTCGATGCCAATCGCCGCGGCCGTGCCCCGGTCGAGCGCCACCAGCGAGGCGCCGGTGTCGACGAGGAAGCTGACGTTTCTGCCATTCACCACCGCGTCGACGTGGAAATGCGCGTCGTCCGCCCGCAGCACGCGGACCTGCGTCCCGTCCCCGGCGACGGTGATGACGTGGCCGGGGATCAGTTCCGCCAGCATCCGGTCGCCGACCTCGCGCATTTCCGCGCGGTAGCTGTAGAGACCGATCAGCAGCGCGAAGGCCAGCAGCCAGGCGAGCAGGCTCTTCGCGGCTCCCGCCAGATTGGTCCTGAGGACGCCGAAGAGGCTTGCCGCGATCACCAGGGCCCAGATGCCGGCATAGGCGCTCTGGCCGAAGTCGTCGTCGCTGAGCCCGCCGATCCGGCCGCCATCGTTCAGCATCAGGAGGACGACGACGCCCGCGATCAGTGCCAGGACGAGGATCAGGAAGCCGTTGCCGCGCACGCCTCAGCCTCCGCGTGCTACGCGCTCGACCGGGCTTGGCAGCGGGCCGAGCCGCGCCAGCCGGGCCGGCAGTTCGGCCATGACGGTGCGTCGCTCCAGTGGTGTCGCTGTCGACCAGCCGCCGATCTCCTCGCCGCTGCGGCCGCAGCCGAGGCAGAACCCGCTGCCGGGGTCGAGGATGCAGACCCGGGTGCAGGGACTTTCGATCGTCATCTCATTCCGTTCGCGAGAGGTGCAGTGCGGCTGCCGCTGCCATGTAGGCACGGCCGCGCCGCCCGCCAAGCCTTCAGGCCATGTCCTGGAACGCCGGCATCACTTCCAGCACCCGCGCATGCGGGAAGATCGCGATCGCCTCGGTGCCGACGCGCAGCTGCGACTTCAGCACGAATTCGCCGTCGTGCATGTGGCAGAGCGCCTGGACGATGGGCAGGCCAAGGCCGGTGCCTTGCTCGGCGTTCTTGATCGCGCCGGAACCCTGGCCGAAGGAGGAGAGCACGACCGGGATTTCGTCCTCGGGAATGCCCGGCCCGTCGTCGCGCACCGAGACGTACTGGCCGCCGCCGGCCGTCCAGCCGACGCGCACGGTGATCAGCCCGCCGCGCGGGGTGAACTTCACCGCGTTGGACAGGAGGTTGATGATGATCTGGCGCAGCGAGCGCTCGTCGGCCCAGAGCTGCGGCAGCTCCGGCTCGAACTGCACCTCGACGGCGATGCCCTTGGACTGCGCCTTCAGCTGCACGAAGGCGAGCGAGTCGCGGGCGATCTGCGTGAGCTCCACCGCCTCCTCGTTCAGCGCGTAGCGCCCGGCTTCGACGCGCGACAGGTCGAGGATCTCGTTGATGAGGTCGAGGAGATGCTGGCCGGAGACGTGGATGTCCTTGACGTAGTCCTTGTAGGTCTCGTTGCCGAGCGGGCCGAGGATCTCCTTGGAGATCACCTCGGAGAACCCCAGAATGGCGTTCAGAGGGGTGCGCAGCTCGTGGCTCATGGTGGCGAGGAAGCGGGATTTGGCGAGGTTCGCCTCTTCCGCCCGCCGCCGCGCCTCGTCGGAATTGATCCTTGCGGTCTCGAGCTCGGCGATCAGCTCGTCCTTCTCTGCCTGATGCTTCATGCGCTCGATGGTGTTGCGGCGCAGGTGTTCGGCGACGACGGTGAACATCGGCACGGCGCCGATGACCATGGCGTGCATGGCCAACGCAACCGGCTCGGTCTCGGTCGCCAGCTTGACGATCAGCGTCAGCAACAGCGGCGCGAAGGCGACGCTGACGACGTAGCGCAGCGTGGAGGAGACCATCGCGGTCAGCGCCACCGCCAGCAGCAGGATGGCGAACTGGAAGATGTCGAAGCGCAGCGGGGCGCAGGCGTTGCAGCCAAGGCTTGCGAGATAGGCCCAGCCGCAGCCGGCGGCGGCATGGCCGGCAAGCAGCAGCCGTCCCCAGCGCACCGCATCGAGGCTTTCCGGGCTTTGCCGGGCGAACCGCCGGGTAATGGCATAGAGGACGAGGTACCCGGCCAGCGCCACCAGGCCCCAGACCAGGGCATCCACGGCGCCGACGAACACCGACAGGCCGAAGCCGGTCAAGAGGATCGGCAGCGGCATCGCCACCGCGGCGGTCTTCAGCGTGTGCGCGTGATGCTGCAGCAGCTCGCGGTCGAAACCCGGCGTCAGCCGTCCGGCCAGCCGCGCACGCGCTGCCCGCAGCGTCTTGGACAGGTCCGCCTCGGACGTGCCGCGGCGGCGTCGGCCAAGACCTTTGCCATAACTGGGAGGGGCTGCGACAGACATGGGTGGGGGTTCGAAGGCTCCGCGTCGTACGATTCGTCGCGGCCCATCATCTTTCCCAAAGCTTAAAAAACTGCCTTAAGCAAATGCGAAACTTTGTGTCGACTGACGCTTTCGGCGGCTTTTTCCAAGCCGTGGCGTTCCACTCGATGCCCTGCCGACACGGCGGCGGAACTCCTGCTATAACGGCTGCGACATGGACATGAGGCAGCGACGATGGACCGGCTCGACAAGAAGATTCTGAAGCTCCTGCAGGAGGACGCGACGCTCGCGGTGGCCGATGTCGCCAAGCGCGTCGGGCTGTCGACGACCCCTTGCTGGCGCCGGATTCAGAAGCTCGAGGAAGAGGGGATCATCCGCCGCCGCGTCGCGATCGTCGATCCGGCCAAGGTGAACCTGCGCGTCACCGTCTTCGTCTCGATCCGCACCAATTCGCATTCCAACGAGTGGCTGAAGCGCTTTTCCGAAGTGGTCGGGGATTTTCCGGAAGTGGTCGAGTTCTACCGCATGAGCGGCGACGTCGATTATCTCCTGCGCGTCGTCGTGCCCGACATCGCCGCCTACGACGCCTTCTACAAACGCCTGATCGCCCGCATCGAAATCCGCGACGTCTCCTCGTCCTTCGCGATGGAGCAAATCAAGTACACGACGGAGATGCCGCTGGATTATATCCAGCTGGAGAAGGAGCCGAAGGAAGCGTGAGGTGGCGCGGCTGAGGGCTGCCGTTCGCATCTGCTCGTCAGCTTCGTCATTTCGGATCAAGTCCGGGATGACGAAGCTGAAAGGGCTGAAGCTCTCCGATAGAAGCGTTGGGTCAACGTCGACATGACGATTTTCGGCGTTTCGTGAAAAGCTTAACTGAAAAGCCGAGTCTCCTGAATCGCTTGGCGTCAGCTTCTCACTCGGCGATTCACTCTCCTCATTTGACGAATCAACGCCTTCACACCCCGATTCAATACCTTCGCCTGACGTCTCAGCGCTGCAGGCGCGCGAGCAGGGAGGACGTATCCCAGCGCTTGCCGCCCATGCCCTCGACCTCGGCGTAGAACTGGTCGATCAGCGCGGTCGCCGGGAGCTTCGCGCCGTTGCGCTTGGCCTCCATGAGGCAGATGCCGAGATCCTTGCGCATCCACTCCACCGCGAAGCCGAAGTCATATTTTCCGGCGTCCATCGTTTTGTGGCGGTTCTCCATCTGCCAGGAGCCGGCGGCGCCCTTGGAGATCACGTCGACGACCGTCTCGATGTCGAGCCCGGCCTGCTTGCCGAAATGGATGGCTTCAGAGAGGCCCTGGACGAGGCCGGCGATGCAGATCTGGTTCATCATCTTGGCAAGCTGGCCGGAACCGGCGGGTCCCATCAGGCCGACCATCTTGGCATAGGCGGCGATGACCGGCTTTGCCGCCTCGAAGTCTGCCGGATCGCCGCCGACCATGACCGTCAGTGCGCCGTTCTCGGCGCCGGCCTGGCCGCCGGACACCGGTGCGTCGAGAAACTTCAGGCCTTTTTCGCGCGCGGCAGCATCGAGCTCGCGGGCGAGTTCCGCCGAGGCCGTGGTGTTGTCGACGAGGATGGCACCCGGCTTCATTCCGGCGAAGGCGCCGTCCTCGCCGAGAACGACAGAGCGCACGTCGTCGTCATTGCCGACGCAGACGAACACCACGTCCGCGCCGTCGGCCGCCTGCCGGGGCGTTGCGGCAGAAGTGCCGCCGAACTTTTCCGCCCAGGCTTTCGCCTTTTCCGAAGAGCGGTTGAAGACGGTGACGTCGTGGCCGCCCTTGGTCTTGAGGTGGCCGGCCATGGGAAAGCCCATGACGCCCAATCCGATGAAGCTTACCTTGGCCATGCCAGCTCTTTCCCCGCGAGAGACGATGCCCAACGGGGTAGCAGACGGCGTCAGGTGGTCAAGCCTTGAGGCCTTCTACGCCTTCCGAGGCGACGGTGCTGGACGGGCTCGGATGGATCTCGATCCGGATCGTGCGCCCCACCGCCGTCGCGTATCTTCCAAGCGACGTCATCGACGGGGCATGCCGGCCGCTCTCCATGCGCGCAACGGCCGATTGCGTCGTCTGCATCCGCTCGGCAACTTCCTGCTGCGACAGTTTCGCCTCCGCCCTGGCGGAAATCAGGGCTTTGGAGATCGCAAATTCGTTCTCCGCGGCGTCATAGGCCGCCTTAACCTCCGGGTCGGCGAGGAACTGTGCTTTTAAACTCTCCAGCGTGACGAACTTAGTCATTGATGGCCTCCATGCGTCTGCGTGCCAGTTCAATTTCAGACGGGGGTGTCTTCTCAGTCTTCTTGACGAAGATTCTCACGACGATCAGGCGGCGTCCCGATCCAGCAAAATAAAGAGCCCTTGCGATACGACCTTTGCTGCTGAGCCGCATTTCCCAAAGCTTGCCACCGATGGGTCGGACATGGGGCATTCCCATTGCCAGGGGACCGTCTGTGGAGAGGCGATCGGCAAGCCGCAGCAAGCGACCTTTTAGATCATCTGCCAACTGCTCGAACTCGCCAGCTGAGGCCTCTGTAAAGATCACCGACCAATCCATATCTCAATTATGAGATAATGATCGCTGCCTTGTCTACCGCTTCAGATGCCGGATCAGCCGCTTCTCGATCGCGGCGGTCGCATGCCGGAGCGCTTCGACGATGGCGAGGTAGAACAGCGCCGCCCAGATGTAGGTCTGGAAGTCGAAGGTCCTGGAATAGGCCCGGCGGGTTTCGCCGAAAAGGTCGTAGACAGTGATGATCGCGACGATCGCCGAGGCCTTGATCATCAGGATGATCTCGTTGGCGTAGGGACGCAGGGCGACGATCATCGCCTGCGGCAGCACAATCTTCCAGAAGATCAGGAGCGGCGACAGGCCGAGCGAGCGGGCGCCTTCCCACTGGCCGCGGGGCACGCTCTCGATCGCCCCGCGCAGGATCTCCGCCTGGTAGGCGGCGGTGTTCAGCGAGATCGCGAAGATCGCGCAGTACCAGGCGTCGCGGAAGAACCACCAGAGGCCGAGGCTTTCGAACGTGCCACGGAATTCGCCGAAGCCGTAATAGACGAGAAAGATCTGCGCGATCAGCGGCGTGCCGCGGAAGAAGTAGACGAAGACGAAGGCGAGGCCGCGCGCCACCGGGTTCTTCGCCATTCGCCCGAAAGCGATGGGGATGGAGACGAGGGCGCCGACGACGAAGCAGATCAGCACCAGCGAGATCGTCGTCCACAACCCCTGGAGATAGAGCGGGCCGTAGCGCGCCATCAGATCGGGGTCGTAGGCGGAGACGAGGTAGTAGACGATGCCGAGGCCGGCGAGACAGATGAGGCCGAGGATGATCTTGCCGGCAAGACTGCTGCGCTTGGGGATCACGGGAGGCGCCGAGACGGTCATCGCGACGCTCCGCTGCGCTTGGTCCAGTGGTCGATTCGGCCGATCACCACCGAGGACAGCATGGTGAGGACGAGGAAGATCGCGCAGGCGATGCCGAAGAACAGGAAGGGCTCGCGCGTGACGCGGGAGGCGATGCCGGCCTGGCGCATGGTGTCGGCAAGGCCCACCACCGAGACGAGGGCGGTGTCCTTCAGGAGGTTCATCCAGAGATTGGCAAGGCCCGGCAAGGCGATCTTGATCAGCTGCGGCAGGATGACCGAGAGCATGATGCGCCAGCGCGACAGGCCGAGCGCCTTGGCGCCTTCCGTCTGGCCGATCGGGATCGCCCGGAAGGCCGAGAGGAAGACCTCGCTGGCGAAGGCGGAAAAGACGAGGCCCAGCGCGATCATGCCGGCGACGAAGGACGAAACGGTCAGAGCCGGAAGTCCGGTGGCGCCGGTCAGCGCGTTGATCGCGCTCTGTCCGCCGAAATAGACCAGGAACAGCGTCAGCAGTTCCGGCAGGCCGCGAAAGACGGTGGTGTAGATGTCGGCGGAAAGGCGCATGGCCTTGTCCTCGGATTGCTTGCCGAGTGCCAAAGCGAAGCCGGCGCCAAGCCCGAGCGGCAGTGTCGCCAGCGCCAGCGTGACGGTGACGACGACGCCCGCGAGGATTTCGTCGCCCCAGCCCTCGGGGCCGAAGCCGATCATCGCCCAGTCAGTCTGCATGCGCGCTCCGCGATCGTCGTGGTTCAGATGTACCGGGTGGGGAGCCGACGCCAGGGGAATGCCGGCCGTCGGTCGGCACGTTGCGGCGCGGCAGCTGGCCGCCGCGCCGCGGTCTCATGCGGGGCCTACTTGGTCTCGGCGCCGTAGACGTCGAACTTGAAGTACTTGTCCTGGACCGTCTTGTAGGTGCCATCCTTGCGGATCGCGACGATCGCGTCGTTGAACATCTTCTTCAGCTTCTCGTCACCCTTGCGCAGGCCGATGCCGGCGCCGACGCCGTAGATCTTCGGATCGGCCGGCAGCGTGCCGAGGATCTTGCAGCAGCTGCCTTCCGGGCTGTCGATCCACTGCGACAGGACGACGACGTCGTCCATTACGGCGTCGAGGCGGCCATTGCCGATGTCGAGCTTGTACTCTTCCGAGGTCGGGTAGACCTTGATGTCGCTGTCGGGGAACAGCGCTTCGGCGGCCTGGCTGTGGGTGGTCGAGCCTTGCGCGCCGATCGCCTTGCCGGAAAGCGCTGCGGCCGTCGCTTCGGTGATCGGGCTGTCCTTGGCCACGGCGATCGCCGGCGGGGTGTTGTAGTACTTGTTGGTGAAGTCGATCTGCTTCTGGCGCTCCGGCGTGATCGACATGGAAGCGATGATCGCGTCGAACTTGTTGTTCTGCAGCGCCGGGATCATGCCGTCCCAATCCTGCGCGACGAACTCGCACTCGGCCTTCATCTGTGTGCAGAGGGCTTTCGCGATGTCGATGTCGAACCCGGTCAGCTCGCCGCCGGCGGTGAGGAAGTTGAACGGCGGATAGGCGCCCTCGGTGCCGATCTTGATCGTCTTGTAATCCTTAGCCGAATCGTCAGCCTGCGCGGCGTTGAAGCTTGCGGCCAAAGCGAGCACCGCGACGGCGGCGGTGAGGGTACGGGCAAAACGCATGGACTTCTCCGGTGGTGAGCAGGCGTCACGGGCCTCGACATTGGGCATGCCTGTTATAGCGGCGATACTTCCATGGCTGTCGTAAAAAGTGCAACAGCTGTCATCGTAGCCTCACGCCTTTTCAACGACTGGGTTCGAAGGATCGCGCCTCTGCGAGATCCTCCGGCGTGTTGACGTTAAAGAACGGATCGCCGCCGGGCGCCCCGTCATCGTCGGGGAAGTCGATCGCTGCGTAACCGACGCAGTCGAGCAACCCGCGGATCGCATGCTTGCCCGGCGCGCTGAGGAAGCCCGGCAGGGCAATGAGCGATGCCATCGGCCAGAGGGCCACCGTCGGCTGCAAGGCGCCGGCACGGCTGGCAACGCAGGCAAGGCCGGCCGGTCCGGCGATCAGGCGGGATACGAGGTCGCTCGGCAGGAACGGCGTGTCGGCCGGCAGGGTCAGGATATGCGTCACGCCGGGGTGGTGCGCCCCGAGATGGACGGCGGCCGCGTCCAGCCCCGCCAGCGGCCCTGCGAAACCGCCGATCCGGTCGGGGATCACTGGCAGCCCGGTCCCGGCGAAGGCATCGGCATCGTTGGCGCTGATAAGGACAGGCGCGGTGTCGGTACCGAGCCGAGCCAGCACATGATCGAGGAGGGTCAGCCCGCCGAGGCGCAGCAGCGGCTTCGGCACCGCGGCACCCATGCGCGCACCCCGTCCGCCGGCGAGGATCAATGCGGCGACCTTCGCTGGCGCAGGAGCGGGGCCGGCGATCATACGACTTCGGTTTCAGGCAACGGCGCAATCCCCTTCACCCGCTCGCGGTAGAAGGTGTAGGCGCCGCTGAGCATGATGATGAGGGTGCCGAGCAACACCCAGCGATCCGGAATTTCCTCGAACCAGAACACGCCGATAAGCAGCGCGAACAGCAGCACCGAATAGCGGAAGGGCGCGACGAAGCCCATGTCGCCGATCCGCATGGCGGAGACGATGAAGATGTAGCCGACGCCGATCATCACCGCCGCGACCGCCAGCATGGCCATGTGCGTTCCGGTCAGCGGCACCCAGCCGGCGGAAGGGATGAGCAAGCCGCCGGTCAGCGTCACGACGAGCGCGGTGACCGCCGAGACCTGCAGCGAGGGAACTGCCTCGGGCAGGCGCCGCGTCGCAAGGTCCCTGACCGCGGCCGAGACCACGGAGGCCAGGACGTAGAGCGAGGAGGCGGTGAAGCCCTCGAGCCCCGGTCGCACGATGATCAGCACGCCGACGAAGCCTGCACCGATGGCGCTCCACCGTCGCCAGCCGACCGGCTCGCGCAGGAACAGCGCGGCGCCAAGCGTCACCGTCAGCGGCAGTGCCTGGAAGATCGCGGTGGCGTTGGCGAGCGGCAGGTGGCCGAGCGCGGTGATGTAGAACAGCGTGCAGGCGACGTCGCCGGCGGTGCGCAGCATCACCAGGGGCTGGCGCAGGATCCTCAGCGAGAACGGCACCTTTCGCGTCCAGGCGATGGCGATCAGCAGCAGTGTCGCCATCAGCCCGCGCACGGCAATCAGCTGTGGCACGGCAAGGTCCGCGGTCAGCAGCTTGACCAGGCTGTCATTGACCACGAAGGCCGCCATCGCGAGAAGCATGCAGAGGCTCGCGCGGACATTGTCGGAAAAGGCGAGGCGCGGCAGGAGTGACACGGCGGGCTGCTGGCGAGAGGGCGATGGCCTGCTGTACGCGAGCCGCGCCGCTTTGGCGACGGTCTTCGGCGGATGCGCGACAGCCCCGGTATTTCATCCCCGATCGTCCGACAGCGCCCTGCCGGACGCTGCCGCGGTCTTTCATCCGAAGCTCCCCGCGCCGCGAAGATCGGCCGGAACGTAAAGTTAAGTCTGACGACTGAATATTTATCTTCTGTCCTTAATATCTTCTCGAACCGACGCCTTCCGGTGCGTCGCATGCTCCTCTGACGGCGCCAGATGATCTCCATGCCTGAGACACCGCTTCCATCGCCGTCCGAACAGCCGAAGGCGGCCGGGATGTCCGGCTCGCATTCGACCGATGCAACCGGCTCCTTGTCCAGCCTCGACATGACCGAGGGCGCGCTGCTGCGCCAGATGATCGACCAGGCGCCGGACATGATCTTCGTCAAGGATCAGGACAGTCGCTTTGTCCTCGTCAACTCGGCGGTGCTAGACGTCACCGGCCACACGGATGCGGCAAGCCTGATCGGCCGCACCGACTTCGACGTCGTCGAACCCGGCTTTGCCGAGCGCACGCGCGCGCTGGAGCAGCAGATCATGGCATCGGGTGAGGCGGTCCTCAATCTCGAGGAGCCGGTGGTCACGACGGCCGGCGTCCAGACGACGCTCTCGACCTCGCGCGTGCCGCTGCGCAACGGCGAGGGCGAGATCGTCGGGCTGATCGGCGTGGCCCGCGACATCACGGAGTGGAAGGCCGCCGAGGAGCAGCTCCGCCAGCTCACGCAATACGACCTCCTGACAGGGCTTCCCAACCGGACGCTGATGAAGGACCGGCTGGGACAGAACCTCATCCAGGCGGAGATCCACAGGTCGAAGCTGATGGTCGTGGCGCTGAATGTCGACCAGTTCAAGCGGGTGAACGACAGTCTCGGCTATGAAAGGGCCAACGGGCTGCTGGTCATGATTGCCGAGCGGCTGAGCGGCCTTCTTCATCCGGCCGATACCGTCGCCCGCATCGGCGGCGACGAGTTCGTGCTGCTGCTCGGCGAGCATCCCGGCAGCGACATGCCCATCCTCGAGGCGCTGGCGAAGCTGCGGACGCTGATCGCCGAGCCCTTCCTGTGCGCGGGGCAGCCGCTGCACATGACCTGCAGCATGGGCATCGCCGCGTTTCCCGACGATGGGACCAATGCGGAGACCTTGCTGCGCAATGCCGACGCGGCGATGTACCGCGCCAAGCAGTCCGGGCGCGACACCTTCCGCTTCTATGCGGCGGAGATGAACAGCGCGGTGGTGGAGAAGCTGTCGCTGCAGGAAGACATGCGGGCGGGTCTCTCGCGCGGCGAATTTCAGCTTCTCTACCAGCCCCAGGTCGATCTCGCCTCCGGCCGCATCTTCGGCGTCGAGGCATTGCTGCGCTGGCATCATCCGACGCGTGGCCTGATCGCGCCGACGGTATTCATTCCGATCGCCGAGGAGTCCGGCATGATCGCCGACCTCGGAGAATGGGTGCTGCGCCAGGCCTGCCGGCAAAACCGCCTCTGGCAGGAGGCCGGTCTTCCGTCCGTCACCGTCGCGGTCAACGTCTCGCCGCGCCAGATCCGCGAGAAGGACTTTCTCGCCAAGATCGGCAGTGCTCTGGAGAGCAGCGGGCTGGACAGCCGGTGGCTCGAGCTGGAGATCACCGAGGGCGTCATCATCGAGGATATCGAACGGGCGATCGCCACCCTGTCCGAGATCAAGGCCATGGGCGTGCAATTGTCGATCGACGATTTCGGTACCGGCTATTCCAGCCTCAGCGTTCTCAAGCGCCTGCCGCTGTCGCGGCTGAAGATCGACCGCTCCTTCGTCAGCAATCTCGAGCACGACGGCAGCGACCGCGCCATCGCCACCGCGGTGATCTCGCTCGGGCGCGAGCTGCAGCTGAAGGTGATCGCCGAGGGTGTCGAGACGGAGGAGCAGATGCGCATCCTCAAGGAAAATCGCTGCGACGAGATGCAGGGCTATTATTTCAGCCGTCCCGTCGATGCGCCGGCGCTCGCCGCCCTTCTCGCAAACGAGGCCCGTCCCGATTGATCGCCGCACCGGCGCGGCTGCAAACCTTGCCAACTTCTTTCATGGAATCCGCCGCGTTCAGACAATCCTAACGTTTGCGGTAACGGGACATCCTCGTTCGGGTGGATAATGGGGCTCGAAACTTTTTTCGAGGGATGAGCACCCATGTCCGACCCTGTCTCGCTCGTGTCGCCGCCGGTTCTCCGGCCGGAGCTCGACAAGGCGATCCTTCAGCCCGCTGAACTCGGCCAGTTCTACAATCTGCAGGAACAGCGGATGATCCTGCCGATTCACTACCGCGACGACTGGACCCGCCACACGGCGGAGGAGGCGGCGCTGTCTTTCCCGGTTGCGCCAGTGGTCGCCTACGGCGCGCCGACGGTGTCGGACCCAGTGGAGCGGCCGGCAACCGTCGATCGCCCCGCTACGCCGGCTGCTGCCCTGGCTCAGCGAACGCCGTCAACAACGGAGCGGCCAGGTGCCGGAGCGCGGGCGACCGTGCCGGGGACCGAGGCGTGCGGCGACTCTCGTATGGCGTCGTCTACCGCCGAGACGCTGCCCTATGGTGGCGACGTCACGCGGGTGCGTCAGCTGACGGAGGAAATTCTGGCCAGCGGCGACTTCATCCCGCTCATCTTCCAGTATCGCCAAGCCGGCGACCTCCTGCCCGTCACCGAAACGGCGCAGACGACGACCGCCGCCGCGCGGCGAGTGGCATCGGTCTACAAGGCGTTCTGAGCGGGTCTGACGCGACCGGATGGTGGGTGCCGAAGAGGCCGTTAGCCGCCGGTGACGCTCATGTGGCGTGACACGGCCGGGCGGCGCGTGGTCCGGTCGATGATGAAGTCGTGGCCCTTCGGCTTGCGGCCGATGGCTTCGTCGATCGCCTGCGACAGCAGCTCGTCACCCTCGGAGGCGCGCAGCGGCGCCCGCAGGTCCGCGGCGTCGTCCTGGCCGAGGCACATGAACAGCGTGCCGGTGCAGGTGATCCGCACGCGGTTGCAGCTTTCGCAGAAATTATGCGTCATCGGCGTGATGAAGCCGAGCCGGCCGCCGGTCTCGGCGACATCGACGTAGCGGGCCGGTCCGCCCGTCGCATAGCCGCTCTCCCGCAAGCTGAAGCGGCTTTCGAGATCGGCACGGACCTCGCTCAGCGGCAGGTATTGATCGGTACGGTCCTCGTCGATCTCACCCATCGGCATGGTCTCGATCAGCGTCAGGTCCATGCCCTCGCCATGCGCCCATCGCATCATGTCGAGGATTTCGCGGTCGTTGAAACCTTTCAGCGCGACGGCGTTGAGCTTGACCTTGATGCCGGCGGCCTGTGCCGCCTTGATGCCGTCGAGCACCCGGTCGAGCGCGCCCCAGCGGGTGATCGCCTTGAACTTGTCGGGATCGAGCGTGTCGAGCGAGACGTTCAGCCGCTTCACGCCGCAGTCGGCCAGCTCGGCCGAGAAGCGCTGCAGCTGCGAACCATTGGTGGTCAGCGTCAGCTCGTCGAGCGCTCCCGTTTCGAGGTGCCGCGACAGGCCACGGATGAGGTGCATGACATTCTTGCGCACCAGCGGCTCGCCTCCCGTGAGCCTCAGACGCTTGACGCCCTTGGCGACGAACGCGCTCGCCAACCGGTCGAGTTCCTCGAGCGTGAGGAGATCGCGTTTCGGCAGGAAGGTCATGTCCTCCGCCATGCAATAGACGCAGCGGAAATCACAGCGGTCCGTCACCGAGATCCGGAGATAGCTGATCGCTCGCCCGAATGGGTCGATCATCTCGGTCCCGGTCGCGCGGGCCGGCGTGCTGCCGGATGGCGACGGGCTTTCGTTGGGGAACGCGATGGTGCTGTTCAGCCCGAGAAGATTGCGGAGGGGAGGGGCTTGGTTCATAGCATCGCTCATCCGACCTATGTGGAAGCTGGCTGCCGGGAGGTCAACCCGACCGGAAGCCGGAGCGGCAGAAAGGCAGACACATGTCCGAGACGACCATCGCACCCGAGGAAATCCGAGTTTCCAAAGACCGCCGTACCTTGACCGTACAGCTCGCCGGCGGCGGCACCGACGCCTTTTCGGCCGAGATGCTGCGGGTGCTCTCGCCCTCGGCGGAGGTGCAGGGCCATTCCAAGGCGCAGCGGATCACCGTCGGCGGCAAGCGCGAGGTGGGGATCCGCGACATCGTCCCGATCGGCCACTATGCCATCCGGATCGTCTTCGACGACGGTCACGACACCGGGATCTTCACCTGGTCCTACCTTTCCGAACTCGGCCGCGACCGCGATGCGCGCTGGAACGGCTATCTCGCGGAGCTCAGCGAAAAAGGCCTGCGGCGGGAGCGGTAGGGCAGAAGCCTACCGGCCTTAAGCTGTTGCTGCGGTCAGCGGGAGCGCGGTCCTGAATTCGGTGAACTCGACCCGGTTCCGGCCGTTCGCCTTGGCCTCGTAAAGTTTCGCGTCGGTGCGGCGGAACAGCGTTTCGAAGCTGATGGCGTTGCGGAAGAACAGGCCACCCACGCTAATGGACAGGGCGACGGCTTCGCCGTTGCGGCCGATCAGCGGCATGGCCTCCGTGGCATGCCGAATCCGTTCGGCCGTCGCCTCCGCAGACAGCATGCCGGCGCCCGGCAGGAACAGACCGAACTCCTCGCCGCCGAGCCGTCCGATCACATCGCCGGCCCGGGTGACGCTGCGCAGGTGCTCGGCGATGCGGCAGAGAGCCTCGTCACCCACCGCGTGGCCGTAGCGGTCGTTGACCTGCTTGAAATGGTCGGCGTCTATGATGAGGAGGGCGCCGCGCCCGCCCTCGGACGCAGCGATCTCGTCGAGCTCTTCCCTGACCCGATGCGTGAACGCCCCGCGGTTGAGCAGGCGTGTCAGCCCGTCATGGCTGGCCGCGTGGCGCAGCTCGGCGTTGCGCTGCGCCATCTCGCGCAGGCGGAGGCGGATGTAGCCGACCAGCGGGGCGCCGAGCATCACCGGCAGCACGACCGCCGACAGCATTGCGCGGACAAGGTCAGTCGGCTCGATCCAGAGGGAAAGCGCGAGGTTGAACACCAGCGCCGCGGCCATCCAGATGGCGACGCCGACCGCGGTCGGCTGCGCCGCGGCGCCTTGGCGCGATCTGGGGAAAAAGCTCAGCATTCTTCAGGCGCCGTGATCGGAGGGTATGGCGGGATGGCATCGTTCGGGTCGAACAGGGAACGCCCGCGCGGCCGGTTGTTTCGCGCACCCGCGAAAATCCGCCGAAGTGACGCTCTGAGAACAGTCAGCTTGTCGAGGTGGTCTCGGCCACGAAAGGCGGCAACTGGTCGAAGGCCGTCTTCAATGCATCCGACCAGCCCTCGGAGATCTTCTGGTAATAGGGGTCGCGCTGATCGAACCGGCGGCGGTAGCCGGTCGCCAGGCTATCGGACTCGTAGAACTGCATGTCGATCGGCAGGCCGACGGACAGGTTCGACTTGATCGTGGAATCGAACGAGACCAGCAGCAGCTTGGCGACGTCCTCGAGCGCCATGCCCGGCTCGTAGGTGCGGATGATGATCGGCCGGCCGTATTTGTGCTCGCCGATCTGGAAGAACGGGTTGTCGGCACCGGCTTCGATGAAGTTGCCTTCGGGATAGATCATGAAAAGCCGCGGACGCCCGCCCTTGATCTGTCCGCCGAGCAGGAAGGACGCGCCGAAGCGGCTGTCGGCCCGCTGGCCGGACGGGCTGGTATAGCTGATCACCTCGCGCAGCGTGTCGCCGACGAGCTTCGCCGTCTGGAACATCGAGGGCTGGTTGAGGATCGCCGGCTCGCGGTCCACGGGGGCGAGGCTGCGCTCTTCCAGGAGCGATACCGTCGACTGCGTGGTGGCGAGGTTGCCGGCGCTGAGCAGGCACAGGAAGCGCTCGCCCGGCACACACCAGGTCTTCATCTTGGAAACGACCGAGATGTTGTCGATGCCCGCATTGGTGCGGGTATCCGACATGAACACCAAGCCGCGATCGACAAGAAGGCCGACGCAATACGTCATTGCTTGCACATCCCCCAGAGCGCCCGGCGTCCTGTCGGACGCCCGCGGGACGCTCTTTTCCGTTGACCCCAGCACAACTTATGCCGATCGGGCGAGTCCGCCCGAATGCCGCTTGATCCAGCTGGGCGACCCGCCGCCCTGCCGCTGCCGAACGCAGCGGCCGATCCGGTCCGGTAGAGCGCAGTACAGTCGAACCACCGTCGCCTGCAAGCGCCGAACGGCCGCTGTTCGCCCGTCGATCCCGATTAGTACGGTCTTTAAAGGGACCGGAAGCCCTTCCCGATCGCCACTCCAGGGGCAAATGGGCGCCGCTCCCGAAAGTTCATCGATTCTCGCCGCCCGCGTCCGAACGGTGTGGAAAGGTGTGGATGTTAGCCTGCTACTTTCCCCTTGCGCCAGACTGCCTTGCCGGTTGCCGCCGCCTCAGGCGTAGAAGCGGTAGGTCTGCGCGATCTCCACCGCCAGGCGGTTGTGGTCGATCATGAACCCGGTCAGGAACTCGTGCAGGCCCCCATTGATCACCTGGTTGACGTCGCAGGTGCGGAAGTGGCCGTAGGTCTTGACCGCCGTCGTCTGGCAATCGTTCGGCGCATCGAGATTGCGGGCGAGCGAGCCGAGGCTTTCCTTGATCGAGTTGTAGCAATGCGCCAGCGAGCGCGGCATCCGCTCGTTGAAGATCAGGAAGTCGATGATGTCGGAGGCGCGGTAGTCGGTATCGTATTCCCAGGTGTAGGAGCGGTGCGCCGAGACCGAGCGCAGGATCGAGCCCCACTGAAAATTGTCGAGCGACGAGCCGACCGAGGAGTGCGTCGGCAGCAGCACCCAGTATTTGACGTCGAGGATGCGGGCGGTGTTGTCGGCGCGCTCGACGAAGGTGCCGAGATTGCAGAAGTCGAAGATCTCGTTGCGCAGCATGGTTCCGTAGAAGGCGCCGCGCATGTAGGCGCACTGCTTCTTGACCATGTCGAGGACGGCCGGCAGTTGCCCGTCACGCAACGGCATCTGCAGCCGGCGCTTCAGAAGGATCCAGCTCTCGTTCAGCGCCTCCCAGCTTTCGCGGGTCAGCGCTGTTCGCACCATGCGCCCGTTCATCCGCGCCGTCTCGATCGAGGAGAGGACGCTCGACGGGTTGTCGTAGTCGCTGAGCAGGAAGTCGACCATCTGCCGCGGGTCGAAGTCCGGATATTTCGCCTTGTAGGCGACCTCGACGCCGGCGGTGACCAGCACGGAGTGCCACTCGTCCTGCTCGGAGGAGAGGTTGGTAAGCGAGAGCCTCAGGCCGGCATCGATCAGCCGCGCCATGTTCTCGGCGCGTTCGATGTAGCGGTGCATCCAGAAGAGGCCTTGGGCGGTGCGTCCGAGAAGCGCCATGCGGGATCAGTCCTCCAGAACCCAGGTGTCTTTGGTGCCGCCGCCCTGGCTGGAATTCACCACCAGCGAGCCCTCCTTCAACGCCACCCGCGTCAGCCCGCCCGGGATGATCTTGATCTTGTCGGAGACGAGGACGAACGGCCGGAGGTCGACATGGCGTGAGGCCAAGCCCTGTTCGAGGAGGATCGGCACCGTGGAAAGCGCCAGCGTCGGCTGGGCGATGTAGTTGCTGGGCCGCGCGCGCAGCTTGGCGGCGAAGAGCTCCCGCTCCTCGGCCGTCGAGGTCGGGCCGACCAGCATGCCGTAGCCGCCGGAGCCGTGCACCTCCTTCACCACCAGCTCGGCCAGATGGTCGAGCACGTAGGCAAGGCTGTCGGCCTCGGCGCAGCGCCAAGTCGGAACGTTCTCGAGCAGCGCCGGCTGGCCGGTGTAGAACTCGACGATCTCCGGCATATAGGAATAGATCGCCTTGTCGTCGGAGATGCCGGTGCCAGGCGCATTGGCGATGGTGATGCCGCCGGCCTTGTAGACTTCCATGATGCCGGCGACGCCCAGCACCGATTCCTTGTTGAACACCAGCGGGTCGAGATAGTCGTCGTCGACGCGGCGGTAGAGGATGTCGATGATCTTGTAGCCTTCGGTGGTGCGCATCTGGATGCGCCCGTCGACAAGCTTCAGATCTGCGCCCTCGACCAGCTCGACGCCCATCTGGTCGGCGAGGAAGGCGTGCTCGTAATAGGCCGAGTTGTGGATGCCAGGCGTCAGCACGGCGATCGTCGGCGTGCCCTTGCAGGCCGGTGGCGCGACGGCCGCGAGCGAGCGGCGGAGGTGATGCGGATAGGTCTCGACCGGCCGGACGCGGTTCTGCACGAACAGCTCCGGGAACATCTGCATCATCGTTTCGCGGTTCTCGATCATGTACGAGACGCCGGACGGGGTGCGGGCATTGTCCTCGAGGACGTAGAACTGGTCCTCGCCGACGCGCACGATGTCGGTCCCGATGATGTGGGTATAGACGCCGCCCGGCGGCGTGAAGCCGATCATCTCCGGCAGGAAGGCCGCGTTGCCCTCGATCAGCCGCGCCGGGATCTTGCCGGCCTTCACGATTTCCTGGTCGTGGTAGATGTCGTGCAGGAACATGTTCAGCGCGCGGACCCGCTGCTCGATGCCCTCGGCCAGCCGCTGCCATTCGCGGTTGTTAATGATCCGCGGCACGAGATCGAACGGGATCAGCCGCTCGGCCGCCTCGGCCTCGCCGTAGACGGCGAAGGTGATGCCGGTGCGGCGGAAAAAGTTTTCCGCCTCGCTGGCCTTCTCGACCAGCAGTTCCGGATCCTGCTGGCGATACCAGGCATGGAACCGCTCATATGGCTGTCGAACCCCGGTTTCGCCCTTCAGCATCTCGTCAAACGGCGTCACGGCGTCCCTCCAAATCGATCGTGCCTAAAAGAGAAGCCAAAAGCCGGAAAATCAAGGCGTCCCGCAAGAATTAGGGAAACTGCCGATAGTTTGATCGAACTGCCGCGTTTCTCACCGCATGCTGCTCAGTGAGCGGGCGCCTTCAGCCGCATTCGGGGGCATTTTGCTGGGGTTGGCGGCATCGGGTCAGTCCGCGAATCCATGCGGCGATCGAGCGGGCCGGCTTGCATGAGCGGCGGGCGCGGCCCTACACAGGGCAAGAGGATCGGCACGCCGTGCTCTCGGACGCCACGTCCGGGGCACCGCAGGGCCGGCGGAGGAGGGGATGTGGCCAAGACGCGGGAGGATGATGCGACGCGGCTGGACGACGCCGCTCGCGCCGGCTGGCTCTACTACGTCGCCGGCAACACGCAGGAGGAGATAGCCGCCAAGCTCGGCACGTCCCGCCAGTCGGCGCAGCGTCTCGTCTCGCTCTCTGTCTCTTCCGGTCTTGTCAAGGTCCGCATCGACCACCCCATCGCCGCTTGCCTCGAGCATTCGAGGGCACTGACGGAAAAATACGGCCTCTCATTCTGCGAGGTGGTGCCGTCCGATCCCGGCTCGGCGTCGACGACCCTCGGCATCGCCGAGGCCTGTGCGGCCGAGATGCAGCGCCGGCTCTCGCAGACCGAGCCGCTGGTGATGGCGATCGGCACCGGGCGCACCCTGAAGGCGGCGGTCGAGCGGTTGCCGACGATGACCTGCCCACAGCACCGGATCGTCTCGCTCACCGGCAACATCGCGCTCGATGGCTCTGCCTCGATCTACAACGTCATCTTCACCATGGCCGACGCCGTGCAGGCGCGGCACTACCCGATGCCGCTGCCGGTGGTGGTGTCGAGCCCCGAGGAGAGGGCGCTGCTGCACGAGCAGAAGGTGGTCCAGAGCACGCTGGCGCTCGCCGCCGTTGCCAGCGTCACTTTCCTCGGCGTCGGCGAGCTCGGCGCACGGGCGCCGCTGGTGGTCGACGGCTTCATCACGGCGGAAGACCGCGACCAACTCGCCGCCCTCGACGCGGTCGGCGAGATCGTCGGTTGGGCGTTCGACGCCGCTGGCCGCATTATCGACTGTCCGTTCAACGACCGGGTCGCCAGCGCACCGATCCCCGCGACGACCACCGGCGACGTGATCGTCGTCGCCATGGGCAGCGCCAAGACCGCACCGGTCCACGCTGCGCTGCGCGGGGCCATCGCCAACGGCCTGATCACCGACGAGACCACGGCCAAGGCGCTTCTGGCGTCTTGAAGCGGTTACCTCGCCCGTCAGTGCTGCTTGAACAGGAAGATCACTCCGACGGCGAGATACGCCAGGAAGTAGCCGCGCGCGAAGATGGCAAGGGCCAGAGGTCTGAGGCCGTTCACACGGCGTCTGAGGCGGCGGTACAGCCAGACATCCAGCATTCCGGCGGGAATGGAGATCGCCACGGCAGACCCGACGGCCAAGAACCAAAGCAGAGGCGGCGGCGCCGCAGGCATGAGCCGGTAGACGAGCAGGATGACCGGGACGTGGCAGAGGTAGAGGCCGTAGCTCCAGTCGCCCATCCGCTCGAGTGCGCGGCCGAAAACTGATGTCGTCGGTTGCGGCGTCTTCCGCTGGAAGGCGAGCCCGACAATGATCACGGCCGCGACTGCCCCGAGGAGGCGGGCGAGATCGAGGTCGACGAAGATGGCGCTGACCACGCAGCCAATGGCCAGGGCGCCGAGGGCCGGAGAAAAGCCCGTTTGCCGAATGATCGCGGGTATCAGCAATCCGCCGGCGAACGCCGCATTTGCCGGCAGGAAGAGCACCTGTAACAGCGTCGGAAAAAGCGTGCCATCCGCCGAGGCATAGGTCAGGGCGGTTGTCGCTAGGATCGCCCCGAGCCAGAGACAGGCGAAGGCCTCGAGCCAGCGCGTCAGGCTGAGGGTGCACAGCCCGTAGAGCAGGACGTAGAAGAACACCTCGGCGACCAGCGTCCACTCGATCCCCAGCACGTAGTCCGCCCGACGTCCGACGAGGCCGAGCGACAGGGCCCTGACGTCGCCGTGCAGCGCGCCGGTATTCAGCATCGACACCGTCAGGAAGACGAGGGCGAAGGCCGGGTAGATGCGGGCGAGGCGATGGGCCAGGAACAGGTCAGGGCCGGACCGGCGCACCAGGTCGGCCATCAGCGCTCCCGAGATCGCGAAGAAGACCGCGACCCCCAGCAGGCCGAAGATGCCGCCGAAGACCGCGCTGAAACTGTCGTTTCCGGTATCCCGCGCGAGATAGGCTGACGCGTGGAAAACGACCACGGCCATAGCGGCGATCCCGCGCAGCCACTGGATGTAAGGGCTTTTCTGAAAGCCGGGACTCGTCTGCATCGTGATCGATTGATGTCTGGAGGGCGTGCTCATCGCTAGAACATCCCGTCGGAATAAGCTCGATTCCGCAAGGTGCAGTCGGCGTTTGCGCGGTCGTTGGCTCGGTCAGGCGTCATCGCCAACATTCTCCACAACCAATTTCACGTCGCCGACCCGCAGCAGTGCCCCCAAACCCTCTGCATTCCCGACGATTGCGCAAGCGAATTGCTGCGCTGCCGCAGCGGATTGATTTGACACCCGATGCATCTAGTGGGAATTTGCCCGTCCATTGGTCAATTGCTCATGAAGCTGGGAGGCTCTTAATGACCCTGATGAAAATTCTCGCGGGTGCCGTGTCGCTGATGGCCTTCACGGCCGGCGCAAATGCCCAGACCACGCTGACCATCGGCACGGTCAACAATTCCGACATGGTCCGCATGCAGGGCCTCACCGAGGACTTCACCAAGGCGCATCCGGACATCGCCCTCAACTGGGTGACGCTGGAAGAGAACATCCTGCGCCAGCGCGTCACCACCGACATCGCCACCAAGGGTGGTCAGTTCGACGTGATGACCATCGGCACCTACGAGGTTCCGATCTGGTCCAAGCAGCAGTGGCTCGCCCCGCTCGACAAGCTCGGCGCCGATTACGATGCCGACGACCTGATCCCGGCGATCCGCAACGCGCTGTCGACCGACGGCACGCTCTACGCCGCGCCGTTCTATGCCGAGAGCACGCTGACGCTCTACCGCAAGGACCTGTTCGAGGCCGCTGGCCTCAAGATGCCGGAGAAGCCGACCTGGAACTTCATCGCGGAAGCCGCGGAGAAGATCACCAACAAGGACACCGGCGTCTACGGCATCTGCCTGCGCGGCAAGCCGGGCTGGGGCGAGAACATGGCCTTCCTCGGCAACATGGCCCGTGACTTCGGCGCCAACTACTTCGACGCCAACTGGAAGCCGCAGTTCGAGAGCGAAGGCTGGAAGAAGGCCGTCACCCTCTACGTCGACCTGATGACCAAGTACGGCCCTCCCGGTGCCGCCGCCAACGGCTTCAACGAGAACCTCTCGCTGTTCGGCCAGGGCAAGTGCGGCATGTGGATGGATGCGAGCGTCGCGGCGTCCTTCGTGACCGACCCGAAGCAGAGCCAGGTTGCCGACAAGGTCGGTTTCGCGCCGGGTCCTTGCGGCATCGAGAACTGCCCGAACGACGGCGCGAACTGGCTCTGGGCCTGGTCGCTGGCGGTCCCGGCGAGCTCCGAGAAGAAGGAGGCCGCGCAGACCTTCATCTCCTGGGCAACGTCCAAGGCCTATCTCGACCTCGTCGCCTCCAAGGAAGGCTGGGCCAACGTTCCTCCGGGCACGCGCACCTCGCTCTACAAGAATCCGGAATACGTGAAGGCCGCCCCGTTCGCCGAGGCGACGCTCGCCGCGATCAACAAGGCTGATCCGTCGATCGGCGAGGGCAAGCCCTATGTCGGCCTGCAGTTCGCCGCGATCCCCGAGTTCCAGGGTCTTGGCACCGCGATCGGCCAGCAGATGGCGGCCGCGCTGTCCGGCTCGGCCACGGTCGATGCGGCGCTTGCTGCCGCCCAGGCACAGGCGACCCGCGAACTGACCCGCGGCGGCTACATCAAGTAGGCCCGCGATCGAGGGCCGGCCCGCGCCGGCCCTCACATTGCCCGAGCTTTCGATGCCCGCTGTCGCCACGGCGCCGGGCGTCTGACGGCAGAACCATCCTTCGTCCGCACGCCAGTCTCCGGCTATCGCTGGCCGGAGGCCTCTAGCCCCTCAGACGGGTTTCGGCCGCCCCCCAGCGCTCGTGCGCGGCCCCTTGTCGGAACCGGATCATGGCGACAACCCAAACCAAGTCGGTCGCACGCCTGATGATGGCGCCTTCCGTCATCGTCCTCTTCCTCTGGATGCTGGTCCCGCTCGGGCTGACGCTCTGGTTCTCGACGCTGCGCTACGGGTTCTACAACCCCGAGACGCCGTTCGTCTGGTTCGAGAATTATTCCTATTTCCTCTCCGACCCGCGCTTCATCAGCGCCTTCCAGAACACGCTGCTCCTGGTGTTCGGTGTCCTCTGCGTCACCATCCTCGGCGGCATCCTGATCGCCCTGCTGCTCGACCAGGAATTCTATGGCCAGACCGTCGTGCGTCTTCTCGTGATCGCGCCCTTCTTCGTCATGCCGACGGTGGCCGCGCTGGTCTGGAAGAACATGATGATGAACCCGGTCTACGGCGTGATCGGGCAATTGCTGAACGCCGTCGGTATCGGGTCGATCGACTGGCTGACCAATTGGCCGCTGACGTCGATCATCATCATCGTCGCCTGGCAGTGGCTGCCCTTCTCCGTGCTCATCCTTCTGACCGCTTTGCAGTCGCTGTCGCAGGACCAGAAGGAAGCCGCCGAGATGGACGGCGCGGGCGCGCTCTCGATCTTCTGGTACATCACGCTGCCGCACATGAAGCGGGCGATCACCGTCGTAATCCTCATCCAGACGATCTTCCTCCTTTCCGTCTACGCCGAGATCGCGGTGACGACGGGCGGTGGCGAGGCCTCGTCGAACCTGCCCTTCCTGATCGCCTCGATTATCTCGCTGGAGGGTGACGTCGGAACGGCATCGGCCGGCGGCATCGTCGCCGTCATCGTCGCCAACGTCGTCGCGTTCTTCCTCGTCCGCATCGTCGGCAAGAACCTGGAGGCCTGAGCCATGGCCCGCGCCATCACCACGCGCCGTAAGATCGGCATGACGGTTCTCGCCTGGATCGTCGGGTTCCTGATCTTCTTCCCGATCCTCTGGACGATCCTGACCTCGTTCAAGTCGGAACTCGACGCGATCTCGATCCCGCCGAAATTCCTGTTCTTCAACTGGACGACCGAGAACTACGTCGCGATCCAGGAGCAGCGGAACTACTTCGCCTTCCTCTGGAACTCGGTGATCCTGGCGCTCGGCTCGACGGCGCTCGGCCTCTGCTTCGCCATTCCCGCCGCCTGGGCGATGGCCTTCTCGCCGACGAAGCGCACCAAGGACGTGCTGCTCTGGATGCTGTCGACCAAGATGATGCCAGCGGTCGGCGCCCTGGTGCCGATCACCATCCTGTTTCGCTATTTCGGCCTGCTCGACAGCCGCATCGGCCTGATCGTCATCCTGTTCCTGATCAACCTGCCGATCATCGTCTGGATGCTCTACACCTACTTCAAGGAAATTCCGGTCGACATCTTGGAGGCTGCGCGCATGGACGGCGCGAACCTTCGCAAGGAGTTGACGCAGGTGCTGGCGCCGATGGCGATCCCCGGTATTGCCTCGACCGTTCTCCTCAACGTCATTCTCGCCTGGAACGAGGCGTTCTGGACGCTGCTGCTGACCACCACGAACGCGGCACCGCTCAGCGCCTTCATCGCATCGTTCTCCAGCCCGCAGGGTAATTTCTACGCCAAGCTTTCCGCCGCCTCGACGCTCTCGATAGCCCCGATCCTCATCATCGGTTGGCTAGCACAGAAGCAATTGGTGCGCGGTTTGACCTTCGGCGCCGTCAAGTAAGGGAGGGGATCATATGGCTTCCATCAATCTGAGGCAGGTCGCGAAGCGCTTCGGGGACGCGGTGATCATTCCCGGTCTCGACCTCGACATCCAGCATGGCGAGTTCGTGGTCTTCGTCGGGCCGTCCGGCTGCGGCAAGTCCACGCTGCTGCGCCTCATCGCCGGGCTCGAGGACGTCTCGGGCGGCGTGATCTCGATCGACGGCAAGGACGTGACCAACGTCTCGCCCGCCGGCCGCCAGCTCGCCATGGTTTTCCAGTCCTATGCGCTCTACCCGCACATGACGGTCGGCCAGAACATCGGCTTCCCGCTGAAGATGGCCGGCGAGAGCAAGGACGCGATCCAGGCGAAGGTGCGCACTGCCGCGGCCACGCTGAACCTCACCGACTATCTCGAGCGCAAGCCGAAGGACCTTTCCGGCGGCCAGCGCCAGCGCGTCGCCATCGGCCGCGCCATCGTGCGCTCGCCGAAGGGCTTCCTGTTCGACGAGCCGCTGTCGAACCTCGACGCGGCGCTGCGCGTCAACATGCGCCTCGAGATCTCCGAGCTGCACCAGGAACTCAAGACGACGATGATCTACGTCACCCACGACCAGGTCGAGGCGATGACCATGGCCGACAAGATCGTCGTCCTCAACCGCGGCAATATCGAGCAGGTCGGCTCGCCGCTCGACCTCTACGAGAACCCGAAGAACCTCTTCGTCGCCGGCTTCATCGGCTCGCCCAGGATGAACTTCTTCACCGGTGCCTATGCCGAGGCCCGCGGCGCCCCGACCGTCGGCGTCCGGCCCGAGCACCTGAAGATCTCCAAGGATGCCGGCGACCTCAGGGGCATTGCCGGCGTCTCCGAGCACCTCGGCTCCGACACCTTCATCCACATCAAGATGGACAATGGCGACCAGGTCACCGCGCGCGGCCTCGGCGACTACCGCGTCAGCCATGGCGACCCGGTCTGGCTGACGCCCGAGCCGAACCGCACCCACCGCTTCGATGCGGCCGGCCTGACGCTCGGCAAGGCCTGAAACGTTTTCGCCAATGGCCCGGACCGGGTCAGGCGGCGACTGCATGGGAGGGGCCCGGCGCCCCTCCGCAATGAACGATAACCTAGCCATCAGACCACCGCCTGGCCGATCGATGCCGGGCGGCCGCGATGCCATTTCAGGAGCCCAAACCATGAGCGTCAGGCTGTCCTCCGCGACCCTTCCGGCCATCGCCGCCACTGCTTCCGTGCCAAGCTACGACCGCGCGACGCTGTCGGCCGGCATCCTGCATTTCGGCATCGGCAACTTTCACCGGGCCCACCAGGCTGTTTACCTCGACGACCTCCTCAACACGGGTGAAGGCCACGACTTCGCCATCGTCGGCGCCGGCATGCTCCCGTTCGAGACGGCCATGCGTGACAAGCTCGGCGCGCAGGATTACCTGACCACCGTCGTCGAGCAGGACAACAACCGCACCGCCGCGCGCGTGACCGGCCCGATGATAGACTACCTGCCGATCGGCGACGGCGCGGCGATCGTCGCCCGGCTTGCCGATCCCGCGATCCGCATCGTGTCCATGACCATCACCGAGGGCGGATACTTCGTCGACGCGTCCGGCCATTTCGATCCGGCGCATCCCGCGATCGTCGCGGACGGGGCCAACCCCGCAGCGCCGAAGACCGTCTTCGGCCTGATCGCCGCCGGCCTCAAGGCCCGCCGCGACGCTGGCGCCGCGCCGTTCACGGTGATGTCCTGCGACAACATTCCGCACAATGGTGTCGTTGCGAAGGATGCCGTCGCCGGCACCGCCGCGCTCTCGGATCCCGCGCTTGCCGACTGGATCCGCGCGAACGTCGCCTTCCCGAACTCGATGGTCGACCGCATCACCCCGGCCACCAGCCCGCGCGAGATCGAGAACCTGACGTCCGAGTTCGGCATCGACGACAACTGGCCGGTCTACTGCGAGGAGTTCAAGCAGTGGGTGATGGAGGATAATTTTCCCGCCGGTCGCCCGGCGCTGGAGAAGGTCGGCGTCACCTTCGTCGATGATGTCGCCCCCTGGGAGCTGATGAAGATCCGCATCCTCAACGGCGGCCATGCGGCGATCGCCTATCCCGGCATCCTCCTCGACATTCAGTTCGTGCACGAGGCGATGCAGCATCCGCTGATCGCCGCCTTCCTCGAGAAGCTGACCAAGGACGAGATCATCCCGGTCGTGCCGCCGGTGCCGGACACCTCGCTAGAGGACTACCGCAAGCTCATCGAGCACCGCTTCCTCAACCCGAAGATCGCCGACACCGTCGCGCGTCTGGCGCTCGACGGCTCGAACCGGCAGCCGAAGTTCATCGTCCCGACGATCCGCGACCGGCTCGCCGCCGGGCAGGGGATCGATGGTCTCGCGCTGGTCTCCGCACTGTGGTGCCGGGCACTCGGCGGCCCGTCGGAGGGCGGCAAGGACATGCCGCTGGTTGATCCGAACCTCGACCGAATCCGCGCGGCCGCGGTCGCCGCCAAGACCGATCCCGACGCCTTCCTCGCCCTGAAAGACGTCTACGGCGACCTTTCCGGCAACGCCGTCTTCCGCGAACGCTTCGCCTTCATGCTGCGCTCGCTGTGGGACAAGGGCGTCGTCGAGACCCTGACGGCCTATCTTCGCTAAGGCTCGCCGTAAAAGGCTCGTCTCGCCTGCTTCGAACGCGCCGCGTCGACGCGGAAACCTCGGTATCCCGGACCTGATCCGGGATACATTCCTGTCCGCGGTGGGGCGCCTGGCGATGAAGGCGGGGCACCTGACTACGCTGGCATGGGCTGGCCAAAGCCATTCCCCAAGGGTCACAGGTCGGACCGAAGTTCAGACGACCCGCCATCGGCGAAGGCCCGTCGATTTCCGCCGCCAGCGCAATCCCCAAATCGCTTGGCACGGTTCGCACCTCCAGCTTCGCGCCAGCATTGACCCCGACAACTGTTTCCCAAGCAATGATCATAAAGGGATACGATATGTCCGCGACTGTTTTCGAAGAAAGCCTGACGGAAGACGCCGAGAAAGAACGCCTGGCGACGTCGATGATCGAGGTCTCCAAGCTGACGCGTGACCTCCTCGCGCTGCATCTGGCCACGATCGCGCTGTCACCCGGCGAAGACGACTACATGCTTGCGCTGAACCCCCGTGGGCCGACCGACCTCGGCGAAGCCGCGGAGGAACTCGGTGTTCATCCGACCGCTGTCACCGCTGCGTATGATCGTTTGCGCGTCCGCAACCTCGTCGACGTCGACGGCAACGTGATCACGCTGACGGAGTCCGGCAAGCAAACCCGGTCGTGTATTTCCACCATCTACCGGATGGTCGGCGAAGACATCGCCAGCCGGCTCAGCGTCGATCGTCTCGACGTCATCAGAAGCGTGCTCGACGACGTGAAGAAAAACATGAAGCAGGCTCTCCGGAAGGCGCGATAGCCTGAGCTACCGGTTGCTCGCTCTCGCCACACAGTGCTTCGAGAGCGATCTCCGGGCCGGTCGAGCCGGGCTTTCGGAAAGGCGGGGCGACGTAAAGTCGTCGCGGCGGGCGCTTCCGATTTCCCGCTCGATGTTCTAACTCGTTTCCCGAAAGACTTCGGGAGCGACCATGCAGAATCTCTTCATCGGCGTTGATGTGGGCACCGGCAGCGCACGCGCCGGCGTTTTCGATGAGATCGGCCGGCTGCTCGGCGCCGCCAAGCGGCCGATCCGCATCTGGACGGAGGAGGGCGGGCTGGTCGAGCAGTCCTCCGCCGACATCTGGGCCGCCGTCGTCGCATCCGTGCGCGAGGCCATGGAGCGCGCCGACGCCGATCCCGCCGCCGTGCGCGGCCTCGGCTTCGACGCGACCTGCTCGCTGGTGGTGCTGGACGGCGAGGGCCGCTCGCTTCCGGTCGGGCCTTCCGAGGATCCGCAGCGCGACATCATCGTCTGGATGGACCACCGCGCGATGGACCAGACCCGGCGCATCAACGACACCCATCATGCGGTGCTGACCTATGTCGGCGGCGTCATCTCGCCGGAGATGGAAACGCCGAAACTGCTGTGGCTGAAGGAGAACCGTCCGGCGGTCTTCGCACGCGCCGGGCACTTCTTCGATCTCGCCGACTTCCTCTCCTTCCGGGCGACCGGCAGCCTGGCGCGGTCCGTCTGCACGGTCACCTGCAAGTGGACCTATCTGGCGCATGAGTCGCGCTGGGACGCCGACTATTTTCACGCGATCGGTCTTGGCGAACTCGCCGACGAGGGCTTTCAGCGCATCGGCACGGAGATCGTCGACATCGCCTCGCCGCTGGGCCAGGGCCTCACCGCCGCCGCTGCGGCTGAACTCGGCCTCGTCGCCGGCACCCCGGTCGGCGCACCGCTGATCGACGCGCATGCCGGCGGCGTCGGCACGCTCGGCGGCAAGAGTGGCGGCAAGGACGGCGTCGGTGCCGAGCCGGCCGACCCGGCGGCGCAGATGGCGATGATCATGGGAACGTCGTCCTGCGCGATGATGCTCACGCCGGAGCCGGCGTTCGTCGATGGTGTCTGGGGGCCCTATTACGGCGCGCTGCTGCCGGGCTACTGGCTGCTCGAAGGCGGCCAGTCGGCCTATGGCGCCGGGCTCGACTACCTCGTCGGCCTGCATCCGGCGACGCCGGCAGCCCGGGAGGCCGCGGCGTTAAAGGGGATCGGCCTGCTCGACTTCCTGGAGCAGCGGGCAATCTCGCTGGCCGGTTCGATCGAGGCGGCCGCGCGGCTGGCGAACGCCATCCATGTCGTGCCGGAATTCCTCGGTAACCGGTCGCCGGAAGCCGATCCGAAGGCGACGGCGGTGATTGCCGGTCTCGGCCTCGACACCAGCCTCGACAGCCTCGTCCGCCTGTTCGTCGCCGGCCTCTGCGGCCTCTGCTACGGAACCCGCCAGATCGTCGAGGCGACACGCGCCCGCAAGGTCGACATCGGCACCATCGTCGCCAGCGGTGGCGCCGCCCGCAGCCCGTTGCTGCGGCGTATTCTCGCGGATGCCGCCGATCTGAAGGTCGCGCTGCCGGAGACCGCCGAGCCGGTTCTGCTGGGATCGGCGATGCTCGGCGCGGTGGCCGCCGGCAGCTATCCCGATCTCCGGCAGGCGGCGGCCGCCATGTGCCGGACGGGTGACGAGATCACGCCTGCGGGCGGCGAGATCGCCACCTTCCACCAGGCGAAGTTCGCGGTCTACGAAATCCTCCAGACGGCCGAGCGCGCCTCGCGACGTCACATGCTCGGCGTCTGAGCAAGGCGCCCGCCAGCTTCCTTTTCCCTGTGCCCTCAGGTTCCAGCCACGAACGAGGTCCCGGGGATTGATCGTCCTGCACTGGGCGTTGGGGGGACGCTGGCGGCGTCCTGCTACTCCTCCTGCGAGACCACGAAGTCCTGGTCGAAGCTCGAGACCTCGTCGCTCGACGTGTCGTGCAGCGTATAGGTGACGGTGTAGTTGCCGGGAGGGGCGCTTTCGAGGGTCAGCGTCATGTCGATGGAGTATTCCTGGTTCTGCTCGTGGCTCTCCTGCTTGACCGACATGAAGCCCTTCTGGTCGCTGACGAGGGTGCCATCCGAGGTCTTCAAGGCGAGATCGATGACGAAGCCGATCTCGTACTTGCCGCCGTCGACGGGCTTCCAGCCGAAGCCGACCGGCTCGACATAGGAGATGATCGGCTCGCCGGGCTTGAAGATGTTGTTGTCGCGGGCGTCGTACATGCCGTAGCCGGTCGAGCTCGCCTTGACGAAGGTCACCTTCTTCTCGGTCAGCGGCAGCTGTTCCCAGGCCGCCTTGCTGGCGGTTTCCGCCGTCTGCAGCGCCTCGATCGTCTGCGCCGACGCCATCGTCGCGAATGCCGGCATCGCCAGACCCGCCGTCACAAGGGCCAGCATTGTCGCCGCGGCCCGTTCCGAAACCAGTGTCATCTCATTCTCCCGAGAAACGGGCTCCTCCCGCCCCGAATCAAGCCGTAGCACGGCCCTTGCCGCGGCGTCACGGCGCCCTCTGCTCTCTGCCGCATGCCCACGGGGAAATGATCGCCGCGGGCGGTGCCGGGCGTTCGCACGCCGCGTCATTGCGATGCCGCGTCGGTGTCCCGGTCGCGCCGAGCCCTTGATGAACGGTGAAATTCTTTCGCCGACATTTACCAAGTCTTTAGGATGAATGTGGGACCTGTAGGGATCGAAAACGGGCCGGGCTCGCACTCTCATGCGGGCTGCCGGCGCGAGCGGGGGTCGAGCCCGCCGCGTGCCGGCTTGCGACAGGATATCTCCATGCGTCTTCCGAAGCTTCCGGCCCTCCCGATCCGCCTTCCGAAGGTCGCTGCCGCGCCCGGTCCGACGGCGGACGGCTGGACCGTCCAGCCGCGCAATGCCCGCCGGAGCAAAAGCCGCTTCCTGCTGGCCGTCGGCCTGTTCTGCGGCGTCTATGGCGTGATCGGTGGCCGGCTGGCGATGATCGGCATTGCCGGCGATCCGACCAGCGCCTACCAGGCCGGCGCGCAGCGCGGCCCGATCACGCGTCCCGACCTTCTCGACCGCAACGGCGAGGTGCTGGCGACCGACATCAAGATGGCGTCGCTGTTCGCCGAGCCGAAGCGCATCGTCGATGTCGACGAGGCCACCGAGGCGCTGCTCAGCGTGCTGCCCGATCTCGACCCGAAGAGCCTGCATGCCAAGCTGTCCTCCGAGCAGGGCTTCGCCTGGCTGCGGCGCGAGCTGACCCCGCGCCAACAGCAGCAGGTCTTCGCGCTTGGCCTCCCCGGTATCGGCTTCCGCACCGAGAAGCGCCGCTTCTATCCCGGTGGCAACACCGCCGCCCACGTCCTCGGGCTCACCAACATCGACAACCAGGGCATCTCCGGCATGGAGAAGTATGTCGACGACAGCGGCTTCCGCGACCTCCAGGCCAGCGGCTTTGCCGGCAACGGCAAGCTCGAGCCGGTCAAGCTCGCGCTCGACCTGCGCGTCCAGCACGTGCTGCGCGACGAGTTGACGGTGGCGATGAAGAAGTACCGCGCGATCGCCGCCGGCGGCCTGGTGATGGACGTCGAGACCGGCGAGATCGTCGCCATGGGCTCGGTCCCCGACTACGACCCGAACAACCCGGTCGACGCGCAGAAGAAGGAGAACCTCAACCGCATCTCCGCCGGCGTGTTCGAGATGGGCTCGACCTTCAAGATCTTCACCACCGGCATGGCGCTGGATTCGGGCAAGGTGAACATCAACAGCTCGATCGACACGACGCCGTTCCGCGTCTCCGGCCATACGATCAAGGAGTTCCACAACAAGGGCTCCTCGCTGACGGTGCCGGAGATCTTCAAGTACTCCTCGAACGTCGGCTCGGCGCGCGAGGCGGACATGGTGGGCATCGAGGGGCACCAGGCCTTCCTCACCCGGCTCGGCTTGCTCAGCCGCATCAAGACCGAGCTGCCGGAGGTCGCGACGCCGACCCAGCCGAAAGTCTGGAAGAAGATCAACTCGATGACCATCGCCTTCGGCCATGGCGTGTCGACGACGCCGCTGAACACCGCGGTCGCCGCCGCGGCGCTGATCAATGGCGGCTTCTACATCCCGCCGACCTTCCTGCCGCGGACCAAGGCCGAGGCCGATGCAATCAAGGTGCGGGTCGTCGAGGAGCGAACCTCGAAGGACATGCGCACGATCTTCCGCATCAACGGCGAGGAAGGCTCGGGCCGCAACGCCAACATTCCCGGCTACCACGTGGGCGGCAAGACCGGCACGGCCGAGAAGGTCGAGCACGGCAAGTACAACCACAACAAGATCTTCAACGCTTTCGTCGGCGCCTTCCCGATCGAGAAGCCGCGCTATCTCGTGCTCGCCATCATCGACGAGCCGAAGACCGAACCGGGCAAGCCGAACGCCCAGGCCGGCTGGAACGCCGCGCCGATGGTGGGCGAGATCGTCCGCCGCTCCGCCACCTTCCTCGGCGTGAAGCCCGACTTCGGCGACATCGGCCGCACGCTGATGGTAAAGTACTGAGCCAGCGCTGCTCAGCGGAACGCTCCTCGCAAACCGCTTCGTGACATCGGAGGAGACGGGGAAACGCCGCCTGCGTCGGCGGCTTTCACGATGTCACCGCCGCCGGCACCGATTGCCATAGGCGGCCGCCGCGATACCGGGCCCGGTTGTCAGGACGCCAGCAGTGCGGCGTAGAGCGCCTTGACGCTGTCCATCACCTGCCGCTCGGTATGACCGGCCAGCACCCTGGCGCAGGCCGCATGGCCCATGGCGGTGACGGTCAGCGGCTCTTTGGCGAGGCGCACGAAGGCCGCCGCCAGCGCTGGCGCATCGCCGGGCGGCACCACGATGCCGCTGATGCCGTGCTCGACGAAACTGCGGCAGCCCGGCACGTCGGTGGTGACCATTGCCCGCCCGCAGGCCGCGGCCTCCAGCAATGTCCGCGGCAGGCCCTCGCCGCCGCGCGAGGGGAGGCACGCGACGTGATGCTGCCGCCACACCGCGGCGACGTCGCCCGCATGGCCGTGCCAGCCGACGCCGTCCTCACGCGCCCAAGCCTCGAGCGTCGCTTGCGGCACCGCTTTGGGGTTGGATGGATCCGGCGCACCATAGAGCGAGAGCTCGACGTCGGCGCCCGCTTGCCGCGCCAGCCGCACCGCCTCGACGGCGATGTCGACGCCCTTCGACCACAGCATGCGGGCGACGAGCGCCACCCGGAGCGGTGGCTGGCCGGGCAGCGGCAGCTCGGGAAGAGCGACGGGATCGACGCCGGCGCCGCCGACGATCGTCACCTCGGGCGCGCTGGGATCGAGGCCGAGAAGCCCGGGATCGTCGGCATTCTCGAACAGATAGCGGGTGCGCGGCGTCGACAGCGGCCCGCGGATCGCCGCCTTCACCAACGCGCGCGCACCCTTGCCGACGCGGTCCTGCTTGGCGCCGATCAGGCCGAGACCGGTGAGCGCGAAGATCCGCCGTTCGATCCCGGCAAGGCGGGCGGCCAAGCCCCCGAGGAGGATCGGCTTCAGCGCGATGCAGTGGACGATGTCCGGCCGCTCCGCCCGTATCACCTGCGCCAGCCGGCGGACAACGCCCACCGCCGCCAGCGGATTAAGGCTCCGCCGCTCGGCCTCGAGCGCGATCGGCACGGCACCGGTCGCCGCGATCGCCCCGGCATGCCCGCGGATCCGGCAGACGACGCGCACCTCCAGCCCCATCTCGCGCGCCGCCCGCGCCATCGGCAGGAAGTGCGAGGCGAAGAACCAGTCCTCGGTGACGACGAACAGGATTTTGCGGGGAGGGGCGGCAGGCATGGCGGGTCCGGATAGGGCTCCCCGCGGCGGGGCAGGATGCCGCTCCCTTACCGCATCGCACCGCGTCCGCAAAACCGCGGGCGAGGAGGAGGCGTGCCGTCCTCCCGGCGGCGTCTCGACGGTCCCGGCCTCTGGCGCCTCTGCACCTCAGCTGGACGGCGCGAGGCCAAGCCCCGCTTGCCGGCAGAAGGGCTTGACCGGCCGCGGCGGCGGTGGTGGATGCTCGCGGGCGTCCGGCGCGAGTGCGGACGAGAGACCGAGGCTGCTGGAGCGCACCGATGACCTACGCCACCTATCCCAGCCTCGAGGGCGTTGCCGTCATCGTCACCGGCGGCGCCTCCGGCATCGGCGCCGAGACCGTGCGTGCCTTCGCCGGGCAAGGCGCGCGGGTCGGCTTCATCGACATCGACGCAGCCCGCGGCGCGGCGCTGGCCGCCGAGCTCTCGGCGTCGGGCGGCCGGGTCCGCTTCGAGGCTTGCGACCTCCGCGACATCGACGCGCTGCGCACCGTGATGGCGTCGCTGGAGGCCGCGCACGGGCCTTGCGGCGTCCTCGTCAACAATGCCGCTCGCGACGACCGGCACGGTTTTGCCGAGGTGACCCCGGACTATTACGACGAGCGCATGGCGACCAATCTCCGCCACCAGTTCTTCGCCATCCAGGCCGTGGCGCCCGGCATGATCGCCGCGAACAAGGGCTCGATCATCAATCTCGGCTCGGTTTCCTGGATGCAGACGATGGGCGGCATGCCGGTCTATGCCTCGGCCAAGGCCGCGGTGCATGGGCTGACGCGCTCGTTTGCCCGCGATCTCGGCGCGCACCGCATCCGCGTCAACACCGTGGTGCCGGGCTGGGTGATGACCGAGCGGCAGAAGGAGCTCTGGGCGACGCCGGAGGGGGTCGCCGCGCACCTGCAGCGCCAGTGCATCCCGGTGGAGATCGAGCCGGTCTATCTCGCCCGGATGATTCTCTTCCTCGCCTCGGACGAAGCCGCCATGTGCACCGGCCAGGATTTCTTCGTCGACGCCGGCTCGACCTGAGCGGTTTCGGCCTCGCGCTATGATCTAGGCTTCGTCCTTACTCGGTCCGGCGCCGCGGCGCGTCGGGGCCGATGTCGAGCTCGTAGACCACGTGCCGCTCGGCAAAGCCGGCGAGCTGGTAGAGCGAGCGCATCGCCGCATTGCTGGTGGCGGTGCGCCCGACGATGCGGGTGAAACCCTTCGCCTCGGCATGCGCCATCACCGCGCGCAGGAGCGCCACGGCCGCCGCCGGCCCGGCGCGGGCGCCGTCGACGTAGAGGCTGCGGAAGTCGGCATAGCTGTCGCCGGTGATGAAGTTCTGTCGCGCCGCGACCCAGGCCCAGCCGATCACCGCGCCATTCGCGCCGACCAGGACCTTGGTCCAGTCGTCGCCGTATTTCAGCAGCTTGACGAGCTTCTTGCGGTAGTGGTCGAGGTCGGTAACCGCCTCGTCGGCAAAGGACCGCACGGCGATCTCGGCCTCGAAACCGGCGACCGCGTCGATGTCGGCTGGACGAAAATCGCGCAAGGTGAAGCGGGGAGTATCGGCCGGCATCGCGCCCTTTCCAAGGAGAAGCGGGCCTCGAAAGTCCGCTGTGCTTGCCGCTCGGCGGCGCAATCATTATAGAACCGGCTTCGTGGAACCGGCCAAGGCGAGCGATCGCCGCCGTCCGTCCTGACGCCGTTTCCCGGCGCGGCCTGAATACAGCTTGCAGAATGGTGACGCCATGAGAATCCGGCAGGTCCTTGCGGACATGCGCAATTGCAACGCGCTCATGGAAGACGAGACCGCGCTGCGCGAGGCGGCCGTCGCCGCGGCAACCGCCGCCGGCGCGACGGTGATCGGCGAGCACGCCCAGCGCTACGTGCCGCACGGCGTGACCTTCGTGCTGTTTCTGGCCGAGAGCCACATCATGCTGACGACCTGGCCGGAATACCGCCTGGTGATGGCCGACATCCTCCTCTGCAACCCCGACATGTCGGAAGATGCGGCCATCGATGAGATCGCCCGGCGGATCTGCCCGGACGGCGTCGTCGAGCGCAGCTACGTCACCCGCCACATCGAGTCGCTCGGAACCGTCTGATGCGCCCCGCCGGCTGGCATTTCCTGCCCTCCGGCGGCGAACGGCCGACGCGCGGCAGCCTGCTCGCCGCTGCCGAGACCGGGCCGGCCGCGCTGGCGCGGGAGCTCCGCGCGGCGCGGGCCATCCTCGGCGCAACCCGAGCGGCGGCTCTCCTGCAGGCGGCCGAGGCCGATGCCGGGCACCGTTTCGGCCGGCCGATGCCGGTTCTCCTCGCCACCACCCAACAGCCGCGCTCGCTCGCCGACGCGCTGACCCTCGGCTTTGCCATCGCCGGCTTCGCGCTGACGCTGCGCAGCGTCGAGGGCATTCTTGGCGTGCGCACCTTGCTGTCGGAGGGGGCGGACGCGCCGGCTGATCCGCAGGAAAAGTCCGCGGCCGGTAGCGATCCGGCAGCGGGCGTGCGGATGACCTTGCTGTCCATGCCGGATGACGGCGCTTCGCCCGAGAGCGCCGCCGCATTGGGCGACCTCGCGGCAAGGCTGGCAGTACTGACCATGGCGCCGGTGGCGCTCGCACGGTTCAGGCTGCCCGGCATGCCGGCTGGCGGAGCCGCGGAGGGCGCCGACGTCGCGCCGCTCGACATCCCGGTTGCCGCGGTGTTCGACCAGCGCTTTGCCGCTACCTTCGGTGCGATCCTCACCAGCGAAGCTGCCGATCGCCTTGCCGATGCTGCCGCCGGCCTTGCCGCCCGGCTCGAGGGCACGGCGCCAAAGCTCTTGATCACCGATCTCGACGGTACGCTCTGGCAGGGCGTTCTCGGCGAGGGCGATGACGTCGTCACGGGCGACGGCATGCCAGCGCTGCACCGCGCCTATGCCGAAACGCTGTCCGCCCTCGGCGACCGCGGCCTGGTGCTCGCCATCGCCAGCCGCAACGATCCCGCCGACGTCGAGGCTGCGCTGCGGTTCGTCGCGCCGCTCGGGCCCGACGCCTTCGCCGCCCGCGCCGTCGGCTGGGCCGACAAGGCCTCGCTCGTCGCCGATATCCTCGATCGGCTCGGCCTCGCGCCCGATCACACGGTGTTCATCGACGACGACCCGGTGAACTGCGCGGCCGTCGCTGCGCGCTTTCCGGCGATGGATGTTCGCCTCTTCGCCGGGGACCCGGATGCGTTTGCTGCAGCGCTCCTTGCCGATCCGCTGCTGGCGGGCGGGCCTTCCGGGCCCGAACGCGCGGCGCAGTACCGGCGCCGGGCGGCGGTGGAACGCTTGCGCGATACGGCGGCGGACGAGGCGGCCTTCCTGCGGGGGCTCAACACCCGCGTCACGCTGCTGCCGCTCGGTGCCCCGCTGCGCCCGCGTGCGGCCGAGCTGGCGAGCCGGGTCAACCAGTTCCTGTTCACCGCCTACCGGCCGAACGGACCACAGCTCGCCGCCCGGCCGGACGGGCTCGACACCATGGCGCGCCTCGACGACGCTTTTGGCGCGCACGGGCTTGTCGGGCTGGTGCTGGCGCACCGGGAGGGCGAGGAGGCCGTCATCGACAATCTTTTCCTCAGCTGCCGCGCGCTGCAGCGCGGCGTCGAAGGCGCGCTGCTCCATGGTCTCGCGATTCAGGCGAAAGCGGCCGGGCTCCGGCGCATCCGTGCCGAGATCCAGCCTCTGCCGCGCAACCAACCTGCCCGCGACGCGCTCGCCCTTCATGGCTTCGTCGCGTCGGACGGGGGGTGGATCTACGATCTCGGCCTTGCGGGCGGGGCGCTCGACGGCGTACCCGAGGGAATCGACCTTATCCTCACGCCGGGAGCGCCGACTTGACCACTTTTGCCCAGGCGATCATCGCCACCGCCGCCGACGTGCTCGACCTCTCGCCCGAGCAACTCTCGCCCGACACCAAGGCCGCCGACGTCAGCGCCTGGGACAGCTTTGGCCATGTCCGCATCGTCCTCGCCCTCGAGGCAGAGTTCGGCGTCGAGCTGACCATGGCCGAGATCGAGCGCTCCGACAGCGTGGCCGGCCTCGTCGCCGCCGTCGAGGCGGCCCAGAAGCGGGCAGCCTAGCCCGGCCTCTGACCCCGGCCCTTTCCGAGCCTGGGGGCCCTTTTGTAGAGCTGGAATCTGTTGGTCAACGGGTGGCGATGGCGGCCGCTGCCAACGCCATGGCGCCGCCGCTGATCTGGTTGATGCGCCGGACGGCGCGGCTGTTGCGCAGGAGATGCCGGGCCCTCGATGCCAGAAGGACCCAGGTCAGATCGATCGCGACCAGGGTGACGAGGAGCGTCGCCACGAGTTCCAGCCAGCCTGTGCTGGTGACCCCCTGCATGTCGATGATCGAAGGCAGGAGGGTGAGGTAGAACAGCATGTTCTTCGGATTGCCGATCGAGACGGAAAGGCCGGAGAGGAAGGTCGCGGCGGCGCTGCCGCGGATCGGGATCTCCCGCTCGCCCTCGGCCTCCGGCTGGCGCGTGAGCAGCTGCCAGGCGAGGAAAGCCAGGTAGGCGATGCCGATCCATTTGATGATCTCGAACAGCCGGCTGAACGTCGCGGCAAGCGTCGCCAAGCCGGCAATGGCGGCGCTGAGCCAGAGCGCTTCGCCCAGCCAGATGGCGAGCAGGAACGGCAGGACACCGCGCACGCCGCGTGACAGGACGCGGGCGACCAGCGCGGCCACGGTCGGACCGGGACTGATCGAATCAGCGAGAATTGCGCCGGCGAAGACGAGGAGGGCCATCAGGGTCATGCTGCCACGGTAACACGGCTGCGGTGCCGGGCCAGCGGGTTTTCGCTGGCGGGATAGGGCGTGCTCTGGAAGCCTGCGTCAGTGAGCGGTCTTGGCATGCAGGCGCTTGAACACCGTCGCGCCGCAGTGCGGGCAGCCGGCCGCTTTCAGCGCCTCGACGGTGGTGAAAGTCTCCTTCGGGCCGACCGGCGTCACCGTTCTGCAGGCCCGGCACTGGTAGCGGCGGTCGCGCGGGCGGACCTCGGCCGTGTAGATCGGCGCGGCGAAGGCGCCGTCGGCGGCGGTCAGCGGACGGGTCCGGCTGGTGGTCCGGAGATCGATCAGCTGGCCGACTGAGCCGAGGATCGAGGCCCCCTGATAGGCATTGAAAGAGGGACGAATGCGGGTTGCGACGAGGCCCATCTCGGTTAGCCGCGCCTGCAGGTCCAGGAGGTCGTCGGGCGCGAGATCGCCATAGGAGAGGAAGCCCGGCAGGCCGGGCTCGTCGCGCAGTCCCTCGAGCCCGCGGGAGACGAACAGCGCCATGCCGTCGACGGTATAGGGCGGGTCGGTCTCAAACACGTCGAACTGGCGGCGCAACGCCTCCGGCAGCGGATCGCGCAGGTCCTGCGCGACGATCTCGATGGCGAGGCCATGCCGCTCGGCGGCTTCGGTGATGTGGGCGATGCGGGCGGGATCGAGCTCCAGCACGGTCAGTCGGCGCGGCCGGGCGCCGATCGCGCGGGCGAGCAGTAGCAAGGCGACCGACATCGAATCATCGTCGCCGAGCACCAGGATGGAGCGCCCGTCGAGCGCCCCGGCCTCGTGCATGGCGAGCGCCCGCCGCACCGCCGTCTCCGGCGTGCAAGGGGCCTGGTCGAGCGTCACGTCCACCGCCGGTCCGCGGGCGACGTGCTCTTCCATCAGCCGGACGAGATCGACGAGATCGGGCGCCACCACGACGCCATGGCCGTGGCAGCAGGAGCAGCGCGCGTCGTGCCGGGCGGAGATGCCGAGGATCTCGGCGCAGAAGGACTTGCCGGCTTCGCTGAGTTCGACGCCCTGGCCCCGGTCGAGGAGGCCACAGAGTTCTAGCTCCCGCCGCACCGCACCGACCACGGGCAACGGCATCCGCACCTGTCGCGCCAGATCGCGCAGCAGCAGCGGCCCGTCGCGAAAGGCGGTGCGCAGGATCAGCGCGACCCCCTCGGCGCCTTCGCGCAAGGAGGTCGACGCGGCGATGGTGGCAAGAAGCTGGGCGTCGGTCATCGCCGGATTAAGCGCGATGCCGGCCGGATGTCCACTCTTGCCCGGGTCTTGCCGGGGCGCAGAGGGTCAGTCGACCGCCGCCAGCGACCTGCGTTCGGCGAGGCAAGGCGGCTGGATCAGCCGTTCGTATTCGGCCTCCGGAATGCCGTAGCTGCCGGCGGTCATGGCGATCAGCCTGGTGCGGTCGAGGATGCGGACATTGCCGCGCATGGCGCGCACCACGCCCAGCCCTTCGAGCATCTGGATCTCCTGCGTCACGCTGGCGCGCCTGACGCCCAGCATTCGTGCGAGGATGTCGTGCGTCAGCGGCAGGTCGTCGGTGTCGACGCGGTCGTGGCACATCAGCAACCAGCGCGCCAGGCGCTGGTGAACGTTGAAGCGCGTCACCGCGAGCATGGAGTGGGCGAGCTGGATGTCGACGCTCTGGAGATAGCGCAGCAGCAGTCCGCGCAGGCTGGCGCTCCGGTCGAGGGCGCGGGTCAGCGGCCCGGCGTCGATGCGCAGCGCCGACCCGGGAACCTGCACCATCATCTGGCTCGACGGCAGCGGCGCACAGTGGAGGATGTGGCGGCCGGACATGCCCTCCCGGCCGATGTGGCCGACCTCAGACAGATCGCCCTCCTGGCCGACGACCACCGACGAGCAGATGCCGCTCTCGAAGAACATCGCGCCGTCGCTCGGGCTGTCGGGGCCTTCGACGATGCTGCGCAGGGGCAAGGGACGGTAGATCAGATGCGGCGCCAGGAGCGAGAAGTCCGCCGGTGCAAGCGCCCGCAGCAGGCGGTTGCGAACGTTGGACTGCAGGATTGGCACGGACATCAACGACCCTTACGCCCTCACTCTCGGGCCAGTTGGACAGTACGCGGCATCAGCGAACTGCCGTCTAAGTGTTCATTGCATATTTAGTTCCGAAGCGACATCCGCTAGGCGCCTACTGTTTGTCAACAGCGTTAAGGTCGTTTGTCCGCCCTGACGATGCGCCCCGAAGGGTTCTCCCGGATGCCAGCCTCCCGACGAGGATTTTGCCTGAAAAAGAGCGCGACCTTCGATGACGCGCTGTGCTGTAGTGCCGTGCAGGAATAGCCGCGCACAGCACCATCGGAGCATCGGCTTCGGCCTGTCGCTGTGGGCAATCGTAGTCCGCTTCACGCACCGTGCCTAAGTGAATAGCGAGGTCACCCGCATGGACAACGCCCCGGAAAATTCAGAAGATGCGGGAACGGTGAACCCGGGTGGACTGCATCGACATAGGAAGTGGGGATATGCCGCACTACTATTTCCCCCTGCGCGATGGAAACGACGTCATCGAGGATCCGGAGGGTAGCGCCTTTCTCAACCTCCAGGCGGCACGGCAGGAAGCGCTGGCCACCGCACGCGAGATCCTCGCCGAGCGGGTCCGGACCGGCCAGGTGGTCGGCGGGCAGCAGATCGACATCTGCGATCCGCAAGGGCAGAGGCTCTCCACCGTGACGTTTTGCGAGGCCTTCAAGCTCTGGACCCACTGATGCGGCAGCGGGTGAAGGGATGCAGGTCGACGCGGCGTCCGTAAACACCTGCAGGCGCCGGCAGACGGGCTACCTCTTCCGCCAGGGTTATGGCCGTTTTCCCGCGCTCAACCCATTGCACCGATCGCCCGACCTTTCAGGCGCGACGCCTACGCCGGCGCCGTCAACTGGATGTCGTCGGCGCGGAACTTCTCGAGAACGGCGAAGAGCAGTGCGCTGCGGGTGGAGTAGACCTGGCGGGGGCCGGCGACGAAGGCGAGGGCGTTGAAGCTGATCTTGCCGTCGGAGATCGCGTCGATGAAGACGTTGGGCTTCGGGTCGTCGAGCACGGCCGGGTGCCGGTCGAAGATCTGCAGCAGCGTCTCGCGCACCGCGATGGCATCGATGGTGATCGGCGCGGTGAACATGATCTGCACGCGGCCGATCGGGTCGGCGAGCGTCATGTTGCGGATCGACTTGGTGATCAGCTCGGAGTTCGGCACGATCAGCGTCGAGCGGTCGGCGATCTGGATCTCGGTCGAGCGCACGTTGATGCGCTTGACGTCACCCTCGTCGGTGCCGATGCGCACGATGTCGCCGATCTTCACCGGCCGCTCGGCGAGAAGGATCAGCCCCGAGATGAAGTTCTGGGTGATCGCCTGCAGGCCGAAACCGATACCCACCGACAGTGCGGAGACGACGAGGGCGATGCGCTCGACCCCGATGCCGAGCGAGGTCAGCGCCCAGAAGCTGGCGAAGATGATGCCGGCATAGCTGACGATCATGCTGGCGGAATTGCGCGCGCCGGCGTCGAGCTCGGTCGTCGGGAGATAGGTCTCGTCGAGCCAGCGCCGGACGACACGCATGGCGGCAAGGCCGAGGACGAGGGCCAGGAGCGCCTTCAGGATGGCGCCCGGTGCCAGCGTGAACCCGCCGAGATTGATCGAGGAGAGGTCGCCGAACTGCGAGAACAGCGCGCCGGTGCCGGGTCCGAAGGGCGCGAAGATCGCCGCGAGGGCGAGCAGCACGATGGCGATCCGCAGGAAGGCGGAGACCACGACGCCGGCCTGGCTGACGCGGCTCTTGCGGATGCCGAGGCCCGCATTGGCGGCGCGTCCGAGCCAGCCATCGCCCGACAGCAGCATGGTCGAGAAATCGTCGGTGACCACCAGGAGAAGGTAAGCCGCCGCCACGACGATCGCGAACCAGAAGGTCTGCCGGCCGATGAACAGCGAGAAGTTGATGTAGCCCTGCAGCGCCGCGACGAGGCTGACGGCGAGCGCCAGCCAGCCTAGCATCGAGGCGAGCGTCACCAGCGAGCGCGTCGCCGAGGGCTGCGAGACCTCTTCTGCGTCTGGGTCACGCCGGCGCAGCCTGCGGACGGTGATGAGGATCGCCAGCGTCAAGCTTGCATAGCCGAGCGCGATGACGAGGTTGGCGACCGCGGTGGAGGGCGGGCTGGCGGCAATGGTGCTGTTCAGCTGGATCAACCCGATGCCGAAGGCACCGAGGATGGCGGTGATCAAAGGGTAGGGCCGCAGCTTCGTGGCGGCCGCGTCGCCGATCGGCAGCAGCCGCCATGATGCCTGGTCCACCAGCAGCAGGCCGGCGCCGAGCGAGACGATGAAGGCGCCGATCGAGGCGCTGAGCACCATGCTGGAGACCACCGCGTCGACGTCCGGCGTCAGCGCATTGGCCCAGCGCAGGCCCTGGACGAGGACGAACAGCGCGATGATGGCGCTGAGCGTGCCGACGAGCACGAACCAGAGAGCGAGGCCCGACCGGCGGGCGCGGGTCCCCGGCGCATGATCGATGGCGAACTGCCGGCCGATGCTGCGGAGGCGCCGGCGAACCGGCAGCCAGATCACGCCCGCGACCAGGAAGGACAGACCGATGATGATCGGGTTGGAACCGGTGATGCCTTCGAAGAAGCCGTCGGCGAGGTGGTAGCGGAACGTCTCGAGCCTGGCGATGTCCGCCGGCCAGGCGACGAGGACCGGCTTCCAGAAATTGGCGCTGAGCGGCGATGCCGTCTTTTCGAACGTGTTGCGGTTGAACTCCTCGGCCAGCGACCGGTTGATCGTATCGACCGCATCATTGGCGTCGGTGGAGAGGAGACGGCCGCGCTTGATGGCAGAATCGACGTCGCTGCGCTCTTGGCCGAGCTGCTCGCGCAAGGTCTTGATGTCGGCCGATTCCGCTTCGGCCGGTTCGCCGAGCTCCTTCAGACGCGAGTCGAGACTTTCGAGCTGCGGCACCAGCGCCGTGGCGGCGGCCGCGGCGCGCGACTGCACCGCGCTCGCCCGGTCGCGCAACGAAATCCGCTGCGCCGAGGGCATGTCGTTGCCGAGCGCCTTGCTGATGTTGTCGAACTCGGCGCTCTGGGCGTCGATCACTTGAACCGGATTCGGCTCGCCCTGCGCCGAGGCCGTCGGGGCGAAGGCGCCGGCTGAGGCGATGAAGAGGAGGGTCGCGAGGGCGAGGAGACGAAGAAATCTGATCATCATGGTCGGGGCCGCGGCGGCCGCAGGTCCTTGCTGAAGGGGAGAAGGCGAGGGCGGAGGCGAGAGCCACCTGAATTCTCGCATGCTTTGTCCCGCGGAGCATCCCGCAGGCATTGCGACGGTCGACGGGGCTGGCAGCTGCCTGCCTGTCCCGGCGGTGTGATGCTGGAGCGCCGTGCGGGCCTGCACGCGCCCGAAGGACGTCCTCACTCTCTGAATCGACGACTGAATCGACGAAGCGGACTTCCGTCGACCCGTTCCGATTTCCGCGTCGATGCTGTAGGCCGGAATGCTGCCCGCGCGGTGGTGCCTAGAACCAGAATGGAGCAAGACTTGGACCGCTTCCAGCCGATCGATGCCGCCCTTGTCCCGCGTTTTGCCGGGATCGCGAGTTTCATGCGCCTGCCGGTGGTCGCAAGCGCCGAAGGTCTCGACATCGCCCTCTACGGCATTCCCTGGGATGGCGGCACCACCAACCGTACCGGCGCCCGGCATGGCCCGCGCGAAATCCGCAACCAGTCGAGCCTGATGCGGCGGGTGCACCATGTTTCGGGCATCGAACCCTTCAGCCTCGCCAACGTCGCCGACATCGGAGATCTGGCGGTCAACCCTGTCGACCTGCAGACCAATCTCGAGATCATCCGGGCCGGCGTCGCGGCAATCGTCGCCGCCGGGGCGCGGCCGCTCGGCGCCGGCGGCGACCACCTGACCACGCTGCCGGTGCTGCGCGCGGTCGCCGCCGATCGTCCGGTCGGGATGATCCAGTTCGACGCCCATTCCGACACCAACGACCGCTATTTCGGCGACAATCTCTACACCCACGGTACGCCGTTCCGGCGGGCGGTCGAGGAGGGCCTGCTCGACCCGCGGCGGGTGGTGCAGATCGGCATTCGCGGATCGGTCTACGAGGTCGGCGAGCACGACTGGGCGCGGGCGCAGGGCATGCGGGTGATCTACATGGAGGAGGTCGTGCGGCGCGGCGTCGAGGACGTGATGGCCGAGGCGCGGGCGATCGTCGGCACGGGCCCGGCTTACGTCACCTTCGACATCGACTGCATCGATCCGTCGATGGCACCCGGCACGGGGACGCCCGAGGTGGGCGGTTTCACGACGCGCGAGGCGCAGCAGATGCTGCGTCTGCTCGAGGGCATCGACATCGTCGGCGCGGATGTGGTGGAGGTTTCGCCACCCTTCGACCTCGGCGGGATGACGGCGCTGGCCGGCGCGACCATGCTGTTCGAGCTGCTCTGCGTCATGGCCCGGGTGACGAAGCAGAACCCTGGCTGAATGCCGCTGCCGGCTGGCGAGGGCGGCGAGAAGAAGAAGAGTTCGTAACCTCGAATTCGGCCAAGAGTTGATTTCGGACCCTTGCATCGTATAGCTGGCTTCTGTGGCGATGCATGCCGCTCGGATTTGTTGCGTGACCACCTCTCCCGTCCTGACCCCCGCAGAGCTTGCCGATCCCTCGTTCCTCGCCCGGATTCTCGCTTCTTCGAACGACTGCATCAAGGTGATGGATCTCGACGCGCGTGTGGTGTTCATGAGCGCCGGCGGGCAGCGGGTGATGGAAGTCGACGACTTCGAGGCGATCCGCGGCTGTTCCTGGCCAGACTTCTGGACCGAGCAAGGCAATATCGATGCGCTGGCCGCCGTAAAGGCGGCACGGGCCGGCCATGTCGGTCATTTCCAGGGGATGGCGGATACGCTGAAGGGACGCGCCCGGTACTGGGACGTCCAGGTGACGCCCATTCTCGGCGACGACGGCAAGCCGGAGGCCTTGCTGTCGGTTTCGCGCGACATCACCGATACGCGGATCGCGCGCAGCGAGGAGCGGCTGAACCTTGCCCTCGGGGCGTCCGGCATGGTCGGCGTCTGGGACTGGGATCTGCAGAGCGACCTGATCTATTCCGACCCGAACTTCGCCCGTATCTACACCGTCGATCCCGACTGGGCGAGCGCCGGGGCGCCGCTCAGCGAGTACATCAAGAACTTCCACCCCGACGACATGCCGGAGTTCCAGGCCGAGCTCGAACGACTGTTCGGCGGTGCTCCCGAGTTTTCGTGCGAGTACCGGGTGCTCCAGCCGGATGGTTCGGTGCGCTGGGTCTTGGCGCGCGGAAAGCTGGTGCGCGATGGCAACGGCGTCCCGCTGCGTTTCCCTGGGGCGTCCGTCGATATCACCGAGCGCAAGCTTGCCGAGGAGCGCCGCAACGACCTGGCGCACGAGATGGCGCACCGGGTGAAGAACATCCTCGCCATGGTACAGGCGATTGCCTCGCAGACCTTCCGGCAGGTGACGACGGTCGAGGAGGGACGCACGGCGATCAATGCGCGGCTGAACGCTCTCGCCCGTGCCCAGGATATCCTGATCCAGCCCGACCGGCCGGATGCGGGCATTCGCAGCATCGTCGAGGGCGCGCTGGAGGCGCACCGGACCGGACAGCTGATCAGCATTGCCGGGCCGGACCTGCCGCTGCGGGCGCAGCAAGGCCTCGGCCTGTCGCTCGCCTTGCATGAACTGGCGACGAATGCGGCCAAGTATGGCGCTCTGTCGACCGAGCATGGGCGTGTCGACGTGTCCTGGACGGTGACGCCGGAGGATGAGTTCGTCTTCGACTGGGTGGAAAGCGAAGGACCACGCGTCGTGCTGCCCGAGCGGACGGGGTTCGGGACCAAGCTCGTGGAACGTGTGGTGGCGCCGTACTTCAACGGCAGGGCGGCGCTCGATTTCGACCCGTCCGGAGTGCGTTTCCGGCTAGTGAGCGACATCGGTGAACTCGCTGGCAAAACAAAATCATGATTTTGTTTCAACGCATTGCAGGAACTCTTATGTTCTGGATGAAGTTCTGGCTGCATGGGTGAATCGGTAAACTACCGGCAGTATGCCGTCCTCGTGGTCGAAGATGACCCCATTCTCCTGATGGACGCGATGGAGCTGGTCGAGGATGCCGGCCTCTCGGTTTACGGCGCCCGCGATGCCGATGCGGCGATTGGCCTGCTGGAGCGACACCCGGACATCCGCATCCTGTTCAGCGACGTCGAGATGCCGGGCACGATGGATGGACTGAAGCTGGCCCGCGCCGTCCGCGACCGCTGGCCACCGGTGACGATCATCATGACGTCCGGCCGGGTGAAGGTCGGCGCAGGCGACATGCCGGAGAACGGGATGTTCTTCGCAAAACCCTATCCGCCAGCCGACATCGTCAATGCGCTCAGCCGGATCGCCGGCGAAATTCTCAACTAACGAATATCCCAATCCGCTACAGGTGCATGGCGTAGGTCGCCGCGCAGCCCACAGGCGCCAATTCCCATCCAGCGTGTGCCGGCTTTTGCCTTGGCACTGGACTGTCGCGGGTACCTGGCGCAACGCAATTGGCGCTGAAGGTTTACCGCCGCGCGACAGCCGCCTGACGCTCCAGCGCTTTGGCATAGCGGGTCAGCGGAAAACACATCGCGAAGTAGATCAGCGCGACAACCCCGTAGACGGTGAACGGCGCGAAGGTAGCGTTGTTGATGGCGTTGGAGGTCTTGACCAGTTCGTCGAAGCCTATGATCGAGGTCAGCGCCGTGCTCTTCACCAGCTGAACCAGGAAGCCGACGGTGGGCGCTCGGGTGATCGCGAAGGCTTGCGGCAGGACAATCAGCCGAAGCTGGGTGACCGTGTGCAGGCCAAGGCTCCGCGCAGCGTCCCACTGCCCGTCCGGGATCGCCTCGACCCCGCCGCGCCAGATCTCGCCGAGGTAGGCGCTCGCGAACAGCGTCAGCGCGAGGACGGCGGCCGTCCAGGCCTCGATGCGAAGTCCGAGCAGCGGCAGGCCGAAGAACACCAGGAACAGCTGCATCAGCAAGGGCGTGCCCTGGAACAGCGCGATGTAGCCTTGCGCGGCGCGTCTGAGGAGCTTGCCCCGGCTGGTCCGCGCGAGGAGAACGAGGAGCCCGACCGTGCCGCCGCAGACGAAGGCGGCGATCGACAGGAGGACGGTCCAGCGCGCCGCCAGGAGCAGGTTTCGCAGGATGTCCCAGAGGGTGAACTCGATCATGCGCCGCCCCCCGGCATCGGCGCCAGTGCGCTCTCGGCCTTGGCGGCGCGGGGGACCTTGCCCTCGGGCGGAGGGCCGCGGGCGATGAAGCGGGTGCCGATGAGGTTCATCAACCGCCGCAGTGCCATCGACAGGCCGAGATAGACGGCGGTGACGACGAGATATGTCTCGAAGGCGCGGAAGGTGCGGGCCTGCAGGAGGTCGGCCTCGTAGGTTAGGTCGCGGACCGCAATCTGCGACACGACAGCCGATTCCAGCATCATGATGACCAGCTGGCTGGTGAGGGCGGGGAAGATCACCTTCAGCGCCTGCGGCAGGACGATGCTGACGAAGACGCGGTAGCGCCGCAGGCCGAGCGCCAGCGCCGCCTCGCTCTGCCCCTCCGGCACGGCGTCGAGGCCGGCGCCGACGATCTCCGTGCCGTAGGCGCCGAGGTTGATGGTCATGGCGAGGATCGCCGCGGTCATCCCGTCGAGCCGCACGCCGATTGCCGGCAGGCCGAAGAAGATGAAGAACAGCTGCACCAGGAACGGCGTGTTGCGGATCAACTCGACATAGAAGCTGACCAGCCAGCGCGCCGGCTTCAGCCGGCTGCGGCGGCCGCTTGCGCCGAGAATGCTGATGAGGACGCCGAGCGGCGCGGCCACGGCGATCAGTAGGATCGTCGTAACGGCGCCGTCCGCCAGGATCGTGGCAGCCTCGGCCAGCCAGCTGAAGTCGAGGCTGTAATGCATGCGGTTCAGAGGTCCTTCGGATCCAGCGGCTTGCCGAGCCACTTCACCGAGATCTCGTTCAGCGTACCGTCGGCCAGCAGCTTGTCGATCGTCTCCTCTAGCATTGCCTTCAGCTTCGGCTCACCCTTGGCGAGCGCGATGTGGTCGGGCGAGCTCATCAGCTGGAACTTCTGCTCCGGCGCCAGATCGGTCTGCTTGGCGAGCACCTGCGCGCCAACGTCGTTGCCGACCGCCATCATGTCGGCCTGGCCGGACAGGAAGGCCTGGATCACCGAGTTGTAGTTGTCGAAACGCTTGATCTCGGCATCCTTCGGCGCCGCCTCGGTCAGCCAGGTGTCTTCCAGCGTGCCGCGGTTGACCGCGATGGAGTGGCCGGAAAGGCCGGCCTTGTCGGTCACCGCGAGCGCCTTCGGACCGATGACGCCGATGTAGTAGGGCGCATAGGCCTTGGTGAAGTCGATGACCTTCTCGCGCTCGGCGCTGTGGCCGACGCTGAGCAGGATGTCGACGCGCTTCTCGGTGAGGAACGGAATGCGGTTCTGGCCGGTGACGCTGACGAGGTTCAGCTTGACGCCCATGGTCTTGGCGAGGATCTCGGCAACGTCGATGTCGTAGCCCTTGAGGCTCATGTCGGACGATACCGAGGAGAAGGGCGGGAAGTCGGAGAAGACGCCGACATTGAGGACACCAGCGGACTTGATGGCATCGACGCCATCCGCGCGGGCGGCCGTCGCACCGAGGCCGAAGCCAAGGACAACCGCGGCACAGGCGGCACGGAGCGCCAGGGCGCGGCGGGTGAGGTTCGGCATGGGCGTGTCCTTATCGAGAAGCGGGAACTGGATCGAGAAGCAGGAACTGGATCGAGGGGCAGGAACGGGATCGAGGGAAGCGAGCCTACGCGGATGCGGCGGATCAGCGGAGCCGGACGGCGGGCCAAGTTGTCAGGTCACCGGACCTTCGCGGCTGGCGGCTGCGTCACGGCGCCACAGCGTCAGCGAGAGCCAGCGTTGCTTGGATGGTGCGGGACTATACTTCAGGTTTCATCTGGGCCGACGTTCGTCCGAGGGCGGCATGGTTCGACGTTTTCAAAAATCACGATACCGGGAAGCCCTGCGTGAATCCACGCTGAAACAGCGGCATAAACGGATTTCCAAGACGAAGATTTGAGCAGTGCGCCTCCGAATGCGGCACTCCGTGCGGGCTCTCCGGCAATGGTGTCGCCGCTTGGCGCACCGAGCGATCGCGGCTCCTGACAGGCGCTCCCGTCTTGGCGAGAGGACGGCCATCCCTCCGAGCGAGCAGGTTGCCCCGTGATTCCCTACGGCGGGAACAGAGCCCGGTTCTTCTCGTACGACTTGCGGCTTGTCGACTTTGTCGAGGCGGTATAATGGGCTGTTTGCTTAGCCTCGACTAGAAAAGACAAGTTTACGTGAATATTAGCTGGCTATCGCACTGTTGGCTAGCAACTATCTGCTTTAAATTAACAATCGTGTGCTAGTTTTCTGACGGTTTTCAAATGGGGCAAGCATGATCGGCAGCATTTTCCGTCGGGTCCGGGGCGACGACGTAGACGGCCAGATCTTCGGCGAGATGCTGGACCAGATGTATGCCTCTGCCAAGGCGATATGCTTCAGCACGGCCATGCTGATGGTCGCGGCGGTCTATTGCTCGCTGCGGACCGGCGATGCCGTCTTCATCGCGCTCAGCATCGCGGCAGCGGTCGCTGGCACGCTGCGGATCGCCAACAGCGTGGCCTACCTGTTGCGGCAGCGCGGCGGCGAGTCCCGCGCCGATCTGCGGGCCTGGCAGCTGCGGTATGCCTTGACCGCCTTCCTCTACTCCGCCGCCTTCGGCGGGATGATGTTCCGCTCCGCCGTTCTCGGCGACGTGCCGACCTTCGCCTGGTGCTACGGTCTCGGCTGCGGTTACGCCGCCGGGCTGGTCGGGTATGTCGCGATGCGCCCGGCGATCGCCGGGGTGCAGAGCTTTATCCTCATGGCGCTCGGCATCCTCGGCTGCCTGACGACGGGCGACCCGATGTACCAGATGATGGCGCTGACGCTGCTGCTCGGCTGGGTGGCGATCCTCAGCAACATCCAGGTCCAGTACAATAGCGTGCGCGAGATGCTGGAAAGCCGCCGGGAACTCGACCGGATCGCCCGGACCGATTTGCTGACGGGTCTCTGGAACCGCCGGCACTTCGAGGAGAAGTTCATGCCGCTGGTTGCCGAGGCCGAGGGCCATGCGACGCTGCTGGCCATCGACCTCGACCACTTCAAGCCGATCAACGACACGCATGGGCACGAGACCGGCGACGAGGTGCTGCGCGAGGTGAGCCGGCGGCTGGTGGACGGCGCGCCGGAGGGGCACTTGATGGCGCGGACCGGCGGCGATGAGTTCTCGATGCTCCTGACCGGCACGGCCGCCGGTAGCGCCGCGGCGGTGGCGGATGCGCTCGTCGCCGCGCTCTCCCAGCCGATCATGATTTCCCGCGGCAGCGTCAGCCTCGGCGGCAGTGTCGGTCTGGCAAGGGTGCAGGACGGCGACAGCTACGAGGCGGTCGCGCGGCGCGCGGACATCGCGCTTTATGCGGCGAAGATCGCCGGGCGCAACGCGGTGCGTATCTTCGACCAGCCGACATCAGCCACTTTGGTCGCCTGAAACCGGCCCGTGCCGGCGATCTGTTTTCCCTGACGACAAATGCTCGCGTTCTCAGCGCGATGCGTGCCTCCCCAAACGAAAATGGCCCCGGCAAACGCCGGGGCCATCCTTGTCGGTCGATGAAGGCCGAGAGGCTATTCGCGCTGAGCCTATTCGCGCTCACCAGTGAAGTTCAGCAAGAGCTGGAAGATGTTGACGAAGTTGAGGAACAGCGAGAACGCGCCGAACACCGCCATCTTCTGCCGGGACTCCTCGGAGAAGTTCTCGGCATACTGTTCCTTGATGTTCTGGGTGTCCCAGGCGGTGAGGCCGGTGAAGACGATGATGCCGATCACCGAGACGGCGAACTGCAGCGCCGACGAGCCGATAAAGATGTTGACGACGCTGGCGATGACGACGCCGATGAGGCCCATCATCAGGAGCGAGCCCATCTTCGTCAGGTCGCGCTTGGTGGTGTAGCCGTAGAGGCTGGTCGCGCCGAACATCGCCGCGGCAATGAAGAAGGTGTTGGCGATGCTGGCGCCGGTGAAGACCAGGAACACCGAGGCGAGCGACAGGCCCATGACGGCGCAGAAGGCCCAGAAGGCGAACTGGGCGGTCGCGGCCGACATCGTCTGGATCTTGAACGAGAACACCAGCACGAAGGCGAGCGGCGCCAGCATCACCACCCACTTCAGCGGCGAGGAGAAGATCGGCACGTAGAGCGCCGGCGTGGTGCCGACGACGTAGGCCACCAACCCGGTGACCACGAGGCCGAGGCCCATGTAGTTGAAGACGCGCAGCATGTGCTTGCGCAGGCCCTCGTCGAAGATGACGCCGGACTGCTGGGCGGTTTGTGCGCCCCAGCCGGATTGAGTGGGTGTGTTCATCGAGAAGCTCCTTTGGGGGTGGGGGAGATCAGCCGAAAGCTCAGCCCGAGGGCTGCGGCCTTCAGTAGAGGGTGCGCGCGAGTGCTGCGGCGGCGCGGCCGAGCGCCTCGCGCGGGGCGGTGTCGGCGACCAGCGCGTAGCCGACCTCGCCGACCTGCCAGTAGGCCGCCGTGACGCCGTCCTCAGCGGTAGTGCGGGGTTCCACCACGTCGAACCGGCCGGGCCGCACGGCGAAGACCGACAGCGATCCGAGCTCGGTCTCGACCGCCATCTCGACGCTCGGGCCGAAAGGCGAGGGGAAGAGCTGCACGTCCGTCACCGTCCAGTCCGCCGGCAGCTTCGGCATGGCGATGGCGGTGGCGGCGAGGATCTCGGCCGGCGCGTAGCGGCTGGTGCCGCCCTGCGACGGCATCTTCGCGCTGACGGCGGCGGTGCGGTGGGCGAGAACGGCGTCGCCGACGAAGGCCGGCGGCTGCGCCGATGCGGAAACCTCGCGCACGCCGAGCGGTCCCATTTCAGCGTGCGCCAGCCAGCCGACGGCGATGAACAGGCCGACGGCCGCGACACGTCGCAGGCTGGCGCCGACCCGGCGGCGGCCGAGCGCGCGTTCCAAGCGGCGCGCGGTCTCGGCGGTGGCAAGGCTTCCCGGCAGCGGGGGCTCGGCCAAAGCCAGCCGCAGTTCGTGCTGGCCGCGCAGGTCCGCCATGATCCGGGCGGCGAGTGCGGGATGGCTGGCAAGATGCGCCTCGACGGCGATCTGCCGTTCCGGCGAAAGCTGGCCGTCGACATAGGAAACGAGGTCGGTCTCGACGATCGGGTCAGGCGCTGTCATCGACACCTCCAAGGGAAAGCGGGGTTTGCCGTGGTGATTCTCGCGGGAACTCGGAGGCCCGCAGCGGGATCACGTTGGCGCCGGCGGCGGTGCCGTCCTCGATCGCCCGCAGCCGGGCGCGCGCGCGCGAAATGCGCGAGACGACGGTGCCGACGGGCACGCCCAGCGCTGCGGCGGCGTCCTCGTAGGACAGCCCGTCGATCGAAACGAGGTGCAGCGCGGCGCGCTGGTCGTCCGGCAGCGAGAGGAAGGCGTCGCGCACGTCGGCAAGGCGGGCCGAGTGCTCCTGGCCGGCGGGAGCGGCCGTCTCGGCGCTGCGACCGAACTCGGCGGTGCGCAGCGTTTCCGCGCGGCGCGCCCGCTTCTGGTCGACGAAGGCGTTGTGCAGGATCGACAGGAGCCAGGTCCTGAGGTTGTGGCCCCGCCGGAACTGCGCCTGCCGCTCGATCGCCTTGACCAGCGTGTCGTGCACCAGATCCTCGGCGTCGGCGGAATGCCGCGTCAGCGACAGCGCATAGCGCCGAAGCGGTCCGAGCTGTCCTGTGACGTCGAGGTTTTCGTCCTTCATGACCGGGTATACGGCGCCCGCCGGATTTCCATCCACCAGTGGCCAAATTTTTTTGCCGTGTCGCCCAAGTGATCGGTATTCGCCTGTGGCGGGTCTTTCGGGCACGGGTGTGGATCGCGCGGAGGTGAACGGTTTCACCCTTTCATTGCAGTGCAGCAAGGAGTATTTCACCAGGCGAAACGACGTTCTATTCCTGGAGCGTTCCGACATCGGGTGGTGGCATGCAGACGGACGGACTGGAATCGCCGCGGCGCCAATGGGCGCTGGCGACGGTAATCATCGGCATCAGCCTTGCCGTCATCGACAGCTCGGTGGCGAACGTTGCGCTGCCGGCGATCGCGGCGGACTTCGGCGTCACCCCGGCGAGCTCGATCTGGATCGTCAACGGCTACCAGATGGCGCTGGTGATCTCGCTGCTGCCGTTCGCCGCCCTCGGCGAGATCTACGGCTATCGCCGCGTCTACAGCGCCGGGCTCGCCGTCTTTACCTTGGCCTCGCTCGCCTGCGCGCTGTCGCCGTCGCTGCCAGTGCTGACGCTCTCGCGGATCGCGCAAGGGTTCGGCGCGGCCGGGCTGATGAGCATCAACACCGCGGTGATCCGCTACATCGTGCCGAAGGCGCGGCTCGGCACGGCGATCGGCATGAACGCGATGGTGGTGGCCGTCGCCTCGACGATCGGGCCGACCCTTGCCGGCTTCGTGCTGCACTGGGCGTCCTGGCCCTGGCTGTTCGCTATCAACGTGCCATTCGGCGCTCTAGCCGCTGTCCTGGCGGTGCGGGCGTTGCCGGACAGTGACCTGTCGCCGCGGCGCTTCGACGTCACGGCGGCGCTGCTGAGCGCGGCGATGTTCGGGCTCCTGATCACCAGCGTCGACAGCATCGGGCATGGCGTCGACCTGAAGCTCGTCGCCTTGCAGATCGGCGTCGGCCTTGTCGCCGCGGTCCTCCTGGTGCGGCGCGAACTGCCGAACCCGCTGCCGCTGCTGCCGCTGGATCTCCTGGCGAAGCCGATCTTCGCGCTGTCGATCGGCACCTCGATCGCCTCCTTTGCCGCGCACATGATGGCCCAGGTGGCGCTGCCTTTCCTTCTGTTCAGCCGCTACGGCTTCCCGCCGGTGACCGTCGGGCTGCTGATGGCGCCTTGGCCGATCGCGGTGGCGGTCGCGGCCCCGATCGCCGGAAGGCTGTCCGACCGCCATGCGCCCGGTCTTCTTGGCGGCATCGGGCTTGTCCTCCTGGCGGCGGGACTCGCTGCACTCGGCCTCTTGCCGGCGCAGCCGGGGATCGCCGACATCGTCTGGCGGATGGCGCTCTGCGGCGCGGGTTTCGGCCTGTTCCAGTCGCCCAACAACCGCACGATGATCGGCGCCGCGCCGAAATCGCGCAGCGGCGCGGCCAGCGGCATGCTGAGCACCGCGCGGTTGTCCGGCCAGGCGACGGGGACAGCGATCGTCGGACTTCTTCTCGCGCGCTACGGCATGGACGGGGCTGAGATCTCGCTCTTCGTCGCCGCCGGGACGGCGATGCTCGGGGCATGCGTCAGCCTCTTGCGGCTGGGCCATGTCGGCCCCAATCTCTCGCGCAATGCCGCAGCGGACGAGGATCTCGCCGCCGTTCGGGCGCCGGGAGGAGGGCTGGCACGGTGAGCGAGACGGGCAAGCCCGAGAGCGCCGAGGGCGGCGTACAGGCGGTGGAGCGGGCGCTCGGCCTGCTCGAAGCCTTCTCCATGGACGACGGCCCGCTGACGCTGGCAACGCTCGCCGACCGAACCGGCCTGCACAAGAGCACGCTGCTGCGGCTGGCGGAGACGCTGCTGCGGCGGCGCTACCTCGAGCGTCTGCCGGACGGCCGCTACCGCATGGGCGCCTCGGCCTTCCGGCTCGGCGCCGTCTACCGCAACAGCCAGGTGCCGGGCGACGTGCTGCTGCCGGAGATGCGGGCGCTGACGGCGATCGTCAACGAGAGCGCCGGCTTCTACGTCGCCGACGGCGACCAGCGGGTCTGCCTCTACCGGGTCAATGTCGACCGCTCCCTCGGCTACCGCGTGCGGGTGGGCGATACGCATCCCTTGCCGGGCGGCGCCACGGGGCGGGTGCTCGCCGCCTTCCTTGGCGCTCAGGGCGAAGACTATCCGGCGATCCGCGCCCGCGGCAGCTGGTCGACGGCGGGCGAGCGGGATCCCGATCTTGCCAGCGTCTCGGCGCCGGTGTTCGGGGTCGGCCAGGCGCTGATCGGCGCGCTGACCGTCGGCGGGCCGCGGCGCCGGATCGAGGAGGCGTGGACGTCGATCGAACTGGCGCTGCGGGCCGCGGCCGCGCGCTGCAGCGTGCTGCTCGGCGGCGACGCCACGCTGCTGTCCGCACCCGTCGCGCCGCTCGGCGGCTTGCCCGAGGCCTGAGGCCTCAGGCACCGGCCTCGCGCACCAGAACTCGCAGGATTTGGCGGACGGCACGGCTGGCCATGCTCTGGGGAGTCGCGTCGAGGATCAGGATGCCGCTGACCGTCTGGGTTTCCGGCAGGATCGGGCCGCGAACGCGGGCGGCGACGTCGTAGGCGGGATCGACAGGGGTCAGGCGGCCGCCAGCGAGTTCGTGCACTGCGAACTTGCCGCCATTCTTCGAGGCGAGCTGCGCGATGCCGACGTCCGCCAGCCCGGCGATGCCGAGGTTCTCGACCGCGACATCGACCGCCGGCCGGCTGACGTCGTCCGGGACGAAGCGTCCGGCGGCACCGACGTCGAGGCGCGCCCGTGCGCCGGCGGCGACGTAGCCGCGCACCATGAAGCCTTCTTGGTCGGCCGAGAGATAGCCGAGCTGCTCCTTGCGCGAGACCCAGCGGCCAGGGGCGATGTCCGGGTTGATCTCCCTGACGACGCCGTCGAACGGCGCCCGCACCGTCAGGTCCGCGGTCCGCTCGGCGATGCCGAGGGTTTTCGCCGAGAGGCTGGCGAGGCGACTGTCGTTCAGCGCCTTCTCCGACAGGTCCTCGGCGCTCGCGCCGATGCGCGCCAGCCGCCGCTCGGCGAGCGCGGTGCCGATCTCGGTCAGCCGGCGCTCCTGGTCGAGGGCGGGCGCGGCGAGCGTGAACAGGACGTCGCCCTGGCGGACCGCCTGGCCCTCGCGCACCGCGACACGCTCGACCCGGCCGGGCTCGGCGGGATAGAGCCGAACGAAGCGGGCGGGCTCGAGGAGGGCGGGAGCGGTGACGCTTGCCGACAGCGGCAGCAGGAAGAGAAGCAGCGCGGCGGCGGCAAGGCCGGCGGAAAGGCGGGCCCGGGGGCTCGTCACGATATCGGCGCGCATCGCCCACCACTCCTTCAGTTCGGCATAGACGGGACGGGCGAGGAAGAACCAGACCTCGACCGCGAACATCGCGACGCCGAGGAGCTTGATGGTGAAATGGTAGACCAGCAGCGCGATGCCGACATAGAGGGTCACACGGTAGACGGTCGTCGCCACGGCATAGGCGAGGAGGATGGCGTCGAGCCGCGGCGGGAAGCTCTCGGCAGCGCCCCTGTCGACGCCGAGCACGAACTTCCGCAGCCGCCAGCGCATGTGCTGGAAGGCCCGCGGCTGCAGGTTCTCGACGCCGAGAAGGTCGGCGAACATGTAGTAGCCGTCGAAGCGCATGAACGGATTGACGTTGACGAGCAGGCTGAGGATCCAGCCGGTCGCCGCCAGCACGAACAGGGCGCTGCGCACCGCGCCGTCCGGCACGAACACCCAGAGGAAGAGCGCGATCGCCGCCACCGCGATCTCGACGGCGACGCCCGCGGCATCGATGCAGAAGCGCTGGGCCCGCGAGCGCAGCCGCCATGCCTCGGTGACGTCGGTATAGAGGAGCGGCATCATCAGCATCATCGCGACGCCGATGGTGGGAACGCGGCAGCCGAAACGGTGCGCGGCATAGGCATGGCCAAGCTCGTGCAGGGCCTTGATCAGCACCACGGCAAGGAGCGAGGTGGCCGCGCCCTCCAGCGTGAAGACATGCGGAATGGAGCCGACGAAGGCATCCCATTGGCGCGAGACGAGGTAGAGGCCGGCGAGCCCGATGAGGGCGACGGCGGCGAGAAACCAGCGGGTGCAGACCACCGCGACAGAGGGCCAGGTCGCCCGCAGGAAGCGCTCCGGCCGGACCAGCGGGATCTTGAAGAAAAGGTAGTTGTGGACGACGCTCATCGCCAGTGAATGGCGCTGGGTGGCGGCGGCATGCAGCGTCCTCCAGCCGGAGACCGGCTGCGCCAGGAGGTGCCGCGCATCGAGAAGGCGCAGGACGGCCGCCACCTCGTCGGGCTCGATGCTGCGCCCGAAACGCATCTCGACCGCGGCGCGAAGCCCCTGCAGCGTGCGGCTGGCGTTCCACAGCGACAAGAGCTGGAAGATCTCGAAGGTGACGCGGAAGAATTTGCCGCGCAGCGGATCCTGGACGATCCAGACCGGCGCACCGGAATAGCCGGCGCCGCCCCGCTGGATCGAGAGGTCCTCGCGCAGCGCGGGCAGCGGCACGTCCGTCGGTGCAGTGGGCGTCGGTGCATTGGGCGTCGGTGCATTGGGCGTCGCATTTGGTGCGGCGAGGGCTGCCGCCGTCACAACCCGATCCACTGCCGGATCGCGGCGATCGGCCGGCGGAACAGATAGTAGGCGAGCGGCACCGTCTGGCCGGCGACCTGCGCGGTGCCGTGCACGCCGAGGCGCATGGCAGGGCTTTCGCCCTCGACCGCCGCATAGCTGCGGTAGGCCAGCGTGTTGTCCTCGATCCGGCGGGCCTCGAACGAGACCGAGCGCAGCTGGGCCGCGACCGGGCGGAGGGGATCGGAATCGAGAAAGGCGCGCACCCTGGCGCCGACGCCGAGGGCGATGGCATCGGCGACCGGCACGTCGATCCTTAGCTCCAGCCGGTTAGGGTCGGCGATTTCCATAATGCGCTCGCCGGTCGAGACCGGCCGCCCGATCCAGTCGCGCTTTTCGGTGTAGACGGCGATCCCCGCGGCGGGCGCGCGCACCGTGCTGCGCTCGAAGAGGTCTCTCGCATAGTCGCGCTTGGCGGTGGCGAGCTCCAGTTCGGTGCGGGCGACGGCCAGGTCGGCCCGCATCTTCGCGTCGCCGATCGCGGCCTGGCTGATCCGCTTGAAGCCGGCAAGCGCCACGCCGACGTCGCGCTCGGCCACCGCCAGCTCGTTGCGCAGCACCGTGTCGGCCATGGTGAGGAGGATGTCGCCCTCCGCGACCGCCTGGTTTGGCTCGACGCGGATTTCGCGGATCACGCCGTCGAGCGGCGCGGCGACGATGCGCGGCCCGATCGCGGCGACCTCGGCGGGCGCGAGCACCGTCAGCGACACCGGAAAGATGGCGAGGACCGCAAGGCCGAAGGCGGCGGCGGCGAGCGTCGGCCGCACCGCGATGCGCCGCTTCAGGCGGCGCGGGCCGGCAAGCGACGACCAGGCATGCGCATAGGTCTCGGCGAGGCGCGTGGTCACCAGATCGTCGGCCTCGTTCCAGGGGATCTCGCGGGCGAGCAGCATGCCGGCGAAGACATGGCCGTCGCGCAAGCGGAACGGCAGCCAGCGCAGGTAGCGGAAGGGATAGCTGCCGGCTTCGACCGGATCCGCGTCGCCATAGGCCGGCAAGGTGAACTCGCGCGGCTGATCGATGCCGACATCGGCGGCGAGCGCGTCGACGACGCTCTCGATCCAGAGGATGCGCAAGGCGTTGCGGTCGACCTGGCCGATCGAGGACACCGAGGCGATCCGGAAGCCCGGACCCCTCGCGGCGAGAACGAAGATCTGGCGCGCGCGGGAGAGGCGCAGCGTCTCGTTGGCGGCGAGGAAGGCGAGCTCGGCGACCGTCGGGGCACGCCGCGCCTCCGCCTCGATCTGCAGCAGCATCTCCAGCGGCTGGCGCCTTTCCGGCACCGGGGCGGCGGCGGGCTGCCGCGTCGGGACGGCCGCGGTGATCCGGATCGGCTCAACCATGCGGCACGACAAAGCCCGCAGGCCCGCTCATGCCGGGCAGCACGCCCTCGGTGCCGCCGGTGAACCGGCCGATGACCTTGACGGTCTGGCTGACGGGATCGACGACCGCGGCGATGCGTGCGACCTCCGCCTCGACCGGCGCCCCGGTCTCGTCGATCGCGAGCGTGAACCGCGTGCCCGGCGCCAGCCAGCGCAGCCAGGCCGCCGGCAGCAGCATGTCGATCTCGAGTTCCTCGACGCCGACGATCTGCATCATCGGCTCGGTGCGCACGGGAATCTCGTGCGCATGGGCGCGCAGCTGGCCGATGCGGCCGGCATAGGGGGCGCGGACCTCGCATTGTCCGAACTTGGCGCGGTAGGCCTCGACGTCGGCCGCTGCCTGGGCGGCCTTCACCTCGGACAGCTGCACCTCGACGCGGCCCGCCGCCCGCGACTTGGCAAGACGAAGGTTGTTCTCGAAGGTGATCTGCTCGCCCCGAAGCTTCGCCTCGGCTGATTTGAGCTCGGCGGCCAGACCCGCGCAGTCGAACCTGGCGATGAGATCGCCCTTGGCGAAAGCCTCGCCCTCGCGCAGCGGCAGCTCGGCGATCGGTGCGCCGAGATCGCTCGAGATCCACGCCTCGTTCACCGCCCGGACGATGCCGCGAAGGCTCGCATCCTCGGCCCTTGTGGGCGCGGCAGCCGACAGCGCGAGCGTCGCGGCCCCGGCAAGACAGATCAGCCGCTTCGGCAGGCGCATGGGGAAATCCAGTCTCGACAGTTCAGGCCGTTCGCGAAGGATCGGGCCGGTCGTAAACATCAGGGGGCGCGTGACGCAGCGTCGCCGGCGGCTGCGACGAGGACCGCGATGTCTGCATCCTCCGCTGCCGCGGAGACGGCACCGCGCAGCGCCGGCGCTGCGGATCCGGGTCCGAGGAGCGGCGGAGCGGCGGGCGGCGGCGCAGCTTCCGGCGGGCGCGACGGGGCGCGGGATCGGCGTGCGGTGGCGTGCGGGGCCGCAGCGTCCCGGGGTGGTGCTCCAGCGGTTTTCGCTGCGGCCTCGACCGCCGCTGGCGCGGCCCTGGTGGCCGGGGGCACCGGGGCGGCACGCGCGATGGAAGCGGTGACCGTCGGGTCCGGCACCTCCGGCAGCGGCGACGGTGATCCGGCGGCGGGCTTCGGCGCCGGTGCGCTTCTGTCGCGAACCGAGCCGGTGATCGTCACGCTGCGCCCTTCGGCGGCGCGTGCCTTGGGGTCGCCGAGCTTCTCGCCGCGCTCGAACCACATCGCCTGCAGCGCGGAAGAGATTTCCGCGACGCTCTGCGCCGTGCTCATGCCGGGCGGGAAGGGATCGATGCCGAGCGAGGCATAGACGTTGGCATAGGCGTTCTGGAGATCGGCATAGACCATGTCCATCTCGGCGTCCGCCACCAGCGTGTTCATCTCCTCGCGGATCAGGATCTGCTCCGAGGTGCGCTGCGCCTCGGTCTCCGAGCGGACCTGGCGGACGATCTTGTGCTGGACGGCGGCAAGGCCCCGGGCGGTGTCGTAGGATTTCTGCAGGTGGTCGTGGCGGATCAGGCTGACCTGGATCTGCGTCATGATCGCCATCGCCACCGAAAGCGATCGCTGCTGCAAGAGGTCCTCCTGCGCGGCGATCTTCTGCTTCGTCGCCGGCATGGCCAGCAGTCTCATCAGGTTCCAGCTGACCTTGGCGCCATAGGACACCCAGTCATTGGTCTCGATGTAGCGGTTCGAGTCGTAGTTCGGCCCGGCATAGAGGTTGAAGCTCGGCAGCAGTTCGAGGATCGCGGCGTCGGCCTCGCGGTCGTTGACCCGGAGCTCGTAGGCGATCTCGCGCATTTCGGGGCGGTTGGTCGCGGCGATGGCGTAGAGCTTGGCGGTATCGCGCGGCAGACCGAGCGCCACCGGGCGCTGCGGGGGAACGTCAAGGCGGAAGTCGGAGCCGGGCCGGATGTTGGCGAGGGCGGCGAGCTGGCTCTTGGCGACCTTCAACTCGCCCTCGAGCTTCTCGATCTGCCGCTGCACCTGGATCAGCTCGCGCTCATAGGTGAGGGCGACGAGCGGCGAGGCGTCGTCGCTGCTGGCCAGCTTGCGGGTATCGCGCAGCGCGCCCTGGACGCGGCCCTCGAGCGCGCGGAGGCGGTCGACCAGGCGCTCGTAGCTGGCGGCGCGCCAGTAGGCGGTGCGCACGTCCTCGATGATCCGGTTGACCACCTTGCGCTTCTTTTCCTCCTGGATCAGCACGTCGTCCGCCGCCTGCTGGGCGCGGACGTAGGACAGGCCGAAGTCGAGGATGTTCCAGGTGAAGCCGAGATCGGCGCTGGCGATGCTGGGATCGCGCAATGCGGCAGTAGACGCGTCGGGGGTGTTGCGGCCGGCATAGCCCGAGCCCGCGACGAAGCCCGGCAGCATGCTGTAGTTCGACAGCCGAAGCTCGCGCATTTTCAGCGCCGAGGCCATGATCTCGACCTTCGCGTCCAGATTGTACTTTAGCGCGCGAGCCATGGCGTCGTAGAGGCCGAGGCGGCCCGAGACGGGTTCCTGCAGCGCCGTCACATCGGCCAGCCGTGCCGCAGCGAAGGCATAGTGCTGGGCACTGCCAAACGGCTTTGGCTGGGTCGTGCAGCCGGCCAGCAGGCTGGCCAGCGAGATCAGGACGAGATGGCGCTGCACGAAATACCCCGTTGGTGTGCGGAAGCTCCTGACGAATGCTTGCCGCCGGAAACGCATCGTCCAGACCGCCGTATCCGGTCCATCCTATGCTTGGATTGAAAGTATTCATCGATTTAACGACCGAAACTTAACTCAAGCTGACGGTAAGTTAGCCGATTACTAAAACCCTCTTTTCGCCTTGGGCTGATTATGGTTTCTGCTCGCATGGGATGCGTTCTGCGGTTGGCTCGATAGGCGGCGGAGGGTGAGCATCGAACCGAAGGGCGGTCCAAGCGACCGACAGCGGAGAGTGTCCGATGGCGATCCGTCAATCCAAGTCAGCCCGTGCGACCCCGGGGCAGGCCCAGCCAGCCCGTGCGACGCCGGGGCAGGCCGAGCCAGCCCGTGCGACGCCGGGGCAGGCCGAGCCAGCCCGTGCGACGGCTGACCAGGCCGCGACCAAGCCTTCCATGGGGGCTCGCTACGCCGCCATGTTCATGGAGCTGGAGGCGCGGATCGCGTTCGACGGCGCCGGCGCGGAGACGGTGGAGAAGACCCAGCAAAGCGCGCATGACGGGTCGGCTCCGGCATCCGCCGACGCCGCGTCCGGCCACCACGACATCCAGGCGCTGTCGGCGGCGCTGGCGCTCGCGCATCCCGCGCCGGCCTTCGAGAACGTGCACCGCGAAGCCTTGGCAGAGCGCACGCCGCAGGCAGTGGACACGGCGCCCGCCGGCCACCCGGTGGAGATTGTCTTTGTCGACCCGACGGTCGAGGGCACCGACCAGCTGATCGCCGGCATCAGCGGGAATTTCGAGGTTGTCGTGCTCGATGCCGGGCGGGACGGCGTGGCGCAGATCGCCGAGGCGCTCTCCGGGCGCCGGGACGTCGCGGCTCTCCACATCATCTCGCACGGCAATGCCGGCACGCTCTCCCTCGGCACGGCGACGCTGGATTCGCTGTCGATGACGGGCGAGCATGCTCAGGCGCTGAAGGAGATCGGCAAGAGCCTCTCCGCCGACGCCGACATTCTCGTCTACGGCTGCAATTTTGGCGAAGGCGCGCGCGGCGCGGTCGCCACCGACCTGCTGGGCCGGCTGACCGGCGCCGATATCGCCGCCTCGACCGACCTGACAGGTGCCGCCGATCGCCAGGGCAACTGGGTGCTGGAGCGCCAGACCGGGCAGATCGAGAGCCGCGTGGCGATCGACGCGGCGACCCAGGCCGCCTTCGAGGCGACGCTGAACGCGTCGGCCAGCACCGGCAAGGGCGCCTTCGTCGTGGTGGTGGGCCGCACCTTCTACAGCGTCGACGCCACCACCGGAAAGGCGACCGCCATCTCGACGGCGCCGGGCACGATCGGCAGCGTCGACGTCAGCAATACATTGAACTCGCTCGGCGCCGACCAGGCGAACGGCCTGATCTACTTCACCGATAGCGCTTCGCAGAACTCCAACCGGGGTCTCTTCGCCTACGACTACGTCAACAACAACTACATCCTCATCGACAGCGACCTCACCGACAACGGCGCCGGCAGCAGCCTGACCGTCGGCCGGAGTGGCCTGGGCGGCGGCGCGGCGGCCTACGTCAACAACGCGCTCTATCTCGGCGTCGAAAACGTCTCGGGGTCCGATGACCAGATCTACCGCCTGACCTTCAGCAACAACGGCCGTACTCTCGCCGCGATCTCGACCTTCGGCGATCTCCTCGGCGGCACCAACGACTGGGGCGATTTCGCGCTCGATCCCGCCAACAACGCGTTGCTCAGCATCAGCGGCACCACCGGCGCGACGATCACCCGCTACGACCTCGCCACCGGTTCGATCCTCAACACCATCACCGGAAATACCGCGACCATCCAGGGCGGCGGTGACGCGGCGGGCAATGCCTACCTCGTCGGCGCGTCCTTCCAGCAGATCGACCCGGTGACGGGTGCGCTGATCGGCTCGGCGATCACCATCACCACCAACGGCACCAACCCGCTCGGCGCGCCGTCCGACGCCACGACCTTCACCCCTCAGACCGGCACGATCGGCGACCGGGTGTTCGACGACAACAATCTCGACGGCGTGTTCGGCGCCGGGGATACCGGACTGTCCGGCGTCACGGTGCAGCTGATCGACGACGTCAACGGCAACGGCACGGCGGATGCGGGGGAGCGGGTGCTGGCGACAGACACCACCGACGCCGCCGGACGCTATCTGTTCACCAGCGTCCTGCCGGGCGCCTACGTCGTCCGCGTCGCCGATGCCGGCGGTGTCCTCGGCACCGCCCCGGCGACGACGGGCACCACGAAAGCCGTCACGATATCACGCGTCGGCGGCAGCGATCTCAACGCCGACTTCGGCTACAACGCGCGCCCGCCGCTGATCGATCTCGACGGCGGCACCCCGACGGCGATCGCCCTTGCCGGGTCATCAAGAACCGGCGACGTCGTCTCGGGCGGAAGCTTCACCGGCACCTCGCCGAACACCTTGTTCGGCAGCAACGACAACGCCTTTTCCTGGTCTTTCACCGTTGCAGCGCCCCTCGATGCGCCGGGTACCCGGGCCGTGCTGAACCTTTCGACGATCGATCGCTCGTTCAAGCTCGCGGTCAACGGCAGTGCGATCCATTCCGCCACCGACTTCCAGCTGGTTCCCGACTCGCGGTCGGATGGGCAGGTCGTGCTGCGCTTCGCCGACGGTGTGGCGATCACCAGCCCGCAACTCGCCAACACGAACGGCCTGCCGCGCGTCCAGGTCGTCCTGACGCCGCAGGGCATCGAGTTCTGGGGCAGCCGGACGACCAGTTCGACCGTGCTCGAGCGCCTGGTGCCGGACAGTGGCACCGTGACGCTGCCGGTCTTCGTGCAAGGCAACAACACCATCGCCTTCACCAACACCGGCGGAGATTACGCGAGCAGCGTGTCGGGGACGCTGACGGTCACCGCGCCGGACTTCGACTATGCGACGTCCTATTCGGAGAACGGCGCCAGCGTCTCGGTCGGCGGTCCGCAGCTCAGCGTGTTCGATCCCGACAGCACCACGCTCGCCGCGGCGGTGGTGACGCTGACGAACGCGCAGGCCGGCGATCTCCTGGTGATCGAAGGCACGCTGCCATCCGGCATCCGCGTCGCCACCGATACCAGCGTCGCCGGGCGGATCACGGTGACGCTCAGCGGCACGGCGAGCCGCGCCAGCTACGAGGCGGCGATCCGTCAGGTGCACTACCTCTCGACCTCGGACGCCCCGCCGACCGTCGCGCGAACCGTCACCGTCAATGTCAGCGACGGGGGGCTCCTCTCGAACACGGCGACGACGACGATCGCAGTGATGGCCGTCAACGATGCCCCGGTAAACGGGCTCCCGGCGGGCTTTACCACCGGCGAGAATACCCGCCTGACGCTGAGCGGCCTGTCGGTCTCGGATGCGGACGCGGCCTCCGGCGCGCTGACGGTGACGCTCGGCGTCGGGTCGGGGACACTGACCGCGGCGAGCGGCGGCGGCGTGACGGTCTCGGGTTCGGGTTCGGCGACCCTGACGCTCTCCGGCACGCTTGCCGGGCTCAACGCCTATCTGGCGGGCGCAACGGCGCCGGTCTTCGCGCCGGTGGCGAACGCGTCGGGCCCGGTCACGCTGACGATGACGACGCGCGACAACGGCAACACCGGCGTCGGCGGGTCGCTCTCCGACACCGACACGACGACGATCACCGTCGCGCAGGTGAACGACGCGCCGGTAAACACGCTGCCGGCCGGCTATTCCAGCACCGAGGACAACAGCCTTACGCTGACCGGCCTTTCGATCTCCGACAGCGACGCCGGCTCGGGCACGATGACGGTGACGCTCGCGGTCGCCTCGGGCAGCCTCGGCGCCGTCTCGGGCGGCGGGGTGGCCGTTTCGGGAGCGGGGACGGGGACCCTCACGCTGTCGGGGACACTGGCAAACCTTAACGCCTACCTCGCCAGCACCGCGGCCCCGGTCTTCGTGCCGGCGGCGGATGTCAACGGTCCGGTGACGCTGACGATGACGACGAGCGACGGCGGCAATACCGGTCCGGGTGGGCCGATGAGCGACGTCGACAGCGTGGCGATCACGCTCGCAGCGGTGAACGACGCGCCGGTGATCGACCTCGACGCAAGCGCGCCGGGCACCGGCACGGCGGTGGCCTATACCGAGAACGGCGCCGGCGTTGCGGTGGTCAGCGCCAACCTGTCGGTATCGGACGTCGACAACGCCAACTTGACCTCCGCCACGATCGTCATCGCCAATGCGCAGGCCGGTGATCTCCTGGCGATCAACGGCACGTTGCCCTCCGGTATCAGCGCCAGCTACAACACCGCGACGGCGACGCTGACCCTGTCGGGGACGGCGACGAAGGCGGACTACGCAGCGGCGCTCGTCCAGGTGCGCTACCTCTCCACCTCCGAAAACCCGTCGACGGTATCGCGCACCATCAACATTGCCATCAGCGACGGCGCACTCGGCTCGAACGTCGCGGTGGCGACGGTCACCGTCACCGCGGTGAACGACGCGCCGGTGGCCGGCGCCGACAGCTTCAGCACCGACGACAAGACCGCGGTGACCCTCGACGTCCTCGCCAACGACCGGGATGTCGACGGCGGCAGCTTGCGGGTGACCGAGATCGACGGCACCGCCATCTCCGCGGGCGGTCCGGCGGTGTCGGTCACTGGCGGGCGCGTCGCGCTCAACGCCGACGGCACGCTGACCTTCACGCCGACGACGCCGTACAGCGGCAATCCGAGCTTCCGCTACACCGTCTCGGACGGGCAAGGCGGCACCGCGACGGGCACCGTCTCCGGCACGGTGTCGTCCATCGAGACCGCGCCGGTCGCCGCCGACGACCGCATTGCCGCGACCGAGGACACGCCGGTGACCTTCGACGTGCGCCTCAACGACAGCGACCGCGACAACGATCCGCTCGCCGTCACGGCGATCGACGGGCAGAGCATCGTTGCCGGCGGATCGGTGGCGGTGTCCGGCGGCAGCATCCGGCTGAACGCCAACGGGACGCTGACCTTTACGCCGACAGCCGACGTCAATGGCCCCGTGCGTTTCGGCTACACCATCTCGGACGGCCGCAGCGGCACGGCGAGCGCGAATGCGGTGATCGAGGTGGCAGCGTTGCAGGATGCGCCGCGTCTCGGCGCCGACAGCTTCTCGGCCAGCGAGGACGGTGCGGCAACGATCGCGGTCTTGGCCAACGACAGTGATCCCGACGGGGACGCGCTGACGATCACGGCGATCAACGGCACTGCCATCGCGGTCGGCGGGACGGTGGCAACGGCCAGCGGTACCGTCACCCTCAATGCCGACGGAACGCTTCGCTTCGTGCCGGCGGCAGACTTCAACGGGCCGGCCTCGTTCTCCTACAGCGTGTCCGATGGCCAGGGGAACGTCTCGACGGCGACGGTGTCCGGGACGATCGCCGCGGTGAACGACGCGCCCGTGGCGGGCGCCGACAGCTTCTTCACGGGCGAGGACACCGAGGTCGTGATCGACGTCCTCGGCAATGACACCGATGTCGATGGCGACGCGATCAACGTGATCGCGATCAACGGGACCAGTATCGTTGCCGGCAACTCGCTGGCCGTCACCGGCGGCCGGGTGACGCTCAACGCCGACAGGACGCTGACCTTTACGCCGGACGCTGACGTCAACGGGCCCGTCGGCTTCAGCTACACGATCTCCGACGGCAAGGGCGGCAGCGCGACGGCGAGCGTTTCAGGCTCTGTGACCGCGGTGAACGATGCGCCGGTGGCGCGGGCCGACAGCTTCACCACGGCCGAAGACACCGCGATTATCCTCAACCCGCTTCAGAACGACGCCGATCCCGAGGGCGACGCCCTGGTCATCACCGCGATCGACGGCCAGTCGATCGGTGTCGGCGGCACCGTCGCTGTCGGCAACGGCCACGGCACGGTCACGCTGAACGCCGACGGCAGCCTCACCTTCCGCCCGGCCGCGGACTACAACGGGCCGATCCGCTTCGACTATACGGTGTCCGACGGCAGCTTGAGCACAAGTGCGACGGTCAGCGGCACGGTGACGGCGGTCAACGACGCGCCGACCGCCGGCGATGCCAGCTTCTCGACTGCGGAAGACACGGCCGCCAGCGGCCAGCTGCCAGCGGCGACCGACGCCGATGGCGGTACGCCGACTTATGCTCTCGGCACGACCGCGCCCGCCTCGGGCACTGTGACGATCTCGCCCGCCGGCGCCTACACCTACACGCCGAACGCCAACTTCAACGGCACCGACCGCTTCAGCTACAACGTCAGCGACGGGCAGGGCGGCAGCCGCGAATACACCGTCGCCATCACCGTCACCGCCGTGAATGACGGACCGACCAGCACGGCGGTGCCCGACCGCATGCGGACGGACGGCCAGGCCGAGAGCTTCGACGTCTCGCAGTACTTCACCGATGCCGACGGCGACAGGCTGACCTATTCGCAGACCGGCTTGCCGGCCGGCCTTACCATGAGCGCCAGCGGACAGGTGACCGGCACCATCGACCGCAGCGCCAGCCGCGGCGGTCCGAACCGCGATGGCGTCTACACCGTGACGATCACCGCGACCGACCCGAGCGGCGCGACGGAGACGCGCACCTACACGGCCGTGGTCACCAACCCGGCACCGGTCGCCGTCGACGACGCGGCGGTGACGAGCGAGGACGTCCCCGTCTCGTTCAACGTCCTCGATGGCACCGCCAGCGGCGGCAATGCCGACAGCGACCCGGATGGCGACCAGGTCCGGCTCGTGTCGGCGAGTGCGGCGCATGGGAGGGTGGTCTTCACGGCCGATGGGGCGATGACCTACACGCCGAATGCCGACTACACCGGCCGGGACACCATCACCTACGTGATCGCCGACGCCGATGGCGGCACGGCGACCGCGATGGTCGCCGTCACGGTGGTCTCGGTCAACGACCAGCCGATCGGCACCGGCATTCCCGATCGGACCCGTACCGACGGGCAGCCGGAAAAGCTGGACGCGTCCGCGTTCTTCTCCGATCCCGACGGCGATACGCTGACCTACACGGCGAGTGGCCTGCCGTCCGGCCTCGCCATCGACCAGCAGACAGGCCTCATCACCGGCACCATCGATGCCGGCGCGTCCGGTGTGTCCGGCGTTCAGGTCTATGCCGTCACCATCATCGCCCGGGACGGCCTGACCAACAGCGACGGCACCCCTTCGCAAGGGTCGGTCACCTTCAACTACACCGTCGTCAACATCCCGCCGGACGCGCGCGACGACAGCGCGACGACCGCCGAGGAGACCGCTGTAGACATCGACGTCCGCGCCAACGACCGCGACGCCGACAATGACGCGCTGGCGATCGTCCGGGTCAACGGCACCGCCTTGAGCCTCAACGGGCCGGCGGTCATGACCCCGAACGGCGCCGTGACGCTGGTGCTGGACGCCAATGGCCGCGCGGTGCTGCGCTTCGTGCCGAAGCTCGACTTCACCGGCACGGAATCGTTCGACTACACCCTCGCCGACCCGAACGGCGGCGAGGATTCCGCAGCGGTGACGGTGACGGTGACCGGCATCAACGACGCCCCGCGGGCCACTGGTCCCGCGCCTGCGCTCTCCGCGGTGGACGGCGAGGTCATCGACCGCAACCTCGCACCGCTGTTTACCGACGTCGACGGCGACGTGCTGACGTTCACCGCGGCAAACCTTCCGGTGGGCCTTTCGCTAGATTCCGCGGGACGCCTCACCGGGACGATCGATCGGGCGGCGAGCCAGGCGAATGGCGGCGTCTACCAGGTGGTGATCACCGCCAGGGATCCCTCCGGCGCCTCCCAGACGCAGTCCTTCCAGTGGACGGTCGCCAACCCGCCGCCGAGAGCCGTCAATGATGTGGCGACGACGGCCGAGGACAGTGCGGTCGACATCGACGTCCGCGCCAACGCTAGCGATCCCGACGGCGACCCGCTGACCGTGATCGGGGCCTCTGCCGCCCACGGCACCGTGACGCTCCAGAACGGGGTGATCCGCTACACGCCCGATGCCAACTTCAACGGCACCGACACGATCCTCTACACCGTCTCGGACGGCAATGGCGGCACCGCCTCGGCCAGCGTGACGGTGACCGTCACCCCGGTCAACGACGCCCCGAGCGGCCAGCCACTGCTCAATCGGACCGACAGCGCCAACGAGACCATCGTTTTCGAGGCCGGCAGCTTCTTCAGCGACGTCGACGGCGATGCGCTGAGCTTCTCGGCGACGGGCCTGCCGCTAGGCCTTGCGATCGACCCGGCCACCGGCAGAATTTCTGGAGCGCTCGATGTCACTGCGGTGGCCAACGGCCCTTACCAGACCAGTATCACCGCCAGCGACGGGCAGGGCGGAACGCTGACCCGAAGCTTCGTCTGGACGGTCGCCGCCACCACCCCCGAGGCGGCCGACGACAGCAACACGGCCGGCGAAAACCAGCAGGTCTCGGGCAATGTCCTCGGCAACGATCGCTCCAACAGCGGAACGGCGCTCAGCGTCACCGGCGTCGATGGCGATGCCGGCAAGGTCAGCACGCTGGTCACGGGGTCGCAGGGCGGACGCTTCATCTTCCAAAGCGATGGCAGCTACAGCTTCGATCCCGGTACCGACTTCGACGACCTGAAGCTGGGCGAGAGCCGGACGACGGTGGTGAGCTACACGATCACCGATGCCAACGGCGCCAGCGATACCGCGACGTTGACCGTCACCGTCGGCGGCGCCAACGATACGCCGACGGCTTCCACGATCCCCGACTATCGCGGTCTCGACGGACAGTCGCTGAGCGCCAATCCGGTGGACGTCTCCGCCTTCTTCCGCGATCCCGACGGCGACAGCCTGACCTTCGCCGCGACGGGCCTGCCGGATGGCCTGACGCTCGATGCGACCGGACGGATCATCGGCACGATCAGCGCCGACGCCAGCCTCGGGGGCCCTGCGCGTGACGGCGTCTACGGCATCACGATCACCGCCACCGATCCGGCCGGGCAGACGACCAGCACCATTCTGCGCTTCAGCGTGAGCAACCCGGCGCCCGTCGCCGTCAACGATGTCGCCACGACCGCCGAGGACACGGCCGTCGTCATCAACGTTCTAGACGGCACAGCCGGCGGTAGTGCCGCGGATAGCGATCCGGACGGCGACACACTGACTGTCGTCTCCGCCTCTGCCGCCAACGGCACCGTGGTGATCGGGGCGGGCGGCAGCCTGACCTATAGGCCCAACGCCGATTTCAACGGCGCCGATACCATCACCTACCGGATATCCGACGGGCAAGGCGGCTTTGCCACGGGCTCCGTCGCCGTCACGGTGACAGCGGTCAACGATAATCCAGTGGCGACCCCGTTGCCGGCTCTCGTGCGCAACGATGGCGCTCCGGTCTCCTTCGACCTCTCCGGCTCGTTCCGCGACGTCGATGGCGACAGGCTGACCTATGACGTCACTGGCTTGCCGCCGGGCCTCACCTTCGATCCCGCGACCGGCATCATCTCCGGCACGGTTGCCGCGAATGCGTCCGGCGCCACGGGCTCGAAGGACTATGTGATCGCGGTCACCGCGACCGACGGGCGAGGGGGCAGCGCGTCGTTCTCCAGCACGCTCACCGTCACCAACATCGCCCCGGTGGCCGCGTTCGACACCCGGACGACCGCCGAGGATACCCCGATCGAGATCGACGTCCTCGCCAATGACAGCGATCCCGACAGCGATCCGATCGGGATCGTCCGCGTCAACGGGACGGCGATCACGGTGGGCGGCGGCCCGGTGGCGACGGCGCACGGCGAGGTCGAACTCGTCGACACGACCGTTGGCGGGGTCCCGCGCACCGTCCTGCGCTATACGCCAAACGCCAACTTCAACGGCACGGACTCGTTCTCCTACGGCATTGCCGACGACAATGGCGGCACGGCCTCGGCCAGCATCACCGTCACCGTCGCGGCCGGCAACGACGCGCCGACCGCCGCCGCCATCCCGGCGCGCAGCGGTGTCGACGGCAGTGACGTCCGGTTCGAGCTCGCCAACGCCTTCAGCGATCCGGACGGCGACAGGCTGACCTATTCGGCCACGGGCCTGCCGGACGGGCTGACGATCGACGCGGCAACCGGCGTCGTCTCCGGCCGTCTCAAACCGGACGCGAGCCAAGTCGGAGGCGGCGTCTACAGCGTGACGGTGACGGCGAGCGACGGCCGGCTCGGCGTCGACGCGACCTTCACCTACACCATCGCCAACCCCGCGCCGACCGCCGGCAACGACCGGGTGACGACGACGGAGGACACGCCGGTCAGCTTCAATCCGATCACCGGCGCGAACACCGTCGACGGCGTCGCGGATGTGGACCCCGACGGGGATCCGCTGACGATCACGGCGATCAACGGCGTGGCGATCGCGGACGGCGGCAGCGTGGTGCTGGCGCAAGGCACGATCACGCGGAGCGGCGCCAGCCTCTTGACGTTCACGCCCAACCCCAACGCCAACGGCACCCAGTCCTTCGTCTACCAGATTTCGGACGGCCAGGGCGGGACGGCCGACGCGGTGGTGACGATCGCGATCTCCGCCGTCGGCGATGCCGCCTCGCTCGACCTCAACGGCCCAGCGACCGGCATCGACTATGCCGCCGTGTTCAACGAGGGCGACGCCCCGGTGCGCCTTGCGGACGCGGCCGCCTCGATCGTCGACGCCGAGGACGACATCGTCGCCCTGCAGCTGACGGTGACCGGTGCGGCACGCGACGGCGCCGCCGAGATCATCCGGCTCGGCGGTTCCGTCACGCTCACTGGCGGCGCCGCGGCCAGCGGAACCATCGTCGTCGGCGGCACCAATTTCGCCTTTCGCTACGACGGCGCGGGTGGCCTTGCCATCGCCAGCGCGGCGGGCGCCGGCACGGCCATGCCGGCGGCCGACCTGCAGGCGCTGATTGGCAGCCTGCGCTACGAGAACACCAGCGACAACCCGACCGCCGGGGTGCGCAGCTTCGCCTTCACCGCTACCGACAGCGCCGGCCTCGCCTCGTCGACGGCGACGACCAGCATCACCGTCGCAGGCGCCAACGACGCGCCAATCGCCCGCCCCGATACTGCCTCGACCGACGCCAACACGGTGCTCGGCTTCGGCGGGTCGAACCTCCTCCTCAACGACAGCGATCCCGAAGGAAACGTCCTGACGGTCAGCGCCGTCGGCGGTGCGTCCGCTGGGGTGGGTGCCGGGGTGGCGGGCTCGCGCGGCGGCCAATTCGTCATCCGCGCCGACGGCAGCTACAGCTTCGATCCCGGCGCCGACTTCAAGGATCTCCGCGGCGGCGAGACCCGAACGACGTCGGTTGTCTACGCCGTCTCTGACGGCTTCGGCGGGACGGCCGATGCGGTCCTCAGCGTCACCGTCACCGGTCTCAACGACGCGCCGGTCGGCGCCAACGTGTCCATCTCTCTGCCGGAAGACGGCACCGCCACCGGCACGCTGCCGCTGGCCAGCGACGTCGACGGCGACGCGCTGCGCTATGCCGTGGCCACCGCGCCGGCGCATGGCACCGTGTCGATCTCGCTGAACGGCGACTATACCTACGTTCCGTTCGCCGACTTCAACGGTGCCGACAGCTTCACCTACACGGTCAATGACGGGACCACGGCCGTCGTCTACACCGTCAGCGTCACGGTTGCGGCCATTAACGACGCGCCGACCGGTCCGGCGACGGTGCCCGATCTCGCCTTGCAGGACGCGGCGCGAACGACGGTACCGTTCGCCGGCTACTTCAGCGACGCCGATGGCGACACGCTCGTCTATACCGCGTCGAACCTCCCGGCCGGGTTGACGCTCGACCGCACGACGGGCGTCCTCTCCGGAACGGTCGATGCGGGCGCCAGCCAGCTTGGCGGTGGCCGCTATGCGGTCGTCATCCAGGCCACAGACGTTGCCGGCGCCTTCACCACGGCGCGCTTCACGATCGTCATAACCAATCCGTCGCCGATCGCCGTCGACGACCGTGTGACCACGAGCCAGAACAGCACCGTCTCGGGTTCCGTCCTTGCCGACAACGGCAATGGCGCCGACAGCGATCCCGACGGCGATGCGCTGGTGGTGTCGTCGGTTGGCGGCAGTGCGGCCAGTGTGGGCGCCGGGGTCGCCGGATCGGCCGGCGGCTCTTTCACGCTCAACGCCGACGGCACCTACAGTTTCGCTCCTGGCACCGACTTCATCGGCCTCGGCGCGGGAGAGACCCGCGCCACCAGCATCCGCTACGCCATCAGCGACGGGCAGGGCGGCACGTCGGAGGCGGTGCTGACGGTGACGGTTACCGGCACCGACGAGCCCCCGGTCGGGTCGGCGACCAGCTTCACGGCGACCGAGGACACGGCCTATGCCGGGACGTTGCCCGCGGCGAGCGATCCCGACGGCGACCCCGTCTTCTACGGGATCGGCACCCCGCCGGCGCATGGCGACCTGCAGGTCCGCGCCGACGGCACCTTCCGCTACACGCCGGCGGCCGACTATAATGGCCCGGACAGCTTCACCTACACCGTCACTTCCGGAGGGGTGACGGTGCCCTATACCGTCACGGTCGACGTCACCGCGGTGAACGACGTGCCGGTTGCGACCCCCGATGACTTTACGGTCGCCGAGAACGGCACCACCACGCTCTCGGTTCTCGGTAATGACAGGGATGTCGACGGCGATCGGCTGGCGGTGACCGAGATCGACGGCATCGCCACTGCCGCCGGCCAGTCGCGCGCGGTGACCGGCGGCAGCGTCACGCTGGATGCAAACGGCACACTGACCTTCACCGCAACGCCCGGCTATAGCGGCCCGGCGCGCTTCAGCTACACCGTTTCCGACGGCACCAGCCGCGCGATCGGCACCGTCTCGGGCGCCGTCACGGCGGTGAACGATGCGCCGGTAAACACCCTGCCGGCGACGTTCAATGCCGTCGAGGACACCCCGCTGCGGCTCTCCGGCCTGTCCGTCGCGGATGCCGACGCCGGCAGTAATCCGATCAGCGTCACGCTCGACGTCAGCGGCGGCACGCTGACGGCGACCGGCGCAGGCGGCGTCCGCGTCGGCGGATCTGGCACGGCGCACCTGACGCTGACCGGCACGCTTTCGTCGATCAACGGCTTCCTCGCGGGAATGAACGCGCCGGTCTATCTGCCGGCGCAAGACGCGACGGGAATGGTGCGGCTGACGATGACGACGGACGACGGCGGCAATGCCGGCGCCGGCGGTGCGCAATCGGCGAGTTCGGCCGCCGACATCCTGATCGACGCCCGCAACGACCAGCCGACGGCGGGCGATGTCAGCCTGTCGACCAACGTCGGGCAACCGGTGTCCGGGGCGATCCTCGGCCGTGACGTGGACGGCGACGCGCTGAGCTACAGGCTGGTCGCCCAGCCGCCCGGCGGGACCGTGCGTCTCGACCCCGACGGCCGCTTCAGCTTCACGCCGGCGCCGGACTTTGCCGGACAGGCCCGCTTCGAGGTCGCTCTGGACGACGGCCATGGCGGCACGGCGATCGTTCGGGTCATCGTCGACGTCACCCGGCCGAACGAGGCGCCGGTCGGCAGCGACGTGTTTGCGGCGACCCGCGAGGACGAACCGCTGACCGGCCAATTGCCGGCGGCCGGCGACGCCGAGAACGCGCCGCTGACCTACGCGCTCGCGGCCGATGCATCGAACGGCCGGGCGGTGGTGCGCGCCGACGGCAGCTACACCTACACGCCGAACGCCGACTTCAACGGCTCCGACAGCTTCACCTACTCGGTCAGCGACGGAACGACGGCCGTCGTCTACACCGTCACCGTATCGGTCGCGGCGGTAAACGATGCGCCGGTCGTGACCTCGCCGACCAGCCTTTCCGCAATCGAGGACAGGCCGCTCAGCGGCAGCATCGCGGCGCGCGACGTCGATGGCGATCCGGTGACGTTCGCCCTCGCCACGGCACCGGCGCACGGCAGCGTCGTCGTCAACGCCGACGGGACCTTCACCTACACGCCGGCGGCCGACTTTAACGGCAGCGACAGCTTCGCCGTCGCGGTCTCCGACGGGCGGGGTGGGACGCGGATCGAGACCTTCAGCGTCTCGGTCGACGCCGTGCCGGATCTGCCGGTGACCGGCGCCGACAGCTTCACCGTGCCGGAGGATGGCACCGTAACGCTCGACGTGACCGGCAACGACCGCGACCCCGACGGGACCGCGCTGACGGTCACCGAGATCAACGGCCAGAAGATCGCGGTCGGCGCGCCGGTCCGGATCGCGTCGGGTACGGTCGCGCTGAACCCCGACGGGACGCTGAGCTTCACGCCGTCACCCGACTACAACGGACCCGCGGGCTTCAGCTACACCGTCCGCAACGCAGCCGGCCTCACCAGCACCGGCAGCGTCGGCGGTTCGGTGGCCGCCGTCAACGATGCGCCGGTCCTGCCGCCGCTGCGGATCGACGCGGTGACGGGTCGCCCGACCACGGGAACGCTCGGAGGGTTCGATCCCGATGGCGATCCGCTCGTCTACACGGTCACGCAGGCGCCGCGGAACGGCACGCTGACGCTGACGGCGGACGGCCGTTACAGCTACGTGCCGACGCCCGGCTATATCGGTCCCGACAGTTTCAGCTTCTCGGTGAGCGATGGCACGGCGACGGTCACCGGCAGCGCGACCATCGGCGTTCGCCCTGGCCGCACGGATCCGGTGACGGTCGATATCGACGTCCCCGCGCCCGGACCGGATGCGAACACGTCATCGAGGACGATCGGTCGGCCGGTCCGCACGATCGATGTCGACGGCGAGGTGCTGGTGGCGGTCGGCGGTCTCGGCAGCATCGACGCAGGTCCCGTTGGACAAAGGTCGCTCGACAATGCGATCGACGCGATGCAGGACCTGAACGGCCTCGCCGGCATGCCGTCGGACCAGCTCATCGCCAGAACTGTGCGGGCGCAGACGGACTGGCGCGAGACCGGCAACGTTGTCGGCGGGTTCACCGCGGCGCCTTTCCTCGGCGGGTCCGACATCGGGCAGCTGCTGTCGCAGCGGGATGGCACGTCCTTCGTCGTCGACACCACGATCAACGAGGGCGTCCTCTACGTGATGGTGGCTGCGAGCGAGACGCGCGAGGGCACGCGGATCGGACATGAAACCCGTGTGACGCTGGCGGACGGGCGTGCGCTGCCGGCCTGGCTGTCCTCGCAGAACGGCGGCGTCGTCTTCGGCTATCCGCCGGCGGGCCTCGAGACGATCGCGCTGAAGGTTCAGGCGGTGGACGAAAACGGGGCCGTGTCGCAGAGCGTCATCACCATCGACGTCCGCAGCGGCGCGGTGACCGAGAACCTTCGGGGTAACGAAGCAGCGGCAGCGGGCAACGCCCTGTTCTCGCAGCAGCTAAGGGCGGAGCTTGCCGATATCGGCGACGGCATCGTCGATCTCTACAATGCGCTCCGCTTCTAGAGCATCCTGTGATGGGGTGAACTCACCCCATCAAACGAAGATGTTCTGACGGACCGCATTCGACGGACTGCCGCGCCTTAACGCGTGGCAGTCCGGGATGGCAAAGGCGCCTGGCCGGCGGCCTCAGTCCTCGCCGCGCAGATAGACCTCGACCGGGCCCTTCAGCTTCAGCGTCATCGGATTGCCGCGACGGTCCTTGGCATTGCCGGCGGGAACGCGGATCCAGCCCTCGCTGACGCAGTATTCCTCGACATTGGTCTTCTCGACGCCCTTGAACCGGACGCCGATCCCCATCGCCAGCAGTTCGGGGTTGTGGAACGGGCTCGACGGATCGGCCGCGAGGCGATCGGGCAGGGCGATGTCGGCCATCGGCGCCGGGTGCTCGGCCGTCTCGGTTGCCGGCGTCTCGGGGGTCTCGGAGTTGGGCGTGTCGGTCATGTCAGCGTCTCGTCTTCTGATGCGTTGCGCGGGAGATACAAGCTTGGCGGGGTTTCGCCAACACTTGTTGCGATCCGGCTTGGCACGCCCCGCCTCGGGCTTCTCCCGGTGGCCTCTCACGCGTTCGTGCTTCGACCGGGAGGCAGCGCCTGCCGGAAGGCCCTGCCAACGCGGCCCGGAGGCCTCCGCAGCTGGATCTTTCGATGCTTCCAACGCTTGTGCTGCAGCGCGCAAACGCTCAGGATTGGGAAAATTTGGACATGGAGCCAGCCATGAAACGGTTCGTCGGATTGCTCTGCGCCTTTGCACTGGCGCTGAGCGTCAGCGGGGGCAGCGGAGTGAGGACCGCCGAGGCGCGGCTGAAGCTCGTGAAGCCGCGCGATTCAGGCTTTGCGCATGTCGACGGCATCTCGATGTTCTACCAGATCTACGGCAAGGGGCCACCGATCCTGCTGATCCCCGGAGGCCTTGCCAGCGGCGACGTCTGGCGGCAGCAGATCGCGACGCTCTCGGCGCATCACCTCGTCATCGTCGCCGACAGCCGCGGGCAGGGGCGCTCGACCCGCGACAAGAAGCCGATCACCTATCACCTGATGGCGCGCGACTACCTGCGGCTGCTCGATCTCCTGAAGCTGCCGAAAGTTTCGCTGGTCGGCTGGAGCGACGGCGGCATTATCGGCCTCGACATCGCCATTCACCACCCCGACCGGCTGTCCGGGATGTTCATCCAGGCCGCCAACGTGACGCCCGACGGCGCCCTCGCCAACCGCAAGGCGATCGCGGAGGGAAAGGCGCTGCCGGCGCTCGGCCACTACGACAACATCGACGACGAGATCTTCGCGCTCTGGGCGAACGAGCCGAACTTCACGCTGGCGCAACTTGCCTCGATCACCGTGCCGACGATGATCGTCATCGGCGACCACGACGAGGCGATCAGCCGCGAGCATACCGAGATGATCGCCAACGCCATTCCCGGCGCGCATTTCCTGCTGCTGCCGAATGTCGGCCACTCCGCTCCGCTGGAGGATCCGGTCGGCTACGCAGAGGCGGTGCTCGCCTTCGTCGATGCCCCCGACAGTGCCGCGAGCCTACAGGCCGACGAGGCCGGCACGGTTATCGAGGATTTCAAGGACCAGCCACAGGCCAAGGGTGGTCCGGCAGTTCTCGGCGGGGGATGAGCGGAGGTCCGTTTCCGGGAGCTTAGGGAAAAAGCCTTTGATCCATCTGCGCCATGGGCGAGGAGCGTCTCATACCCGCGAGGAGACGCTCCCTTACGTATCGCAAGATGCATGTTAGGTCGATCGGGGCGGTCCTGCCCGAGGCATTCGCCACGCCCGCGCCTGCGAAGGTCGCGACGGTAAGCCAGGTACGGGAGAGGGGAGACGGGACCATCAAAACGCTCAGAGGCCAGTGTCGGTGCCGGGCTGTCACCTACGAAGTCGCCGACGAATTCGCTTATGCCGTGAACTGCCACTGCTCCAACTGCCGGCGGGCGACGGGCTCTGCTTTCAAGCCGCTGGCTGGCATCGAGATCGCAAAGATCCGGATCGTCGCGGGTGGGGAGAGCATCGTGCGGCACGGTGATGAAGCGCAATATGTTCATTGCGGTCAGTGCGGGTCGCTTCTCTATGCCATCGTCAGGCACAAGACCTTTGTTCATGTCCCGATGGGGACGCTCAATGATGCGCCGAGCCTGCGTCCGACCTGCCACATCTTCGTCGGATCGCAGGCGCCGTGGTTCGAGATCACCGATGATCTTCCGCAGCATGACGAATTCGGATGATGCGGCGTCCTCTCTCCCAAGAGCGGTTCACCTTATGCGCGATGGCACGGCCCGGGATCGCTCCATGCGAAAGGAGCGATCGGCCGCATGCTCAGCACTGGAACGATCACCAGCCGTCCAGATCATCCCGAGCTGACGCAGGAACTGTTCCAGCATCATGGCGCAGTCCACGCCTTGCACGCGGAGCCACCCCGTCCGGTCTCGTGGGGGAAGCGGACGCTCGAAAGCCGGTCCGACCGCTCTCTACCCAGGTGTGCCTTTGAATTGGGCTGTTGCGTGCCCGAGACCAGACACGGCTCCACGGCCCGATGTGGATATTGCCAGTTTCGACGTATCAGCATATCGTCTGACAAAAAGGTTAGGCCATGTCGCTTCGCATTACCATCGATCCATCACCGCTCCGCACGCAGGTCGTCGAGCGTTTGCGCGAGGCCATCGTCGACGGTGAACTCCCGGTGGGTATCCGGCTCGTTGAACGTGAACTGATCGAGCAGCTCGGCGTCAGCCGTCCCTCCGTGCGGGAAGCGTTGCGCCAACTCGAGAGCGAAGGGCTGATCGTGCAGACCCCTTCCCGGGGGGTCGAAATTCCCGTGCTGGCCGCCAAGGAGATCGAGGAGATCTATCAGGTGCGGATCGTGGTGGAGGGGCTCGCGGCTGAGCTCTTCACGCTCCGCGCCTCAGACGAGGTCGTCCTGGATCTCGAAGGCGCCCTGGTCGAGATCGAGACCGCGCGAAAGCACCCCGGAGACCGGAAAAGATTTCGCCTGGCGAAGAGCCGCTTCTACGAGTGCCTGTTCCGCGGCGCTGACAATGCGACCGCGGCACGCGCCTTGCGGACCTATCACCTTCGGCTCGCCCTCATCTGGGGGACGACCCCGAGTGCCAGCGACCGGAGCGCCCGTACGGCGGAGATGCGCGCGATCCTCGACGCCATCAAGCGACGCGATGCCACCGGCGCGCGGGACGCCTGTGCGGCCCACCTGACCCATTCGCTGCAGGAGGCCTTGCTGTCGATCGAGGCCGACCAGCCAGGCGCGACGGCAAGTTAGCGCTCGCTCGGCTCACTCGCTCAACTCACCCGCTCAACTCAGGAGAATTCCATGACCACCGATCTCGCCGGCGCGGGCATCGCTGTCCGCAAGCACGTTCTCGGGGAAGCCTATGTCGAAGCTTCGATGAACAATGCCAACGGCTTCAATGCCGACTTCCAGGATCTGCTCAACACCTATTGCTGGGGCGCGATCTGGACCCGCGACGGCTTGCCGAAGGAGACGCGGAGCCTGATCACGCTGGCCTTGCTGGTCGCGCTCAACCAGCCCGGCGAACTCCGGAACCACGTCCGCGGCGCCCTGAACAACGGCGTCACCGTCGACCAGATCCGGGAAGTCCTGATGCACACGACGCCCTATTGCGGCGTGCCAGCGGCGTCGCTCGCCTTCACTGCGGCGATGGAAGAGCTGAAGAGCCTCGGCGTCGCGCTGTGAGCCCTTCGGGCAGCCCTCCTCGGACGCTCGGTTTCGCCGGGCTAGGGCCCTTGGGCAGCCGAATGGCGACGCGTTTGCTGGCCAAGGGCTGGGCGCTCCTCGTCTTCGACGCCGACGGCGCTGCAATGGAACCGCTCGTCGCCCTTGGTGCCGGCCGGGCGGCCAGTCCAAAGGATTTGGCGGATCGCTGCGATGTCGTCTTGGCCTGCCTGCCATCACCCTTGCTGTTTCAAGCGGCGATGCTAGGACAAGACGGCGTCATCCACGGCGGGAGGGCCCGCACCGTCATCGATCACTCGCCGTCGGGCCCCGGCGTGTCGGCGGCGGTCGCGGCCGCGCTGGCGAAGGCCTCCATCGCTATGGTGGACGCGGCGGTCAGCGGCAACCCGGAACGGGCGAGCGGCGGCAAGCTGATGCTGATGGTTTCCGGAGCACCGGGCGCCATCGAGGCCGTCAGGGCCGTGCTCGACACCCTCAGTCAGCGCATCGTCATCCTCGGCGAGGCACCGGGTCTCGGCCAGGTCATGAAGGTCGTGAACCATTTCCTGTCCGCCACCGCACTCGCGGCCTCCGCGGAGGCGATGGTGGTAGGGGTCAAGGCCGGCCTCGATCCCCGCCAGATGCTGGAGGTCCTGAACAATGGCTCGGGCCGGAATTCGGCGACGCTCGACAAAATCCCGAACAACGTCCTGCCCGGCACGTTCGACCACGGCTTCCCGATCGACCCGCTCTACGATGATGTGCGGATGTTCGTGGAAGCCGCCGAGGCATTAGAGGTGCCGACCTCGGTCGCCACCTCGGTGCGTCAGCTTTGGCTTCAGTCGAAACTGGCATCGGGAGGCGATGCCGACGTGACGAGGATCTTCGAACTGCTCGAGGGTTGGAGCGCCACGTCGGTTCGAGCCCATGGCGGGACCTGAAGGGGCGGCTGCTTGCTAGGGCTCTATCCAAAGCAGACAGGCACCTTTCCACCCCCCCACATTCCCGGAGCTGTCACCGCGCTGATCTCGATTGCAGGTAGAACTCCCGCGGCGTCTCGGTCTGCCCATCATGCTCGACCGCATGAACGGCGCTGTCCGCACTTACACCGAAGAGCCAGAATTTTCTGCCAAGCCTGTAACGAAGCCGCCGCCTACTCCGTACCCACCTTCAGACGAGCTTATTCACCGCCGGTGACGGAGCGATCGTCTGGAGGCAGTCCGATGAAAAGCTTCAGGCGTCTCGCATCCAGTTCCGTATGGTGTGCCATGGCCACCGTTGCGGGGCTCGGCGCTCTCACGGCGCCTTCCGCTGCCATGTCGCGGCCCGTGACGGTGATCGAGCTCTTCACCAGTCAGGGATGCAGCTCCGTGCCGCCCGCCAATCGCAATCTGATGGATCTCGTGAAGGCCCCCGACCGACTGCCGCTGAGCTTCAGCGTCACCTATTGGGATCATCTCGGCTGGAAGGACACGTTCGGGTCCGAGGCGTTTACGACACGCCAGCGCGACTATGAGGCAGGTCTCGGTCGTGACGGGCCGTTCACGCCTCAGATCGTCGTCAACGGGGTCAGCGATACGGTCGGCAACCGGATGGAGGCGCTGCGGGAGATGGTGGATACAGCGAAGCCGCCGGCCGCCGTTTCGATCGACATCAAGGATCGCGCCGTCGAGATCGGGCGCGGCAAGGTCCCGGCGTCCGGCGCCGATGTCTGGCTGGTCCGCTACCGTCCCGGCGTCCAGACGGTCGCCGTCGAACGCGGCGAGAATGCCGGCACGAAGCTCCCCATTGCCAATGTCGTGACGGACATCCGGCGCATCGGCCGTTGGCTCGGTGTCGGCATGTCGCTTTCCACCCCGCCGGCCGAGGACGGCTTGCGCACCGCCGTGATCGTGCAGTCACCGGGCGGCCCGATCCTCTCCGCCGCGACGAACTGACCAGCATAGCGCGCGCCTAAAGCGACCGCCGGCGCGGGGCGACCCGAGCCGCCGCCGGAGGCTTGCCGCAATCCCCATGCCGGCCCACGGCCGGCTCAACCGGAAGCATACCCGAGCGGCATCGCTTCCCCATTCCTGGAGCAGTCCCATGATCCTCTCGTTCCATCGCTTCGCCCTTCCGCTGGGCGCCGCCCTGATCGCGGTGTCGGCCGCCCTCGCGCCTGTCGCCCAAGCGGCCGGCTCCACGATGAAGCCGCATGCCGAAGACGCAATGAAGCCCGACGCCATGGCGCCGGACGCGATGAAGACCGATGCGATGGCGCCGGCGGATGCGATGAAGCCTGCCGCTGCCATGGCGTCCGACGGCGCGATGAAAGCGGACCCCATGAAGCCCGACGCCATGCAGGGCGACGCGATGAAGGCCGATGCCATGAAGGCCGATGCGATGACCCCAAACACGATGAAGCCGAAGACGAAGTAGCACCCCGAATGCAATCGTCCGGGCGGTTTCGCCCGGACGCTTCCTTCCGCAACAAAGGCACGGGCGATGACCGATACCGGACTGCGCATCGAACACGGAGCCGCCGCCGGAACGACGCGGGAGCCGCCGATCGTCGTGCATCGGCACCGCTGGCCGACCCGTCTATGGCATTGGGTGAACGTTGTGACGCTCCTCGTCATGCTGATGAGCGGGCTCACCATCTTCAACGCCCATCCCCGCCTTTATTGGGGCGCCTACGGTGCGAACCAGGATCATGCCTGGCTTCAGATCGGGGCGACGGAGAATGGCGGCTATCTGCGCGTCGGCAGTCTTTCCGTCACGACGACAGGCGTTCTCGGACAATGGACGAACGCTGCGGGTGCTGAGGTGAATCGCGCCTTTCCTCCCTGGGCGACGATCCCGTCGGGCTACAACCTTGCCGTCGCGCGGCACTGGCATCTCTTTTTCGCCTGGATCTTCGCGGGCGGCTTGGCTCTCTACGGGCTCTGGAGCCTTGCGAGCCGGCACCTGACGCGCGATCTCCTGCCGACGCGGCCGGAACTGGCCCCCCCGCACATCCTTCACGACATCGGCCAGCATGCACGCCTGCGCTTTCCCAAGGGCGAGGCCGCGCGGCGCTACAACGTTCTCCAGAAGCTCGCCTATTGCGGCGTGCTGCTGGTCCTTCTGCCGGCGATCGTCCTGACGGGCCTCACCATGTCGCCGGCGATCAATGCCGCCTGGCCCTGGCTCCTCGATCTGTTGGGCGGGCGGCAGTCCGCGCGTTCGATCCACTTCATCGCTGCGACGCTCATCTTCGCTTTCGTTCTCGTCCACATCGCGATGGTCATCCTCGCCGGCCCGATCAACGAAGTGCGCTCGATGGTCACCGGCCGCTATCGTCTTCCGAAGGAATAGCCCGATGGTTCTCAGACCCACGCGCCGAGGCTTTCTGACAGGAGCCCTTCTCGGCACCGCCCCGCTCGTTCTCGGCGGCTGCGACGTCTTCGGCCTCGCGCAGTCGCAGACCGTCGCGGACGTGCTCGGTTCCGCCGACGGCCTTGCGCGGCGCGTGCAAAGTCTGATCGGCGGCGACGCCCTCGCACCGGAGTTCGAGGCGGCGGAGATGTCCCCTGTGTTCCGGACGAACGGCAATACCATGCCGTCGAGCCCTGCCTATCGCGCTCTCGCCGATGGCGGGTTTATGGGATGGTCGCTGGCCGTCGACGGGCTTGTCGAAAGGCCCGTCCGGTTCAGCCTGGCGGAGATCATGGCGATGCCGTCGCGCACTCAGATCACGCGGCACGATTGCGTCGAGGGCTGGAGCGCCATCGGCAAATGGACGGGCGTACCGCTCGGTCGGCTGCTCGGCGAGGCAAGGCTACGGCCGGACGCCCGCTACGTCGTCTTCCACTGCGCGGACGATTTCGACGGTTCACTCTACTACGAGAGCATCGACCTTGCCGACGCGCATCATCCGCAGACCATCCTCGCATACGCGATGAACGGAGCGCCCCTCGCCATCGGCCATGGAGCACCCTTACGGCTCCGGGTCGAGCGGCAGCTCGGTTACAAGCAGGCCAAGTACGTGATGCGGCTCGAGATCGTCGCCAGTCTCGCCGGCATCGGCGCGGGCAAGGGCGGCTACTGGGAAGATGCGATCGGCTACGACTGGTATGCGGGGATTTGATCGCGTCGGCTCCCGCGAAAAGATCTCGAGATCGTGTGTAACGAAGTCCCGACCCGTTCCGTACCTAAGACGGGCGGATGGTTTTAAGGGAGTGACGCATGACGACGCGGCGATCGGTTCTTCGATCCGGCATGACGGCGCTGCTGGCCGGAGTGGTTCTAGGGCGCCTTGGCCGGGCGAGCGCGGCCGGCGGTGGCGGCTTTGAAGTCACGCACACCGACGCCGAATGGCGCAGGCTGCTGCGTGACGACGTCTACGGGATACTGCGCCAATCCGGCACCGAGCGCCCTTTCACCAGCGCCCTTCTCCACGAGGCGCGGAACGGCACCTTCACCTGCGCAGGGTGCGAACGCGACCTCTTCGCCTCCGACACCAAGTTCGAGAGCGGCACGGGCTGGCCGAGCTTCTGGCAGCCTCTCCCGGGCGGTGTGGCCACGACGCGCGACACGAGCTTGGGCACGGTGCGTGATGCCGTCGAGTGCAGCCGCTGCGGCGGCCATCTCGGCCATGTCTTCAACGACGGGCCGAAGCCGACGGGCCTCCGCTACTGCATCAACGGCATCGCCATGCACTTCCGCCCAGCTGCCGCCTGAACGGCGACGTCACTCACTCCAAGGGAATTCGGCCATATGACCCGCACCCATCTCGCGCTCGCCGTCTTCGGCGGCCTCGCCGCGTCGCTCTTCGCTGCGGCAGGCCCGGCCGATGCGATCGAGGCCAACCGCCGCACGCCGGCGCCGGCCATCGATGCGATGACCACCTCGACCACGGCCGTCCTTGCCGGCGGCTGCTTCTGGGGCGTCCAGGGCGTATTTCAGCATGTGAAGGGCGTCAGCAGCGCCGTTTCCGGCTATGCCGGCGGCAAGCGGTCGACCGCGCATTACGAGGAGGTCGGCAGCGGACGAACCGGTCATGCCGAGGCGGTGAGGGTGACGTTCGATCCGTCCGTCATCTCCTATGGCGAGATCCTCCGCATCTACTTTTCCGTCGCGCACGACCCGACGGAATTGAACCGCCAGGGCCCCGACAGAGGCACGCAGTACCGTTCTGCGATCTTCCCCGTGGATGCGGGCCAGGCGAGGATCGCGGCGGCCTATGTGAAGCAGCTCGGAGCGGCCATGACCTACGGCGAGCCCATCGTCACGACGATCGAAACGGGCAAGGGCTTCTATCCCGCCGAGGCCTATCATCAGGACTATCTCGCGCGGAACCCGGCCGCTCCTTATATCGTCGCCAACGATCTTCCGAAGATCGGCGATCTGAAGCGGCTATTTCCCGAGCGCTTCCGAAGCACGCCCGTGCTGACGTCGGGTGCGAAAACTGCTGTCAACTGAGGGATGCGGCGGCTCGGCACCGGTCTGGTGCAGGCGTCCGCTCAGCTTCCCCCTGTCGCCACCGCAAGCCACTCTTCTCCGCCGGATGGTTTCGGCGGTGCCGATCCGGTATGTCTCAGACCGCACGGCGTTGGTCGGTCGATCGAGGCGACGCGGGGGCCGGAGCGGAACCGGGTGATGATGCGCTCGCGCGAGAAGGACTGGGCAGCCTGGATGTCGGCGGCGCTGGAAGGCGACGAGCACGCCTATCGCCGCTTTCTCGAAGCCGTGACGCCGCATCTGCGGATGCTCGCCAGACGCCGCCTTGCTGACTTCGGCGCGGGGAACCAGGATCTGGAGGACGTCGTCCAGGAGGCGCTCCTCGCCATCCACCTGAAGCGCGGAACCTGGGACCCGAAGCGCCCGATCGGGCCGTGGATCTCGGTGATCGCCCGTAACAAGCTCGTCGATGCTCTCCGGCGGCGCGGACATCGGATAACCATCCCGATCGAGGACATCACCGACATCGTACCGGACGAGCGGCAGGCAGCCCCGACCGACGAGCACGACGTCGCGCGAATGCTCGGCAACCTGAAACCCGCCCAGCGCCACATCGTGCAGGCGATATCGCTCGATGGAACCAGCGTGCGCGACACGGCCGCATGCCTGTCGATGACTGAAGGCGCGGTGCGCGTTGCGCTGCATAGGGCGCTCAAGAGCTTGGCGGCGGCCTACCGCGGGAGCATGACATGAGCATCGACGGGGAAAAGGACCTTCGGCCGAGCATGAGAACGGATCGGCTCATCGAACTTCTTGCAAGCGACGTGGCGGTGCATAGCCGTTTCGGTGCGACCGTCCTCAAGGCGGCAAGCCTCAGCTTCGTGCTGGCGGCAGTCGTCTTTCTCTCCATGCTGCGCGTTCGTCCGGATCTCGACGCCGCCGTCGGCACGGCGCGCTTCCTTTTCAAGTTCGCCGTGACCGTGCCGCTCGCCGTGGTCGCCGTCGGGTTCCTCGACCGGGTCGGACGGCCCGCGGCTCCCGCTGGCCCATGGCCGTGGCTGTTGGCCGGCGTGGCGGCGATCGTTGCCGCGGGTGTCGGATGGGAGCTTGCCGTCTCGCCCCCGACCGAATGGGCGGCCCGCCTCGTCGGAACGAAGGCTCGCTACTGCCTCCTGTTTATTCCGCTGATCGCGGCAGGTCCTCTGGTCTGCCTGATCGCAGCCCTTCGGCAGGGAATGCCGGAGCGGCCGGGCCTTTCGGGTGCGGTGGCCGGTCTCGCCTCCGGCGCCATCGCGGCGGTGCTCTATGCAACCCATTGCCCCGACGACAGCCCCCTGTTCGTTGCTACCTGGTACACGCTTGCCCTGTGTGTCGTGGCCGCCTGCGGCTTCGCCTTGGGTCGACGGTTCCTGCGATAGCAAGTGCTCGCGTCCGCAACATCGAGGCGTTGCGGTTCGAGGTCGAACGTCCGCCTGTCCAATCTCGCAGCCGTAAGCCGGCGATCCGTAATTCACCTTGGCTCGCTTCTTGAACTCCGAGCTCGCCGTAGAGCGAACTGATCTTGATGTCTTGAGCGGACGCAGATCCATCGAGGCTGTCTTGAAGCGAAAGGACAGCACGCAGCCTGGTCTTCAGCTCGGCACCGAACGGGCCGGCCAGCTGCGACGTTGGCTTTCACAGGCGGGCTCTCCTTTAAGCTGTGAGCACCCCCAGCACACAGCATGCACGGGAGCTCGCCGGGAGCGTCTTCTCGTGGTAGCCCACTTCCCACTTCCACGTTCGCCGGCTGCCTTTTGCAACAGTCGCGCCGCTTGTGATTACCAGGAGCCGGAGATGGGTTGGCGAGCAATTGCGATGCGGGGGGCGTTCGCGCTGGCCGCCATCCTGTATGCCGAAGCAGCGTTGGCCGAGCCATCTTCGGGCCGTTACGGTCCGCTGCTTCTCGCCGTTCGTGCGGGCGAAGTGTATGGCGTTTTCTCGGAGGGCCGCGTCGGCAACGGGGATGAAGCCGCCCCGCAGTTCAGTTGCCTGTTCCTTCTCAAGGGCAAACTGAACAACGAACGGGCGGAGGTCGAGACTTGGTTCCCGAACGAAGCCGAACGCATCTCCGGCGTCCTCGACCTCGGTGCCGTCCCGAGCCTCAAGCTGACCGAAAACCATGGCGGCTGCCTGATGACCTCGGGCGACATGACGGCCGAGCCTTATCCGCTCGGTGCCGAAGACAGGCGCCCCGAATGGATCGGTGCAGGCCTTGTCACCGCGCAGAAGGCGGTCCTGCGGCCGGGGCCGCAGGACGACCCGAAACGGACGCGACCCTATCTCGTCGAGCTCGATGCCTTCGCCGTCCTCGAGCAGCGTGACGGCTGGGTCCGCGTCGCCTTCGTGGGCACCGACGGTCCGCCGACAACCGGGTGGCTGCGCAGTGACGAGGTTGCGGCGAGCATCGCGGCTGCACCATGAGCACCGCCAGCGATCGACGGCGGCAGCGGCGATGGTGGATACCGCGGATGTTGCCGGTGGCGGCATTGGTCTTCCTTGCCCTCCTGCCCGAGGGCCGGCTGCGCTGCGACAGCCCTTACCTGACGGAGCGCAGTCCCGACGGACGCTGGAGCCTCACCGTCTGCGGCCGTCCGATGTTCTTCGCCATGCCGGGCGGCGGAAGCGATGCGCCCGGCTGGATCGTTCTGAGGGACATGGAGGGTGGGATCCGCGGCGTTTCCAGCCTAACCATGCTACAGCTCTATGGCGGCGCCGCACCTGGCTTCGAGGTTGAATGGCGTCCCTCCCACGTGGTCAAGCCGATGGTCCTGGACCTCCCCCTCGACGCGGCGACAGGTCGCCTCGAACGCTGGTGGACAGATCGCATCTGGCGCCTTCGGGCGCTGTTACGTTTCACCCCGAGCGACGAGGCCCTGCAGTGACCGGAACCTGCCTTTCCAAGACATCCCTTGTGGTGCTCGTCGGTCTCCTGTCCTCCCAGTCAGCTTGGGGACAGAGCGCGACCCCGGTTCTCGTCGGCGGGGAGAGCGACCTCGATGCCTGCGCCAGCCTCGGTCAAGTCGTTGGCCTCGATCCGGCCGGCGACAACTTCCTGGCCGTGCGCTCCGGGCCGGGTTCAGAGAACGCCGAGCTGGACCGTCTGGGACCAAAGCGCCTCGTGACGGTCTGCGACGAACGCGGCGACTGGCTCGGTGTCGTCTATGCCCCGGAGGGATCCAATGAGAATTACGGATCCAATGAGAATTGCGGCATGGGCTCACCGCAGGTCGAGCGCAGACCCTATCGCGGCCCCTGCCGCTCGGGCTGGGTGCACCGACGCCATCTCGAGATCGTCGCCGGCTGAAATTGCCTGAGGGAGACTTGGAACCGTGCGCTTCTTGAAGAGTCTGTGGCGCCGCGTCGAGGCCGAGCTTCCCGCCGCCGAGGGACCTCGGCCGACGACATTGGACAGCCTGGCCGATGGCGGAAACCCAATCCATCGGTTGATCGACGAGATGCGGCTGCCGCGGCACGAACTGCGCCGGGACGTCGAACGGCGGCTGGGCACGCGCCCGGACCCATTTTACCGATCGGACGTGATCGTGTTGGACGAGGCGATCGCCTTGCCGGGCGCCATGGCGCCATGGATAGCCCGTTCGGACCCGGGCATCCCGCCTCAGTTTCCGATCGCCCGCTTCTCGACCCTCATCTGGTTCGAGGACGATGCGCATGCCAACCTTCGCCGCACGGCCGCCCATCTGGAGAGGCAGCTCGGATCTGCGCGGATCGGAAAGCAGTGGAACACGCTCGTCGCGACGTGGCAGTTTGGCGTCGCGGAAGTCGGACTGATCGCCTGGCCCCTCGAATGGCAGTCGCGCGGTCTCCAGAACGACGCCGAGGATCGCGAACCGCGCTTGCGGTTCGCCTGCCACATCAACGTCACCACGGGCTTCCGCCTGCCGTTAAGCGAACGCGAACGGGACTGGGTCGCGGGCCTCCAGCCGATACGATTCAATGGATCCGTCGGCACCGCCCGCATGGCGAGGGCCGGCACCTCGGCGCCCTACGACACGGAACTCGAATACGCGCGTGATCCGGAGGCGTTTGCCTCTACGTGGCAGGGTTCACTCGGCCTGTCGCTTGGCGACGCAGCGCTGATCGTCGTCTCCAACCAGCTCTTCGTAGTGCCCCGCGCAAGCGTCCTTGGCCTCGAGGTCCTGCGGCTGACCCCTGCCAAGGGTGGAGGCGGATCGTCGCTTCTCGCCCGTTGCCGTACGCAGGCGGCGGGCCGGGACACGCAGAGCATATTCCTCGCGCAGGCATCCGATCCGGACGGAATGACCGGGCTCGGCCACGAGTTGGCGCGCCGCCTTGGATGTCCCGTAGAGATCGGGGCATACTTTCCGGATGCGTGATGACGACCTGCGGGGAGGGGGGATTAATGACGACAACCACGCGGTGGATGCTGTGGGCGGCGTTCGTGACCGCCTGCATTCTGATCTACTTGTGCCTGTAGCAGTCCCCGTAACCCAATCGCTGGCTGAGCCTCCTCGAACAGCAGGAATGTCGGCTTTTGGCGGACTTTTCCCAAAAGCCGACCGATGGCTTTCCACCCCAAGCTGCCTTCGCACCCCAGCCCTGACAGAGCTCGATGGGCGACCGTCATATACCTTCGCGGCGCCGCGCCTTGACGGGTTTAGCCCTCGCTTGCCTGACGCTCGGCCAGCGCCATCTTGCCGTCGTCGTCGGTGCTGCGCTGCAGGGTCGGAACAACGGCGGCGAAGTGTTCGTCGAACGAGTAGCCGGCGCCGCGGACGGTGCGGACGGGGTCGCGCTGGCGGCCGCGGTTGATGGCCTTGCGCAGGCGGCCGATGTGGACGTCGACGGTGCGTTCGTCGACGTAGATGTCGCGGCCCCAGACGCCGTCGAGCAGCTGCTCGCGCGAAAACACCCGGCCGGGCGAGATCATGAAGAACTGCAGCAGCTTGAACTCGGTCGGGCCGAGCTTCAGCTCGCGGCCGTTGCGGTAGGCGCGGTGGTTGGCGCGGTCGAGCTTGATGTCGCCGGCGGTGAGGTGGTCGGAGAGCTTCTGCGGGTTGGACCGCCAGAGCAGGCTGCGCACCCTTGCCATCAGCTCGGCCATCGAGAACGGCTTGACGAGATAGTCGTCGGCGCCCGTCGTCAGCCCTTGGATCCGCTGCTTCTCCTCGCCGCGGGCGGTGAGCATCAGGATCGGCAGGCGCTCGGTCGCCGGCCGGCCGCGCACCCGGCGGCAGATCTCGACGCCGGAAATGCCGGGCAGCATCCAGTCGAGGATGATGAGGTCGGGCGTCTGCTCCTTCAGCCGGAGATCGGCCTCGTCGCCATTGTCGATGACTTCGACGGTGTAGCCCTCTGCTTCGAGATTGTAGCGGAGGAGGACGCCGAGGGCTTCCTCGTCCTCGACGACGACGATGCGCGCGTTCATCGGCTTGTCCCTAGATGTTTCCGGCCGGCGGCGTGGCATCCTTGACGCCATCCTTGACGCCATTGCCGACCCCGATGGTCATCGATGGAGTGGTGTCACCCTTCGGCCGCTCGGATTCCATCTGCGCACCGGTCTTAATGTAGTAGATGGTCTCGGCAATGTTGGTCGCGTGGTCGCCGATGCGCTCGATGTTCTTGGCGCTGAAGAGAAGATGCGTGCAGGCGGTGATGTTGCGCGGATCCTCCATCATGTAGGTCAGCAGCTCGCGGAAGATCGACGTGTACATCGCGTCGATTTCCTCGTCGGCCTCGCGGATCGCCTGGGCGCGGACGTGGTCGCGGCTGGCATAGGCGTCGAGCACTTCCTTCAGCTGCTCGATCGCCAGCTCCGACAGATGCTCGATGCCACGCACCAGCTTGATCGGCTGCTGGTGCTCGTGCACGGCGATGACGCGCTTGGCGATGTTCTTGCCGAGGTCGCCGATGCGCTCGAGATCGCTGGAGATGCGGATAGCGCCGACGATCTCGCGCAGGTCCTGCGCCATCGGCTGGCGCTTGGCGATGGTCATGATGGCGCGCTCGTCGAGCTCGCGCTGGGCGGCGTCGAGCAGCAGGTCATCCGCGACGACCGACTGGGCAAGGCCCCAGTCGCTGTTGATCAGCGCGGCGACCGACCGCTCGACCATGCGCTCGGCCTGGCCACCCATCTCGGAAATCCGCCGGACGATGAACTTCAGTTCCTCGTCGTAGGACGTGACGATGTGCTCGTCCATGGTTCGTCTCCCTGTTCTCAAGTGGCGCAGCGGCCGTCGCGGCACCCGAAGGTCGCGACGAAACCCCGCGGTTTCATTGGGACGTCGCGCTGCCGGGCGGGCGCGCGCCGGTTCAGCCGAAGCGGCCGGTGATGTAGTCTTGGGTGCGCTTGTCGTCGGGGTTCTGGAACATCTTCTCGGTCGGGCCGACCTCGGCGATGTTGCCGAGGTGGAACATCGCGGTCATCTGCGAGACGCGCGCGGCCTGCTGCATCGAGTGCGTGACGATGACGATCGTGTAGTTCTGCTTTAGCTCGTCGATCAGCTCCTCCACCTTGGCGGTGGCGATCGGATCGAGAGCCGAGCAAGGCTCGTCCATCAGGATGACCTCGGGCGACACGGCGATCGCCCGGGCGATGCAGAGGCGCTGCTGCTGGCCGCCGGAAAGCCCGGTGCCGGCCTCGTCGAGCCGGTCCTTGACCTCTTCGTAGAGGCCGGCGCGGCGCAGGCTGGTGACGACGATCTCTTCCAGGTCGGTCTTCGACTTGGCGAGGCCGTGGATGCGCGGGCCGTAGGAGACGTTCTCGAAGATCGACTTCGGGAACGGGTTCGGCTTCTGGAACACCATGCCGACGCGGGCCCGGAGTTCCACCACGTCGATGGCGGGGTTGTAGACGTCCTCGCCGTCGAGGGTGATGAGGCCGCCGACCTTGCAGTGGTCGATCGTGTCGTTCATCCGGTTGAGGCAGCGCAGGAAGGTCGACTTGCCGCAGCCCGACGGGCCGATCAGCGCGGTGACCTGGCGGTCCTGGACGTCGAGGCTGACGCCATGCAGCGCCTGCTTGGCACCGTAATGGACGGTGACGTTCTCGCCCTTCATCTTGATCGGACGGTTTGAATGCACGGCGGGACCTTTATTGAGTGTCGCTTGAATATTTTCCATCATTTCTGTCCACCGTTCTACCAGCGACGCTCGAAGCGCCGCCGAAGGATGACGGCTGCAAGGTTCATCGCAGCCAGGAAGAGAAGCAGGATCATGATGGCGCCGGACGTGCGTTCCACGAAAGCACGTTCCGCCTCGTTCGCCCACATGTAGATTTGCACGGGCAAGGCGGTCGAGGCGGCCATCGGCGAGGACGGCACGTCCGCGACGAAGGCGACCATGCCGATGAGCAGCAGCGGCGCGGTCTCGCCGAGCGCGTGCGCCAGGCCGATGATCGTGCCGGTGAGGATGCCGGGAGCGGCCAGCGGCAGCACGTGCTGGAACACCATCTGCATCTTGGACGCGCCGAGGCCGAGGGCGGCGGCACGGATCGACGGCGGCACCGCCTTGAGGGCGGCACGGGTGGCGATGATGATCGTCGGCAGCGTCATCAGGCTGAGCACCAGGCCGCCGACCAGCGCGGCGGAGCGGGGCATGCCGAAGTAGTTGATGAACACCGCAAGGCCGAGCAGGCCGTAGACGATCGAGGGGACCGCCGCGAGGTTGTTGATGTTGACCTCGATGAGGTCGGTCAGCTTGTTCTTCGGCGCGAACTCCTCGAGGTAGATCGAGGCGGCGACGCCGATCGGCAGCGCCAAGGCGAGGACGATCAGCATCATGTAGGCCGAGCCGATCAGCGCGACGCCGACGCCCGAGGTCTCCGCGCGGCTCGAGCCGCCGAAGGTGAACAGGCCCCAGTTGAAGCGCTGCTCCAGCTGGCCGGCTTCCTGCAGCTGATTGATCCAGCCGAGCTGGCGGTCGTTGATCGGCCGGCGGCTTTCCTCGACGGTGTTGTCGAACTGGCCCTTGACCGAGCTGTCGACCTTCGAGTCCGCGAACACCCAGAGATCGCGGGTCTGGCCGATGATCGTCAGGTCGTTCATCACCTCGTTGCGCAGCTGGACGCGCACGCCCTGCGAGACGAGGGCGGAAGCCTGCTTCACGGCGGCCTTGTCGTTCGGGTCGATCTTCAGCGCCGCGACGATGGCGTTCTGCGCCAGCCGCGGATAGTTGGCCATCATCAGCGCCTTCTCGTCCTTGCCGCCCGTGTTCTTCGGGTCGACGATAGACTGCTCGAAGGTGATGGGCAGCCGGATCTCGGTCTGGAAGAAGGCGGTATAGCCCTTCGACACGACGCTCCAGAGCAGCAGCACCAGGAAGGCGAGACCGATCAGGATGGCGATGATGCCGTAGATCTTGAAGCGGCGCTCGGCGGCGTAGCGCTTCTTGATCCCGATGTCGCGACGGGGGGCGGCATGGCTCGGCGCGCGGGCGCCGTCGACGGTCGCGTCGGTCATTCGTACTGCTCCCGGTACTTGCGGACGATGTAGAGGGCAAAGATGTTGAGGCAGAGCGTCACCGCGAAGAGGGTGAGGCCGAGCGCGAAGGCCACCAGCGTCTGCGGCGAGTTGAAGACGAGATCGCCGGTCAGCTGGTTGACGATCTTGACGGTGACCGTGGTCATCGCCTCGAACGGGTTGATGGTGAGGTTGGCGGCGACGCCCGCGGCCAGCACCACGATCATCGTCTCACCGATGGCGCGGGAGGCGGTGAGCAGCAGCGCGCTGACGATGCCGGGCAGCGCGGCCGGCAGGATGACGCGCTTTACCGTCTCCGAGCGCGTCGCGCCAAGACCGAGCGAGCCGTCCCGCAAGGATCCGGGGACGGCGGTGATGATGTCGTCCGACAGCGAGGACACGAAGGGGATCAGCATGATGCCCATCACCAGGCCCGCGGTGAGGATGCTCTGTGCCTGGATGAAGCTGGTGTAGTCGCCGGTGACGAGACCGTGCAACTGGCTCGACATGTCGCGCAGGAAAGGTCCGACGGTGACGAGGGCGAAGAAGCCGTAGACGATGGTCGGGATGCCGGCGAGCACTTCGAGCAGCGGCTTGACCACCGAGCGGACGCCGGAGCTGGCATATTCGGCCATGTAGATCGCGGCGAACAGGCCGATCGGCACCGCGAAGAGCATGGCGACGAAGGCGATGTAGAGCGTGCCGGCAAACAGCGGGATCAGGCCGAACTGGCCTTCCTGGCCGCTGCCGCCAGCAAAGCGCGGATCCCATGTGGTGCCGAAGAAGAAGCTCTGCGGGCTGACGCGGGAGAAGAAGTCGGCGGCCTCGGAGAACATCGAGACGATGATGCCGACCGTGGTCAGGATGGCGATCGACGAGCAGAGGATGAGGATCGAGCGGACGACGGTCTCGACCTGGTTGCGGGCGCGCAGGCGGACCGCGATCTTGGACAGACCGTAGGCGGCACCGGCCAGCGCCAGCGCCAGGACGAGGATAGTCGTCGCCAGCCGGGAGTAGTCCTCCAGCTTGTTCTTCTCGACCGCGAGGGCGACCATGTAGTCCTCGGTCGAGGACGCGACGGCGATGCCGCGGCGCTGCAGCAGCGGGCGCAGCTCGGACACCGGCAGGCTCGAGGCGGCGGCCTGCTCGTCGGACGGCAGCAGGCGCAGTCCGTTGCCGATGGCGCCGATCATCTCGTAGGCGAGGTTCACGTTGGCGGGCGCGCTGCCGTCGGCGGTGGCGGTCGGCATGTGCGCGGAAAGATTACGGTTGATCGCGACGGGGGCGGCGATCAGGCAGATCAACAGCGCGATCAGCGCCGGCACGACCGCCCAGCAGAACACGAACGAGCCATGGTCGGCCGCGAGTGCATCTTCTGGCCGGGCTCGATCTGGAGCCCGCGGCTCTTCTTCTGCGCCAGAAAAGCGCCGATCGCCCCGATCAGGAAGACGATTACGACAATCGCAAAAATTGACACCGAATATCCCTATCTTCGCAAGGTTCAGGCGGGGCGATCGCCCTGAAGCGGCGGCAGTAGAAGGTGCGGGCACCCGGCAAGGCCGGGTACCCGCGGTCACTGATTACATGGTCTTCCCGGCATCGAAGTCGGTGCGGTACGACTCGCGTTCGGCATCCGGCGCCGGCACGAGGCCGTACTGCGCCAGCGGGCCTTCGCCGCCGATCATCTGCTCGGAGAGGAAGAAGTCGGCATATTCCTTCAGGCCGGGGACGACGCCGATGTGCGCCTTCTTGACGTAGAAGAAGAGCGGGCGCGACACGGGGTACTTGCCGGTCGAGATGGTCTCGACGGAAGGCACGATGTCGTTGACGGTCGCGACCTTCAGCTTGTCCTGGTTCTGTTCGTAGAAGGCGAGGCCGAAGACGCCGACGCCCTGCTTGTTGGCGGCGATGCGGGCGAGGGTCTCGCTGTAGTCACCGTCGATGTCGATGGCGGCGCTGTCCTTGCGGATCGCGTGGCACTGTTCGCCAACGGCCTTCTCGTCCATGCCGGCAGCCTTGTAGGCCTCGGCGGCACCGGTCGACTTGCAGCCGGCGGCGAGCAGCTTCTCTTCGAAGACTTCGCGCGTGCCGTGCTTCTCGCCGGGGATGTAGGCTTCGATCTTCCAGGCAGGGAGCGAGGCGTCGACGTCGGCCCAGGTCTTGGCGGGGTTCTCGACGACCTTGCCGTCGACGACGGTCTTGGCGGCCAGCGCCTTGAAGACCATGTCCGGGGTCAGCTTGAAGTCCGGGCCGGCCGCATCGGTCGCGAAGACGATTCCGTCATAGCCGAACTTGACCTCCTGGATGTCGGTCACGCCGTTCTTGACGCAGGTCTCCTTCTCGGAGTCCTTGATCGGACGCGAGGAGTTGGCGATGTCGATGGTGTCCGGGCCGACGCCCGAGCAGAACTGCTTCAGGCCAGCGCCCGAACCGCCGGACTCGACGACAGGGGTGCCGAAGTCGGGGAAGGTCTCGCCGAAGTTCTCGGCCACGATCTGGGCGTAGGGGAGAACGGTCGAGGAGCCGGCGATCTGGATCGGATCGGCGTTCTGGGCCATCGCCGGCAGCGCGAAGGCGAAGGAGGCGCTGAGCGCGAGGCTGGCGATCGTGCGAGAGGTCACGGGTGTGCTCCTTGAGGAGTTTCAACGACGAACCGGATGCGCAGCCGTTCTGGCTCTGCGGCTGCGGTTCGGCTTTCCTCTACAGGCGGGCGATGAAGCTAATGTGACAGTGGAATATAGCTGAAATGAATGGCTAACATCATGACGTCTCGAAGCAATTTCGAATTATAGCTAGCTACATGTCGTTTTGAAGTTGGGTCTCCGGGTTCGACTCGCACGGATTCAGAGACGGAATTCTCACAGCTAAGGTCTCCTTACGGAATATCTCCGCAGCGGGAGTGGCTGACGCCTGGAGGAACAATCACCGGAATCGATCGCGGGTGCGACGCTGCACCCCTCAGTTGACCTGGCGCTTCTCCAGTTTCCGCGCGAGCGTTCGGCGGTGCATTCCGAGGCGGCGGGCGGTCTCGGAGATGTTGAAGTCGGTCTCGGCCAGCACCTCGTGGATCCGCTCCCATTCGAGCGTCTTGATCGACGTCGGCCGGCCGGTCAGCGGCACGGCGGTATCGCCCGCGCCACGCCCGAAGGCGGCCTCGATGTCGTCGGTGTTCGACGGCTTGGCAAGGTAGTGGCAGGCGCCGAGCTTGATCGCCTCGACCGCGGTCGCGATGCTGGCGAAGCCGGTGAGGACGACGATCAGCATGTCCGGATCGTGCTCGTGCAACGCCTCGACGCAGGCAAGGCCGGAGGCGCCGGCGAGCTTCAGGTCTACCACCGCATAGCCGGGGGTCGCTTCCTCCAGCACCGCGCGCAAGGCGGCAAGATCAGGCGCGACGCGAACCGTATAGCCACGCCGCTCGAAAGAGCGCTTCAGCGTCTTGGCGAAGGCCTCGTCGTCGTCGACGACGACCAGCAGCTTTTCCGTCGTGTTATCGTCCATCGATCGCCAAGGCCTCCAGGGGTAGCGCCAGGGAGACGATGGCGCCGCCCTCCGGCCGGTTGCGCGCGTCGACGCTGCCGCCGAGCTTGCGCACGACATTGACCAGCAGGAACAGGCCGAGCCCGCCGCCGAGCCGGCCCTTGCTCGACTGGTAGGGTTTTCCGACCGTCGCCAGCATCTCGGCTGGAAAGCCTGGCCCGTCGTCCTCGACGGCGAGAAGCAGCGTGTCGTCCTGCAGCGAGGCCGTCAGGCGCAGCCATCCTTTGCCGGCCTCGAAGGCGTTGTCGAGGATATTGAACAGACCCTGGCGCAGCGTCGATTCCGCGACGATGGCGATGTCGTCGTCGATGCCGTTCTCATAGGCGACGCGGGCGAGCGGCTTGGTCGCCCGCCAGTCGTCGACGAGACCGTCGAGGAAGTCGAGAAGCGTCGTCGCCCCCGCCGATTCGCCGCGCGTCTCGCCGGCCGAGAGCAGGATGCTGGTGACGATGGTCTTGCAGCGCTGCACCTCGGCCTGCATGGCCGCGATTTCCTCGGAAAGCTCGGGATCGTCGCCGAGCGCCGGCATGCGGCGCCAGTCGCCGAGGATGATGGAGAGCGTTGCCAGCGGCGTGCCGAGTTCATGCGCGGCGCCGGACGCGAGCAGTCCCATCCGGACGATGTGGTCCTCCTCCGCGGCGCGCTGGCGCATGCCGGCAAGCCGGGCCTCGCGCTCGCTGAGATTGCGGTTGATCCGGGTGACGAAGACCGCGAGCAGCGCGGCGTTGATGGCAAAGCAGATCAGCATGCCGGTGATCTGCAGGCTCTCGACGCCGAGGCCCGGATGCGCCCCGAACTCCAGCGGCACGTAGAACAGCGTCAGGCCGGCAAAGCATAGGATCGACAGGGCGACCAGCACCACGGTCGACCAGGCCTCGAGGAGCACCGCGCCGAGCGTGACCTGGAGGAGGTAGAGGAAGACGAAGGGATTGGCCGCTCCGCCGCTGAGGGCCAGCTGCGCCGTCAGCGCCGCGAGGTCGAACAGCAAGGCCCCGAAGAGCTCGCCATTGCTGACGCTGCTCTGCCGCCGCAGCCGGAGATGGCTGGCGAAGTTCAGGGCGACCAGCAGCCCGATCACGAGCCCCATCGGCCCGAGCGGCAGCGGGATCTCGAGCGCGATGGCGACGACCATCATGCTGAACACCTGGCCGGCGACCGCGAGCCAGCGCAACTGGATCAGCAGCAGAAAATTCTTGCGGCCGGTGAGGTCGTCGTTCGGCAGCGGATCCTCGCCGGTCCACTGCGGCCGGAAGGCATCGCCGAAGAGCGTCCGCTCGGTCGTAGCAGTGGTTTCTGGGAAAAGGCGGCTCACGGCGCGAGGGACCTCGGTGCCGGGGGCCCATCTCCCTCCACCGGCGATGGCGCGGGGCGGCGCCGCGTGCGCCATGCCCAGACGCCGACGGCTGCGAGCATCGCCGCGAGCGTGAACCAGGTGACGGCATAGACGAGATGATGGTTGCTGAAGGCGATCACGGTGAGGCCTCCGACCGGCCAGCCGCCAGGATTGGGCGCCGCATCCGCATCGACGAAGTAGGGCGCCGTGGCCGTCAATCCGCGCGCGGCGGCGATGGCGGCGACGTCGCGGGAGTACCAGCGCCCGGCCATCGGGTCGTTCGCGCGCAGAAAGCCGCCGCCTGGCTCGGAGAGGCGCAGAAGGCCGGTGACCGTCGTCGGCCCCTCGATCTGGCCGGCAGTGCGCGTGGCGGGATCGCGGCGCTCCGGCGGCACGAAGCCGCGGTTGACGAGGATCGTCTCGCCGTCCGCGCGCTGCAGCGGCGTAACCACCCAGAAGCCGGGGCCGAGCGCGGTGACCGCCTGGACCAGCGCCTCGCGGTCGTTGCGGAAAGTGCCGTCGAGGCGGAGGCGCCGGTATTCTTCATCGGCGATGGCCGGCCAGACACCCGGGGCGGGGGGCGGCGCGGGTTCGGCATGGACAAGGGCGTCGACCCGGGCGATCAGGTCGAGCTTCCAGCCGAGGCGCTGGACCTGCCAGACGCCGAGGGCGATCAGCGTGACGAAGACGAGGAGGCCGGCAAGCGCGACCGCGATACGGCCCGCTCGACGAGGGCTGGTATCGTGGACGTCTGGCCGGCCTCCTGTCGTCACGGCATGTTCTTCATTTCATGCTGCGACATCGGCATCATGTTGTTGTTGAGGTGGAACATCACCCAGAGCGAACCGGCGAGGGTGATAACGACGATCACCACGGTGAAGATCAGCGCGAGCATGTTCCAGCCCTGCTCGGACTTGGTGTTCATGTGCAGGAAGTAGACCATGTGGACGACGATCTGGATCGCCGCCAGCACCATGACCGCAATGCCTGCCACCCGCGAACTGGTGATGATGTCGGCCATCACCAGCCAAAACGGGATCGCCGTGAGCACCACCGACAGGCCGAAGCCGATGAGGTAGCTCTGGCGGGTACCGTGCTTGCCCTCGTGCCCGTGGTCAGTGGCGTTCGGGGCGGCGTGAACCAGGTTGTTCTCGCTCATGGCAGGACACCCATCAGGTAGACAAAGGAGAAGACGCCGATCCAGATCACGTCGAGGAAGTGCCAGAACATAGACAGGCACAGCAGACGGCGGCGGTTGGCCTCGATGAGACCGTGGCGGGCGACCTGGGTCATCAGCACCACCAGCCAGACGATGCCGAAAGTAACGTGCAGTCCATGCGTGCCGACGAGGGTGAAGAACGACGACAGGAAGGCGCTGCGCTGCGGGCCGGCGCCAATGTGGATGAGGTGGGCGAACTCGTAGAGCTCGAGCGCGAGGAAGACGAGGCCGAGGACGCCGGTCAGCGCCAGCCAGGCGAGCGTCGCCTTCTGCCGACCCTTCTCCATCGCCAGCATCGCCATGCCGTAGGTGATCGAGGAGAACAGCAGCATGGCCGTGTTGACCGCCACCAGCGGCAGGTCAAACAGGTCCGCCCCCGAGGGGCCGGCCGCGTAGCTGCGGCCGTAGACGCCGTAGCAGGCGAACAGGACCGCAAAGATGAGGCAATCGCTCATCAGGTAGATCCAGAAGCCGAGCAGCGTGCCGTTCTCGACGTGGGGCTCCTCACCCTCGACGTAGAAGCGGTTGATGTCTTCGCCGGGCTCGACCGTCATGGCGCCCGGGATCATTGCAGTCGTCGAAACCATGGTCTCAGACCCCCTGTGCCAGAAGGCGGCTGCGCTCGTCTTCACTGCGCACCACGTCGTCGGTGGGGATGTAGAAGTCGCGCTTGTAGTTGAAGCTGTGGATGATCGCGACAGCGATGATGCCGAGGAAGGACAGCGCCGCCAGCCACCAGATGTACCAGATCATGCCGAAGCCGAGGGCGGTGGACAGGCCGGCAATGATGACGCCAGCGCCGGTGCCGCTCGGCATGTGGATCGAGCGGAACCCCTTTAGCGGACGGACATAGCCGCGCTGCTTCATGTCCCACCACGCGTCATGGTCGTGCACCACGGGCGTAAAGGCGAAGTTGTAGGACGGCGGCGGGGAGGCGGTCGACCATTCCAACGTCCGCCCACCCCAGGGGTCGCCGGTGAGGTCGGCCAGCGCCACGCGGTTACGGTAGCTGACGACCAGCTGGATCAGGAAGGAGCCGATGCCGAGCGCGATCAGCACCGCACCGAAGGCCGCGATGATGAACCAGATCTGCAGCGACGGGTCCTCGAAGTGGCTGAGGCGGCGGGTCACGCCCATCAGGCCGAGGACGTAGAGCGGCATGAAGGCGAAGTAGAAGCCTGTTAGCCAGAACCAGAAGCTCATCTTGCCCCAGAACGCGTCGAGCTTGTACCCGAAGGCCTTCGGGTACCAGTAGTTGATGCCCGCCATCAGGCCGAACACCACGCCGCCGATGATGACGTTGTGGAAGTGGGCGATGAGGAACAGCGAGTTGTGGAGGACGAAGTCGGCCGGCGGCACGGCGAGCAGCACGCCGGTCATGCCGCCGATGACGAAGGTCACCATGAAGCCGAGCGTCCACAGCATCGGCACCTCGAAGCGGATGCGGCCCCGATACATCGTGAACAGCCAGTTGAAGATCTTCGCACCCGTCGGGATCGAGATGATCATCGTGGTGATGCCGAAGAACGAGTTGACGCTGGCGCCCGAGCCCATCGTGAAGAAGTGGTGCAGCCAGACGAGGTAGGACAGGATGGTGATGACGACGGTCGCGTAGACCATCGAGGCATAGCCGAACAGGCGCTTGCGCGAGAAGGTCGCGACGATCTCGGAGAAGATGCCGAAGGCCGGCAGGATGAGGATGTAGACCTCCGGGTGGCCCCAGATCCAGATGAGGTTGACGTACATCATCGGGTTGCCGCCGAGGTCGTTCGAAAAGAAGTTCGTGCCGACGTAGCGATCAAGCGACAGGAGGGCGAGCACCGCCGTCAGCACCGGGAAGGCGGCGACGATCAGCACGTTGGTGCAGAGCGAGGTCCAAGTGAAGATCGGCATCCGCATCATGGTCATGCCGGGCGCGCGCATCTTCACGATGGTGACGAGGAGATTGATGCCGGATAGCAGCGTGCCGACGCCGGCGATCTGCAGGCCCCAGATGTAATAGTCGACGCCGACGCCCGGACTGAAGGTCGCCCCCGACAGCGGCGGATAGGCGAGCCAGCCGGTGCGCGCGAACTCGCCGACGAACAGCGACAGCATGATGGTGACGGCGCCACCGACCGTCATCCAGAAGCTGAAATTGTTGAGGAAGGGGAAGGCGACGTCGCGCGCGCCAATCTGCAGCGGCACGACGAAGTTCATGATGCCGGTGACCAGCGGCATGGCGAAGAAGAAGATCATGATCACGCCGTGCGCTGTGAACACTTGGTCGTAGTGGTGCGGCGGCAGGAAGCCTTGCGCATCGCCGAAGGCCATGGCCTGCTGGGCGCGCATCATGATCGCGTCGGAGAAGCCGCGCAGCAGCATCACGATCGACAGAATGATGTACATTATGCCGATCTTCTTGTGATCGACGGAGGTGAACCACTCTGTCCAGAGATAGCCCCATAGCCGGAAATAGGTCAGCGCCGCGACGATCGCGATGCCGCCCAGTGCCACCGCCGCGAACGTCGCGACGAGGATCGGCTCGTGATAGGGGATCGCCTCGAGCGTCAGCCGCCCGAAGATCAATTGCTGAAGATTCATATCGTTGAACATCGGATGCTGCTCGTTCTGGTCTGTGGGTCCGGCGCGAAGTGCCTGACGGCCTTACTGATCCAACTGGCTCGGGGCAGGGTTCTGGCCCACTCCCGTCTGCGGCATGTCCATTCCAGGCATCGACTGGTCCTGGCCGGTCGGGGCCTCGGCACCCGGTTCGCCTGCCGGCGGGGTGGCGTTCGGACGGTCCTGCATGCCTTCGGGCTGCTCGCTCGATTTCGACGAGCGGTTCGTCGCCGGGAAGGTGGCGCCGATCGCCTCCTCACCTTGCGAAAAACTGTGGCCGAAGCTGTCGAAATCGTGGGTGCCTTGCATCAGCCGCTCGCGCACCGCGGTGCTGTCCTCGCCGCCGCCACCCTGGGCGTCGATCCTCATCATCTCGTCCATGCACATCTTGCCGGGGGTGGCACACATGTTGAGGATCGCCTGGTAGAGATCCTGCTCGACGGTGGCGAAGTAGCGCGGCGGAACCTTCTCGCTCGGTTTTTCTAGGACCAAGTAGGCGTTGCGGTTGAGCGCGGTGCCTTGCGTCTTCACCTTCTCGACCCAGCTGTCGAAGTCCGCCTGGGCGAGGCCGTGGAACTTGAAGTTCATGCCCGAGAAGCCCGCGCCGGAGTAGTTGGCCGAGATACCGGTGTAGACGCCGGCCTTGTTGATCACCGCGTGCATCTTCGTCTCCATGCCGGCCATGGCATAGATCTGGCCCGCCAGCGCCGGGATGTAGAAGGAGTTCATGATTGCCGACGAGGTGATCTTGAAGTTGATGGGCACGTCGACGGGCGCTGCAAGTTCGTTGACCGTGGCGATGCCGAGCTCAGGGTAGATGAACATCCACTTCCACGGCAGCGCGACGACCTCAACGGTGATCGGCTTGATGTCGCCGACCGGTCGGTTGGCGTCGATCCGGTCGAGCGGCCGGTACGGGTCGAGGAGATGGGTGCTGATCCAGGTCACCGCGCCGAGCGCGATGATGATCATCAGCGGGGCGGTCCAGATCAGCACTTCGAGGCGGGTCGAATGATGCCAGTCGGGATCGTAGACCGCATCCTTGTTCGAGGCGCGATAGCGCCAGGCGAAGAGGCCCGTCGCGATGAGCACCGGCACGATGATCAGCAGCATCAGGATCGTCGAGACGATGATCAGATCCTTCTGCTGCATCGCCACGTCGCCGGACGGGCTCATGACCACCATGTTGCAGCCGCCCAGAAGGGCGATGAGGGGAAGCATCGCCAGGATGCGAAGATATCTTGCGGACAAAGGGGTCATCTCAGCCTTGATGCGATGGGGCATCATCTATGGTAGAGGGTGAAGGGAGGGGATTGGACGTTTTGTCCATGGCGCCAGACGCCAATCTCGTTTGACGAGCGCCGGCTCCGCACCCTATCGGTACGCCAACATGCTTCATGTTCACAGGATATGCGGCACACCGCAAGGCGGCAGGAGAATGATATGTCCACGGCGCCCCTGGCCCCTCGCAAGGAACTCGTGAGCGACGCGCAAGCCGTCTCGCCGGAGTCCTCGCACGTATCACCGGGCGAGATCGCCCTCGGCGTGGTCATCGGCCGCGCCTCGGAGTCCTTCGACTTCTTCGTCTACGGCATCGCCTCGGTGCTGGTGTTCCCGGCGCTGCTGTTTCCCTTCGTCGATCAGCTCACCGGGACGCTCTACGCCTTCGCGATCTTCGGCCTTGCCTTCATCGCGCGGCCGATCGGTTCGGTGGTGTTCCTGGCGATCGACCGGCGGCACGGCCGCGGCGTCAAGCTGACCATCGCGCTCTTCCTGCTCGGCGGCTCAACGGCGTCGATCGCCTTCCTGCCGGGCTATGAGACGCTCGGCAACGCCTCGATCGCGGCGCTCATCCTGTTCCGCCTCGGCCAGGGCTTCGCGCTCGGCGGTGCCTGGGATGGGCTCGCCTCGCTGCTGGCGCTGAACGCCCCGGAGAAGCACCGCGGCTGGTATGCCATGATGCCGCAGCTTGGCGCGCCGATCGGCTTCATCGTGGCGAGCGGCCTGTTCGCCTTCTTCCTGCTCAACCTGTCGACCGAGGACTTCCTCGGCTGGGGCTGGCGCTATCCCTTCTTCGTCGCCTTCACCATCAACGTCGTCGCGCTGTTCGCCCGGCTTCGCCTGATCGCCACCGAAGAGTTCGCGCAGGCCTATCAGACGCAGGATCTCGCGCCCGTCAGTGTCTCGGAACTGCTGACGGTGCAGGGGCGGGCGGTGCTGATCGGCGCCTTCGTGCCGCTGGCAAGCTTCGCGCTGTTCCATCTCGTGACGATCTTCCCGATCTCCTACATCGACATCTTCTCCGATCGCTCGCCGGGAGAGTTCCTGCTGGTGCAGCTCTACGGCGCCGTGCTCTGCCTCATCGGCATCGTTCTGTCCGGCGTCATCGCCGACCGGATCGGGCGTCGGTTCCTGCTGGCGATCTGCGCGGTTGGCATCGCCATCTTCAGCCTGGTGACGCCTTTCCTCCTCGGCGGCAGCGCTTCCGGCCAGACCGCGTTCATCCTCATCGGCTTTTCCTTGCTCGGTTTGTCGCATGGCCAGGCCGCGGGCGCCGTCGCCTCGAGCTTCGCCAACGAGAATCGCTACACCGGCTCGGCGCTGACGTCTGATCTTGCCTGGCTGATTGGCGCCGGATTTGCGCCGCTGGTGGCGCTTGGCTTCTCCAGCCGCTTCGGCCTCGGAGCGGTCGGCGTCTACCTGATGTCCGGCGCGATCTGCACGCTCGTCGCGCTCTACATCAACAAGCGGTTGCGGCTGCGCGACATCTGATCGCGCCGCCGGGGGCTGTCTGGCTCCGACGGGGTAAATGCAACGCCTCCCTTATTATTTAAGCGGCCGGCCCGGAAATCGTTTTCGATTTTCGGGCCGATGCTATAGGCGCAGGCCTTGCATCGTCGCCGTCGTGGCCGCGTCTTGATGCCGAAAGCCTGATCCATGTCCGATGCTATCCTTCGCCAGAACCAGCCGGCTCAGGCTGTTTCGCCGCATGCCGGCATGGGATTTCGCGAGTTCGTCGCGCTGATCGCGGCGATGATGGCGGTCAACGCGCTGGCGATCGATTCCATGCTGCCTGCGCTGCCGGAAATCGGCGCCGCGCTGAACGTCGTCTCCGAGAACCAGCGCCAGCTGATCGTCACCTCCTATCTCCTCGGATTTGGCGCCGCACAGCTGTTCTACGGCCCGTTGTCCGACCGTTTCGGCCGCAAGCCGGTGCTGATCTTCGGCCTTATCCTCTACGCCGCCGCAAGCGGGCTCGCGGTTCTCGCGACCTCGCTCGACCAGATGGTGGTCGCCCGGGTCGTGCAGGGCATCGGTTCGGCGGCGACGCGGGTGCTGGCGATCTCGATCGTGCGCGACTGCTATTCCGGCCGGCACATGGCGCGCGTCATGTCCTTCGCCTTCATCGTCTTCATCGCCGTGCCGGTGATCGCGCCGAGCGTCGGGCAGGGGATCGTGCTGGTGGCGCCGTGGGAGTGGATCTTCCTGCTGCTCGGCCTGTTCGCGCTCGGCGTCGCCGTCTGGACTGCCCGCCGCCTGCCGGAGACGCTGCCCAAGAGCCTGCGCCTGCCGATCTCGGTCGGCTCGATCCTCGGGGCCTTCCGGACGGTGGCGACGAACCGCATGTCGCTCGGCTACACGCTGGCGGCGGCGGCGATCCTCGGCTCGCTGTTCGGCTTCATCAACTCGGCGCAGCAGATCTTCGTCGGCATCTTCCAGACCGGCACGGCCTTTCCGCTGATCTTCGCCGGCATCGCCTTCTTCATCGCGGTCTCCTCGCTGGTCAACTCGCGCATCGTCGAGCGGCTCGGCATGCGGCTCGTCTCGCACGTCGCGCTGATCGGTTTTACCGCGGCGGCAACGCTGCACGCGGTGATCGCCTCGACCGGGCACGAGTCGCTGACGGTATTCATTGTCCTGCAGTCGGCGATGATGTTCTGCTTCGGACTGATCGTCTCCAACTTCAGCTCGATGGCGATGGAGCCGGTCGGCGCGATCGCCGGGACAGCCGCGTCGTTCCAGGGCTTCGTCACAACCGTCGTCGGCGCGCTGATCGGCTTCTACATCGGCCAGCATTTCGACGGCACGGTGGTGCCGCTGACGGTCGGCTACGCCGTGCTCGGCTTCGTCGCGATCCTCATCGTCTTCATCACCGAGAGAGGCCGCCTGTTCACCCCGACCCAGCCGCGCCCACGCTGACGGGCACGCCGCCGTCTGCCCGGCGACCGGTCTTATGGTATAGCCCCGTCCTGATGGCGCGTCTGGCGCGGTCCCCGTTGCGGAGTGTGGACGGCGTTCGCGCAGACGGGCTGCGGCGCGACGAGGAGACGGCATGACGAGTTTCGACCGACGCGCCTTGCGCCATGCCTTCGGCGCCTTCAGCACCGGCGTCACCGTGGTGACCGCGCGCAATGGCGAGGGACGGCCGATCGGCTTTACCGCCAACTCCTTCGCCTCGGTCTCGCTCGATCCGCCGCTTCTCCTGGTATGCCTTGCCAAAACTTCGCGCAATCTCGAGGCGATGATGAAGGCCGAGCGGTTCGCCGTGAACATCCTGTCAGAGGCGCAGGAGGACGTGTCCAACGCCTTTGCCCGGCCGGTCGACGATCGCTTCGCCGCGGTCGTATGGCATGATGGACCTGCGGGATCGCCGGTCTTTCCCGCTGCGGCCGCTTGGTTCGACTGCGCCATGGAGCAGACGGTGGAGGCGGGCGACCACGTGATCCTGATCGGCCGCGTGCTCGACTTCCAGGACAGCGACCGGAACGGTCTCGGCTATGCCCGCGGGCGCTATTTCTCGCTGGCGCCGGTGGCCGGGGACGAGAAGACATCGGTAGACGTCGAGGCGGGGGGCACGCGGCGTTGAAGGACGTACCATCGTCGGGGTGAAGACCGGGCGAAAACGGCTGGAATGTCGCGCGCCGATGTCGTGTCGCCGGACGCGCTGTGGCAAGAGAGCCGCCATCGGAACCGGCGCAGACGATCGACGGCCGCGCAGATCGGGAGCAACCCCATGAAGAAGATCGTTCTCATCACCACCGGCGGCACCATCGCCTCGCGGGCAGCGACCGAGGGCGGTGACGTCGTCGCCGGTGTTTCGGGCGACCGGCTGCGCGCATCCCTCCACGATCCGCTGGACGGCATCGCGCTTGCCGTCGACGATTTCTGCAGCGTCGGCAGCTTCGCCATCGACCTGCCACTCGCTTTCTCCCTTGCGCAGCGGATCCGCACCCATCTCGCCGGCGAAGACTGCGATGGCGTGGTGGTGGCGCACGGCACCGACACGATGGAGGAGAGCGCCTACCTCGCGGACCTCCTGGTGGAAGGCGACAAGCCGGTGGTGTTCACCGGCGCCCAGCGCAATGCGGGCATGCCCGATACCGACGGCCCGCGGAACCTTGCCAGCGCCATCCGCGTCGCCGCCTCCGATGCCGCCCGGGGCCTCGGGGTGGTGATCTCTTTCGAGGAGGAGTTCCACGCGGCGCGGGACGTCACCAAGACGCACACCTCGCGGGTCGACACCTTCCGCTCGGGCGAGCACGGCAAGCTGGGCGAGACCGACGACGGCACTGTGATCGTCCACCGCCGCCCAACGCAGCGTTTCCACTATGCGCCGGAGCGGATCGAGACCGAGGTCGAGCTGGTCAAGATGGTGATGGGCGCTGGCGACCGCTATGTCCGCTTCGCCGCCGGCGACGGGGCGAAGGCGATCGTGCTGGAGGGTTTCGGCATCGGCAACACGACGCCCTCGATTACCGCGGCGGTCGCCGATATCATCGCGGCCGGCCTGCCGGTGATCATTACCTCGCGCTGCCCGCAAGGCCGGGTGCGCCCGGTCTACGGCGCCGGTGGCGGCAAGGATCTGGCGCGCGCCGGCGCGATCTTCGCCGGCGACCTCAGCGGCCCCAAGGCCCGGATTGCCGTAGCGGTGCTGCTCGGCGCGGGCTTCCAGGGGCAGGCGCTGGCGGCGGAGATCGAGCGGCTGGGAATGTAGGCGTTCGGCCGCAACGGCGCGCGAGGGCCTGCGTGCGCCGGCGCCCCCTGCCTCAGCCCTTTGCACCCCGCGCGGCCGCGTAGCGGTTGACGGGCACGGACAGGCCGAGGTTGTCGCGGAGCGTCGGGCCCTCGTATTCCTCGCGAAACAGGCCGCGGCGGCGAAGTTCCGGCAGGACGAGCTCGGTGAAGTCGGTGAGGCTCGCGGGCAGCGTCGGGAACATCAGGATGAAGCCGTCGGCGGCCTTGGTCTCGAACCATTCCTGCATGAAGTCGGAAATCTCGGTCGGCGTGCCGGTGATGCCGTTGCCGGTGTGCTTCTCGGCATAGTGCCGGATCAGCTCGCCGACGGTATGGCCCTGGGTGACGAAGTCGACGAGTTCGTCGAACAGCGCGCGCGAGCCGCGCGGCTTCTCCGGCAGGCGGTCCATCGGGAAGGGCTGGTCGAGCGGAACGCCGTGAAGGTCCGCCTCGAGGAACTCGGCGAGCATCGCGCGGCCGACGTCGGGGTGCAGCTTGTCGAGCATGAAGTCGACCTTTGCCTGCGCTTCTTCCCGCGTGGCGCCGACGTTGATGACGACGCCGGGCATGATCTTGAGGTCGTCGGGCTCGCGGCCATAGGCGGCCATGCGGCCCTTGACGTTGGCGTAGAAGGCTCTGCTCCGGTCGATGTTGGAGGCGAGGCTGAAGACGATCTCGGCGGTGCGGGCGGCGAGTTCCATGCCGGCCTCCGAGCCGCCGGCCTGCGCGATCACCGGCCGGCCCTGCGGCGAGGCGGCGATGTTCAGCGGCCCGCGCACCTGGAAGTGCGGGCCCTTGTGGTTCAGCGTATGGTGCTTGTCCTTGTCGTAGTAGACGCCGGACTCGCGGTCGAGCAGCAGCGCATCCTTCTCGAAACTGTCCCAGAGGCCGAACACCACGTCGACGAACTCCACCGCCCGCTCGTAGCGCTGGGCATGCGGGTCGAGACCCTCGCGGTTGAAGTTGTAGCCGGTCTCGTTGTGGTCGGAGGTGACGACATTCCAGCAGACCCGGCCCTGGCTGAGATGGTCGATCGAGGCAAACAGCCGGGCGACGTTGTAGGGCTCGTAATAGCTGGTCGAGACGGTGCCGACGAGGCCGAGACGCTCGGTGCTGACCGCCAGCGCCGACAGGAGCGTCATCGGCTCGAAGCGGTTCATCTTGGTCGGCTGGCGGGCGAGGGCGTCGGGGTCGCCCACCGCGGCCGCCGCCGAGTCGGCGAGGAACATGAAGTCGAACTTCGCCGCTTCCGAGAGCTTTGCAACGTTGAGGAGGTGCGAGAAAGCGTTGGCGCCGTGGACGTCACTGTCGGGATGCAGCCAGCCGGCGGGGTGGAAGCCGAAGGTGTAGACGAAGGTGCCAAGTTTCAGCTGATCGGTTCTGGCCAATTTCATTCCTTGCGCAGGCTGTCGTTGTCGCCGCTCGCTCGGGAGGGAGCGAGCGAGACCGGCGGGTCGGTCGCAGTATCGACCGAAGCCGCGTGGTCGCAAGCCTCGCCTGGGAAAATATCCGGTAGAGGCCGAGCAGCCGACGGTGCAGCCGGGCAAGCGGAACGGCGCGGCAGGTGCTTTATGAGACCGCTGCCTCCATCGGTCCGTCGCTTCGAAGCGGGCCTTCGAAACTCGTTGTCGCGAGGTCGCGCAGTGTTCTGTATCGCCGACTTGACACTATCTCGTCCAAATGGCGGAACGGTTCGGGGCGGTCTCGACTTCGTCCCTCATTGATTTGTCCGAAGGAGACCCCCGTGTCCCGCATCCGCCTGTTCCTCCTTACAAGCTTGGTTCTAGCGCTTCCGCTGCCGGCGCTCGCCCAGTCCGGTGCGGGCTCGGCGACGCCGACCGTGCCGCAGAGCCAGCTGGCGCCCGTGCCGGCCTTTTCGCCCTACGCCTTTGTCGCCACCGCGGCGGCGCTTAACGAGTTCGAGATCGCCGCTGCCAAGATCGCGGTGGTGCGGGCCAGCGATGCCGAGGTCAGGTCGTTCGCCGAGGCGATGGTCGCCGACCACAGCGCGGCGCAGACGGCGATGATCGCGGCGGCCAAAGCCGACACGGTGGAGATCGCCAAGCCGAGCATGGACGGCGAGCAGGACGGAATGCTGGCAAAGCTTCGGCCGGCGGAGGGCCCGGCGTTCGACCGGCTCTATGTCGAGACCCAGGTCGTCGCGCATCAGCGGGCGGTCGCGCTGTTCGAAGGCTATCAGGATGGCAAGACCAATTTGCATGGTTTCACGCAGCAGACGCTGCCGGTGCTGAAGCAGCATCTGGAGAAGATCATCGCCTTGGCAAACCGCCTGAAGGTGCCAGTGCAAGGCTAGTTCCGGGGCTGGCCGCAAGTCGGCAAGCCAGTTTTCTGAGTGCAAGAAAAAGGCCGCCCGGTTTCCCGGACGACCTTTTTCGTTGCGGCAGAGTGCTGACCGCCCAGCCTTAGAAGACCGCGATATATTTCAGCAGCGAGATGATGCCGATGACGATGACGACCAGCTGAATGATCTGACGGATACGGCCTTCGATCGGGAGGCGCTGCACCAGCCAGAGGATCAGGACGATCACGAGGAAGGTGATCAGAATGCTCACGAGAATGTTCATGGTCGTCTCCGTACTAACAATGACCGGTACCAATGCAACTGCATTGCTCCCCTAACATTCTCGTTGGCTTGCCGTTCCCGAAATATGGCAATTTCGTGAAGCATGGCCGCGTGCCCGCCGCGCGAGGCCATCGGCTACTCCGTCTGCCGCCTGCCGACCCCGGCAAGCCGCTGTCGCTATCATACGGGCGGGGGCGGCGGTGAGGGTAGCGACGCCGCGACGGCATCGCGGAAAGCCCGCACCTCTTCCTTGAAGACGAGCAGTCGCTCGAGCGATAGGCCGGATGCCGCCAGAAGGGTCTCGCTGAGGCAGGTGCAGCGCTGGCGCAGCGCGCGTCCGGCGTCGGTGAGGCTGACCACAACCTGCCGCTCGTTGCGCGGGTTGCGCTGGCGCACGAGGAGGCCTGCCGACTCCATCCGCTTCGCCAGGGGCGTGATCGTGCTGGGCTCCAGCGCCAGCCGGTCGGCGATCTCGCCGATCGCCTGGCCGTCGCGGTCCCAGAGCGCTGCCAGCACGAGGTATTGCGGGTAGGTGATTCCGAGCTGGTCGAGCAGCGGTTTGTAGGCCCGGTTGACCGCCATGGCGGCGCCGTAGAGGGCGAAGCAGAGATGATCGTCGAGCTGGAGGTCTGGTGGAAGCTTGGCCATGTCGTCTTTCCCGAATGTCAGACCATCCTAGCACAATCAAAGAATTATCGCGATAAATCTTATCTCGGTGGTCGGCGCGCTAGACAGCGGCAGCGGATCGCGGTAGACATTGCTTATCGCACCAAATGTTTCCGCGATAATTGTGCTGGCGCCGATGGGAATGTTCCGATCGACCCGCAGCCCACCACGAGGAGATGACCATGCCTGTGAACGTGATCTACAAGACCACCGCGACCGCCACCGGTGGCCGTGACGGCTCCGCGAAGTCCGATGACGGTTCGGTCGACGTGAAGCTGGTGGTGCCGAAGGAGATGGGCGGCCCGGGCGGCGAGGGTGCCAATCCCGAGAAGCTGTTCGCCGCCGGCTATTCCGCTTGCTTCCTCGGCGCGATGAAGGCCGTCTCCGGCAAGGTCGGCGTCAAGGTTCCGAACGACGCCACGGTCACCGCCGAAGTTGGCTTCGGCCCGCGCTCGGAAGGCGGCTTCGGCATCACTGCGGCGCTGACGGCGACCTTGCCGGGCGTTGAGCGCGAGGCCGGCGAGCGCCTGATGCAGGCGGCGCATGAGGTCTGCCCCTATTCGAACGCCACGCGCGGCAATGTTGACGTCGGCCTGACGCTCGCCTGATAGCTGCTGTTCCGGCCTCCGGAACTTTCGGCCATGCTGGTCCCTGTCGGGGTCGGCATTGCCGTTTTCGTATTCGTGCAGAAGGGGTTGGGGCCGTTTTCGCAAGCGCCTGCCGTCTTGCCCCGTCGGCTGGGCTCTGACCGCGCGCTAGGTCCTGGCTTTTGCACTAGGCGTCGACGCGGCTTTCGAGGACGGGTTGGGACGATCCGCAGCTACTGGGCGGCGACCGGTAAGATGGTTCGGGTCGTCCACTGACCCGCTGCGGCGGCGGTTTCCGGTCCGGCCGTCAGGTAGGTGAAGTCGAACCCGTGGCGCGTGTCGGAGCCGAGCACGTATTGCCGGTGGATCCGCAGGAAATTGCCGCGCATCTTCCGGTAGCGCTCGGGCGAGACCATCTTCCGGATCCGCATGAAGACAATGCGCGCCGGCCGCGCACCGGGATGGCCCGCCGCCCGCACGACATCACTGCGATAGAAGCTGACGGGATCGACGAGGCATTGGACGTCGATCCACTCGAGGTTCTCCTGCCGGGCGATGGTGCCCACCCGCGCGCGCATCTGGTCGGCGCCGCTGACGAGCGCACATTGCAGCACCGCGCCGCCCATGGTCACGAAGACGACGCGCTTGCCGTCGAAGAGGCCCGGTTCCTTTTCCAGCAAGGAGCCGATCACCTGCACGGCGATGTTGGCGCCCATGCTGTGGGCGGTGATGACGTATTCGTCCGCTTCGCCCTCGAAGGCGGCCCGCGCTGCCCGCACGAGACCTTGCAGCCAGTCCTGCGATACCCGGTCCAGCGGGCCGGCCATCATCAGCGCGAACTTCCAGTTGGCCAGGAGCAGCGGCACGTGCATGCGCCGCAACAGCGGCCGCCAGACCTTGAACAGCGCGACGATCGCCAAGAGCGCAACCACCGCTCCGGCAAGGTGGCCGAAGCGCGCGGCGAGAAGGACGGCGGCGAAGCTGATGGCCGCTACCGCCGCGATCAGCGCGAACGGAAACAGGAAGAACAGTCCGAAACGCCAGGCGCAGAGGAAGTAGCGGTGCGTTCCGCCGCGCAAGGTGACGGCCGCCGCGCTGGTCAGGCCCGACGCCAGGCGGCGCCACACCGGTCGTCTCGAGAGGAGGCTCACCATGGCGTGGTGATCGAGGAGATGGATGCGGCTGGTGACGGTTCCCGACGCTGTCGCGCAGTCGACACCGAAGACCGCGTCCCCGTTCTGCCGTTCGAGCGGGTGCACCGTGAGGTCCAGTCCCCAGGGTCTCGCACTCAGGGCCGCCGCGCGGCGGTAGCGCTCGTGGTGCTCGGCGGCGGTCAGCGGCTCGAAGCCCGGGAAATGCAGCACCACCCGCGACCGGATCTGTCCGGGCGCGTCCGTAGCGACGCGTCCGCGATCATCCGCGACGGCGGACGCCGACGGTTCATCGAGGCAGCCGGCAGTGGATACGGGACGCGGTACGGCTGGGGGACGCGGCAACAAAGGGCAGGGCCTCGATAGGATCGGCGGCACTGCCGGCATCATGCGACGGCAGGCGGGGAAGGCAGATTGCAAGGCCGGCAGCGGCACGGTCACCGCCGCCGGCGAAAGGACCGTGCCTTTGACGGCGCCTTATGGGCTTTCTCATGGCTGCACCCGGAGCAGCTACCCCGACGTCTGCGCCGGCAGGCCCCCGATCAAGGCTGCGCGGTGAGTTCGGTCGAGCCCGTCTTCGCAGCGGCAACGACGGCCTGGACGGGGTTGTCGGCCGTCACCGGGGCCCCGACGGTCGGCTCCAGGAGACGGCCATAGGGCGCACCGTCGGCGGTGTAGCTGTCGCGAACGACATCGGCTGAAAGCGTCGGGCCGGGATCGGGGAAGCGGTGCAGCCAGATGTCGACATCGCCTTTGGGCTGGGACGCCAAGGTCAGCACGATCTGGCTGGCATCGGCGCGGACGGCCGAAATTGCCAGTGGGGTCGACGTCTTGCCGGCCGGATAGGCGGTGAAGCGCGAGGCCGGATTGCCGGTCAGCCGCAGCTTGCCGCTGCCCGGCGGCATGTCGACCGCGAGGGTGATCGCCGCCCCCGCCATCGTGGCGGAGCGGATGACCGGGCCGGCCGACAGGGAATTGCGGGTCCGCAGCGCCGTGAAGGCGCGGCTCAGGCCAAAACCATAGGCCGGATTGCCGGTGGCGGCATGGTGGACGGTGTCGTTCGCCATCATGTCGATGTCCCAGCCCTCGTAGTAGGCGCCGCCGAGTTCTGCGGCCAGCCGCCGCTCGGCTGCCTGCTGCGCCTCGACGGCGCTGGCGCCATGTCGGTCGTTGGCCCGGCGGACGGTCGTCGAGGTCATCACCAGCTCGGTGTTGCGCCCCCAGACCGGGTTGAAGCGGTCCTGTAGGTCGCGGATGATCGTGCGTTTCATCTTGATGAACGCTTCCGGATCGGTGGCAGCGCCGAGGTCCGAGCCACCGATGTACTGGTCCATCGCCTCGAAGCCGCCGGCGAGCTCGACCTGGGCGATCAGGCCGGGATAGTTGGTGCCGGTCGCCGGCAGCCAGGAGGCGACGACCGAGTTGTCGACCGCATGCGCGACCACGCCGACGGCGACGCGGTTGGCGAGACCCTCCATGTAGAGAAAGGGGTTGAGGCCGAGCGCGTTCTTCGGGATTTCGGCCCATTTGCCGTGGCGGAGATACGCCGAGGTCGCGGGTGCGAGAACCGGCGGCGTGCCCGCCGCGGTCATGAACTGGTTCGCCTGGCTCTGGCCCCAGTGAACGATGAGGCGTCCCATCATTACCGGGCTGCGGCCGAGCTGCACCTGCGCATCGTCGCGGTTGCAGCGGAGATCGACGAGATACCGCTTCTGGTCGGCCGGAACGCCCTGGCAGGAAACGAAGGCGCCCGAGGAAGCGACGTGGATCGGCGCGGGCGTCCATCGCGTCAGCGCCGGGTTGCCCTCGGCCATCGCATCGCGCAACCGGCATTCGACGAGGCGCGCACCGGCGGTCATCGTGACGGGAACGGCGATCGTGCCCTCGCCCTCGCCGGCGGCACCGCCCGTCTTGGTGCTGCGCTGGTAGACGCGGTACGGCGTCAGCTGCGCCATCGTCAGCACGGGCTCGGCCGCCCGGCGCGCGGCACCGTCGCGGGTCCACGGGATCGTCGTCATGGAGATGACACCGGTTGCGGGCGCTGCCGGCGCTGGCTTGATCGGCAAGGCGAGCGCCAAGGCAGCGGAGAGGCAGGCGATCAGAGACCGGGGACGGGCTGGCATCGACATCGTTCCCTTGGTGAACCGGGGGCGGCATCGCATTATGCCGTGATAGTCAGGCCCGCGAACTTGCGTCGTTCTGGGTTAACAATCACCTAAAATGCTGCAACGCATGATGATGAGCGCGGACCTGTTGCCGAGCGGGCACGGAGCGTGCAGTGAAGCGGGCGCTCCGCCATCGGGTCGGCGTCTTCCTGCCGCACCCCTCCCGGCGCCTGCTTCGAGCCGATCCCGCAACCAACGCAGTCTTGCTCATGGCCCGTCACCCCTCCCGCCGCGACGTCCTGCAAGGTACCGCCGCCTTGGCGGGACTTTCGCTGCTGGCCTTGCCGGCGCGCGCTACGCCGGTAACCTCCGACCGCATCGCCGGGCTGCTGGACGAGATGACGCTCAAGGAGAAGGCCGGCCAGCTCTCCTGCTTCTCCGACCAGATCCGACCGAGCGGCGTCGCCTTCAATCCGGACCTGCCGGTGGGCGGCGCCGCCGAGCAGCTCGCCCGGATCCGCCGCGGCGAAATCGGCATGCTGTTCAACGGCGTCGGCGTTGCGGGCGCCCGGGTCGCGCAACGGGCGGCAGCCGAGGAGTCGCGGCTGCGGATTCCGCTGATCTTTGCCGCCGACGTCATCCATGGCCTCCGGACGATCTACCCGCTGCCGCTGGCCGAGGCCTGCGCCTTCGATCCGGCGCTGGCCGAGCGAACGGCGCGCGCTGCGGCGGAAGAGGCGACGGCGCTCGGCATCCACTGGACCTTCGCGCCGATGGTCGACGTCGCGCGGGACCAGCGCTGGGGACGGGTGGCGGAGGGCTCGGGCGAGGATGTCTACCTCGGCGCCCGGCTGGCGGCGGCAAGGGTCCGGGGTTTCCAGGGGACGCGGCTTTCCAGCCCGGACAGCCTTGCGGCCTGCGCCAAGCACTTTGCCGCCTATGGCGCAGTGTCCGGCGGCATGGAATACAACTTTACCGAGATCTCGCCGGGGACGCTGCGCGAGGTGCACCTGCCGCCGTTCCAGGCGGCGGTCGATGCGGGGGTCGCGACCATCATGTCGGCGTTGAACGATGTCGACGGCGTCCCGTCCTCCGGCAATGCCCGGCTGCTGACTGGCCTTCTGCGCGGCGAGTGGAGCTTCGCCGGCCTGGTGGTCGGCGATTACGGGGCCGACGAGGACCTGATGGGGCACGGCTATGCCGCCGATGGGCGCGATGCCGCGGGCAAGGCGTTCCTTGCCGGCATGGACATGTCGATGCAGTCGGATCTCTTCAACCGCTGGCTGCCGAACCTGGTCGAGACCGGGGTGGTGCCGATGGCGCGTCTCGACGAAGCGGTGCGCCGGGTGCTCGCGCTGAAGGAGGCGGTCGGCCTGTTCGACGATCCCTACCGCTCGATCGACGACGAGGCTGAGCGCAGCCGCGTAGGCACGCCGGCGCACCGTCGTCTCAGCCGCGAGGCCGGGGGGCGGTCGATCGTCCTGTTGAAGAACCAGGACGACCTTCTGCCGCTCGGCCCCCAGCCGGGGCGCATCGCGCTGATCGGGCCTTTCGGCGAGGACCGCGACAACGTCGTCGGCACCTGGGCTTTCATGGCGGACCGCAACCTCAACGTCTCGATCGCCGACGGCCTCCGCGCCCGCGGGCTGGAGATCGACGTCGTCCGCGGCTCCGGCGTCGAGGAGCCGGTCGATGGCGGCATCGCCGAAGCCGTCGCGGCTGCCCGCTCCGCCGATCTGGTGCTGCTGGCGATCGGCGAGAGCCAGTGGATGTCGGGCGAGGCGCAGTCGCGCACCGATATCGCGGTCCCGGCGGCGCAGATGGCGCTGGTGGAGGCGGTGGCCGCCGTCAATCCGCGGCTCGTCGTCCTGCTGCGGCATGGAAGGGCGCTCGCCCTTTCAGGCGCCGTTGAGGCAGCGCCGGCGATTCTCGCGACCTGGTTCCTGGGCTCGGAGAGCGGCCATGCCATCGCCGACGTGCTGTTCGGCACCGTCAATCCCTCCGGCAAGCTGTCCGTCAGCTTCCCCCGGGAGATCGGCCAGCAGCCGTTCTTCTACGACCACAAGACGACGGGCCGCCCCGCAAACCCGGCCGGCCCGCAGGAGTACCGCGCGCGCTACCGGGAGACCCGCAACGAGGCGCTTTACCCTTTCGGGCACGGTCTCACCTATTCCCGCTTCGTCATCGGCGACATCGACGTCCCCGATCGGATGGGCGACAGCCTCACGGTGACGGCGGTCGTCACCAATCGAGGGTCCCGGGCAGGGGCCGAGGTGGTGCAGCTCTACATCCGCGACCGCGTCGCCAGCCGCACGCGCCCGGTGCGGCAGCTGAAGGGCTTTCAGCGGGTCGCCCTCGAGCCCGGCCAGTCGGCGCCCGTTCGCTTTGTCCTGACGCGCGACGATCTGCGCTTCTGGGGCGGAGACGGCTGGATCGTCGAGCCCGGCAACTTCGACCTCTGGGTCGCCACCAGTTCCGCCAATGGCGAGCTCAGAAGTTTCACCCTCGACTGAAGAGGGCACCCTCGATGACGCCGGCGCGAAGGGCGCTGGGGTCTGCGCCGGCTTCTTCAGTCCATTACTTGGGCAACGCGTCCGCCAGGCGCTCGAACAGGCGTGCGATCGCCTCGGCGCCGGGATCGGCCGTGCCGATGAGGTTCTGTGCCGGGACGTAGGCGGAGCGTCCGGCTTTCGCCTTACCGAGCGCCGCCGTGCCGTCGGCGCCCTTCCGGGCAGCTGCGGCAGCGTAGGCGAGCGTGCCGCCCGACGTCAGCACGGCGAGGGCCGGCGCAAGCGCGTCGATCATCGTGCGATCGCCGACGCTTGCGCCGCCATAGTCCTGCATCCGCTGAAGCCCTGCCGCGAAAGCGCCGGGCCAATCGGGTTGCGCGGCAAACGCGCTGCCGGCGGCGGTGAAGAAGGTCGCGAGCAGCACGCCACTGCTCCCGCCGGCCGCGCGCGCCAGAAGATCGCCGATCGCGCCGAGGAGGAACGCGCCGTCCGCCAGCGGCAGCGCGTCGATCTGCTGCGCCACGGAGGCGGCCGCGGCGGCGAAGGTCGTGCCGGTGTCCCCATCGCCGACCTTGGCGTCGAGCCCGTCGATCTCGCCGGCGATCTCCTGGAAAAGCGACGCCGACAGCGTGATCGCTTGGCGCGCCAGCGGATCGTCCGATGCGGCGACCGCCTGCGGACTGCCGATCGACGGGGCCGCGATGACGATCGGCCGCGCGAACGGCCGTGCCGCCAGCCAGCCGGCGCTGCTGGAGGACGCGAGCAGAGCCTCCCGCCTGGCATCGTCGAGGATAAGGGCGGACAGCGAGAAGCCGTGCATGTCGAGCGCCGTCATCAGCGGACCGGGTCCGACGACGTAGTCGGTCATGCCGGCCAGCGGCGAGCGCGCCACGGCTTGCATCACCACGGCCATTTCGATCGGCGGCACCGTGCCGAGCGCGTTGACCATCAGCGCAATGCGCGCGTCCTTCGGCAGCGTTGCGAGGATCCGGCTGGCGACGTCGGCCACCAGCACGTCGGCGGTGGCGAAGTCGATCGTCTGGCTGCCGGGCTCGCCGTGGATGCCGAGGCCGAGCTCGGCCTTGCCTGCGGCGATGCGCTCGGCTGGCTCGGCGCCGGGCATGCTGCAACTCGTCAGCGAGAGCCCGAGCGAGCGGACATGGTCGGCCGCATCCCGTGCCCGCGCCGCGACCTCGGCCAGCGGCAGGCCGCTGGCCGCCGCCGAACCCGCGAGCTTGTGCACGAAGAGCGTGCCGGCGATGCCGCGCGGCTGCGGCGCATCGGGCAGTGCGATGTCGTCGCCGACGATCACCATCTCGACGGCGAGCCCCATGGCGCGGGCTTTCTCGGCGGCGAGGCCGAAGTTCAGCCGGTCGCCGGTATAGTTCTTGACGATCAGGAGGCAGCCCGGCGCGCCGGTGACGGCGGTGATCGCCGACAGCACGGCATCGACGCTCGGCGAGGCGAAGAGTTCGCCGCAGACCGCGGCCGTGAGGAGCCCCTCGCCGACGAAGCCTGCATGCGCAGGCTCATGGCCCGAGCCGCCGCCCGAGACGAGGGCGACGCGGCTTTTGTCCCAGCCTTCGCGCAGCACGACCTTGATGTCGGGAAAGGCGTCCAGGCGGCAAAGGCCGACCGCCGCCGATGACATCAGGAAGCCGTCGATCGCGTCGGTGACGATGGTCTGGCGGCTGTTGAGGAAGCTTTTCAGGGGCATTGAAACGGCCTTCGCAGGAGGGGTACCCACCGGGGCCGCCGCGCCCACCCGCCGGGCGGGCCGCACCGGCCTGGCATTCATCGACCGTGATCAAGCCCGAGCGGCCGGCATTGCGCGAGATGCCGCGGAAGGGCAGGCGAAGGCGTGGCGCCGTCAGGGACGGCGGACGGTTTCCCGGCGGCGTTCGGCCTCCGTGCGTCGGATGTCGATGAACGCCTTGGCGTGGCGGGCGAGCGCCCTTTCGTCCGTCCAGGTGTTGCGCCAGACCGCGCAGGCGACCGCCATGGCGGGGTCGACGACCGCGTTGGAGAAGGACTCGAAAGTGATGTCGCCGGCATAGCCGATGTCGAGCAGCGCATCGAAGATCCCGTCGAAATCGATGACGCCGTCGCCGAGATGGCCGCGATTGCTCTCGCCGATGTGCAGGTAGCCGAGCCTGTCGCCTGCGAGGCGAATGGCCGCGGCCTGATTGGCCTCCTCGATGTTCATGTGGAAGGTGTCGAGGTGCAGCCGCAGCGTCTCGGAGCCGGTGGCGGCGATGAAGTCGAGGCCTTGCGCCGCGGTGTTGAGGAGGTTCGTCTCGAAGCGGTTGGCCACTTCCAGCACCAGGCGGACGCCGGCCGCATCGGCGAGATCCGCGGTTCTCGCGATGGCCGCGATGGCGTTGCGGCGGCCGGCCAGGCTCGGCTGGGCGGCGTATTTCCGGTGCGCGGAATAGAGGATGCCGCCGAGCGTCGTGCCACCGAGGTCGCGCACGGTCGCGACCACGTCGGCAAGGAGGGCCTCGCCCCGCTGCACCGCGTCCGGATCCTCGCTTGAGACGTCGCACTGTTCCGGCAGGCCGAGGGACACGGCAATGCCGAGGTCGAGCGAGGCCGCTCGCCGGGCAAGGCGGTCGAGGTCGAAACGGTCCGCCGGGAGATAGGCCAGCTCGATCAGCCGGAAGCCGCATTCGGCCGAAGCCTCCATCGCCTTCTCGACATCTTCCTGGGTGGATCCGGCTGTCCAGCAGCACGAATGGATTCCGAGGCGACGCATGCACCCTCCGAAAAATCATTAAGATTGATGAATGCGACAGAGGCCTGCGGCGGCCCAAAGTCAAGGTCCTGCCCGCGGTTGCCAGCGGTGCTGCTCGACCGTCGGGCGCTGTGCTGCCGCAAGCTCGGGACGGTCTAAACGGCCACCGCGACGCCGCTGGCCCGCGACGGCGGGACGAGCGCCGCGAAGGCTTCGAGCGAGGCGCGGATGGCGCTTTCCGTAAGACCGTCGACGATGAAGACGAGGCGCGAACTGCGGTCCTCGCTCGGCCAGGCCGCCATGTGCACGGGCGGATGGACGAGGTGTTGTACGCCGTGCACGGCGACTGGCCGGTCCTCCCCGACAAGGTTGAGGATCGCCTTCACCCGCAGCACGGACTTGCCGTGACGGTTGAGCAGCATGGTCAGCCAGATGCCGAAGCTCGTCCAGTCGAGCGGCCCCGCGACGGTCAGCGCGAAGGCGTGAATGCTATCGCCGTGGCGGTTCGCATCATGATGGTGGTGCGCGGGGTGCGCGTGATCCGCGGCGCCGTGCGCGTGATCCGCGGCGTCATGTGCGGTTGCGGGGTGAGGGGGGCCGGCGAAATGGTCGGCATGCCCATGGCCGGCGTGAAGCGGAGCCTCTCTTGGCGCCGGCGATGCCACGTCCTCGACCATCAGGAAGGCGGCGGTCCAGTCGGACGCGTGCGCATCGAGGAGCACGGCCGCCGGGTTCATTGCGGTGAGGCGCGCGGCGAGGCGATCGCTGTCGGCCGGCGAGACGAGGTCGGTCTTGCTCAGCACCAGCCGGTCGGCGCTGGCGATCTGGCGGGCGCATTCGGGATAGCGCGCGAGCTGGCCCTCGGCGTTCACCGCGTCGACCAGCGTCACGACATTGCCGAGGGTGAAGTGGTGGCTGAGGACGGGATCGGCGCGGACGGTGGAGAGGATCGGGAACGGGTCGGCAAGGCCCGTGCTCTCGATCACCAGCCGGTCGAAAGCGGGGACAAGCCCCTGCTCACGCTTGGAGAAAAGGTCGCGGATCGCCGCCGACAGCTCGCCGCGGATGGTGCAGCAGACGCAGCCGGACTGCAGCAGAACCGTGGTCTCGTCGATCCGCTCGATCAGGTGGTGGTCGAGCCCGACCTCGCCGAACTCGTTGATCAGCACCGCGGCACCGGCGAGCGAGGCGTCCTGCAGCAGTCGCCGCAGCAGCGTCGTCTTGCCGGCGCCGAGGAAGCCGGTGACGAGGTTGACCGGGATCATGCGGCCGGCTTCAGGCGGGCGAGGAAATCGGGGTCGAGCGGGTCGAAGCTGCGACCGGAGAGGCGCTCGGCCGCCGGCCAGAGATGCGCCAGCGTCTCGATCACCTCGGTCTTGCCGGTCGCGGTCGAGAGCAGGTAGGCGCGCCCCTGCCAGTCCGTCAGGCTGAGGCGGTACGCAGCCAGCACGGCGTTGGCGACGCGGATGCGCCGCGCGCGCTCCAGCCGGCGGGTGCGCTGAGCATCGTTGCGCGAGAACACGCCGGGCCGCGCGACCGCGTCGCTCCAGTGGTTCTCAACGCCGAGGACACCGCATAACGAGCACATTGCCTTGCCTTTCGAGAGGAACGACCGGGCGACGGACGCCCGGCCGGGACGCCAATCCCTAGCGCGGGAAGCGCCGCGCGTAGTCGTCTGCCATCTCGTCCATGGTGACGAAGCGCACGCCCTCGTGGCCCTTGATGTATTCGAACAGCCGCTCCAGCATCAACAGCACCTGCGGACGCCCTGACACGTCGGGATGGATGGTGATCGGGAACACCGCATAGTCCATCTCGCGGTAGACCCAGTCGAACTGGTCCTTCCAGATCTGCTCGATGTCGCGCGGGTTGACGAAGCCGTGGCTGTTCGGCGCCTTCTTGATGAACATCATCGGCGGCAGGTCGTCGAGATACCAGTTGGCGGGGATCTCGATGAGGTCGGTCTCGTGCCCCCTTTGCAGCGGCACCATCCAGTCGGACGGCTTGCCGGCATAGTCGATCTTGGTCCAGCTATCGCCGACGCGCACCCGGTACGGCGTGAAGTCGTCGTGCATCAGCGAGTGGTCGTACTTGATGCCGCGCTCGAGCAGTATTTCGTTGGTGACGGTCGAGAACTCCCACCAGGGGGCGACATAGCCGGTCGGCCGCTTGCCCGAGAGCTTGGTGACGAGCTCGATGCACTTGTCGAGCACCTCGATCTCCTGCTCGCGGGTCATCGCGATCGGGTTCTCGTGGGTATAGCCGTGGATGCCGATCTCGTGGCCGGCGTCGGCGACGGCCTGCATCTGTTTCGGGAAGGTCTCGATCGAGTGGCCGGGGATGAACCAGGTGGTCTTGATCCCGAAGCGCTCGAACAGCTTCAGCAGGCGCATGGAGCCGACCTCGCCGGCGAACAGGCCGCGCGAGATGTCGTCGGGCGAATCCTCGCCACCATAGGAGCCGAGCCAACCGGCGACCGCGTCGACGTCGACCCCGAAGCCGCAAAGAATCTCTTTTGCCATGACGGTCTCCCTTTGATGCCCTGCTCTGCGCCTGTTGTCGCCGGCGACGATAACCGAGCATCGTCCGGGCGCAAGGGCGGCAACGCGGCGATCACCAGGATGCGTCACTTCCTCAGGCCGAGGCGAGCCAGGCGGACACCTTCTCCTGTGTGTGCGCGAAGGACTTCACGCCGGCATCCGAGCCGAGGCCGCTGGCGACGAGGGCGGCGACGCCTTGTGCGAAGCGGACGCCGTCCTCCGGGTTCATCTGGTGGTGCAGGGCGGTGATGAAGCCGGCATCGAAGGCGTCGCCGCAGCCCGTCGTGTCGACCACGTCGATCCTGTAGGCCGGCACCTTCAGCCGCGTGCCGTCGGTGCTGGCGTAGTAGGCGCCGTCGCCCCCGAGCGTGAAGACGCAGGTTCGCGCGCCCTGGTCGAGGTAGAAGGCGGCGCAGTCCTCCGGGCCGGTCTGGCCGGACATATCCTGCGCCTCCTCGATCGAGGGCATGAAGTAGTCGATGTAGGGCAGCAGCGGCAGGACCAGCCCGGCGGTCTCGGCGCTGGCGGCGATGAGGTCGAAGGTCACCGTGCAGCCGCGGCGTTTTGCCTCCTTCAGGAGCGTGACGCTCCGCGCCCCGTCGAGGGTGCGCAGCAGGCCGGTGCCGCCGAGATGGACGATCGGTGCGTCGAAGACCTGGTCGTAGGCGCTCGGGGCGAGATCGAAATGATCGGAGGCGCCGCGCTGGTGAAGCGCCGGCCGGTCGCCGTTCGGGCGCACGTTGAGGATCGTCGCCGAGGTCGGCACGCCGTCGAGCCGCTGCATGGCCGAGGTGTCGATGCCGAGCCTTGCCATCGCGCCGAGGACGAAGTCCGCCTTCTCGTCATTGCCGACGGCGCCGACGGCGAGGCTGTTCAGCCCGAGCTTGGCGGTGTTGACGACGACGCCGCCGGCGGTGCCGGCGACGGTCAGCCGGATTTCCTCGATGAACTCGACATTGCCGCGGTCGGGGATGCGGGTGACCGGGCGGCCGAGCACGTCGAGGATGTAGAGGCCGATGACGGAGACGTCGTAGCGCATGGGTGATCTCTCAAGCGGGGAATCGTCGGCCATCGGCGAACAGCATCAGCCGATCGCGGGGGACCGAGAGGTGGACGGTGCCGCCGAGCTCGGCAGGCGGGCGGCGCTCGGTGTTGACCTTGATCTCCGTGACGGCGCCGGCACTGTCGCTGGCGCCGATGCGGGCCTTGGTGAGATAGCGGCCGGCAATGCCGATCGCCTGGTCGACGAGGGTCGCCGGCACGCTGCCCGGCGAGGCCGCGCCGTCCATGCGCACGAGCTCGGGGCGGATGCCGACGGTGATCTTTGCCGCCCGCGGCAGGTTGCCGGGCGCCGGCAGCGGCTGGCCGAGGATCGGCGCGTGGACCTCGCCGTTCCGCACGGTCGCGGCGATGAAGTTCATGCCGGGATTGCCAAGGAACCAGCCGCCGAACTCAGAGGTCGGCTCGTTGTAGAGCACCTGCGGCCGGTCGTACTGCAGGATGCGGCCGTCCTTCATCAGGGCGATGCGGTCGGCGAGCGTCATCGCCTCGGTCTGGTCGTGGGTGACGTAGACGATGGTCTGCCGCAGCCGCTGGGTAACCAGCTTGAAGGCGCGGATCAGCTGGAGTTTCGCGTTGACCTCGACGTTCGTCGTCGGCTCGTCGAACAGTACGATCTGCGACTGGCGGGCGACGGCGCGGCCGACGGCGACCTTCTGCCGGGAGCCGGCGTCGAGGTCCTCGATGAAGGCGCCGGCGAGCGGGCGGATGTCGAGGACGTCGAGCACCTCGTCGACCCGGCGCTGGCGCTCGGTGGCGGAGACGCCGCGGTCGTAAAGCATCGGCAGGCCGATGTTCTCGGCGACCGAGAGCGTCGGGTACATCACCGGGTACTGGAAAACCATGCCGACATCGCGCTTGCGCGGCGGCAGCCGGGTGACATCGCGGCCGCCGAACAGGATGCGGCCCGTTGTCGGCCTCTCCAAGCCGGCCAGCATGCGCATCAAGGTGGTCTTGCCGCAGCCGGAGGGGCCGAGCAGGCACGCCACCTCGCCATCGGCGAAGCGCATGTCGATATCGTCAACCGCGGTGAAGGCGCCGAAGCGCTTGGTGACGTGCTCGATGACGATCTCGGCCATGTCAGGCGGTCCTCTCGTCGCGGCGGCGGCCGGTGGCGCCGTCGAAGAGCATGATGTCGGCGGGATCGACGTTGAGCGTCATGGCATCACCGAGCTGCGGCGGCACGGCGCCCGACAGCGGCAGCGTCGCGGTCAGCGGGAAGCCGCCGGCATCGAGATAGACCACCGCCTCGCCGCCGAGGTTTTCGACCAGCGTGACGCGGGCCTCGATCGTGAGCGCCCCGCCGGGCCCGGTGGGGCGAGAAACGAGGCGCACCGCTTCCGGGCGAAGGCCGGCGATCACCGCGCCGTCGGCAGTGGCCGCGGTAAAGCGCAAGGGTCCGGCCTCGACCGTCCCGCCGGCGGCCTTTCCGGGGATCAGGTTGGCGTGCGGAAATCCGATGAGGTCGAGCGCCCGAGCGTGGGCCGGCCGGTCGTAAACGGCGATCGCCGTATCGTGCTGGACGACGCGGCCCTCGTCGATCACGACGAGCCGCTGCGCCATGGTCAGCGCCTCCAGGCTGTCGGACGTCGCATAAAGGAAGGTCGCCTTCAGTTCCTGGCGCAGGCTCTTCAGCTCCTCCATCAGCCGCTCGCGCAGCTTGTAGTCGAGGCCGACCAGCGGGTCGTCGAGGACGAAGATCTCGGCGTTCTTCAGAAGGCCGCGGGCGACGGCGACGCGCTGCTTTTCGCCGCCCGACAGCTGGTCCGGCGTCTTCTTCAGGAGATGGGTGATCGACAGGATGCCGGCGGTGCGATCGACACGGCTGGCGATCTCGTCCTTCGGCACCTTCGCGAGCGTCAGGGGGTACGCCATGTTCTGGGCCACCGTCTGGTGCGGGTAGAGCGCGAAACTCTGCGGCACGTAGCCGATCGGCCGCTGCGCCGGCGGCGCGACGGTGATGTCGCGTCCACCAAGGATGATGCGGCCGCTGTCCGGCTTTTCCAGGCCGACGAGGATGCGGAACAGTACCGACTTGCCGGCATGCGGCGGGCCGCAGAGGACGGTGAAGCTCTCGGGCTCGACGGTGAGGGTGAAGCCGTCCAGCGCCTTCCTGGCGCCGAAGCTGCGGGTGATCGACTGGAACTCGAGCGACATCGCGGCTACCGGCCCATTTGCGAGAAGTACGGCACCAGAAGGATGCCGACGCCGAAGACCGCCGCGACGACCACGAGCACCTTGGCGATGAAGTAAAGGCTGCGGCCGGTGGAGGCGTCCTTCTTCAGATTGCCGACGGCGATCTGAAGAAGGGTCGAGACGACGAGAATGCCGAGGCCGACCTTGTAGAGGGTGAGGTTGTAGCGCTGGGCGATCAGGAGGATGCCGATCACCAGGCCGAGGATCAGCGTCTTCTCCAGCCGCTCGGGAAAACTGCGTACCTGCTTCATGGCCTCAGACCTCGCCACGAACCGTGCCGAAGGTCATGCCGACGAGCAGGTATTTCTGGAAGATGTAGATGAAGAGGATCGGCGGGATGATGTAGATCGAGGTCATTGCGGAAATGAAGGTCCAGTTGACACCGCCATCGGCATAGGTGCCGACCGCCAGCGCATAGGGAATGTTCTGCGTCGTCACGCCGCCGATGATGAAGTTGAACAGGAACTCGTTCCACACGAAGATCAGGTTGAAGATGAAGGCGGCGATCAGGCCAGGGCGGACCTGCGGCAGCACGACCTTGAAGATGACGTGGAACCAGGACCCGCCATTGACGATGCCGGTCTCGTCGAAGCGGGTCGAGACGCCGTCGAGGAAACCCTTCAGGATCCAGACCGAGAAGGGGATCGAGAACATCGCGTAGAACAGCATCAGCCAGAGGTGCGAATCCTTCCAGCCGAAGGCGACGTACATCAGGAACACCGGCAGGATCACCGCCGGTCCCGGCAGCATCCGGATCGACAGAAGCAGGAACATCAGGAACTCGGTGCCCTTCGGCTTGAAGCGCGAGAAGCAGAAGGCGGCGAGGAACGAGACGAAGACGGCGATGATCACCGCGCCGAGCGACAGCACGATGGAGTTGCCGATCTGCAGGAACAGCGAGTCGCGCTGGAAAAGGGCGACGTAATTCTCGAGCGTCGGCGAGAAGATCAGCTTCGGCGGCATGGCGAGGATATCGGTGCGGGTCTTGAACGAGGCCAGCACGATCCAGGCGATCGGCGCGAAGAAGCAGAGCGAGATCGTCCAGAGGCCGGCGTAGTAGGCCCATTCGCGGATGCGGTTCATCGGCTCAGCCCTCCCGCCGGCGTCGGAGATTGAGAACGAAGATGAAGACGCTGGTCATGGCGATCGAGATCAGCAGCAGCAGCACCGAATAGGCCGACGACCAGCCCATGTTGAAGCTCTCGAAGGCCTGCTTGTTCAGCTCCAGCGCGACCAAGCGGGTCTGCTGGCCGGGTCCGCCCTTGGTCATCGGGATGATCAGGTCGAGCGTCTTGAAGCTGTCGATGGTTCTGAGGAGGATGCCTAGCATCAGGATAAACTTGCCGTGGTGCCAGATTACCAGCGTCAGCCGTCGGAAGAACGGCACCCGGTCGATCTCGGCCGCCTCGAGTTCGGCCGACGGCACCGAGCCGAGGGCGGCCAGCGTCATCAGCGTCATGAACGGCGTCCACATCCAGCAGTCGACCGCCAGCACCGCCCAGAAGGCGATTTTCGGGTTGCCGAGGAAGTCGATCGGGCCGATGTCGAACATTCCGCTGGCCATGGCGTTCAGGACGCCGAAGGTCGGATCGTAGATGAAGCGGAAGAAGGTGCCGGTGGCGACGGGCGTCAGCACCATCGGCGCGAACAGCAGCGTCAGCGCCAGCCGCCGGCCGGGCATCCGCTTCGATCCCCAGAACAGGAAGCCGAGCGCGGCGCCGAGAAGGGTCTGGATGGTGACGCCGAACAGCACGAAGGTGAAGGTGCGCGACAGGTCGTACCAGATGGCGTTCTTGGAATTGAAGATCTGGATGAAGTTGCGGAAGCCGACGAATTCGGGCGGCACGCCGCCGGTCAGCGAGAAATTGTAGAAGGACAGCCCGAGCAGCCAGAGCGTCGGAATGGTGTTGAAGACGATGAAGAAGATCAGCACCGGTGCGAGCAGCGTCGCCACCAGGGTCTTGCGATCGTCGAACAGGCGGGCGAGGCGGGGCATGGGCTTCTCCGTGGACCGGATGCGGCGGCGGGGGTGAGGCGCCGACCGCCGTGGCAGTCCTGCGTAGGCTTTGGTGTGGGCGTCGCGACCGGATGAAGGGCAGCGAGGCTTGCGTTTCTGTGTGCTGCCGGGTGGGCCGCAGGGTCGTGGCGTCGGGCCTCAAGTTCGTCATCCCGGGCTTGACCCGGGATCCATGTCAACCACGGCGATCGACCACGATCCGGTTCAGCACGGCCGCGGCGGGGCGCCGACCGCGAAGATAAGGCGATTTGGAATGGATCCCGGATCAAGTCCGGGATGACGAAACTGAGAGGTGGCTGCCTTGCTTCCGGAGGCCGGAGGCCAGAGGCCTTCGGCAAGCGGGGCACCTCGACCCGCCCGCCCTCGATGTCGCGCTTAGGGATGTCGCGCTACAGCGACGTCATCGCGCATGAATCGCCCGGTGCCGTCTTCGACGTGCCGGAATCGTAGAGGATCTGCTGCTGGGCGCAGGCGATGTAGTCGAGCACCGCCTGCGGGTCGGTCGACTGGCCGGTCACGAAGGAGGAGTAGCCCTCCTGCTGCACGGCCAGCATTTCCGAATATTTCGGGTCGTGCCAGAAATCGCGCGAGCGCCCGTCTTCCAGCATGAACTTGTAGGTGCGGTTCCACGGGTTGATGTCGTTGAAGTCGGCGCGCGACAGCGTCGTCTTGTCGGCCGGGTTGCCGCCGCGCTTGGCAAACTCCAGCGCGGTGTCCGGCTGGTACCACCAGTTCATGAAGTCGATCGCGACCCGCATCTTGGTCTCGTCGTTGAACTTGTTGATCACCCAAGGCTGGCCGCCCATGGAGTAGATCCGCTTGGCGGCCTCTCCGGTGCCGTGCTTGGGCGGCGGCACGACGAGCACCTTGCCCTTCAGCTCCTCGGTGATCATCGCCGGGCCGACGGCGGCCCACTGGATGGTCGAGAACACCTTGCCCTGCACGAAGACGTCGATGCCCTCGGCGATGCCGATATTGGTGGCGCCGGGCGGGGCGTATTTCAGCCAGTCCTTGAAGGCCTGCAGCGAGGCGGCGTTGGTCGGGGTGTTGAGCACGCCCTCGATCTGGCCGGTCGCCGGATCCCAGAGCTCGCCGCCGCGGCTCCAGAGGAAGTTGTTGTAGGCGCAGGTCGCGAAGTCGTAGACGCGGCTGTACTGCTGGGCAAAGCCCCAGCGCTGCTCGTCGGGCCGGGTGAAGAACTCGGCCACCTTCTCGAACTCGTCCATGGTGAGGGCCTCGAAGTCCTCGAAGGTCTGCGGCAGCGGCTTGCCGTACTTGGCCTGGAAGGCCTCCTTCTCCTTCGGGTCCTCCAGCCAGTCCTTGCGCACGAACAGCGCCTCGACGTCGCCCTCCTGCGGCAGGCCCCAGATGTCCTTGCTGCCGTCCGGATAGGTCATGTAGGTGTCGACGACGGTCTTGGAGTACCAGTCGAGCTGCAGGCCCTTGTTGGCCGCGATGACGTCGTTCAGCTGCAGGATCCAGCCGGGCTGGGCGAGCGCGCCGAGCCACTGCGAATCCGAGATGATGATGTTGAATTCCTGGCTCTTGGTGACGAGCGAGGTCGCCGCCTTCTGGAACAGGTCGGAGAACGGCGCTTCCTGGAAGGCGAAGGAGACGGTGTAGCCGTATTTCTCCTTCACGTAGTCGGCGAACAGCGGCGACATCTTCACGCCGAGCGAGGAGGGCACCCAGCCGGCGATGCCGAGGATGTTCATCTCGATCGACTGGCCCTTCAGCGGATGCGCTTCCTGCGCACTCAGCCGGTTGATGAACGGTGCGCTGAGAGCTCCGGACAGTCCGAACGCAGCTGCACCCTTTAAAATTGTGCGGCGCGGCAAGATAATGCCATGCCCAGAATTAGGGACATTCTTCATGAGACCCTCCCAGCGCAACCGCAGTTGCTAACGTTTACGAACGACTTCTTGACGAAGCTCATTTTCACGATTCACCCAGTGCTCTACCGGTGACGGTTGCTGCAGTGCGGTGCCGCGAATAGTTATTGGCGACAATATTCAAATCGGTTACAACAAATGTCAAGATGGCTCGGCGCAATGGTTTCCCCTCACGGCAAAACGACAGCGGAAGGTCTCCCGGCGGGGCCGCTCCGACGGCGAGCGCGTTTCCGAACGCGCCCCGGGAGCGCCGCGCCGCCGAGGTAATTCCGCTGCACTTCCAGGACGATCCGCTGCTCTGGGCCGGCTGGCTCTACGCCGAGGACGGCATGACCCAGAACGACATCGCCGCGGTGATGGGCGTCTCGCGGGCGACGGTGAACAACTATCTCGCCGAGGCCCGAGGGCGCGGCATCGTCACGCTGACGATGGATCCCGCACGCCTCGGCGAGTTCTCGATCGCCGAGGCGCTGAAGCAGCATTTCCGGCTCGACGCCTGCATCGTCATACCCGCCGCCGGTACTGGCCGGCCGCTGATCGAGCGCCTCGGCGTCGCCGGTGCGCGCGTGCTGCGGGGGATGGTCAAGCCCGGCGACAGCATCGGCGTCGCCTGGGGGCGGACGGTGATGGCGGTGGCCCGGTCGATGGCGCCGGTGCAGGTGCCGGACGTCTCGGTGATCCAGGTCACCGGCGGTCTGACCGCGACCTTCGATTTCTCGCCGGAGCTCTGCGTCTCGCGCCTCGCCCAGGCCTTCGGCGCCCGGTCGATCAACATCACCGCGCCGGCCATGGTCTCGAGCCCTGACGTGCGCGAGATCCTGATGGCGGAAACGATCCTCGCCGAGCAGTTCGCCTTGGTGCGGGGCGTCGACAGGCTGTTGTTCGGCGTCTGCACGACCCGGCCGGACAGCCTGATCTACGCGAGCGGCCTGATCACGCCCGAGGACATCGCCGACCCCGTCGCCAGCCGGGCGACGGCGGTGGTGGCCGGGCGGCTGATCGACGACCGCGGCAGACCGATCGCCGGCAAGCTTGACGACCGGACGATCGGGCTTTCTCTGCCGGACATGCTGAAGATCCGCAGCCGCATCGCGGTGGCCGGCGGCGCCGACAAGGTGCCGGCGATCCTCGCCGTGCTGCGCGGGCGCTACGCCAACATCCTGATCACCGATGCGCTGACCGGGCACGGCATCCTGCAGGCGGAGGGCGTGCCGGAGGCGCTCGGCCAGCTGAGGGGGACGCGAAAACTGCAGGCGCTGGGAGGCAATGGCGTGAAGACCAAGAAACTGATCAACGATCCGAAGAATATCATCGAGGAAATGCTGGAGGGCATCGTCACGGCGCATCCAAAGCTCGTACGGCAACTACCGGACGCACCGCGGGCGCTGGTTGCGGTCGACGGACCGCGCAAGGGCAAGGTCGGGATCGTCGTCGGCGGCGGCTCGGGGCATGAGCCGACCTTTCTTGGCTTCGTCGGCAAGGGCCTCGCCGATGCCTGCGCCGTCGGCAACGTCTTCGCCTCACCGCCGCCGGACCCGATTCTGGCCTGCACCAAGGCGGCCGACGGCGGCGCGGGGGTGCTCCACCTCTTCGGCAATTATGCCGGCGACGTCATGAACTTCGAGATGGCCGCGGAGATGGCCGCGATGGAGGACATCGAGGTGCGCACGGTGGTGACCACCGACGACGTCGCCTCGGCGCCGCTCGACCAGCGCGACCAGCGGCGCGGCGTCGCCGGCAACTTCTTCATCTTCAAGGTGGCGGGCGCCGCCGCCGACAGGATGTGGTCGCTCGACGAGGTCGAGCGCGTCGCGCGCAAGGCCAACGACCTGACCTTCACCGTCGGCGTCGCTCTATCGCCTTGCTCGCTGCCGCAGACGCTGCGGCATAATTTCGAGATCGGTGACGGCGAGATGGAGATCGGCATGGGCATCCATGGCGAGCCTGGCATCCGGCGCGAGGCGCTCGGCACCGCCGACGCTGTGACCGACGCGATGCTCGAGCGGATCTTTGCCGAACTGCCGACGGAGAAGGGCGGAAAGGTCGCCGTGCTCGTCAACTCGCTGGGGTCGACGCCGCTGATGGAGCTCTACGTCGTCAACCGCCGCGTCCAGCAGCGGCTGGCGAAACGCGGTATCGCCGTGCACGCAACTTTCGTCGGCGCCTATTGCACCTCGCTGGAAATGGCGGGCATGTCGGTGACGCTGATCCACCTCGACGACGAGTTGACCGCGCTTCTCGACCACCCCTGCGACTGTGCGATGTTCCGTGCGGGATGAGGCCGAGCCTGCGTGGCCCCGGGCTGGAAGCCCGTTCGCCGACCCCTCTGGGAGAATTGACGTGACCGACATCGCCGCACGCGACCTGATCGCCCTGTTCAGGGCGATCGCCGACATGATCGAGGTGCACAAGGACCATCTCAGCCAGCTCGACGGCGTGATCGGCGACGCCGACCACGGCGTGACCATGGGCATCGGTTTTGCCGCCGTCACCGAGGCGCTGGCAGGGCTCGAGGCGGAGGCCGAGCCGACGGCGGTGTTCAACACCGCGGCGAAATCCTTCCTCAACGCTGTCGGCGCTTCGTCGGGGCCGCTCTACGCCACCGCGTTCCTGCGGGCGGGCGCGGCGGTGAAGGGCAGAGCGGTGCTCGACCGCGATGCCATGGTCGACGCCATCGCCGCGATGGCGCGCGGCATCCAGGAGCGCGGCAAGGTCGTCCGCGGCGAGAAGACGATGCTCGATGCGTGGCTGCCAGGTGTCGAGGCGGCGCAGGCGGCGCGTGACGCCGGCCAGCCGCTCTCGGCATGCCTCGCAGCGGCCGCGGTTGCTGCGGCGGAAGGCGCCGAGGCGACCAAGGCGATGACGGCGTCCAAGGGCCGCGCCGCGCGCCTCGGCGAGCGTGCGCTCGGGCACATGGACCCCGGGGCGCGGTCGGCGGCGTTGATCATCGGCGTCATGGCCGAGCATTTCGCCGCGGCCTGACGAGCGTTTCACCCGGCGGCGGCATGAAAGACCGCCGCGCCAAGCTGCATCCCGGAAAGGACGAGAGTGCCGACGACCGAGACAGAATTGCGCCAGCATATCATCGACTGCTGCCGCGAAATGAACCGCAACGGGCTGAACCAGGGGACCTCCGGCAACATCTCGGTCCGTCATGGGGGCCGCATGCTGATCACCCCGACCGCGACGTCCTATGAGGCGATGCGCCCGGACATGCTGGCCTCGATGCCGATCGACGACAGCGCGGTGGCGGTGTTCGACGGGCCGCTCAGGCCGTCTTCGGAATGGCGGTTCCACCGCGACATCCTGCGCGAGCGGCCGGAGATCCACGCCGTCGTGCACGCGCACCCGACCTTTGCGACGACGCTCTCGATCGGCCGCCTTTCCATCCCGGCCTGCCACTACATGATCGCGGCCTTCGGCGGCAACGACGTGCGCTGCTCGGATTTTGCCATCTACGGCACGGCCGCGCTCTCCACCACCGCGTTGAAGGCGCTGGAAGGCCGCACGGCATGCCTCCTCGCCAACCATGGCAGCATCGCCCTCGGCACCGATCTCGACAAGGCGATGTGGCGGGCGGTCGAGCTCGAGACCATCGCCCGGCAGTACTTTTACAGCCTGCAGCTGAAGGACGGCCCGGTCATTCTGGGCGACGCGGAGATCGAGGAGACCCTCAGGAGCTTCGGGGCCTACGGTTTGCAGACGAAGCCGGCGGCGTAGCTGCCGATCCAAAGCCGGATCCCGATCCGGATCGCTCGGCGAGGGCGTGAGGGCGTTCTGCAAACATGGAACTGGCCGCCGTCCGCTTGCGGCGCGCCGGCGGCATGGCGTACCTGAGGCGATGCAGGGCCGCGGTCGACGGCTGCGCCCATCTTTGGCGAGGCGCCTCCGGCCCTGCCGAAACACAGGAAGGTCAATGCGCGTGTCCCACGATATTTTGGTCCTCGATGGCGGCATGAGCCGCGAACTGGTGGCGTTCGGCGCCACGCTGCGCCAGCCCGAATGGTCCGGGCTCGCTCTGATCGAACAGCCGGAGATCGTCGAGAAGGTGCACCGCGTCTTCATCGAGGCGGGCGCCGACATCGTCACCACCAACAGCTATGCACTGGTGCCGTTTCACATCGGGCAGGAGCGGTTCGACCGGGATGCGACGATGCTCGCCGACCGCGCGGGTCGGCTGGCGCGCGCCGCCGCCGATGCCTTTCCCGAGCGGCGCGTCCAGGTCGCCGGCTCGCTGCCGCCGCTGTTCGGCTCGTACGAGCCGGAGAACTTCGATCCAGCGCTCGCCCCGACCTATCTCGGCCGGCTCGTTCCCGGCCTTGCAGAGCATGTCGACCTCTGGCTCGGCGAGACGCTGAGCCTGATCGCCGAGGGCCAGGCGGTCTGCGATGCGGTGGCGGCGAGCGGCAAGCCGGTCTGGATCTCCTTCACCCTCGACGAGGAATCCGCCGGCCACGGCACGCCGAAGCTGCGCTCGGGCGAGACGGTGAAGGCTGCGGCCGAGTGGCTCGCGCAATCGCCCGCGGTTGCGATGCTGTTTAACTGCAGCCAGCCGGAGATCATGGCGGAGGCCGTCGGGGTCGCCGCGGCGGTGCTGGGTCCCGCGCGCCCGGACGTCCGGATCGGCGTCTATGCCAACGCCTTCGATGCCAAGGCGGACGACGAGGTGGCCAACGAGACGCTGACCGAGTTGCGCGGCGATCTTGAGCCGCGGCGCTATGCCGGCATGGCGGCGGAATGGGTCGAGAAGGGCGCCTCGATCGTCGGCGGCTGCTGCGGCATCGGCCACGAGCACATCCACTGCGTCCGCGAGGCCTTTCCAGGCTGAAGCCGGGCAGGATCCGGGAGGCCGGCAATGCTGGCCTCCCGGATTAAGGCGGCCAGAATCAGGCGACTGGGCTCAGGCGACCGGACGCAGCAGGTCGAAGGCGGCGAGCGACATACCGACGACGCCGTAGCCGATGCAGCGCTCGTCCGGCTGGTAGTCCGAATTGTGCAGCCTGTCGTCGCGGCCGGGCGTCTGCGCGCCGACGCCGAGCTGGAAGGCCGGCACCTTGGCGCCGACGAGGGCGAAATCCTCCGCGCCGAGCGAGGCCGGGCGGGCGTGGACGACGTCGCCATAATGCTCGGCGATGCTCTTCACCGTCGCGCGCATCAGCGTCTCGTCGCTGACGAGCGAGGGCACGCCGCGCACCATGTCGAGCCGGCAGTCGACGCGCATCGACGCCGAGACACCGGCGCAGATCCTGAGGATCGCCTGCTCGATCAGGTCGCGGTTTTCCGGGTGCTGCGTGCGCACCGTGCCGATCAGCCGGCAGCTGTCGGGAATGATGTTGTGGGCGAGCCCACCCTCGATCCCGCCGATGGTCAGCACCGCCGGGTGCATCGGGTCGACCTCGCGCGCGACGACCGTCTGCAGCTGCAGGATGAGCGTCGCCGCCGCCACGATGGGGTCGCAGGCATGCTGCGGCCGGGCGGCATGGCCGGACGTACCGGTGACGAGGATGCTGAACTCGTCGGAGGATCCGTTGGAAATGCCGGGCGTGTAGCTGAAGCTTCCGACCGCCTCATCGGGGTGGTTGTGGAAGCCGAGCGCCATGTCGACGCCATCGAGCGCGCCGTCGGCGATCATCGCCGCCGCACCGCTGTCCGAGGTTTCCTCGGCCGGCTGGAACATGAAGCTGATGCGCCCGGACAGCTCGTCCTTCAACCGTTCCATGACCTCGGCGACACCGAGGAGCGTCGCCACGTGCAGGTCGTGCCCGCAGGCGTGCATCTTGCCCTCGATCTTGCTGGCGAAGGCGAGCCCGGTCTGTTCGTGGATCGGCAACGCATCCATGTCGGCGCGGATCAGCAGATGGGGGCCGGGCCGGCCGGTATCGATCTGCCCGAGGACGCCGGTGCGGCCGATGCCGGAGCGCGCCGAAATGCCGAGCGCCGCCAGCCGGTCGGCAACAACGCCGGAAGTCCGCACCTCCTCGAACCCAACCTCCGGATGGGCGTGGATATCCCGGCGGATGGCGATCAGGTCGGGGGCGATCGACGCGGTGATTTCCTCGATCTTCGAGCTCAGGCTGTTGGAAAGCATGGTGATTCCCTCGGCGGCAAAAAGCGGGGAGGGACCGCAAGATCCCCCGCACCAGACAGCGCCTACCGTTTTTCAAGCGGGACCGCGAGAGCGTCAGCCGCACTTGTCGGCCCGAAGAGAGGTTCACGCCGTGTCTCCATCGGCTTTCTCCTTTTTTTACCGTGAAGGCGTCTTGCGGCCCCAAACCGCATGGAATTGAGCATTTCTTCCCTTTCGGCCGGGCCGGGCTGACGCTATCCCTGCCGAATATCTTCGACGCAGGAGCATCACGGCATGACGGACAGATTCGAGAGCGGCCCGCTTTTCACGGGCATGAGCCGGCGTGGCCTCCTGAAAGCCTCCGCGATGCTCGGCGCCGGCGCGCTCCTGTCCGGCAGCGCCCTCTCGGCCGCGCTGGCGCAGGAGGCTTCGACGCCGAAGCGGGGCGGCCACCTGATCCTCGGCCTCGACACCGCCTCCAGCTCCGACAGCCTCGACCCCGCCTTCTACACTGAAGCCTACATGTACACGGTCGGTTTCCAGCTGTTCAACACGCTGGTCGAGATCGACGACACCGGCGCGCTGGTGCCGTCGCTGGCGGAAAGCTGGGAGCCGGTGCGGCCGGACGGCTCGGCCTGGCGCTTCAAGATCCGCAAGGGCGTGCAGTTCCACAACGGCAAGGAGTTGACGGCTGCCGACGTCATCTACTCGATCAACCATCACCGCGGCGAGAAGAGCGGTTCGGGCGCCAAGGGCCAGCTCCTGACCATCACCGAGCTGACCTCGCCGGCGCCGGGCGAGGTCGTCTTTACCCTCGACTCTGGCAATGTCGACTTTCCGGCGACGCTGACCGACTACCATCTCGGCATCGGCCCGGACGGCGGCGACTTCGCAAAGGGCATCGGCACCGGCGCATTCAAGCTCGAGAGCTTCCAGCCGGGCGTGCGCGCGTTGACCTCGCGCTTCGACAGCCACTGGAACCCGGCCCGCGGCCATGTCGACAGCTGCGAGACGATCGCGATGAACGACGCGACCGCACGGCTTGCCGCCGTCATGAGCGGGCAGGTCCACGCGATCAACCGGGTCGAGCCGCGGATGATCTCGCGGATCCAGTCGCTCCCCTCGATCGCGCTGACGACGTCGCCGGCCAACACGATGTTCACCTTTCCGATGCGGATGAACGCCGCGCCGTTCGACAATGACGACGTGCGCAAGGCGCTGAAATACGCCATCGACCGCGAGGCGATGGTCGCCACCGTGATGGGCGGCATCGGCACCGTCGGCAACGACAACCCGATCGCGCCCTGGAACAAGTATTACTCCGAAGATCTGCCGAAGAATGCCTACGACCCGGAAAAGGCCCGCTTCCATATGAAGAAGTCGGGCTTTGCCGGTGCCTTCGAGCTGTCGGCCTCCGACAACGGCTTCCCCGGCGCGGTCGATGCCGCCCAGCTTTTCCAGGTTTCGGCCAAGGCCGCCGACATCGACATCCAGGTCAACCGGGTGCCGAGCGATGGCTACTGGGACGAGGTCTGGATGAAGAAGCCGTTCTGCGCGTCGAACTGGTCGATGCGGCCGACGGCCGATGCCATGCTGTCGCTGGTGTTCAAGTCCGATGCGCCGTGGAACGAGACCGCCTGGAAGCGCCCGGATTTCGACGCCAAGCTGATTGCCGCGCGCTCGGAGTTCGACGAGACCAAGCGCAAGCAGATCTACCACGACCTGCAGCTGATGCTGGTCGAGGACGGCGGCGAGATCATCCCGGCCTTCTCCGACCTGAAGGTGGCGTCGTCGACCAAGCTGTCGGGCGTCACCAGCGTGCCCGGCGGCGGCGACCTCTGCGGCTACCGCCTGCCGGAAAAGGTTTGGTTCAACGCCTGAACATACGGAGATGCGGCGATGGCTTTCGGGCTTTCGCCGCTCCCTTTCCTCGCGCAAGGCCCGGTGCCGGTATCTGTGCCGGTGACGACGGGCCCTGCCGCGTTGCCCTGCTGTTGCTTTCCCCGAAAGGCTCCATGGCTCCGAAAATCCTGAGCGTCGAGACCGACGCCGTGCTTCCCGGGCGCGCCGACGTCGTCATCGTCGGCGGCGGTATCATCGGCCTGACCACGGCGATGCATCTCGCCGAGGCCGGGATCTCGTGCGTCGTCTGCGAGAAGGGCGTGCTGGCCGGCGAGCAGTCTAGCCGCAATGCCGGCTGGGTGCGCCAGCAAGGGCGGGATGTCCGCGAGGTCGAGCTGTCGATCAAGAGCCTTGCCGCCTGGAACAGCCTCGACGCCCGCATCTCGGGCGACACCGGCTTCCGCCAGTGCGGCAGCGTCTACGCTTTTCGCGACGAGAGCGAGCTCGCGCCTTATCAGGCCTGGATCGACCGCGCGCGGGAGTGCGGGCTGGAGACAAGGGTCATCGGCCGGCGGGAGATCGCCGAAAAGGCGCCGGGCTTCGAGCACGGCTACCCCGTCGGGCTGTTCACCCCGAGCGATGGCCGGGCCGAGCCGCAGCGCGCGGCCCCAATGATCGCCCGGCATGCGCGCGCGCTCGGCGTCACCGTCCTCGACCACTGCGCGGTGGAGGGGATCGAGACCGCAGCGGGCGCGGTCTCCGCCGTGGTGACGGAAAAGGGACGCGTGGCGACCTCGACCGTGGTCGTGGCGGCCGGTGCGTGGTCGTCGATGTTCGTCCGCCCGCTCGGCATCCGCCTGCCGCAGCTGAAGGCGCGCGTCTCGATGGCCAAGTCCGATGCGGCGCCGGATGGTCCCGATGCGGCGCTCTGGATACCCGGCCTCTGCATCCGCCGTTGCGACGATGGCCGCTATTCGATCGAGCAAGGCGGCCAGTACATCGCCGACATCGTGCCCGACAATCTCCGGTTCTTCCGCGAGTTCCTGCCCTCGCTGCTGCAGCAGCGCGGTGACGTGAAACTGCGCCTCGGCCGGCGGTTCTTCCGCGAACTCGGCTACGAGAACTGGTGGAAGAAGAAGGGGCCTTCGCCCTTCCGGGAGGAGCGTACGCTCGACCCGGTTCCCTCGCAGGCGATCGTCGCCGGGGTGAAGGCGATGATGAACCGTCACCTCTCGGCGCTCGGCAAGGCCGAGGTGTCCGAGACCTGGGGCGGCTATGCCGACGTGACACCGGACGCCATTCCTGTCATTTCCCGGGTGGGACGGGTGCCCGGACTGGTGCTTTCGACCGGCTATTCCGGTCATGGTTTCGGCTTGAGCCAGGGGGCCGCAAGGCTGACGGCCGACATCGTGCTCGAACGGGCCTTGCCGCCCGAGGCCCGTCATTTCGATTTCAAGCGCTTTTCCGCGAGAGCGTGAGCGAGCAGAGAGGCCACCCGTGATCGACATCGACAGCCAGAGCGTCGCGCTGGCCGCCGCGCCAGACGCCCGGCGGCGCGACCGCTCGACGGGCATCGCGGGGCTGCTGATGCGCCGCATCGGCCTTGGCCTGTTGACCTTGCTGGCGGTGTCCCTGCTGATTTTTGCGGGAACGCAGATCCTGCCCGGAGACGTCGCCACCGCCATGCTCGGCCAGCAGGCGACGCCGGAGGCCGTGGCCGCCATTCGCGCGACGCTCGGTCTCGATCAGCCGGCGCTGCTGCGCTATGCGCACTGGCTCGGCGGCATCGTGCAGGGCGATCTCGGCATCAGCACCAGCAACCGCCAGGAGATCGCCACCAGCCTATGGCCGCGGCTGCAGAATACGCTCTTCCTCGCCGGCTTTGCCGCGATCGTCGCGACGCCGTTGGCGCTGCTGCTGGGCGGCGTGTCCGTCCTCTACCGCGACCGCTTCCTCGACCGCTTCATCAACATCGTGACGCTCGCGGCGATCTCGCTGCCGGAGTTTTTCGTTGGCTACCTGCTGATCGCCTATGTCGCGGTGCAGTGGAACTGGCTGCCGACCAATTCCCTTGTGTTCGACGGCATGCCTCTCCTCGACCGGCTGGAGGCGGTGCTGCTGCCGTGCCTGACGCTCGTCCTCGCCGTCCTCGGCCACATGATGCGGATGACGCGTGCGGCGCTGATCAACGTGATGTCGGCGCCCTACATCGAGACCGCGAAACTCAAGGGCCTGCCGCCTTGGCGCATCATCTCGCGGCACGCCCTGCCGAACGTACTCGGGCCGATCATCAACGTCGTGATGCTGAACTTCGCCTATCTCGTGGTCGGCGTCGTCGTGGTCGAGATCATCTTCGTCTATCCCGGCATGGGCCAGTACATGGTGGACCACGTGACCAAGCGCGACGTCCCGGTGGTGCAGGCTTGCGGCCTGGTGTTCGCGGCGATCTACATCGGCCTGAACCTTGCGGCGGACATCCTGACGATCCTCGTCAATCCCCGTTTGCGCCTGAAGCGGTGAGCCGATGCCCCGTCTGACCCTTTCCGCCGCGCTTGCGCTGATCGTCCTCGGCCTGTTCGTCCTCGTCGCCGTGCTGGCGCCGCTGATCGCGCCGCATGCCGGCTACCAGCCGATCGGCGGCGTCTGGGAGCCGGCCTCCGCCGCCGCCCCGCTCGGCACCGACACGCTCGGCCGCGATCTCCTGTCGCGGCTGATCTTCGGGGCGCAGATCACGCTCGTCATCGCCGCCGCGGCCACCGTCCTGGCTTTCCTCGGTGGCACGGTCCTCGGCTTCCTCGCCGCCGCCATGGGCGGCTGGGTCGACCAGCTGCTGTCGCGGCTGAACGACGTCCTGATGTCGATCCCGACGCTGATCTTCGCGCTGGTGGTGCTGTCGATCCTGCCGAAGACGACCGCCGTGCTGATTGCCGTGATGGCCGTGCTGGAGGCGACGCGGGTGTTCCGGGTGAGCCGGTCGATCGCCGGCGACCTCGTCGTCGCCGACTATGTCGAGGTGGCGCGGATGCGCGGCGAGGGCTGGGCCTGGATCGTCTTCCGTGAAATCCTGCCCAACGCTCTGTCGCCGCTGCTGGCCGAACTCGGCCTGCGCTTCGCCTATGCCGTGCTGTTCCTCTCGACGCTCTCCTTCATCGGCCTCGGGATCCAGCCACCGGCGGCCGACTGGGGCGCGCTGGTGCGCGAGAACAAGGACGGCCTCCTGTTCGGCATCACCGCGGCGCTGATCCCGGGCTTTGCCATCGCGATCCTTGCCGTCGCCGTCAATCTCGTCGTCGACTGGCTGATCAACCGCAGCAGCAGCACCAAGGGAGGACGCTGAGATGAGCTTGCTCAGCGTCCGCGACCTCGAAATCCGCGCCGTCTCCGGCAAGTCGCAAGACGGGGCGGTCATCGTCGACCGGGTCTCGTTCGAACTGGCACCGGGCAAGGTCCTCGGCCTCATCGGCGAGAGCGGCGCCGGCAAGTCGACCATCGGCCTTGCCGCCATCGGGCATCAGCGCGAGGGGCTGGCGATCACCGGCGGCAGCATCGCCTTCCAGGGTGCCGAGCTCGGCCGCATGTCGCCGGCAGCGCTTCGGGACTTCCAGGGCAGCTCCGTCGCCTACGTCGCGCAGTCGGCCGCGGCCGCGTTCAATCCGGCGCAGACGCTTATGGCGCAGATCATCGAGGCCTCGCTCTGGCACGGCCAGCTCAGCCGGCGGGAAGCCGTGGCGCGGGCGGTGGAGCTGTTCGGCCTTCTGGCGCTGCCGGACCCCGCGACCTTCGGCGACCGCTACCCGCACCAGGCTTCCGGCGGCCAGCTGCAGCGGGCGATGACGGCGCTGGCGCTCTGCCGCAAGCCGGCGCTGATCGTCTTCGACGAGCCGACGACGGCGCTCGACGTCACCACCCAGATCGAGGTGCTGGTGGCGATGAAGCAGGCGGTGAAGGAGACCGGCACTGCGGCGCTCTACATCTCGCACGATCTCGCCGTCGTCGCGCAGATCGCCGACGACATCCTCGTCCTCCGGAAGGGGAAGACCGTCGAGATCGGCAGCGCCGACCAGATCGTCAACCGTCCGGCGGAGCCCTATACCCGCGACCTCGTCGCCGTCCGGCAAGCGGCGCGTCCCGGCTCGAGCGATGCCGCCGCGGATCTGCTGCGGGTCGAGCAACTCGATGCCGCCTACGGCTCCTCCCAGGTCCTCCACGATGTCAGCCTCGCCGTCGGGCGCGGCCGCACGCTGGCGGTCGTCGGCGAGTCCGGCTCGGGCAAGTCGACGCTGGCGCGGGTGATCATGGGGCTTCTCCCGCCGTCGAGCGGCAGCTTGCGCTATCACGGCGCCGTGCTCGATCCGGCGCTGCGAAGGCGCAGCAAGGAGGCGCTGCGCAAGATCCAGATCGTCAACCAGATCCCCGACACCTCGCTCAATCCGCGCCAGAGCATCGGTGAGATCGTCGGCCGGCCGCTGACGTTCTACTTCGGCCTCCGCGGCGCGGCCCGCCGGGCGAAGGTCCTGTCGCTGCTGGAGGAGATGGAACTGCCGGCAAGTCTTGTCGAACGCTATCCGGCCGAACTCTCCGGCGGGCAGAAGCAGCGCGTCTGCATCGCCCGTGCGCTGGCGGCCGAGCCCGAACTCATCGTCTGCGACGAACCGACCTCGGCGCTCGATCCGCTGGTCGCAGCCGGCGTCCTCGGTCTCCTCGCCCGGCTGCAGGCCGAGCGCTCGGTCTCCTACCTCTTCATCACCCACGACATCGCCATCGTCGAGGCGATCGCCGACAGCGTCGCCGTCATGCACCAGGGCCGGATCGTCCGGTCCGGGAGCAAGGAAGCGGTGCTGTCGCCGCCCTTCGACGACTATACCGACCGGCTGCTGAAGGCCGTTCCGCGGATGGAGATCGGCTGGCTGGAATGCTATCGCGCAGCGCTATAGCGGCTGCGCCGGCGCCAGTTTTTAGCGACGCTGTAGCGGATGCGGCCGGTGATCATCCGACCGGTTTCATCGGCTTGAGGATCGCTCTACGAGCATTCGGCGATCGGGTCAGTCTACCCGCAGGACGTCCTAGTGTGGCGCTTGCGCCCGCAGGATAGCGTCGATCTCGCCGCTCGCCGTTTTCAGTGCCTCGTCGGCCGGCTTCGTGCCGGAGAGCGCGGCGTGGATCTCGCGGGCGAGGGCGCGTTCGATCTGGGTGTAGCAAGGAATGTTCGGGCGCTGCCAGGTCGTCAGCAGATGGCGCTTCACCAGGCCGTCGACGAAGCGGACGATCGGCGAGCCGGCTGCCGCCTCCGGGTCGGCGCTGGTCGAGAAGCGCGGCGCGATCGGAAAACCGTTGCGCACATGCGCCCGGATCGAGTCCTTCGATGTCATCCAGGCGATCGCCTCCGCCGCGATCTCCACGCGGTCCTCCGGCAGGTTGGCGGGAATGCCGAGGATGAAGCCGCCGATCGGCGAGGCGCGCCCGCCGCCCGGACCGGCCGGCTGCGGCAAATACTCGACCTTGCGCTTCACCACCGACTGCACGTCGTATTCCATGCGGGCGGCGCGCATCGTCCAGCAATAGGCGAGCGACGCGCGGCCGGACAGGAACAGCGACAGGTTCTGGTCCCAGGCAAGGCTCAGCGCGTTCGGCGGCGAAATCTCCAGCAGCCGCCTCATGAAGTCGAGTGCGGCGCGCCCGGCATCGGAATCGACGAGGGAGACGAGACTGCCGAGGTCGACGCCCTCCGAGGTGAAGCCTTGTGCGCTCGGTCTTAGCGAGATCGGCGGACTGCCGCAGGCGCCGAGGAAGAACAGGAAGCTCGAGGCGATCGGCATGCCGGGCGCGCCATCCCAGACGGCGCCGAAGCGCCCTTCCTGCGGGGCGTGAAACCGGCGCCCGGTGTCGATCACCTCGTCGAAGCTCTTGGGGAAGCCGAGATTGCGCTCCTCGAACAGGTCGCGCCGCGCGGCGAGGATGCCGATGGTGCAGTAGATCGGCACGCCATAGGTCCGCCCGCGCCACTCGGCGGTCGACTGGACGGCCGGGTGGAAGTCGGAGAGATCGATCGTCCCCGCCTTGATCAGGCCATCCAGCGGCCGCAGCAGGCCCTTTTCGGCGAATTCGCCGACCCAGGGCATGTTGATCGTCACCACGTCGTAGCGCGAGATCGGGCGCTCGGCATTGGCCAGGACCTCGGTGTAGAGGTCGGGCAGGCGCAGGAGGTTGAAATCCCGGCTGGCGGCAAGATTGCTGCGCAGGTCGACCCACATGTTGCGCATCGCGGAGAAGTAGTTGTCGTCGTTGAGGAGAAAGCGGATGTCGAGCGCCGAATTGGCCCGGCGCTCGATCAGCCGCGGCGGCGGCACAGGCTGCGCGCCGAGCGGCGTCCCGCCGAAATAGTACTGCTCCTCGTCCTCGCCGAGGCTGCGCAGGCCCATGGTGCGGGCGATCAGCGCCTTGATGGAGCGCGCGTAGCGCTCGAAGTTCCGGCGCATCTCCTCGCTGGCGTGCAGCGAATGGCTTTTCCCCGCCCGTCCGCGGGCCACCCGCAGGATCGCTCCGCTGTCGATCATCCGGTTGATCAGCCGCATCGCCGTCGCATAGGGGATGCCGGTGACCTGGGCGAGCATCGAGATGGTCACGGTCTGGCCGCGGATCTCCGAGGTGATCAGGAAGGTCGTGACCTTCCACACCGGCTCGTCGTCGGCCAGCGCCATCGTCTCGCGGAACGGCGTGCGCGTCTGCTCCAGAAACTCGATGACGCGGAGGATCTCGTACTCGTTCAACTCATCGACCTCTGGCCCGGCCCGGCTTCCTGCCGCCCCACGGGAACCGTCAGGCGGTCTGCGGCTCTTCGATCGGCTCTGCCGCAAGGCCAGCCTGCCGCTCGAACTGCTCGATCAGCACGAAGAAGTCCTGGTCCGCAAGGCCGTTGGAGTACGCCGCCTCGTATTGCTGGCGAATGAGGGCGATCAGCGACATCGGCACGTGGTCCTTGCGGGCGGCGTCGAGGATGAGGTCGAAGTCCTTCATCATCTGTTCGACCGAAAAGGCGGGGTCGAAGTTGCGCGAGACCAGAAGCTCGCGCTTGTAGGCGATGAGCGGCGAGGCGACGGCGCTCTGGCCGATCACATCCAGCATCGTCGGCAGGTCCAGCCCGCCCTTGCGGCCGAGCGTCAGCGCCTCGCCGAGGAGAGCGGACGTCGCCCCCACCAGGGCATTGAGGACGAGCTTCAGGTAGCGCGCCTCCTCGCCGGTGCCGACATGGAACTGGCGGGCCGAGAAGCACTCGAAGATCGGCAAGGCGTGGTCGTAGGCCTCCTTGGGGCCAGAGACGACGACCGAGAGTTGCCCGCTCGAGGCGGTCGCCGTGCTGCCGGAGACCGGCGCCCGGAGATAGGCGACGTCGCGCTCCGACAGCCCGTCCTGGATCCGCGCCGAGATCGTCGGCGACACCGTGCTCATCTCGATCAGCGTCTGCCCTGGTCCCATCGCGGTGACCAGCCCGGTCGGGCCGAAGGCGAGGCTGGCAAGCACCGCATCGTTCGGGATGGTCAGCACGATCACGTCCGAGGCGGCGACGAGATCCGGAATGGAATCCGCGACATCCGCGCCTTCTGCGACGACGCTGGCGCGGTTCTGCACCAGCGGCTCGTAGACCGTGAGCTTCATGCCGGCCTTCAGGACGCGGCGGCTCATCGGCCGGCCCATCTTCCCGATTCCGATCCAGCCGACGCGGGGCGCGGTAGTCTTCATGACGAGTTCCTCCAGATGGCGCGCCCCGGAGCCGGTCTTTCCGCGGGCCCAGGGCGCTTCCATCTGTAACAAGCGTCCGCCGGTTTTGGATAACAACGATATCCATTTTGGATAAAACAAGCTTTGTTTCGCCTGCGCCGTCTCCCTAACCTTCGATCAGGGTCGTCTGGAGGCCCTTGGGAGGAATAAAGCCGGATCCTGAAAGTATTGTTGCACTGCAGCATTCGAGGCAGTGCATGAGGATCTGTATTCTCTTCCCGGTTATTTCAACTGCTTTGGGAGGAGCTGATCATGCGATTGAAACTTAGAGGTTTTTTGCTGAGTGCCCTGACGATCCTGGGCGCGGCCAACACGGTCTATGCCGGCCCCTATACGGGCGCCCCGCGGACCTTCCTGTTCAACCCCTCGCAGGACGTCTGCTTCAAGGACACGACGCAGTACAAGAAGGACGGTCCCTACGTGATCGGCTTCTCGAACGCCGGCCTTGGCGACAGCTGGCGCGTGGTCATGCAGCACTCGGTGATGAAGGCGGCCGCCGACCACAAGGACAAGATCAAGCAGCTGATCATCACCGATGCCGGCCATGACGACGCCAAGCAGGTCGCCGACATCCAGGACCTGATCTCGCGCCAGGTCGACATCCTCCTCGTCAGCGCCAACACCGAGCAGGCCCTCGATCCGGCGATTACCCGCGCCATGGAGCGCGGCATCCCGGTCGTCATGGTCGACCGCCGCATCGCCTCCGACAATTTCGTCAGCTTCGTCACCGCGTCCGACACCATGATGGGCCGCCTGTTCGCCCAGTGGATCGTCGAGAAGCTGAACGGCAAGGGCAACGTCATCATGCTCGCCGGCCAGGCGGGCTCCAGCCCGAACGAGGTTCGCACCCGCGCCGCCATGCAGGTGTTCAACCAGCATCCCGACATCAAGATCCTCGACACCGTCTACTCCGACTGGAGCCCGGTGAAGGGAAAGCAAGTGATGCAGGCGGCGATCGCCAAGTACGGCAAGCAGATCAACGCCGTCTGGTCGGCGCACGGCTTGCAGACGCCGGGCTCGATCGAGGCGTTCCTCGAGGCCGGCTACAAGCCCGGCGAGATCCCGCCGCACACGACGTCCGACGTCAACGGACCGCTGCAGATGGCGCTGAAGTACAAGGTGCCGATGCTGGAGATCGGCTATCCGCCGGCGATGGGCGGCGTCAGCGTCGAGGTTGCGCTGAAGGTGCTCGAAGGCGCGCCGGTCCCCTGCATCTACACGATCAACTCGCAGATCGCCGTCACCGACGGCGACGAGACCCCCTCGATCCGGCGCGACATGCCGATCTCCGAGGCCGTGGTGCCGGAAGGCCCCGCCGACATGCTGGTCACCGGCGGCATGGGTCCCGGCTACAACCCGACCACCTACAGCGTCGACTACCCCCGCTGATCCGAAGGGGGCGGGTCGCAGGGACCTGCCCCTTCCTCCGGGATTTTACCGGACTTCTCCGGCCAGACTTTTTCCGGAAAGACAGGAGGCGCGCAATGCTGTCCCTCGAAGGCATATCCAAGGGTTTTCCCGGCGTTCAGGCGCTGAGCAATGTCGGCTTCGACGTCGCGGCGGGCGAGATCCACGCGCTGGTCGGCGAGAACGGCGCGGGCAAGTCGACGCTGACCCGCGTCATCGCCGGTGTCCATCAGCCGGATGCGGGGACGATTGGCTTCGACGGCAAGCCGGTGGTCTGGAGCGGCCCGGGCGATGCCAAGCGCTGCGGCGTCCACGTGATCTACCAGGAGTTCGTGCTCTTCCCGCATCTCAGCGTCGCCGAGAACATCTTCATCGGCCATGAGCGGCGCAACCGGCTGGGCCTGCTCGACCACCGCCGCACCCGCCGCGATGCGCTGGAACTGCTGGAGCGCTTCGGCATCGACATCGATCCGCGCTCGCTGGTGCGGGACCTTTCGGTCGCCGACCAGCAGATGGTCGAGATCGCCAAGGCGCTGGTGCACGACGTCAAACTGCTGATCCTCGACGAGCCGACCGCGGTCATCTCGGGCCCGGAAGTGGACGTGCTGTTCGAGCGCCTGCGCCGGCTGCGCGACCAGGGGGTCGCCATCGTCTACATCTCGCACCGGCTGGAAGAGATTTTCGCGCTGTGCAACCGCGTCACGGTGCTGAAGGACGGGGCCTTCGTCGCCACCCGCCCGATCGAGGGGGTGACGCGCGACGAACTGATCGCCCTGATGGTCGGCCGCGACCTGACCGAGCTGTTTCCCGCCCGCCGGCCCTCGAAGGCGGACCGCCCGGTGGTGTTCGAGGCGCGCGACGTCCGCGTTGCCGGGCGGGTCAACGGCGCGTCGATCGCGCTGCGGGCCGGGGAGATCACCGGGCTGGCCGGCATGGTCGGCTCCGGCCGGTCGGAACTGGCGCTGGCGATGTTCGGCGCGATCCCGATGCAGGCCGGCAGTCTCCATGCCGATGGCCGCGCGGTCGCCAACATGACGCCGCGCAAGGCGATCGACCTCGGCATCGGCCTCGTCACCGAGGACCGCAAGGGACAGGGCCTCGCCATGCTGCTGGACGTGGCCGCCAACATCTCGGCGTCGACCCTCAGCGACTTCAACCGCGGCGGCCTGTTCGACCACAGGAAGGAGCGCGCGGTGGCCAGCGCCGAGATCGCCTCGTTCAGGGTCGCCTGCCGGGGGCCGGGCACGCCGGTCGCGGTGATGTCCGGCGGCAACCAGCAGAAGGTGATCGTCGCGCGCTGGGCCCGCACCTCGACCCGGCTGCTTATCCTCGACGAGCCGACGCGCGGCGTCGATGTCGGCGCCAAGACCGAGATCTACCGGATCATGCACGAGCTGGCCGACCGCGGCATCGCCATCCTGATGATCTCGTCGGAGCTGCCGGAGATCGTCGGCATGTCGGAACGCGTGCTGGTGATGCGGGAGGGCGTGATCACCGGCGAGCTCGTCGGCGAGGCGATCGACGAATCCGCCGTGATCGAACTCGCAACCCGCCGCCTGGCGGGCTGAGGAGAAGTGTCCATGACCACGCGTCCCGTCACCGTCGCCCGCTTCCTGTCCGGCAGCCGCATCGGCCTGCTGGTGGTGATCGGCCTGCTGATCCTGCTGTTCGCCATCGGCGCCACGGTGTCCGACCGGTTTGCCACCATCGGCAACATCATGAACGTCTACGAGCAGTCGACCGGGCTGGCGCTGGTCAGCCTCGGCCAGACGCTGACGATCCTCACCGGCGGCATCGACCTCTCCGTCGGCTCGATCATCAGCCTCCTGTCGATGCTGACCTCGGGGCTGATCAACGGCCAGGCCGACATGGTGATTCCCGTCATCGCCGGCGTGCTGCTGCTTGGCGCGATGATCGGCGCGGTCAACGGCGCGACCATCGTCTTCACCGGCGTGCACCCGCTGATCGTTACGCTCGGCACCGGCGCGATCATCCAGGGCATCGCGCTGCTCTACGGCCTCGGCCCGGTCGGCAAGGTGCCGCTCAACTTCGACACCTTCGCCTACGGCACGTTTGCGGGTGGCATCTCGATCGGCGCGACCGTCGCGCTGGCGCTGTTCCTGCTGGTGTCGTTCCTCCTCAACAACACCCGCACCGGCCGCCGCATCTATGCCGTCGGCGACGACCCGCACGCGGCCGACCTGATGGGCCTGCCCCGGCGCCGGATCATCGTCGGCGTTTATGCCGCCTCCGGCTTCTTCGCCGCGCTGACCGCGGTCTACCTCGTCAGCCGCTTCAACGTCGGCCAGCCCTATACCGGCGCCAACTACACGCTCGCCTCGATCACCCCGGTGGTGGTCGGCGGCACCATGCTGGCGGGCGGGCGCGGTGGGGTGATCGGCACGCTGCTCGGTGTCTACCTCGTCTCGCTGCTGAACAACATGCTGAACTTCCTCGATATTTCCAGCCACTACCAGCTCGTGGTGCAGGGCGTCGTGATCATCCTGGCCGTCTCGGTCTACGTCGAAAAGAAGCGAGGGCTGGCATGAGCAAGGTCGCACCCATGACCCTCCAGAGGCCTTCCGCCGCCGCGGCTGCAACTGGCCCGATAGGTGCCGCCGCATCGCGCTACGGCATGCTGATCTTCCTCATCGCCGTCGTGGTGGTCGGGGCGGTCGCAGCGCCCGGCTTCATGTCGTCGTCGAACCTCTCGAACATGCTGATGCAGTTCGTGCCGCTCGGCATCGTGGTCATCGGCCAGACCTTCGTGATCCTCGTCCGCGGCCTCGACCTGTCCATCGCCTCGGTGATGGCGACCGCTGCCGTCACGGCCACCGCCTTCTCCGGCTTGAACACCGACGTGCCCGGCATCTTCGCCGTCGCCATCGCGATCGGCGCGGCGGTGGGGCTGGTCAACGGCTTCCTCGTCACCAAGCGCAACGTCTCGCCGTTTCTCGCGACGCTCGCCACGATGATCGTCCTGCAGGGCATCCGCTTCGCGTGGACGCAAGGCGCGCCGTCCGGCAACGTCCCGCCGTTCTTCCGCATCATCGGTGCCGGCACGTTCAACGGCATCCCGTACAATGTCGTCTTCCTGATCGTCGTCGCCGCCTTGGCCGCGGTCGCGCTGCACCTCACAGGGTTCGGTCGCCGCGTCTACATTACCGGCGGCAACCCGGTCACGGCGCATCTCGTCGGCATCCGCGCGGGCGCCGTGACGATGATCGGCTACGTCGTCAGCGGCGTGCTGGCCGCCATCGCCGGCCTCGTTCTCGCGGGCTTCGTCGGCGTCGTCGACAACTTCGTCGGACGCGGCTTCGAGCTGGACTCGATCGTCGCGGCGGTGGTCGGCGGCGTCGCTCTGTCCGGCGGCCGCGGCACCGTCGCCGGCGCGCTGACCGGGGCGGCGATCCTCGTCGCGATCTCGAACCTCGTCGTCATGCTCGGCCTGCCCGTGCAGATGCAGATCATCATGAAGGGCGTCGTGATCATCGTCGCCGCGAGCTTCTACGTCGCCCGCTCGCGCTGATCCCTGACGAGACCCGGAAGGAAGAACATGACCGACAGCATCAACGGCAAGGTCGTCGTCATCACCGGCGCCGGTCGCGGCATCGGCGAGGCGATCGCCCGAGATCTCGCAGGGAAGGGCGCACGAACGGTGGTCGCCGATCTCGACGAGGCTAGCGCCTCGGCGGTCGCGGCGTCGATAGCAGCAAGCGGCGGCGAGGCGATCGGCGTTGCCGTGGACGTCGCCGACCGCGCCAGCACCCGCGCTTTAGTCGAGCAGACCGTGGCGGCTTTCGGCCGGCTCGACGTCTTCTTCAACAATGCCGGCATCAGCCAGACCTGCCCGTTCATGGACGTGACGGAGGCGGACTTCGACCGGATCATGGCGGTGAACGGCCGCGGGGTCCTGATCGGCACGCAGGAGGCGGCGCGGAAGATGATCGCGCAAGGGCAGGGCGGCAAGATCGTCAACACCGCCTCGATCGCCGGCAAGCAGGGCTATCCGCTGTTCGCGCACTACTGCGCCTCGAAGTTCGCGGTCGTCGCGCTGACGCAGGCGGCCGCCCGGGCGCTGGCAGAGCACCGCATCACCGTCAACGCCTTCGCACCGGGCGTCGTCGCGACCGAGCTCTGGCAGCAGCTCGACCGCGAGTTCATGCAGCACGGACTGACCGAGACGCCGCAGCAGGCGATCAACGCGTTCGCCGAGAACATCCTGCTCGGACGGCCCTCGCTGCCTGCCGACATCACCGGCACCACGGCTTTCCTCGCCTCTTCGGCGTCCGACTACATCACCGGCCAGACCATCATGATCGACGGCGGCATGGTCCTCACCTGACCCCGCGGCCGACTTTTGCCCAGCACCAGCATGAGAGAACCGACATGGCACGATTGAACGACAAGGTGGCGGTGGTCACCGGCGGCAGCACCGGCATCGGCGAGGCCACCTGCCTGCGCTTTGCCGAGGAGGGCGCCCGCGTCGCCGTGTTCGACGTCGGCGAGGCGGCCGGGCGGCAGACCGTCGACGCGATCAGAGAGGCAGGCGGCACCGCCGAGTTCTACCGCTGCGACGTCTCGCAGGAGGCCGAAGTGGCGGCTGCCATCTCAGCGGTCGTGGCCGCCTGGGGCAAGCTCGACATCCTCGTCAACAACGCCGCGATCACCGGCGTCAACAAGCTGGCGCACGCGGTCGACGTCGCCGATTGGGACAAGATCTTCGCCGTCAACGTGCGCGGCGTGTTCCTCTGCACCAAGCATGCGCTCGGCCCGATGATGGCGGCCCGGCGCGGCTCGATCGTCAACTTCTCGTCTATCTACGGGCTGATCGGCAATGACGACCTGCCGCCCTACCACGCGACCAAGGGCGCGGTGCTGTCGATGACCCGCACCGACGCCGTCTGCTACGCGCCCTACGGCATCCGCGTGAACGCCGTGCATCCTGGCTCGACCAAGACGCCGCTGTTCATGAAGGCCGGCGAGACCTATCCGGGCGGCGTCGACCACTACATCGAGATGATGTCGCAGAAGCATCCGCTGACGCTCGGCGAACCGATCGACGTCGCCAACTGCGTCCTCTTCCTCGCCTCGGACGAAGCCCGCTTCGTCACCGGTTCCAGCCTCGTTTGCGATGGCGGCTACACCGCCCAGTAGCCTCGCCCGCCGACCCCAAGGGAGACAGTCATGAAAGCCATCCGTTACTACACCCGCCGCGATATCCGGCTCGACGACGTCCCGGCGCCCTCCGGCGAACTCGCCGCCGACCAGGTGCTGGTCGAGCCGCTGGTTTGCGGCATCTGCGGCACGGACCTGCACGAGTACGTCGCGGGCCCGATCGTCACGCCGGTCGAGCCGCACGTCTATTCCGGCGCGGTGCTGCCGCAGATCCTCGGTCATGAGTTCTCGGCCGTGGTGACCAAGGTCGGCAGTGCCGTCACCAACGTCGTGCCCGGCGATCGAGTATCGATCCAGCCGCTGGTCTCGCCGCGGGACGACTATTACGGCCGCCGCGGGCTCTACCATCTCAGCGAGCAGATGGCCTGCGTCGGGCTTTCCTGGGCGTGGGGCGGGCTCGGCGAGCAGGCGGTGGTCAACGACTACAACGTCTTCAAGGTCCCGGACGGCGTCTCCGACGTGCAGGCCGCGATGATCGAGCCGGCGGCCGTGGCGCTCTACGGCGTCGACCGCGGCGGCGTCGAGGCGGGCTCGTCGGTGCTGGTCTCCGGCATCGGGCCGATCGGCGCCCTGGTGCTACTGGCGGTGAAGGCGGCCGGCGCCAAGGCGATCTTCGTTTCCGAGCCCAATCCCAACCGGCGGGCGCTGGCCCAGCGCCTGGTGCCCGAAGCCGTGGTGTTCGACCCCCGCTCGGATACCGACATCCTCGACCGCATCCGCGCGGCGACGGAGGACGGCGTCGGCGTCGACGTAGCGCTGGAATGCGTCGGGGCGGAAGCCTCGCTGAACCTCTGCGCCGAAGCCGTGCGCCGGCGCGGCACCGTGGTGCAGGTCGGCCTCCACACCAAGCCGGCCTCGATCGACGCCATGCTTTGGGCGCTGAAGGACATCACGGTCGAAGCGACCTGGTGCTATCCGACGTCGATCTGGCCGCGGATCGCCGAGATGATCTCGTCCGGCAGTTTTCCGGTCGAGAAGATCGTCACCGCGACCATCGCGCCCGAGGATGTGGTCGAGAAGGGCTTCGAGGCGCTGCTCGACCCGACCGGCAGCAACATGAAGATCCTGGTGCAGATGGCCGGGACGGCGGCATGACGCCGGCCGCGCTCCGCCTGGACGACCGGGTGGTGCTGGTGACTGGGGCGGCCGGCGGCATCGGGCGCGCGACGGCTGGCTATCTCGCCGGCCTTGGCGCCACCGTCGTCGTCGCCGACCGCGACGACAGCGTCGCATACGTCGCCGAAGAGATCGTCGCCGGCGGCGGCAAGGCCGATGCCGTGACCTTCGACGTCGCCGACAGCGCGTCCGTCGATGCCGGCCGCGATGAGATCCTCGCCCGCCACGGGCGCGTCGACGGGCTCTTCGCGAATGCCGGGATGTCCTACGAGCGGGCCGGCGCCGACCACACGGACGCCGACTGGCGGAAGGTGATGTCGGTCAACCTCGATGGCGCGTTCTGGACCGTGCGGGCCTTTGCGGCCGGCATGCTGGAGCGGGGGAGCGGGGCCATCGTCGTCACGTCCTCTATCGCCGGCGTTCGCGCGGTGCGGCCCGAGCTGCATGTCGGCTACGACGTCTCGAAGGCGGCCGTCACCCACATGTGCAAGGTCCTCGGCGTCGAATGGGCGCGCCAGGGCGTGCGGGTCAACGCCGTCGGCCCTGGCTACACCGATACCGCCATGCTGGCCGAGGTCGGCAGGACGCAGCCCGCCGTCATGGCGCAGTGGCTGGAGGACCAGCCGGTCGGCCGGCTCATCGAGCCGCGCGAGATCGCCGCAGCCGTCGGCTTTCTCCTCTCCGACGCCGCCAGCGGCATCACCGGGCAACTGCTGATGGTCGACGGCGGCTACTCCGCCTGAACTTCACCCTCTACGATTGGATTGTTTTATGCATGTCATCGTCCACTGCCTCGACCGCGCCGGCGCCGTCCAGGACCGGCTCGACCACTACGACGCCCACAAGGCGTATCTCGGCAGCGCCCCCGTGAAGATCGTCATCTCCGGCCCGCTGCTGGCCGAGGATGGCGAGACCATGATCGGCTCGCTGTTCCTCATCGAGGCCGACAGCAAGGAAGCCGTCGTCGCGTTCAATGCCGCCGACCCGTTCGCCAAGGCCGGCATCTGGGAGCGGGTGGAGATCCATCCGTTCCTGAAGCGCATGGACAACCGCTGAGATGGGTATGGAACCCGTCAAGACCGCCATCGTCGGCCTCGGCTGGTGGGGCCGCAAGATGACCACGCTGATGGCCGGCGGCAATGCCGGCATCGCGCTGGTCCGCGCCGTCGATCCCGACCCGTCGGGTGCCGAGTTCGCGGCCGGCTTCGGCATCGCCTTCTCGGCCGACCTCGAGACGGCGCTCGCCGATCCGGCGGTGGAGGCGGTGATCCTCGCCACGCCGCATTCGCTGCATGCCGAACAGATCGCGGCAGCCGTCGCGGCCGGTAAGCACGTCTTCTGCGAAAAGCCGTTGGCCCTGACGAAGGCGGGCGCCGAGCACGCCGTCGCGTTGTGCGATGCCGCCGGGCTCGTCCTCGGCATGGGGCACGAGCGCCGCTTCGAGCCGCCGATCGCCGCCATCCTCGCCGCGGCGGCGGACGGCACGCTCGGCCGGCTGCTGCAGATCGAGGCGAACTTCAGCCATGACAAGTTCCTGTCGCTCGCGCCGGACAACTGGCGGCTGAAGGCGGCGGAAGCCCCGGCCGGCGGCATGACCGCCACCGGCATCCACCTCACCGACCTCGCGGTGAAACTGATGGGACCGGCCAGCGACGTCAGGGTCTCCTGCGAGAATCTCGCCTCGGAGATCCCGCAAGGCGACACGATGAGCGCGCATGTCCGCTTTGCCGGAGGCGGCACCGCCTACGTCTCGGCGACGCTCGCCACGCCGTTCGTCTCGCGCTTCGCGGTGTTCGGCACCAAGGGCTGGATCGAGGTACGCGACAAGACCCATGTCGAGGCGCCGAGCGGCTGGGTGGTCACCTCGGCCTTCACCGGCACCCCGATCACTGTCGAGGAAGTCGGCGCGGCCGAGCCGGTGCGCGACAATTTGCGCGCCTTCGCCGAGGCGGTGAGGGGTGTCTCGCCGTATCCGATCACCGGGGCGGAGATGATCGCCAACATCGCCCTGCTCGAGGCCATCGTCCGCTCCGCAGCGACCGGCGGTGTCGAGGCGGTCGGCTGAAACAGCTCGGAAGCGAGCGAGAGGAACGTCATGAAAGCCCTGATCTTCGAAGCCCCTGACAAGCCGGTGATGGCCGACGTCGCCATGCCCGGCATCGCGCCGACCGAAGTGCTGGTGAAGACCCGCGCCGTCGGCATCTGCCATTCCGACTATGAATTGCTGGGCGGACGCTACATCATCCCGATCTCCTATCCCGTCACGCCCGGCCACGAATGGGCGGGTGAGATCGTCGAGGTCGGCTCGGCGGTGAAGGATTTCGCCGTCGGCGACCGCGTCGTCGGCGAGTGCGTGGTGCGGACTCCCGAGCGGCTGCACCATTTCGGCTTCTCGCTGAATGGCGCCGACCGCGAATTCTTCAACGTCAATCCGGAATGGCTGCACAAGCTGCCGGACGGCGTCGACGACAAGAAGGCCTCGCTGATCGAGCCGTTCACCTGCGGCTTTTACGCCGTGCTGAACGCCGGCGGCACCGATGCCAGCCAGACCGTCGTCGTCTCCGGCGGCGGCACGATCGGCCTCGTCTCGGCGGCGGCCGCCATCGGCATGGGCGCCCGCGTGATCGTCGTCGACCCCATCGCCCAGCGCCGCGACGTCGCGCTGCAGCTGGGGGCCGACGCAGTGGTCGATCCCTCGGCGGGGGGCGCGGTCGAGCGGGTGATGGAGCTGACCTCCGGCCATGGCGCCGACCTCGTGATCGAAGCCTCCGGGCACGACGCCTCGCTCGCCAACACGTTCGAGTTCGCCCGCGAGAACGGAAGGGTGGCGATGGTCGGCATCAGCATCGGCCGCAAGGTGCCGGTCAATCTCGGCCTGATCCAGATGAAGAACCTCGCGGTCAAGGGCTGCATCGGCTCACCCGGCGTCTGGCCGGCGGCGATCCGTTTCCTGGAGCGCACCGGCCTCGACCTCTCGCCGATTCAGACCCATGAATTCGCCCTGTCGGACGCCATCGAGGCGTTCAAGCTCGGCGGCGACCCGACCGCCTGCATCAAGGTGACGCTGCTCGCGGCCTGAGCCACGACCCCCGCCGACGCGGCCATTCCGCGTCGGCCCGATGAATTGAAAGGACCTCTCATGTCGAACGCCCCGAGCCATCTCGCCGCCGATGGCTATTTCACCGAGGAGACCTCGGCCGAGGTCGTCATCGCTAGAAACAGCGGTGCCGAGAGCGAGCGCCTGAAGACGGTGATGGCCGCGGCGACCCGGCACCTGCACGCCTTCGTCAAGGAAATCGAGCCGAGCAATGCCGAGTGGATGCGGGTGATCGAGTTCCTCACCGCCACCGGCCACATCACCAGCGACTGGCGTCAGGAGTGGATCCTGCTCTCGGACATTCTCGGCGTCTCGATGCTGGTCGACGCGATCGACAACCGCAAGCCGAGCGGCGCCACCGAGAGCACGGTGCTCGGGCCGTTCCACGTTTCCGACGTGCCACGCTACGAGAGCGGCGCCGATATCTGCCTCGACGGGAAGGGCGAGAAGCTGCTGGTGTCCGGCCGCGTCGTCGATACCGACGGCAAGGCGATCCCCGGCGCGACGCTCGACGTCTGGCAGGCCAACGACGAGGGCTTCTACGACGTCCAGCAGCAGGGCGTGCAGCCGGACATGAACCTCCGCGGCCTGTTCACCGCCGATGCGGACGGCAGGTTCTGGTTCCGCTCGGTGAAGCCGAAGTTCTATCCGATCCCCGCCGACGGGCCCGTCGGGCAACTGCTGGAGAAGCTCGGCCGCCATCCCTACCGGCCGGCCCACATCCATTTCATCGTCGCCGCGCCCGGCTACGAGACGGTGACCACGCACCTGTTCACGCCGGATTGCCCCTATCTGCATTCGGACGCGGTGTTCGGCGTGAAGGCCGACCTCATCGCCGACTTCCAGACCGTCGACGACCCAGGGCGGGCGGAAACACTTGGGTTTCCCAATCCGTTCACGTCGGTCGACTGGACCTTCGTGCTGGCGTCCGGTCGCAAGGCTCCGGAGCAATCGGCATGAGCGATCTGGCCAAGGGCTTCGTCTACAACGCCAATCCCGGCCGCGTAGTGTTCGGCTCCGGCACCATCGCCCGCCTGCCGGAAGAGGTCGAACGGCTCGGGCTGACGCGGGTGTTGGTGTTGGCAACGCCCGACCAGCAGGCCGACGCGACGCGCATCGCCGCACTGATCGGCGACCGCGCCGCGGGTGTGTTCGCTGGTGCTCGCATGCACACGCCGGTCGAGGTGACGGAAGCTGCGATGGCGGTCGTCGCCGAGCGCCGTATCGACGGGCTCGTCGCGGTCGGCGGTGGCTCGACCACGGGCCTCGCCAAGGCCATCGCCTTCCGCACCGATCTGCCGCAGATCGTCGCTCCCACCACCTATGCCGGATCGGAGATGACGCCGATCCTCGGCGAGACGGAAGGTGGCCGCAAGGTGACGCGCTCGGATCCGCGGATCCTGCCGGAAGTGGTGATCTACGACGTCGACCTGACGCTGTCGCTGCCGGTGGCGATGTCGGTCACCTCCGGCATCAATGCCATCGCCCATGCGGTGGAGGCGCTCTATGCCCGCGATGCCAATCCGATCGTCTCGATGATGGCCGAGCGGGGTGTCGCAGCGCTGGCCTCTGCTCTACCGGCGATCCATGCCGATCCGGCGGACAGGGCGGCGCGGACTGAGGCCCTGTTCGGCGCGTGGCTCTGCGGCGTCTGCCTCGGCTCGGTCGGCATGGCCCTTCACCACAAGATCTGCCACACGCTCGGCGGCACGTATGGCCTGCCGCACGCCGAGACGCACACCGCCGTGCTGCCGCACGCGCTCGCCTACAATGCAGCGTCCGCGCCGGATGCGATGGCAGCGCTCCGCCGGGCGCTCGTGACCGAGGACCCGGCGGGCGCACTGTTCGATCTTGCAGCCGGGCTCGGTGCCAGCATGGCGCTGCGCGACCTCGGCCTGCCGGAAAAAGCGGTGGAGGAGGTGCCGGGCATCGTTCTCGACAAGCCCTACTGGAACCCCGCAGCGCTCGACCAGGCGCCGCTGCGAAAACTGATGGCCGACGCTTTTGCCGGCAGGCGGCCCTGACAGCGATGGGCATTGCATGGGCGCTGGCGGCGGCGGTTCTGGCCGGAATGGCGCAGGCGACGCAGGCGGTCTACAACACCGCCATCGCCCGATCGATCGGGACGCTGCCCTCGGCGCTGATCTCGATGAGCGTCGCGGCCGTTATCCTGCTGGCGGTCTGCCTCGTCCGCCAGGTTCCGCTGCCTTCCCTGCGCGATCTCGGTGCCATCGCGCCTTATCCTCTGCTGGTCGGCGGCGCCTGTGGGGCGATCATCCTCAGCTGCGTGCTGTTCGCCTTGCCGCAGCTCGGCAGCGCCGGCGTCGTCGTCCTGTTCATCCTCGGGCAGCTCGTCGCCGCGGTGCTGCTCGATCACTTTGCGGTCCTCGGCATCACCCGGCACGCGATCTCCCTGCCGCGTCTCGCCGGCGTCGGTGCCGTGCTCCTCGGAGCCTTCCTCATCGTGCGCGGATAGGCGCGAAGGGATTTCCGCGGCGACAGCGATGAATGGTGCATCCCGGCCAGCGATCGGAATTGCATACCGGCGGACCTGGTGCCATCGCGCTTGATGCCAGCAGCTGCGCCCTGACATCCCCGCCGGTTTCACTACCGATCCCGTCGAACCGTTCCCCGAGTACCCTGTCGCCATTCCCATAGCCCGATTGGCTCGCGTCTGCCCGCGCTGCCTAGGGTCGTCATTGTTATCCTCGTCTCCTCGCGTGCTTTCGCTGACGCAAACCCCCGATCATTCCGAAGCCTTGACACATCGGGCTAACAGACGTCAGATGTCAGACAACTTTGGCGATGGGGAGGGGTGCCGTGCTGAACAATCTCTCCCGGCTGCCGCGGTCCGACCGGGTCAAGGACGTCGTGTCGGCGTTTGCCGACTTCATCGCGAAGTCCGGGCTCGGGGCGGGCGACCGGTTGCCGACCGAGCGCGAGATCATGGAGGCGCTCGGCATCGGTCGCTCCACCGCCCGCGAGGCGATGCGCTATCTCCAGGCGCTGGGCATTGCCGAGACGCGCAAGGGGAGCGGCTCCTTCCTGCTGCGCGTCGTCTCGCCGTCGACCATCCACATGCCGCTGTCCTTCGATGCGCTCCACCAGCGCGACGCGCTGCTGCAGACGCTGGACGTGCGCCGCGGGCTGGAGGTCGAGGCCAGCATGCTCGCGGCCAAACGCGCCGGTGCGGACGACATTTCCGATCTCGGTGCGAAGCTCGAGGAGATGGAGCGGGTGCATCTGGAGAAGGGGACGGCCGGCCGCGAGGACCTCGCCTTCCACCTCTCGATCTATGACGCCACGCACAATCCGATGTTCCGACAGCTGCTGGAACAGATGCGCGAAGCCTTCGAGCACTTCTTCGCAAAACCCTTCGACCGGCCGGATTTCGCGCGCCGGTCCTTTCCCTTCCACCGCGAGCTGTTCGAGGCGATCGCCGGCGGCAACCCTCTGCTCGCGCGGGAGAAGACGCTCGCGATCCTCGACATCGTCGAGGAGGATATCAAGGACATGTCCCTATGAACGATGGCGCCTTTTCCGCCGCCGATGCTGCCTTCATCGTCGCGCACGACGAGGCGAACCCCTACGAGGCGGTGGTTCCGCCAATCGTCCAGACCTCGCTCTTCACCTTCTCCTCTTACCAGGACATGGAGGAGACCTATCGCGGCCTGAAGGTCCGTCCCACCTATTCGCGCGGGCTCAACCCGACGGTGCGCATCTTCGAGGAGAAGATTGCCGCGCTCGAGGGCGCCGAGGACGCGCTGGGTTTTGCCAGCGGCATGGCAGCGATTTCCTCGACCGTCCTGACCTTCGTCGAGCCGGGCGAGCGCATCGTCTGCGTGCGGCATGTCTATCCCGACGCCTACCGCCTGTTCGAGACGCTGCTGAAGCGCCTGCGGATCGAGGTGACCTATGTCGACGGGCGCGACGAGGCGGCGGTGGCCGCGGCGATGCCCGGCGCAAAGCTGTTCTACATGGAGAGCCCGACCAGCTGGGTGATGGACGTGCACGACGTCGGCGCACTGGCGTCGATCGCCCGTGCCCATGGCGTGATGACCGTCATCGACAATTCCTGGGCCTCGCCGATCTTCCAGAACCCGCTCGCCCTCGGCGTCGACATCGTCCTGCACTCGGCCTCGAAATATCTCGGCGGCCATTCCGACGTGGTGGCGGGCGTCGTTGCGGGTTCGGCGGCGCATATCGGCCAGATCCGCTCGGCGACGCTGCCCTATCTCGGCGGCAAGCTGTCGCCCTTCGACGCCTGGCTCCTGATCCGCGGCCTGCGCACCTTGCCGATCCGCATGAAGGCGCACGAGAGCGCGGCGCTCGATCTGGCGCGGCGGCTGCTCGCCCATCCCGCGGTGGAATCGGTGCAGCATCCGGGTCTCGCCAACAGCCTGCCGACAGGCCTTACCGGCACGTCCGGCCTGTTCTCTTTCATCTTCAAGGACGGGATCGACATCCCGGCGTTCAGCGACCGGCTGTCGGTGTTCAGCCTCGGCGTCAGCTGGGGCGGGCACGAAAGCCTGGTCGTGCCGGGGAGGGTGGTGCGGGCGCAGGCGGCCGCGCCGAACTCCGCCGTCGCCTTCGGCATCCATGAGAATTCCGTGCGGCTGCATGTCGGGCTGGAGGGCGCCGAAACGCTCTGGCGCGACCTTGCCGCCGCCATAGACCACGCGACGCTCTGAGGCCCGGAGCGCCGCTTTCTGCCTGCGACCAGATCAACCCGTGCCCGGCATGAGACCGGCCAGACAAGAAGGATGACGCAATGCTCAAGATACTCCTGACGGCGACTTTCCTCTCCACTTGCCTCATTGGCGTGGGCCAGGCGCAGACGGTGCTGAAGCTCACCGAAGTCATCACCAGCCCCGAGCGCACCGAGACGCTGCAGGGTCTGGTGAAGATCTTCGAGGCCGCCAATCCCGGCACCACCGTCGAGATCACCTCGCTGCCCTGGGGCGAGGCTTTCGAGAAGTTCGCGACCATGGTCTCGGCCGGGGAGACGCCGGATGTCGTCGAGATGCCCGACACCTGGCTCGCGCTCTATGCCAAGAACGGCGCGCTGGAGAATCTCGAGCCCTACCTGAAGGACTGGCAGTACACCGCAGGCCTCAACGAGCGCGCGCTGCAGTTCGGCCGTGCCGTCGACAACACCGCCTACACGCTGCCCTACGGCTTCTATCTGCGCGCCATGTTCTACAACAAGAAGCTGTTCAAGGAGGCCGGTGTCGAGGCGCCGCCGGCAACGCTCGACGAATTCACCGCGGCCGCCGAGAAGATCTCGAAGCTGCCGGGCAAATCGGCCTATTGCCTGCGAGGCGGGCCGGGCGGACTGAACGGCTGGGTGATGTTCGGCGCCATCGCCAATGGCGACAACAGCTTCTTCAAGGAAGACGGCACCTCGACCTTCGCCGAGCCGGGCTGGGTGAAGGGGCTGACCTACCTCACAGATTTTTACAAGAAGGGCTATGCCCCGAAGGATTCGATCAACTGGGGCTTCAACGAGATCGTCGCGGGCTTCTATTCCGGCACCTGCGCCATGCTCGACCAGGATCCCGACGCGCTCATCTCGATCGACGAGCACCTTTCGGCCGAGGAATACGGCGTCGCGCCGATGCCGAAGGGCCCGTCCGGCAAGACCTTCCCGACGATTGGCTATGCCGGCTGGTCGATGTTCTCGGCCAGCGCCAACAAGGACCTCGCCTGGAAGCTGATCGAGACGCTGGAAGGCCCGGAGGGCAACATCGCCTGGAACAAGCGCACCGGCGCGCTGCCGGTGCACAAGGCAGCAGAGCAAGATCCGTTCTACGCGCAGGAGAAGTTCAAGGGCTGGTTCGAGGAGCTGTCGGATCCGAACGTCGTGCCGACGATGATGCCGACCGACCTCGAGGAATTCGCCTTCTTCAAGGACTCGCTGGTGATCAAGACCAGCCAGGAAGCGCTGCTCGGCGCGACGACGCCCGAGGACCTCGCCAAGACCTGGGCGGACTATCTGACCGCCGCCAAGCAGAAGCAGATGGCGCAGTAGCCGAGATCTCGAAGCCCTGACCCGGCACGTGGCGCCAGGCGCCGCGTGCCTTCGCAGGAGCGCCCGTAAAACGCGGGGGCTCCCGTCGACCGCGACAACCGAAGAGACGTGATGACCGGCCAATCCCCCGGCGTGAGCCCCGACAGACCGACCGGCCGGCGCCTTGGTGCCCGGCTGGAGCCCTATCTCTATACCGCGCCGGCGGTGATCCTGATCGTCACGGTGATGCTGGTGCCGCTGGTGATCGGCATCACCTACGCCTTCCGGGACATCCGTCTGCTCAATCCTTTCAGCGGCGGCTTCATCGGCCTGCAGCACTTCGCCAAGCTCGCGAAGGACCAGGACTTCTTCCTGGCGCTGGAGAACACGGTGTTCTGGACGGCGACCTCGGTGTTCTTCCAGTTCACGCTCGGGCTGATCCTGGCGCTCCTCCTCAACGTGCCGTTCGCCGGCCGCGGCGTCGCGCAGGCGCTGGTCTTCCTGCCCTGGGCGGTGCCGAGCTTCCTCTCCGGCCTCGACTGGGCCTGGCTGTTCAACCCGGTGGTCGGGCCGATCCCGCACTGGCTGACGGCGCTCGGGCTGATGGACCAGCCGGTGAACATCCTGGCCGATCCCGATCATGCGATGTGGGGGCCGATCATCGCCAATGTCTGGTGGGGCATCCCGTTCTTCGCCATCACGCTGCTGGCGGCCCTCCAGTCGATCCCCAAGGACATCTACGAGGCGGCGGCGATCGACGGCGCCGGCCCGCTTGAGCGCTTCCGGGCGATCACCTTGCCGTTCCTCGCGCCGACCATCGCCATTGCGGTGCTCTTGCGCACCGTCTGGGTCGCGAACTTCGCCGACCTCATCGTGGTCATGACCAATGGCGGCCCGGCCGACCGGACGCAGATCGTCGCGAGCTACATCTTCACCACCGCCTTCCGCAGGCTCGATTTCGGCTATGCGTCGGCGATCGCGCTGGTGCTGCTCGTACTCCTGATGATCTATTCGCTGCTGCTGGTCGTGCTGCGGCAGACGCTGCTGGCGAGGTCCTGACCATGGCCTCCCGGACAAGCCGCATCGCCGGCACGCTCGCCCACCGCACGGCGATCCTCGCCTTCATCGCCTTCGCGCTGTTCCCGCTCTACTGGCTGCTGAAGGTCTCGCTGACGCCGAACAAGCTGCTTTACAGCGAGGGCGTGCGGCTTTGGCCGTCCTCCACGAGCTTCGAGCACTACAGCTTCGTCCTGCAGCATTCGAGCTTTCCGCTGTTCTTCCGCAACAGCCTGATCGTCTCGCTCTCGACCGCCGTGCTGGTGACGCTGATCGCGGCGGGTGCCGGCTATGCGATGTCGCGTTTTCGCTTTCGCGGCAAATTCTTCCTGATCGCCCTGATGCTGGTGACGCAGATGTTTCCGCTGGTGATGCTGATCGCGCCGATCTTCAAGATGCTGACGCCCTTCGGCCTCACCAACAGCCTGACCGGCCTCGTCGTGGTCTACACCGCCTTCAACGTGCCCTTCGCGGTGTTCCTGATGCAGTCCTTCTTCGACGCCATTCCGAAGGAGTTGGAGGAGGCGGCGCAAATGGACGGCGCCAGCCGCTTCACCGCGTTTCGCCAGATCATCGTGCCGCTGACGCTGCCCGGCATGGCGGCGACCCTCGGCTTCGTCTTCACCGCCGCCTGGAGTGAGCTTCTGTTCGCGCTGATGCTGATCTCGAAGACCGACGCCAGCACGTTTCCGGTCGGGCTGCTGTCCTTCGTCTCGAAGTTCGGCGTCAATTTCGGGCAGATGATGGCCGCCGGCGTCCTTGCGCTGATCCCCGCCGTCCTCTTCTTCCTCATGATCCAGCGCTTCCTCGTGCAGGGCCTGACGGCCGGCGCGGTCAAGGGCTGAGGAGAACCATCATGGCTGCCATCGACATCCGCGCCGTCCAAAAATCCTTCGGGACCGTCGCCGTGCTGCATTCGGTCGACCTGTCGATCGAGAAGGGCGAGTTCGTCGTCCTGGTCGGCCCGTCCGGCTGCGGCAAGTCCACGCTGCTCCGGATGATCGCCGGGCTCGACGAGGTTTCTTCCGGCGATATCCTGATCGCCGGGAAACGCGTCAACGACCTCGAGCCGAAGGACCGGAACCTGGCCATGGTGTTCCAGTCCTACGCGCTCTATCCGCACATGACCGTCGCCGGGAACATGAGCTACAGCATGCGGCTGCGCAAAGCCGCCAAGGAGAAGATCGCGGCGGCCGTCTCCAACGCCGCCGAGGTTCTCGGCCTGACGCCGCTGATCGAACGGCGGCCGAAGGCGCTGTCGGGCGGCCAGCGCCAGCGGGTGGCGATGGGCCGGGCGATCGTGCGCGAGCCGCAGGCCTTCCTGTTCGACGAGCCGCTGTCCAACCTCGACGCCCGGCTGCGCGAGCAGATGCGCGCCGAGATCAAGAAGCTGCACCAACGCCTCGGCGCCACGTCGATCTACGTGACGCACGACCAGATCGAGGCGATGACGCTGGCCGACCGGATCGTCGCGATGGATGGCGGTTATATCCAGCAGATCGGCACGCCGCTCGACCTCTACGAGCGTCCGGCCAACCGCTTCGTCGCCGGCTTCATCGGCTCGCCCGCGATGAACTTCTTCCATGGCCGCTACCGCAGCGACGGCGCGGGCGGCGCCGCCATCGACCTTGGCCCCGGCACCAGCATCGCCTTGCTGCGGCCGCTGGCGGTCGCCGAGGGCCTGGAGTTGACGGTCGGCATCCGGCCCGAACATGTCCTCGTCGGCGACGTTGCGGGTGGCGGGGCCCCGGGCGGCATGGTCTGCCCGGTGGAACTGGTCGAGCCGACCGGCATGGGCGCCATCGTCCACGCCCATTTCGGCGATATCGGGCTGAAAGCCTTCCATCTCGGCCGCATCGGCCTGAGAACCGGCGACACGGTGACGATGACCTTGCCGGCCGGCAAGCTGCACCTGTTCGATTCGAAATCCGGACGCCGCCTTGACTGAACGTCGTCACGCCTTGTGCCGGCTATCTTTGCGGGGCATCTGCCGCGCGGCGAGGGCGCCGACGTTCGATCAGGATCATGCGTCGCCGCCTTTCCGCGCCGGTGCAAGGCACATAGGGAGACAGGGATGGGGAACACCGCGAACGAGGCGTCGCCGAGCGGCGACCGGCTGGGGCCAGACACCGCCGACACCGCCTGGCGGCAGGACGAGACGCACCGCGCCTGGCTGATTGCCGATGCCCGCCGCCAGCTCGGGTTCTTCGAGCGTTCCTTGCGGGCCGATGGCGGCTTCGACGTGCTCGGCATCGACGGCAGCCCGATCCCCGGCGGCCCGCAGGAACTCCACACGACGACCCGGCTGGTGCATTCCTACGCGCTCGGAAAGGCCGCGGGTTGGACGGGGGGCGAGGCGATCATTGATGCCGGCCTCGACCGTCTCTGGCACGGGCACCGCGACAGCCGCCACGGCGGCTACGCCGCGTCGATCCGAGGGCGCGAGATCGAGGACGGCACCAAGCTCGCCTACGGCCACGTCTTCGTCCTCCTGGCGGCGGCGAGCGCCAAGCTGGCGGGCCATCCCGATGCCGACCGGCTTCTCGCAGACGTCTCCGGTATCATCGACCGGCACTACTGGGACGAGGAGCACGGCCTTCTCCGCGACGAGTTCATGCGCGACTGGGAACCGTTTTCGACCTACCGCGGCATGAACGCCAACATGCACGGCACCGAAGCCTTCCTCGCCGCTTTCGAGGCGACGGGCGAGCGCCGCTTCCTCGACCGGGCCGGCCGTATCCTCGACACCTTCGTCGGCCGCATCGGGCCGGCCAACGGCTACCGGCTGCCCGAGCACTATACCGAGGCCTGGACGCCCGATCCCGACTACCGCGGCAATCCGATGTTCCGCCCGGCCGGCACGACGCCCGGCCATTCCTTCGAGCTGTCGCGCCTCGTCCTCCAGCACTGGGATCTGGCAGGTCGGCAGGATGACGATGCCCCCGTGCGCGCCCGTGCCCTGTTCGAGCGGGCCTTCGCCGATGCCTGGCGCGGCGATGGCGGGTTCGTCTACACGGTCTCCGGCGACGGCCAGCCGCTCGTCGCCGATCGCTACTGGTGGCCGGTGACCGAGGCCATCGGCGCGGCCGCCGCCCTGATGAAGGTGGCGCCGCAGCCGGACGACGAGGACCGCTACCGCAAGGCCTGGCGCTTCGCGGACCGCCATTTCATCGACCATGACCGCGGCGGCTGGTATCCCGAGATCGACGAGGCCGGACAGCCCGTGGGGCACCAGTTCAACGGCAAGCCGGACATCTACCACTCCGTCCAGGCGTCGCTGCTGCCGCTTGCGCCGGGCGTCTCGCGGCTGTACGGGGAGATCAGCGCCCTCGGGCTCTAGATGTGGAGCCTTGACAGGTTGTCCCGGTCCGGTGCTTCGCGCGTTCGGCGAGGCGCCAGGATTCCTGGATCGACGGGCAATTGCTCGAAGGGAGACGAGAGCGCGTCTCTCGAAAATCGCCGATGGACTTGCCTCCGGCGATTTATCTTGTCCTTTTCCCCGGCATCTTCCCTTGATCGGATCCGTTCGCTCGATCGCCGGATGATCTAGCGCGACTGGTCGAGAAGCTCGCGGTATTCCGCCTGCGTCGGGATGCGCGGATTGGTGCAGTGGCAATGGTCCTTCAGCGCCTCGCCGGAGACGTGTTCGCGCATCGCCGCGGTGACGCCGAGCGCGTCGAGGCCGGCGGGCAGGCCGATGTCGCGCGACAGCCCGGCCATCACCTGGTCCGGCTCGCCACCGAGGATATCCGCCAGCACGTTCCATTTGTCCCCGATCGCCGGGCGGTTGAAGCGCAGCACGGCAGGGGTCAGCACGGCGTTCAGCGTGCCGTGGTGGAGGTTCAGCTCGCGGATCGCGCCGAGCGGATGGGTCAGCGCGTGCACCGCGCCGAGGCCTTTCTGGAAGGCCATCGCGCCCTCCAGCGCTGACATCATCATTTCCCAGCGCGCCTTGCGGTCGCTGCCGTCCTTCACCGCCTGGCGGATGGCGGCGATGCCGCGCTTCAGGCCGTCGATGGCAATGGCGTCAGCCGGCGGGTTGATCGCCGGCGCCATGTAGGTCTCGAGGCAGTGGGAGAGCGCGTCCATGCCGGTCGCCGCGGTGAGGAAGGGCGGCAGGCCGTAGGTCAGTTCGGGATCGCACAGCGCGACCGAGGGCAGCATGTGCGGGCTGATGATGCCGAGCTTGCGCCCTTCGGCGGTGATGATCACCGCGGCGCGCCCGACTTCCGAGCCGGTGCCCGAGGTGGTGGGCACGGCGACGAAGGGGCAGATCCGGCCGTGGATCTTGCCGAGGCCGCCTTCGACCAGCGTGTACTGCGCGAGGGGGCCCGCATGGCCCGTCAGCAGCCGTACCGCCTTCGCCAGATCGAGCGACGAGCCGCCGCCGAGCCCGACAATGCCGTCGCATCTCTCGGCGCCATAGAGCGCATAGGCGGCATCGACGGCCGCCTCTGTCGGGTTGGCCGGCGTTTCCGAGAAGACCGTCGGCCGCTCGTCGAAGAGCCCTGCGACGCGCTCGACCATGCCGCTGGCCAGGAGGCCGCGATCGGTGACGAGCAGCGGCCGCCTCACGCCGAGACCTTCGAGGATCGCCGGCAGCTTGGAGACCGCGCCTTCGTCGAACTCGATGCGGGTGAGATAGGTGATGAGGGCCATGGATGGCGGGCCTTCGTATAGGTGTTTCAAAAAATGCGGGAAGCCTGTCGCGGCAGCGGAGACGCCGCGTTCGATCGGTCTGCGCTGCCACGGGTCGAGGTGCCAGATCGGCAAGCCACAGCCTTTGACGCACCGTTCGTCGCCACCGATCCGGTGGTCTCTTTGGCTCTCGCAAGCAGTCCGAGCCTGTTGCTCCGTGCCCCGTAGCCGGCCGGAAACTCCCTGCGCGGGAGTACCTTTCGTACCGGTTTGTGTCTTGCACCGTCAACTGGAGCTGTGCCTGCAGCACCGACGGCATTTTTTCGCTCAAGCATGGCCCCGACCGCGTCGCCGTCGTCCGGCGACTGGTCTATCAAAGGGTCGCGTGCCCGTCAGGCCGCATTACAAAACATCATCGGCAGCATCGAACTGCCGGGCGAAAGGGAAGCGGGAGAGAACATGAACAAGCTTGGAGTCCACGCACTCGTCTGGGAGGCTGGCTGAGGCCACGCCGAGTGCGCCCGCGCCATCCAGCGCACCGCCGAGGTCGGCTATGATTTCATCGAGGCGCCTTCGCTCGATCCGAGCTCGATCGACGTCGACTTCACCCGGCGGCAACTGGAGGCGGCTGGCATCGGCATCAACTTCTCGATGGGCCTCGACGCCGATACCGACATTTCCAGCGGCGACGCCGGCAAGGTGGCGCGCGGCAAGGCGCGGCTCCTGGAGGCCGTGTCGATCGCCCGCGACCTTAATGCCACCCACGTCTGCGGCATCCTGCATTCGGCGTTTCAGAAATACGCCGTCCCGACCACCGCCGCAGGTGTCGCGCAGTCCGTAGAGGTGCTGGCTGAGGTCGCCGAGGTCGCGGCGAAAAGCGGCGTGACGCTCGGGCTCGAAGTGGTCAACCGCTACGAATCCAATGTGCTGAACACCGCGGCTCAGGCGGTGGAGATGTGCAAGCGAACCGGCGCCGACAACATCAAGGTGCATCTCGACGTCTACCACATGAACATCGAGGAATCAGACGTGCCGACCGCGATCACCGAGACGGGGAAATACCTCGGCTACTTCCACACCGGCGATTCCCACCGCGGCTACATGGGGTCGGGCACCATCGACCTCGCCGGCGTGTTCCGCGCCCTGGTGCGGATGGACTACGAGGGCCCGATCACCTTTGAATCGTTCTCCTCGCGCGTCGTCGGACAGCCGCTCGAGGGCATCCTCGGCATCTGGCGCAATCTCTGGGAGGACAGCGGCGATCTCGCCGCCCATGCGCTAGCCTATACCCGTGTCCAGCTGAAATCGGCCGAGGAGGCGCAGAAGCAGGCGAGCCGAAGCTTGCTACCGTAAGCTTCACTGTGGAAAAGCTAGAAGCCGTCGGCACCGGAACGTGGCGCGGCTAGCTTTGCGCCACCATAAATGGCTGGGGCGGATCTCGTTCCAATCCCCTTTTCGAAAGCTCTCGGAAGGTACCTCTCGCTTTGGCCACGCTTGTTCTGCCCCATCGCCCGCTCTCGTTGGCGCGCGACGTCATCTCCACGCCTTCGGCCTACTTCTGGTCGACGCCGATCCTCCTGGCACTGGCGGTATTCCTGTTGGTCTGGGAGGGCCCGGGCGTCGTCCGCGACTTCCAGATCAGTCAGAACCCCCTGGTGCTGGAAGACGGGGACGTGCAGGACGGACGCTGCACGACGCGGCGGGCCGTCTTCACGGACTGCGAGGCGCGGCTGGTCTACAACTACGGGGGGCAAAGCTACGACACGAAGGTCGAAGTGATGTTCGTCGATTTCCACACGGGCGATTACGAGACGGATCTGGTGATCTCGGCCGACCATCCCGAACTCGCGACGATCAGTCTCGGTTTGGACAAGTTGTGGAACCGGATCATCACGCTGGTGCTGCTCACGGCCCTGCTCGTCGGTGCAAGCCTTGCCATGCTGTTCCTGGCCGCGCGGATAGGGCGGGTCAGGCGGCAGCTGCTTCAGCCTGCCATGCTGACGGCCGTTCCGGTGGAAATCGCGGCCTTCGACCGGAAGCGCAACGTCCTGTCCATCACTTACAACGACAAGATCGCGGGGGATAAGACCGGCCGGTCCGCCTATACCCGGATGAAGAACGGGCAAGCGCCTCTGATCGTCGGCGAAGCAGACGGCAAGTCCGTTGGCCTTGCCGTCCGGCATGGCCAAACGGCGCTGCCAGTCCTGCTCGATGACCGGTTGCAACGGCTGGATCTCAGCGACGAGGAGCGGGCGACCGCGCTGGCGCCCTTCGCCGCAGAGGACGGAACCCCCGGCACATTCCCAACTTTGGTCGAAGCGCCGCCAAAGACCGTTTCGATCTGGCGAGGGCTTTGGGTTTTCGTCGGAACGCTAGTTTTGCTGGGCCTTGGCCTCATCGGCTTCTGGATTTGGTACGTCACAAGTTCGACCACGGCATTCCAGCCGGTTGGCATGGAGATCAACAACATCATGCCGGCGCCCCTCAACACCTGGGGATGCCGGCAGCTTCAACAGCGGTTCGGCAATGAGCGGGCGCCGTTCGGCTGCGTCGCCGCGGACCATGCGACCTGGAAATGACCTGACCAGCCGTCGCGAACCTTCGGTCGGCTCCAGAATTCTTGGCGGACGAATGGGCGTCGGGCTATTCCATGTTGGTGTGGTTCGCCCGCATTGCCCCGGGCGTCACTCCCAGCAGCGTCTTCAGTTTCAGCACCATCACCTCGAACAGCACGAACAGCGCACCCTCGAACAGCGAGCCCATCGGCAGCACCGACGTCGCCGCAGATCCCTGGTCGTCGGCCATGGTCTGCGCCGGGATGGTCAGCACGAAGTCGGCCATGCCCGGCACCTTGCCCGACGGCTGCGCGGTGACGACCAGCACCTTCGCGCCGGCCGCCTTGGCGACGCCGACCAGTGCGACGGCGGTCGAGATCTCGCCCGGGCCGCAGACGACGAGGAACAAATCGCCTTCGCCGAGCGCCGGCGTCGTCATGTCGCCGATCACCGAGACCGACCGGCCGAGGTGGAACAGCCGCATGGCGAAGCCCTTGACCTGCAAGCCCTCTCGGCCGCCCGCATAGACGCTGACATGGCGCGCGCCCGCGACCAGCCTGCAAGCCTCGTCGACTTGGCTGCCATCGATGCGGTCCATGGCGACGCCGAGCTCGTCGAGCGCCGTGCGGTAGAGATTGGTCATCAGGTTTTCTCCAGAAAGGTCGGCGAGCATCGCGGAAACCGCGCTCGCGCCGTGTGCGACGACGATGGCCGTCGAGGCTTGCGCTGCGACCGCGGCGTCAGACGATGCCGCCGCCGGAGCCTTTGACCGCGGGGCGCTCTGCGGCAACCCTTTCGCGGTAGCCGCTGGCGCGATAGGCCGCGACCGGGTCGATGGCGCCGCCGGCATCGAGCCTGACCTTGGCGAGGATCGGCTCGACGTCGACGCGAAAACCGTCCTTCAGGGTCTCCGACGCCATCATCGCATCGTTGTCCTCCTGGAACCCGTGCAGCGCTGCGCGGTCGACCAGCAGCGCCTGCGCATAAGCGCGGCGGATCTCGTTGGCCGAGCGGATCAGGCTCTCGATCGGATCGGTGACGTTGTGCGACTGGTCGATCATGTAGGACGGCTGCAGCGCCTCGAGCCTCGCTCCGGCTTCGACCAGCTCGTTGAAGACGAGGAACAGCCGGAACGGGTCGATCGAGCCGGCGTCGAGGTCGTCGTCGCCATAGCGGCTGTCGTTGAAGTGGAAGCCGCCGAGCTTGCCGGTCCGGATCAGCCGGCAGACGATCTGCTCGATGTTGACGTTCGGGGCATGGTGGCCGAGGTCGACGAGGCAGAAGGCCTTCTCGCCGAGTTCCATGGCGGTGAGGTAGCTGGTGCCCCAGTCCTGCACGACGGTCGAATGGAAGGCCGGCTCGTACATCTTGTGCTCGGAATAGATCCGCCAGTCCGCAGGCAGCCCGGCGACGATGTCCTTCATGGCAAGGAGGTAGCGGTCGAAGGCGCGGCCGAGATCGGCCTGGCCGGCAAAGTTGGAGCCGTCGCCGATCCACACCGTCAGCGCCTTGGAGCCGATCTCCGCGCCGATCTCGACCGTTTCGAGGTTGTGCGCCACGGCCTGCGCCCGCACGGCCGCATCGGTATGGCTGAGCGAGCCGAACTTGTAGGACAGCGGCTGGCGCGGGTCGTCCGGGTGGTCCTGGAAGGTGTTGGAGTTCATCGCATCGAACGACAGGCCGAGCGCCTCGGCCTTGGCGACGAGGTCGGCCGGCTCGGCCTTGTCCCAGGGGATGTGCAGCGAGACCGCCGGCGTCGCGCGGCAGAGGTCGTTGATCACCGCGCAGTCGTCGAGCTTCTCGAAGATGCCGCGCGGCTCGCCGGGGCCTGGGAATCGGGCGAACCGCGTGCCGCCGGTGCCGACGCCCCAGGACGGCACCGCCACGGTGAAGCCGGCGACGTCGCGCGCCACCGCATCGATGTCGACGCCGCGCCGGCCCAAGCGCTCTCCAAGCGCGGCGTAGTCCTTGTCGAGGTCGGCGCGGCGCAGGGCATTCTGGCTCTCGATCAGCGACGTCTCGATCCGCACGGGCTCTCTCCTCAAGCTCAAGATTGGCCTGCAGCGCCGGTTGGCGCGTCACGCCACGGGCGCATCACTCAGCGGGTGAACGCGATCTGGTTGCCGGCGTCGACGTTGATGATGTTGCCGGTCGACTTGGCCGACTGGTCGCTGGCGAGGAAATACACCGCTTCGGCGATGTCTTCGGGGAAGACCGAGCGTTTCAGCAGCGAGCGGTTGCGGTAGTGCTCCTCCAGCTGGTCGGTTTCCAGCTTCGACGAGGCCGCACGCTGCTCGCGCCACTCGCCGCTCCAGATCTTCGAGCCGCGCAGGACGGCGTCGGGATTGACGGTGTTGACGCGGATGCCAGCGTCCGCCCCTTCCAAAGCAAGGCAGCGGGCGAGGTGGATCTCGGCGGCCTTGGCGGTGCAGTAGGCGGAGGCGCCGGCGGAAGCGGCGAGGCCGTTCTTCGAGGCGATGAAGATGATGGCGCCGCCGAGCTTCTGGCGCCGGAACAGCCGGAACGCCTCGCGCGAGACGAGGAAGTAGCCGGTGGCGAGGATGTCGATATTGCGGTTCCAGACCGCGAGCGTCGTCTCCTCGATCGGCGCGGCCGAGGCGATGCCGGCGTTCGAGACAAGGATGTCGAGGCCGCCATACTCGGCAACCGTCTCGAGAAAACCGGCCTCGACCGCTGCTTCCTGGGTGACGTCGAGCAGGACGCCGCGGACCTGGTCGGCGCCGAAGGCTTTCGTGAACTCCGCCTTCGCCCCGTCGAGCGCGGCCTGGTCGATGTCGGCCAGCACCACGCAGGCGCCCTCGCTCAGCAGCCGGGCGGCGGTTGCCCGGCCGATGCCGCCGGCCCCACCGGTGACGAAGGCGATGCGGCCGGCGAGCGCCTTCGGTTTCGGCATCCGCTGGAGCTTCGCCTCCTCCAGCAACCAGTATTCGATGTCGAAGGCCTCCTGCTCGGCAAGGCCCTGATAGGTGCCGACGCCGGAAGCGCCGCGCATGACGTTGATGGCGTTGACGTAGAACTCGGCGGCGATGCGCGCCGTCGCCTTGTCCTTGGCGAACGACAGCATGCCGACGCCGGGCACGAGGTAGATCACCGCATTGGGGTCGCGCATGGCAGGGCTGTTGTCGTGCCTGCAGCGGTCGTAATAGGCGGCATAGCCCTCGCGGTATGTCGCGATCGCCGCGTCGAGGCCGGCCAGCAGGCCGTCGACGTCGCCGGTCGTGGGGTCGAAGTCGAGCACCAGCGGGCGGATCTTGGTGCGCAGGAAATGGTCGGGGCAGGAGGTGCCGAGGGCTGCCAGCGGCGCGAGGTCAGCCGAGCCGACGAAGTCCAGCACCGCGTCGCTGTCGTCGAAATGGCCGATCTTCTTCTCGTCCTGGCCGATCCGGGCGCGGATCTCCGGCATCAGTCTCGCCGCGATCGTGCGCCTTACCGCTGCATCGAGCGCCTGATGCTTCTGGCCCCCGAAAGCCGCCTTGCCGGCGAGCTGGCCGTCGAACCAGGCGATCGCCTTGTTGATGATCCGCAGCGTCGTCTCGTAGCTCTCCCGGGCGGTGTGGCCCCAGGTGAACAGGCCGTGGCTCTCCAGCACCACGCCCTTCGCCTCCGGGTTCTCGGCGGCAAAGCGCGAAAGGTCGAGGCCAAGCTGGAACCCCGGGCGGCGCCATGGCAGCCAGCCGATCTCCTCGCCGTAGATCTCGGCCGTCAGCGCGCGCGAGTTCGTCGTCGCGGCGACGGCGATCACCGCGTCGGGGTGCATGTGGTCGACGTGCCTGTAGGGCACATAGGCGTGCAGCGGGGTATCGATCGAGGCGGCGCGCGGGTTGAGGTTGAAGGTGCAGTGGCTGAGCAGCCCGACCATCTCGTCCTCGAAATCCGGACCGCGATAGAGGCCCCTGAGCTGGTTGAGCTTGGCCTGGTAGAGCGTCGCGAAACCGTCGAGCTTCATCGTGCCGACGTCGCCGCCCGATCCCTTCACCCAGAGCACGGTGACGGGCTCGCCGGTCAGCGGGTCCTTCATCTCGACCTTGGCCGAGGTATTGCCGCCGCCGTAATTGGTGATGCGCTTGTCGCTGCCGAGAAGGTTCGAGCGATAGAGCAGCAGCTCCTGCTCGCTCAAGCCGAGCGCTTTCGCCTCGTCCCAGCGGTTGTCGAGCAGTGCGGAGGTGGTCGCCGACATGGTGTTCGTTCCCCGAGCGTCTGGCCCGACACCACGGTCATCGCGTGACGGCGTCGGTCATCGCGCAAAGCATTCCGGCGACAGGCGTGCATGTCAACCAAAATGAGCATAACCAATCATGTTGCAGCGCAATATGACAGTTTCTGATCGATTATGATTGACGCTCGGGCGTTTTCGTCGGAGCTTCGGTTCCGGAGGGAATGCTGAATGCACGAACGTGAGCGCCATCGGATGATCTTGAGCGCCGTCCAGGGCCGCTCCGTCGCAACCGTTTCTGAGTTCGCGGAACTGACCGGGGCATCCGAGGCGACGATCCGCCGCGACATCTCCACCCTCTCGGGCCTGCGCAAGCTGCGCAAGGTCCGCGGTGGGGCGGAGGCGCTGTCTGCGCCGACGCCGGGCGTCATCGCGGGGGAGAGTTTTGCAGGCGCACAGGCGCATCACGTCGCCGAAAAGCGCGCTATCGCCCGCGAGGCGGCAAAGCTCTGCGAGGAAGGCGATGCCACCATCATCAACGGGGGGACCACGACCTTCCAGATGGTGCACCATCTCACCGGGTTGAAGCTGCAGGTGCTGACCAATTCCTTCCCGATAGCCGACCATCTGCTGAAGCATTCCGCTTGCGCCGTGCTGCTGCCGGCCGGCGCCGTCTACCGCGAGCAGGGGCTGATCCTGTCGCCGTTCGAGGCCGACGGCATCGCGCATTTCCGCGCCCGGCGGATGTTCATGGGGGCGCAGAGCATATCGCGTGTCGGCATTGCCGAAGCTGATCCGCTGGTCATCCAGTCGGAGCAGCGCCTGATGCGCCAGGCGGACGAGCTGGTCGTGCTCGTGGACTCCTCGAAATTCGACCGCCGCTCCAGCCTGGTAATCGCGCCGCTGGAGCGTTGCTCGGTCCTCATCACCGACGAGGGGATCAGCGATGCCGCGGCGCAGATGGTCGAGGCGGCCGGCCCCCGCCTCGTCGTCGCGCGGCTCGACGGGGGCGCCGCTCATGACTGAAGCGCTGACGGCTGAGCCGCCCGAGATGTGCGCCAATCCTTTCTTCGGGATGGCCTGAGCCATGGCGCCGCGGTTCGTCGCCGTCGTTGATATCGGCAAGACCAATGCGAAGGTCGTGCTGCACGACCTCATTGGGCGCCGGGACATCGCCCTGCGCTCGACGCCGAACAAGGTTTCGACCGAAGGTCTCTATCCGCATTACGACGTCGACCGGCTGTTCGGCTTCATCATCGAGGCATTGCGGGCGATCGCGACCGGCCATTCCATCGACGCCGTCGCGATCACGGCGCATGGGGCCTCCGCGGTTCTGGCGACCGACGACGGGCTGGCCCTGCCGGTGCTGGACTACGAGTTCGATCTCTCAGGCCCCGAAACCGACGCCTACGAGGCCATCCGTCCGGCGTTCGCCGAGACGCAGTCGCCGCGCATGCCCAACGGCCTCAACCTCGGCAACCAGATCTTCTGGCAGCAGCAGCGCTTTCCCGAGGCCTTCGCCACGGTGCGGTCGATCTTCACCTATGCGCAGTACTGGGCCTGGCGTCTTTCCGGTGTGGCGCGCTTCGAGCCGACCGGGCTCGGCAGCCACACCGATCTCTGGGCGCCGGACCGCGACGACTTTTCCGGCCTCGTCGACACCCTCGGATGGCGGTCGCTGTTCCCACCGCGCGGCACGCCCTTCGAAGTGCTCGGGCCGCTGAAGCCGGAAGTCGCAAAAGCTGCGGGCCTCGGTCCCGTCCCGGTGATCTCCGGCATTCATGATTCCAACGCCTCGCTGCTGCCGCATCTTCTCGCCCTTCCGGCCCCGTTCACCGTCGTCTCGACGGGGACATGGCTCGTCAGTTTCGCCATCGGCGGACGCCCGGCGCAGCTGGACGCTTCGACGGGCACCGCCACCTTCGTCGACGCTTTCGGGCGGCCGGTTCCCACGGCGATGTTCATGGGCGGGCGCGAGTTCGATCTTTTGACCGGCGGGACGGTGGCCGAGCCTGACGAGCGCGACGTCGCCGCGGTGATAGATGCCGGCATCATGGCGCTGCCGAGCTTCGTCGCAGGCTCCGGGCCGGTGCCCCGACGGCCGGGGTTATGGATCATTCCGGGCATGGCGTCACCGGACGAATTGTCTCCGGCACGGCGCACAGCCGCCGCCAGTCTCTACGCCGCGCTGATGACCGACACGGTCCTGCGGTTGATCGGGGCGGACGGCCCGAGCGTCATCGAGGGGCCGTTCGCACGTAACGCGCTGTTTGTTCGGGCGCTGTCGGCGCTTACGGGCAGGAGGGCAGAGGCTTCGCTCTCCAGTACCGGCACCAGCGGCGGGGCCGCCTTGCTGGCTCTCGGGCGTCCAAGCGCCCCGAAAGCCACCAGGGCAGCCAATCTCGATGGAGTCCCGGCGACTGGAATACCAGGACTGCAGGCTTATGCAGCGCGCTGGCGTGAGAACGCCGGAGTGGCGTCCGGCGGCTAGGTGATCTGCGGGAGAATGCCGGGGGCAGGCGAGGGCCCCTCCGGATGGGAATGCCTTGGGAGGGGCGCAGCATGGATTTTACGGGCAAGACGGTAATTGTCACCGGGGCGGGCAAGGGCATCGGCCGCCATACGGCGACGCTGCTCGCTGCGCGTGGCGCAAAGGTCATCGGGATGGCGCGGTCCCAGGCCGATCTCGACAGCCTCGCCGCCGAGATCGGTAGCACCAGCATCGCGGTCGACCTGGCCGATGCGACGGCCGCCCGCAGAGCCGCCGAACAGGCGCTGCCGGCCGATCTCCTGGTGAACTGCGCCGGCACCAACATCCTCGAGCCGTTCCTGGAGATGAAGGACGAGTCCTTCGACCAGATCCAGGCGCTGAACGTGCGCGCCGCCGCGATCGTCTCCCAGGTCTTCGCCCGCGACCTTGTCCGCCGCGGCGCCCCGGGGGCGATCGTCAACGTCTCCTCGCTCTCGTCCTTCGTCGGCTTTGCCGACCATGCGGCCTACTGCGCCTCCAAGGGGGCGCTCGATGGGCTCGGCCGGGTCATGGCGAACGAACTCGCGCACCACGGCATCCGCGTCAACTCGGTCAATCCCGGCATCACCCTCACCGATCTCGCCCGCGCCGCCTGGGACGATCCGGCCAAGGGCGGACCGATGCTGGCCCGCACGCCGGTCGGGCGTTTTGCCGAGACCGGCGACGTCGCCGAGGTGATCCTGTTCTTGCTGTCCGACAAGGCGGCCATGCTGAACGGCCTCGCACTGCCGATCGAAGGGGGCTTCCTTGTCAACTGAGCCCCGGGCGACCGCCGCCCCGATCATCGCGCTGAGGGCGGTCGAGAAGGCTTTCGGTCCGGTGAAGGTGCTGCGCGGCGTCGACTTCGATATCCGGGCCGGCGAGGTCCACGCGCTGATGGGCGAGAACGGCGCCGGCAAGTCGACGATGATCCGCATCATGTCCGGCGCCCACCAGGCCAATGCCGGCACGCTGGAGATCGACGGCACGGTGACCCGGTTTTCCGGTCCCGCCTCGGCGCAAGTGGCCGGCATCGCCGTGGTGCATCAGGAACTGCTGCTGTTTCCCGCCCTCACCGTCGCCGAGAACATCTTCCTCGGCCATGCCCCGCGCAATGGTCTCGGTCTGCTCGACTGGCCGGCGATGCGCGACCGGGCGCGCGCCATCCTCGACCGGCTCGACTGCCCGGACCTCGATGTCGACGAGAAGGTCGAGCACCTGTCGGTCGCCAACCGCCAGCGCGTCGAGATCGCCCGCGCCCTGTCGCGCGATGCCCGCGTGCTGATCATGGACGAGCCGACCGCTGCGCTCGCCGAGGCCGACGTCAAGCGCCTGCTCGACGTCGTGCGGTCGCTACGGGCCGAGGGCGTCGGCATCGTCTATGTCAGCCACCGGATGAACGAGATCTTCGAGATCTCCGACCGGGTGACCGTGCTGCGCGACGGCAAAACGATCGACACCCGCCCGACGGCCGACGTCACCGAGGCGGCGCTGGTCTCGATGATGGTCGGCCGCGACATCGACCAGCTGTTTCCCAAGGAGGACATTGCGCTCGGCGAGACCGTGCTCGAGGTTCGCAACCTGACGCACACCGGCAAGGTCGCCGACATCTCCTTCTCGGTCCGCGCCGGCGAGATCCTCGGCATTGCCGGGCTCGTCGGTTCCGGCCGGACCGAGCTCGCGCAGACGATCTTCGGCGTGACGCCCGCCACGTCGGGCGAGATCCGCATCGATGGCAAACCGGTCACCGTCGGCAGCATCCGGGAGGCCATCGGCCACCGCATCGCCTACGTGCCGGAAGACCGCGCCCAGCACGGCCTCGTCCGGCCGCAGTCGATCCGCGAAAACGTCGCGATGGCGATCCTCGACCGGCTGACCCGGAAGTCCGTAGTCGACACCCGCAAGGAGTGGACCATGGCCGAGGAGGCGATCCGGCGCTTCCAGATCCGCGCCCGCGGCCCCGGCCAGATCGTCGCCCAGCTGTCCGGCGGCAACCAGCAGAAGGTGGTGATCGCCAAATGGCTCGCCACCGACCCGCGCATCCTCATCCTCGACGAGCCGACGCGCGGCGTCGATGTCGGCGCCAAGACGGAAATCCACAAGCTCATGAACACGCTCGCCGCCAGCGGCATCGCCATCGTGATGATCTCGAGCGAGTTGCCGGAAGTGCTGGGCATGAGCGACAGGGTGCTGGTGATGAACGGCGGCCGGATGTCCGCCATGCTGTCGCGCACCGAAGCGACGCCCGACGCGGTCGGCGCGGCGATGATGACGGGACACGCGGCATGAAGGCCCCGACACTCTCCCGCCGCCTCTCCGCGTCCGGACAGGAGGTGCTGCTGTTCCTGGCGATCGTCGCGCTGTTCCTCGTCGTCGGCTGGCTCAACCCGCGCTTCGTCTCGGCCAACAATCTGACCTCGATCTTCGTCGGCAACGCCTACATCGCCATCGCCGCGATCGGCATGTCGATGGTCATCATGTCCGGTCATATCGACGTCTCCGTCGGGGCGCTGATCGGCGTGCTCGCGACGATTTCCGGCCTGCTGGTGACCAATGGCTACCCGATCTGGCTGGCCTGGCTCGGCCCGGTGCTGATCGGCGGCGTGATCAATGCCGGCCTCGGCGCCCTCATCGCCTATGCCCGGGTCCCCTCGATCATCGCGACGCTGGCGATGCTGTCGATCCTCCGCGGTGGGCTGATCACGCTGACCGGCGGCGCCTGGATCTCGGGCCTGCCGGCCGGATACCAGCTGGCGCAGTTCCGGCTCCTGGACGTCCCATCGCCGGTCTGGTTCATGATCGGCATGACGATCGCTGCGGCCTTCCTGCTGCGCTCCACCGCCTTCGGCCGCTCGATCTATGCAGTCGGCGGCAATCCGGAGGCCGCGGAAGCCTCCGGCATTCGATACAAGCCGACGATCGTCAAGGTCTTCGCCTTGCACGGCCTGATCACCGGCTGCGCCGCCGTGCTCTTCGCCACGCAGCTGCAGGTCATCCAGTCCACCGTGCCGAACGGCCTCGAGCTGATCATCATCACGGCCTCCGTGGTCGGCGGCGTCTCCATCCTCGGCGGCATCGGCACCGTCACCGGTTCGACGCTGGCTGCGATCCTCTTCGCCGCCATCGGCTCCTCGCTGATCTTCCTCAACGTCTCGGCCTACTGGCTGAAGGCGGTGCAGGGCATCCTCATTCTCGTCACCGTGCTCGCCGACATAGCGCGGCGCGGCCGGGCCGGTTGAGGGAGAGACCCATGACGTTCCGGACCCTTCTCCGCCACGAGGCCATCCTCGCTCTGATCCTCGCGATCGCGCTCGCCGTCCTCGCCAGTGAGAACGAGCGCTTCTTCACCGCCGCCAACCTCCTCAACCAGGCGCGGCTGATGACCGAGGTCGGGCTGATCGCCGTGGTGATGACCTTCGTCATCATCACCGGCGGCATCGACCTGTCGGTCGGTTCGATCCTCGGCCTCTGCGCCATCCTCGTCGGCGTCTTCTGGAAGACGCTCGGGCTTCCCTTGCCGGTGGCCATGGCCCTGTCGATCGCCGTCGGGACACTCGCCGGCTTCGTCAACGGCCTGATCATCACCCGTTTCAGGGTGCCGCCGCTGATCGCGACGCTGGCGACGCTCGCGCTCTACCGCGGCCTTGCCGAAGGCATCAGCCAGGCGCAGTCGATCCGCGGCTACCCGAAATGGTTCTTCGAACTCGGGCAAGGCAACCTCATGGGCATCCCGACGCAGCTCTGGCTGCTCGCCGTGGTGGCGCTGACCGGCTTCTTCATCCTGCGCTTCACCGCCTTTGGCCGCACGGCCTACGCCATCGGCAACAACGAGGCGGGCGCCGCCTTCTCCGGTCTCGACGTCGTCAGAACCAAGCTGATGATCTATGCCGCCTCGGGTTTCGTCTCGGGTCTTGCCGCCGTCGTCTTCGTCAGCCGCGTCTCGACCACGCGCTCCGACATGGGCAGCGGCATCGAGCTCGACGTCATCACCGCCGTGGTGCTCGGCGGCACCTCGATCTTCGGTGGGCGGGGCATGGTGGTCGGCACGCTGCTCGGTCTCTGCCTCGTCCAGGTGCTGAAGAACGGGCTCGCTCTGTCCGGCGTCAAGGGCGACGGTACCATCGTCATCATCGGGGTCGTGCTGATCGCAGCCGTCCTGATCTCGAATTTCCTGAGCCGCTACACCGACGACTGAGGAAAGGGGGCCGTGCCTGGGAGGGGGCGGCTTTAATAAGAACCCGTGGAGGAATTACGATCATGCGCACGCTTCTGACACTGATGCTTAGCACCAGCCTGCTCACTGCCATGCCGGCGATGGCGCAGAGCGCCTGGACCGGTGGCGACGACCAGCCCGCCAGTCCGCTGGCCTGCGACGCGACCGTCACGGCCGTCCCGCCCGGCGACTACAACGGCGGCACGCCGACCTCGGCCCCCGACCGCAAGGGCAAGCCGCTGAAGGTCGTCGACATCCCAAAGCTCGTCGGCGTCGGCTACTTCAACTCGACCGCCCAGGGCGTGCAGGAAGCCGCCAAGGAAACCGGCTCGATGACCGTCACCACCGACGGCCCGACCAAGGCGAACATCGACGAGCAGATCACCTTCGTCGACAACTACATCACCTCCGGCGTCGACGGCATCCTGTTTGCCGCCAACGACCCGGTGGCGATCGCGCCGGTGCTGAAGCGGGCGCTGGAGGCCGGCATCAACGTCGTCGGTTACGACGCGGACGCCGAGCCGGACGCGCGCCAGTGGTTCGTCAACCAGGCCGAACCAAACGGCGTCGCCAAGTCGATGATCGACCAGCTGGTTTCCGAGATCGGCGAGGATGGCGCCTTCGCCATCGTCACCTCGACCTTCACCACGCCGAACCAGGCGCGCTGGATCACCGAGATGGCCGCCTATGCCGAGAAGTGCCACCCGAAGATCAAGTTCCTCGAGACCGTCGAGGCTCAGGAGGACAATATCCTGTCCTTCAACCAGGCGCAGACCCTGATCAACAAGCACGGCGATGACCTGAAAGGCATCCTCGGCATGACCTCCGTCGCGACGCCCGCCGCCGCCGAGGCGGTGCAGCAGAACAAGCTCTGCGGCAAGGTCGCGGTGGTCGGCCTCGCGCTGCCGAACGCCATGAAGCCCTACGTCAACGGCGACTGCATCAAGACGACGATCCTCTGGTCGACGGTCGACCTCGGCTATGCCGCGGGCCTCGCCATGCGCGCCGTCGCCGACGGCACGCTGAAGCCCGGCGACACCTCCTTCAAGGCCGGCCGCCTCGGCGAGTTGCAGATCGTCAACCAGAGCCAGATTCTGCTGGGGGCGCCGAAGGTCTTCACCAAGGCCGACATCAACGACTTCGACTTCTAGAACATCCTGCGATTGGGTGGACCCACCCGACCGAAGAAAGATTCTCTAGATTCAAGAGGATAGAGCGCTGTGCGTCCAATTGGATGCATGGCGCTCTCGGCGAGGCATCGCTCTGTCGACCCGAGGCGACCTGGCAGATCGGAAACCTTCGGGGGGAACCTGTCTGCCAGGTCCGTCACAGCACCGGCGCGAACTCCCGAAGGGTTCGCGCCGGCCTTGGCGTCTCAGGATTTCCGGAGCCATTGTCGATCCGGTTGTCGTCAGGACGGTCGTTCGGGTGGGCGTTCGGGTGGGCGAGGCGGCATGGCCGAATGCCCATCCGTTCCCGCTGTTTCGCCGGGGATCAATGAGGGAAGCCACCATCCGCGGTCGGCCGGCTGCCTCACCAGCAGGTGAAGCCGCCGTCGGCGACCACTGTCGTGCCGGTCATCAGGCTCGAGGCGTCGCAGGCGAGGAAATGCACCACCGAGGCGATCTCGTCGGGCCTGCCGAGGCGGTGCATCGGCGTGTCGCGCAGCCAGACGTCCATCATGCCGTCATTGTCGTGCCGGTAGAGGGTCATCGCCGTCTCGATATAGGTCGGCGCCACGGCATTGACGCGCACGCCGCGATCGGCCCACTCGGCCGCCAGCGACGACGTCATCTGGTGCACGGCGGCCTTGGCGGCGTTGTAATAGGTCTGCTTCTGGGGCCGGTTCGAGATCAGGCCGGACATCGAGCCGATGTTGACGATCGCGCCGCTGCCGGCCTTCAACATGTGCCGGGCAAAGGCGCGGTTGCACCAGAACACGCCATTGTAGTTGACGTCGTTGACGTTCAGCCAGTGCTCGTCGGTGACGTCTTCGGCCGCAGTACCGGAACGGGCAATGCCGGCATTGGCGACGAGGATATCCACTTTGCCGTGCCTCGCGACCACCGCGGCCGCCAGCGCGTCGACCGAAACAGAGCTTGTGACGTCGACCGGCTCGACGTCGACGGTGTAGCCGAGCTTCTCCATCGCGGCGCGGCCTTCCTCTGCGGCGGCCATGTCGATCTCGGCGATCACCACGGTGGCGCCGTGCTCGGCCAGCGCCTCGACGCAGCGAAGGCCGATGCCCCGCCCACCGCCGGTAACCACCGCGACGCGCCCGTCGATTCGAAACTTCTCAGCGAACATGAGACCTCCCAGTCCTGATGCAGAACACATGATCCAAAACACGTGTCGTCCGGGCGACGCCTATTCATTGTCGATGAAGGGATGGCGGCCGGGCTGATTGAAATGCTTGCGGCGCACGTCGAGCAGTTTCTCGATCTGCTCGGCGTTGAACTCCTTCGCCCCGCCATAGCCGGCGGCGAGGTAGACGACCTTCGCGTAGTAATCCAGCGCCTCCATCTTGAAGTAGGCGCTGGTCAGGTCGTGGCCGTAGGACAGCGCGCCGTGGTTCTCCAGGAGCAGCGCGTCGTGACGCTGGAGGTAGGGGATGATGGCGTCGCAGAGCTCGGTCGTCGACGGCAGGCCATAGGGCGTCAGCGGTACCTCGCCGAGGAACATCGTCGACTCCGGCATGATCTGCTGGGTCAGCGGCTTGCCGCAGATCGCGTGCACGGTGGCGTAGAGCGGGTGCGCGTGCACCACCGAGCGGACGTCTTCGCGGTGGTCGTAGACGCAGAGATGCATCTTCATCTCGGAGGATGGCCTGTAGCCGCCGTCGACGACGAGCCTCGCCTCCCGGTCGATCCGGCAGATCATGTCCGGGGTCATGAACCCCTTGGAGACGGCGGTCGGCGTGCAGAGCAGCGTGCCGTCGTCGAGCAGTACCGAGATATTGCCGTCGTTCGCCGCGCCCATGCCGCGGTTGTAGGCGCGCCGGCCTATCTCGCAGATGAAGGCACGCAATTCGGGGGTGTCGTGCATCATGTCGTCCTGTTCCATCGGGAAGCCTTGAACGCCGCCTCAGACGTCCTGCGCCTGCGGCAGGATCACGAGGTCGCGGATGGTGACGTTGCGCGGCCGCGACACCATGAACAGCACGGCCTCGGCGACCTCCCGCGGCTCGATCACGCTGCCAGAGGCGATCGCCTGCTCCAGCCGTTCCTTCGGCCAGTCGTCGAGCAGCGCTGTCAGCACCGGGCCCGGCGCGACGGCGCCGACACGCAGGCCATGCTTGATCACCTGGCGGCGCAGCGTGTGCACGAACACCTGCACCGCGTGCTTCGAGGCCGAATAGATCGGCTCCCAGTGGATCGGCTCGTGGCCGGCGACCGAGGTGGTGACGATGATGTCGCCGGTCTTGCGTTCGATCATGTGCGGCAGCACGGCCTGCACGGTGCGGAACACGCCGTTGATGTTGAGGTCGAGCATGCGGTCCCAGGCATCGGGATCGCCGTCGGACACGTCGCCCGCGACATAGGAGCCGGCGTTGGCGTGGAAGATGTCGAGTTGGCCGGCCTTGGCGAGGACCTGTGGCAGCATGCCGGCGACGCTCCTGGGATCGGTGAGATCGACGATCACCGGGTGCGCCGATGGGCCTATCTCTGCGCAGAGCTTCGCCAGCTGGTCCGCGGCGCGGTCGACGAGGAAGACGGTGGCGCCCTCGGCAGCGGAGAGCCGCGCACAGGCGAGGCCGATGCCGGACGCGGCGCCGGTAATGGCGACCACCTTGCCGGACAGAATATTGCTCATGATTTCCTCCCAGAAATTCGGATGTGGTCGACTGCGCCGGCCGGCCAAAATGGCGTCAGCGCTTAGTGGTGCCGCCGCCGGACAAGGGCACCGGGCCGGCGACGTAGGCAGAGTCTGGCGAGGAGGACTCCGCAACCGGCCTCTCCCTCAGTGCTGCCGTGGCGACCCATCGGCATGCGGCCGCGCCAGACTGCATTCCATTCCAGATCAGTGAAGCCGCCGCACGACATGTCCGCGTTGCAACACCTTCAGTTTCTGAGCAAGATTGTTTTAAAACGCAACATATTGCGGCGATCGCTGCATTGTTGCGGCTCACCGGACCGCTGCACCCGCGCCCTCGTTCAATAAGGCTGCTCAGCGAGAGCCCTTCCGCGGCAATGGCGATGCGCGGCGCTCCGGGTGGCGCATATCGGCGCCGAGAGCCTTGCGCAGATCGCTCAACCGTTCGGCGTCAGGCGCGCGCCACCGTCGCACGGCGACGTGCCGCCTCCTCGCGCCGGATGTCGATATAGGCCTTGGCATGTCGGGCCAGCGGCAGGTTTTCCGTCCAGGTGTCGCGCCAGATGGCGCAGGCAATCGACAGGCCTTCGTCGACCACGGCACTGGAGAAGGATTCGAAGGTGATGTCCCGGGCGTAGTCGATGTCGAGCAGGGCATCGAAGATCAGGTCGAAGTTGATGACGCCGTCGCCGAGATAGCCGCGGTTGCTCTCGCCGATGTGGAAATAGCCGATCTTGTCACCGGCGAGGCGGATCGCCGCGGCCGGATTGGCTTCCTCGATGTTCATGTGGAAGGTGTCGAGGTGCAGCCGGACGTGGTCCGAGCCGGTGGCGGCAACGAAGGCGAGGCCCTGCGCCGTGGTGTTGAGGAGGTTGGTCTCGAAGCGGTTGACCACTTCCAGCACCAAGTCGACGCCCGCCGCCTTGGCCACGTCGGCGGTCTTGGCGATCGCCGCCACGCTGTTCTTGCGGCCGCGGTCGGTCGGCATCGCCGCATATTTCATATGGGCGGAATAGAGGATGCCGCCGAGCTTCGAGCCGCCGACGTCGCGCACCGCCTTGACCGCGCCGGCCAGCAGCTCCTCGCCGCGCTTCACCGTGTCCGGATCTTCGCTGGAGACGTCGGATGCCGCTGGCAGGCCCATGGTGACGGCGATGTCGAGATCGAGCGATTGGGCGCGCTTGGCGAGCTGGTCGAGGTCGAAGTTCTCCGGACGGAGATAGGCGAGTTCGATCAGCTTGAAGCCGCATTCGGCCGAAGACTCCATCGCCTTCTCGATTTCAGCCTGGGTTGAACCGCCGGTCCAGCAGAACGAATGAATCCCGAGACGACGCATGACTATTCCTCCCTGACGTCTTTTAATTGTTGATATCTGCAACAAAATGGCGGTTTGATGAGGATGTCAAGCTTGGCGTCTCGTCCTGCTGCCGGAGGCGCGATTGGCCATCGCCGAACATCGCTTCGTCAACCGGCTAGGATGATCATGATGGGATGGACACCACCGTCCACGTTGCACTGCAGTATTGGTTCGCAGTTGCACAGATTAGGTTCGGCTTCGCGAGTCGGCGTAATTTATAAGCCAAGCGAAGTAGTACAAGCGTTGCACCATTGGCATGCGGTCTCGCGGCGGAGAGGGGCCCAAGGCTCTCGGCCGATAGTCCTGATCTTGAAATCGAATTTGAATGCACTCGCAACAAATGTTGTGCGGCGGAAATTTTTACATTAACGTTCGGTCAGGATCTGCGGCGTCTGACGCTGCGGCCACCCGGAATGTCCCTTCAACCGAGGGGAAATCCACCGCCAAAAGGCGGGGCGTTTCAGGGTTCAACGGTCGGTCCAGGGGGTCGACGGCTTTGGGAGGAATGAGCATGAGACGCGCAATTGCAGTGAGTCTGATCGCCCTCGCGGCGGGTTTGATGGCAGGCCTCCCGGCCAAGGCCGACTTCTGGTCGGACGCCGGTGCCAAGTTCAAGGGCGTGACCTTGCACGGCGTCACCGAAAGCACCCCGCCGTCCAACTACATCAAGGACGTGCTGGCCCCGGATTTCGAGAAGAAGACCGGCATCAAGGTCGAGATCGAGACGACCTCCTGGGACCAGATGTACGACAAGGCGATCAAGGACATGGAGGCCAAGACCGGCATCTATGACATGGTCTACATCGAGCAGGACATCATCTATGCCTACCTCGCCCGCAACTTCCTCGTCGACGTCACCAAGACTCTGAAGGAGAAGCCGGAGCTGAAGGCCGACACCTACGACGAGTCGCACTTCACGACCTTCGCCAACTATTTCAAGGACAAGTCGGGCGACCTGTTCGGCGTGCCGATGGAAGCCTTCATCAAGATCTACCTCTATCGCACCGACCTGTTCAACGATCCGGCGATCCAGGAAGCCTTCAAGAAGGAGACCGGCAAGGATCTGAAGCCGGCAACCAACCACGCGGAATACACCGAGATCGCGGAATTCTTCACCAAGTACGGCAAGGACAAGGGCGAGCAGCTCTGGGGCACCACCGCCCAGGCGCATACCGGCCACCCGGCTTCCTGGTACGAGTTCTTCGAATCCGTCGCACCGACCTTTGGCGTCTACAACTGGGGCATCGACGCCGACAACAACTACGCCGCCTCCGTCGCCAATGGCGGCCAGATGAACAGCGACAAGTCGAAGGCCGCGCTGAAGTACTGGCTGCATTTGCGTGACATCGCGCCGCCGGAATCGGCTGCCAGCACCTGGACGGAAGTCGCTACCACCTTCGCCGCCGGCCGTGCGGCTCAAGGGCTGGTCTATGGCGAGAACGCCGCGTGGATCGCTTCCGACGCCGAGAAGTCGAAGGTCGTCGGCAAGGTCGGCGTCGCGCTTCCGCCGACCGAGCCGGGTATCCTCGACGAGGTCAAGGGCGGCAAGGGCTACATCGGCTACTACGATGGCGGTGCCTTCGGCGTGCCGGTGACCTCGAAGAACTCCGACGCCGCGCTGCTCTTCCTGCAGTATATCGGCCAGGATTCAGTCCAGGGCGGCTGGGCCGTCGCCGCGCCCCGCATCACCAACACCGCGACCTACGAGGACGCCGGCGTCAAGGCCATGGATGCCAAGCTCGGCGGCTACTACACGATGCTGAAGAACGACGGCAAGCTGTTCGCCGGCGCCCCTCCGTATCCGTTCCACGCCCAGGTGCGCGAGGCCACCGCGCCGATCTTCTATCGCATCCTGACCGGCGAAGTCGGCTCGGACGAGGGCCTCGACGAGATGGCCGCGGCGGCCGAGGAAGAACTCACCAACCTCGGCTATCGCAAGTAGCCACCCCGACGATCGCGCCGCCGCATCTCCCTGCGGCGGCGTGCTTGCCCTCGCGCCCGCCGCGGGATGTTGCTGCGTCGCCTCTGATAGGATGGTTCCATGCGGTCGAACACGGTGGGATGGCTTCTGCTCGCCCCCACGCTCCTGATCCTCGGCCTGTTCGGGATCGTGCCCTTCATCTACGTCTTGTATGTCGCGTTCCACCAGTGGAACCCGTTCGGCTTCAGTCCGGACATGATCTACAACGGCGCCAAGAACTTCCGCCGGCTGGTGTTCGACAAGGAGTTCCTGCTTTCGCTCTGGGTGACGTTGAAGTTCGCCTTCTTCGCCGTCTCCAGCGAGATCGTCATCGGCTACTTCCTGGCGCAGCTGTTCACCCGCGAATTTCCCGGAAAAGCCTTCTTCCGGACGATCCATACCCTTCCGCTGATCGTCGCGCCGATCGTCGTCGGCTCGGTCTGGCGGCTGATGACGACGCCGAGCATCGGCATCATCCCGTATTACCTGAACCTCTGGTTCGGCTACGACCTGAACATTGGCCGCGACGCCGGGGCGGCCTTCACGCTGACCGTCATAATGGACATCTGGCACTGGACGCCGCTGGTGACGCTGACGCTGCTCGCCGCCCTCGTCTCGCTGCCGAAGGAGCCGTTCGAGCAGGCGCAGATCGATGGCGCGAGCAAGCGCCAGATCTTCTGGCACATCACGCTGCCGATGATTCGGCCGGCAATCCTCGCCACCGTGTTCATCCGGCTGATGGATGCGCTGCGCACCGTCGACGAGGTCTGGATGCTGACCGGCGGCGGACCGGGCGCCGCCACCCGCTATGTTGGCCTGCACATCTGGAAGGTGGTCTTCCCGAAGACCGACTACGGCTACGGCTCGGCGATCTCGATCATCGTCCTCTACCTGACCCTCGTGATGTGCTGGATTCTCTACGTCGCGCTCGTCGCGCCCCGTGACAAGAAGAGGGCATCCTGATGCCGACCGAAAAGCCCTACCTGTCGATCCTGCTCTGGGTCATCCTCTCTTTCGCGACGCTGTTCCCGATCTACTGGCTGTTCGTGATCTCGGTGAAGCCGGCGGTCGACCTCTTCACCACGCCGAACGTCTTCCTCGATACCGTCTACTGGAAGAACTACGTCAACGTGCTCGGCAACGAGACGCTGCAGCGCTACATGATGAACTCGATCATCATCTCCACCTGCAACGCCCTTCTCGTGACGACGCTCGCCTTCATGGCCTGCTATGCGCTGTCGCGCTTCGACCTCGGCGGCAAGGAAAACATCTTCTTCTGGACGATCACCAACCGCATGGCACCGGCCGCGGTGTTCCTGCTGCCGTTCTTCCTGCTGTTCACCAAGGTCTTCACCATCGGCGACTGGAAGCTCTACGACACCAAGATCGGCATGATCCTGCTCTACTGCACGTTCAACCTGCCGTTCGCGATCTGGACGCTGCGGCCGACCATCGACGGCATCCCCAAGGAACTCGACGAGGCGGCGATGGTCGACGGCTGCTCGACCTTCCAGGTCATCACCCAGGTGATCTTCCCGCTGGCGCGGCCGGGTCTTGCGGTGACGCTGATCCTCACCTGGGTTTTCGCCTGGAACGAGTTCCTGCTCGCGGCGACGCTGACCAGCTTCAACGCTCGCACCATCACCACGGGCCTGTCTGAATACGTGACATCCACCGGGACCGAGTGGGGCACCATGGCGGCGATCGCCATCATCACGCTCATTCCGGCCCTCATCGTCTTCTCGGTCGTCCAGCGGCACATCGTGGCCGGACTGACCTTCGGCGCGGTCAAGGAGTAGTCCGATGAACCAACTCGTCGATCTCGACGCCGCCGACGAAGAGGCCGCCATCGTGTCCGCGACCCCGGAACGGCACGGCTTCCTGCCGATCGTCACCAACTGGTTCGACCGGCTTTTCATGGGGATCTACCTCTTCGTCGCGCTCGAGCTGTTCTGGCTGCGCTTCGTCGAGAAGCTGATCCCGCTGACCTTCTGCCACATCCTCGCCGTCGCGCTCGGCGTCTTGATCATCTGGAAGGGCTGAGCGCGATGCCGATGAGAGGAGACGCCCGATGAAGGCGCTGGTGCTCGAAGAAAGAATGAGACTGTCGCTGCGCGACTTCCCGATCGAAGAGACGGTCGGCCCGAACGATGTGCGCATCAAGCTGCACACCGTCGGCATCTGCGGCTCGGACGTGCACTACTATACCCATGGCGGTGCCGGCATTTTCCAAGTCAAGGCGCCGATGATCCTCGGCCACGAGGCGTCGGGCACGGTGACCGAGACCGGCAGTGCCGTCACCACGCTGAAGGTCGGCGACCGCGTCTGCATGGAGCCCGGCATCCCGGATCCGCTCAGCCGCGCGACGCGCCTCGGCCACTACAACGTCGACCCGGCGGTCCGCTTCTGGGCGACGCCGCCGGTGCACGGCGTGCTGCGCCCGAGCGTGGTGCATCCCGAGGCCTTCACCTTCAAGCTGCCGGACAACGTCTCCTTCGCCGAGGCAGCGATGGTCGAGCCGCTGGCGGTCGGCGTGCACGCGGCGATCAAGGCCGACGTCAAGCCGGGCGACATCGCGCTCGTCATCGGCGCCGGTCCGATCGGCCTGGTCACCGCCCTGTCGGCGCTCGCCGCCGGCTGCGCCCGGGTCTTCGTCAGCGATGTCGACCCAGTCAAGCTGGCGCTGGCCGCGAGCCTCGGGCCGATCACCCCGATCAACGTCGCGGAAGAGGACGCGACCGCGGTGATCCTGAAAGCCACCGATGGCTGGGGCGTCGAGATCGTCTTCGAATGCTCCGGCAACGGCAAGGCGGCGGCGATGGTCTTCGACCCGCTGTGCCCGGCCGGCCGCGTGGTGTTCATCGGCTCGCAGATGCACGACGTCGCCTACAACGTCGGCAAGGCGATGGTGCGCGAGGCGCGGGTCGAGCACGTCTTCCGCTACGCCCACGTCTTTCCGCGCTGCGTCGCCATGCTGTCGTCGGGTGCGATCGACGTGAAACCGCTGATCACCCGAACTTTTAGCTTCGACGACAGCGTCGAGGCCTTCGAGACCGCGGCGTCCGCCCCGGCGGGCGAGGTCAAGATGCAGATAGAGCTGCCCCAGTGAGAGGAGTTGCGTAATGGCTGAGGTCAGCGTCAAGGGTATCGTCAAGCGCTATGGCAGCGTCGAGGTCATCCACGGGGTCGACGTCGACATCAAGGACGGCGAGTTCGTCGTGCTGGTCGGCCCGTCCGGCTGCGGAAAGTCGACGCTGCTGCGGATGATCGCCGGGCTCGAGGCGATCTCCGGCGGCACCGTCTCGATCGGCGGCAAGGTGGTCAACGACAAGCTGCCGAAGGACCGCGACATCGCCATGGTGTTCCAGTCCTACGCGCTCTACCCGCACAAGACGGTGCGCGAGAACATGGCCTTCTCGCTGATGATCAAGGGCAGCCCCAAGTCCGAGATCGCGGCGAAGGTTGGCAAGGCCGCCGATATCCTCGACCTCACCAAGCTGCTCGACCGCTATCCGAAACAGCTCTCCGGCGGCCAGCGGCAGCGCGTCGCCATGGGCCGCGCGATCGTCCGCGACCCGCAGGTCTTCCTGTTCGACGAGCCGCTGTCGAACCTCGACGCCAAGCTGCGCGTCGCCATGCGCGTCGAGATCAAGGAGCTGCACCAGCGGCTGAAGACCACGACGGTCTACGTCACGCACGACCAGATCGAGGCGATGACCATGGCCGACAAGATCGTCGTCATGAAGGACGGCTATGTCGAGCAGATTGGCAAGCCGCTGGAACTCTACGACAACCCGCGCAACATCTTCGTCGCCGGCTTTATCGGATCGCCCTCGATGAACTTCATCAAGGGCCGCATCGATGCCGCCGAGGGCCAGCCTATCTTCGTTTCAGAGAAGGGCGTGCGTTTTCCGGTCGGCGAGATCCGGGCGGAGCAGGGCCAGTCGGTGGTCTACGGCATCCGGCCCGAGCACATCGCCATCGGCCCGGGCGGCATTCCGGCCAAGGTCTCGCTGCTGGAACCGACCGGCTCGGAGACCCAGATTTTCGCCAGGATCGGCGGCGATGCGATCGACGCGGTGGTCAAGGACCGGATCGACGTCAACCCGGGCGACGAGGTGTCCTTCGTCATCGACCCGCGCCGCGCGCACATCTTCGACGCGAAAACTTCCGCGCGGCTCTGACGGGGCGGAAAGGGTTCTGCGATCTTTGAGGCAAGTGCCGAAGTCGGCGTCCGGGGCTTGCTGGTCGCGGTCTCCATGCCGGTTATGCCGGCTTTAGCGCTCTGCGGGACTTTGATAATTTCGTACTGGCTGGAATCCCCAAGCAAGGAAAAAGCCAACGCTTCGAACCTAGCCACAAACGAATTCAAACTGGACTTAACGATGCGGATGGGGAGCAAAAGCGGTAAGGCGCCGTCAAACTCCTGTAAAACAAGGAGTTGAATGGTGGTCGCGCACAGGATCGAACTGTGGACCCCCTCGGTGTGAACGAGGTGCTCTCCCACTGAGCTACGCGACCATCCGCAGCGCCGGGGCGCTGGTGAGGGTGGGCGGATATAAGGGCAAGGGGGGTGCCAGGTCAATCCGCCCCGTGACCGGTTTTTGCCGGCGATGGGCAGCGGGAGGATCGGCCTCTGGGGGCGCTGCGGAGATGGCGTCCTGTCGATCGCCGGAGGGCGACGGCTGGGGATCACCGGACGGCGGTGGACCGATACACCGGACGGCGGTGGACCGGGATCAGCGATGGCGGCCGGTCAGGCGGTCGGCGAGCGGCGCGTCGAGGAGCGCGTAGTCGGAGAGGACGATGGAGGCATCGGCTCTGGCGCGCGCGTCGGGCGCATAGCCGAAGTCGACGAGGACGCAAGGCACTCCGGCGGCGAGGGCGGCATCCGTGTCGGTCGCGGTATCGCCGACGAGGAAGGCGGGGCCGCCTCCGGCCCTCGCGATGGTGCCGAGGAGGTGGCGCGGATCGGGCTTGCGGCCGGCGAAAGTGTCGGCGCCGCAGATCGCGGCGAAGCGCTCGGCAAGGCCGAGCATGCCAAGCAGCTTTACCGCCAGCCGCTCGGTCTTGTTGGTGCAGACGGCGAGGCGGTAGCCGGCCGCCGCCAGCCGGTCCATCGCGGCGACGACGCCGGGCAAGGGCGCCGAGAGATCGGCGATGTGGGCTTCGTAGTCGGCGAGGAAGACCGCGAACTGGCGTTCCATCTCGGCTTCCGTCAGCGGATGGCCGAGCCGGTCATAGGCATGCTGCAGCATCACCCGCGCACCGTGTCCGGCATGCGGACGGACTTCGTCCAGCGTCGTCGGCGAAAGCCCGGCGCCGATCAGACAGGCGTTCAGGCTGTTGGCAAGGTCGGGCGCGGTGTCGACGAGGGTGCCGTCGAGGTCGAACACGGCGATCGGCTGCGGCATCGTTTGTTCCTGTCGCTTTGTCGTCCTGCCGCCCTGGCGCCCTGACGCCTTGGCGCCTTGGCGCTGTGTCATTCCAGCACCCGAACGGCGTTCCGGCGGCTTGATGCGCAATCGCCGCCGGGCGGTCAAGCGGCGCCGCGGCGGCCCACGTCATTCGACAGCTCCGGCATTTCGCGATAGAGCCGAGGGCAAGGCCGGTGGAGGGCCGGTTTCGGGGGACATGCATGAGCGACGCCGCCAGTCTGAAGGATCGTGCCGCGCGGGCGGCCCTCGCGCATGTCGAGGACGGCATGCGGCTCGGGATCGGCACGGGCTCGACCGCCGAGGCCTTCATCCGGGCGCTGGGCGAACGCGTCGCCGGCGGGCTGAAGGTGACCGGCGTCGCCACCTCCGAACGCACGGCGGCGCTGTGCGAAAGCCTTTCCATCCCGATCGTGACGCTCGAGGAGATGCCGGAGCTCGACCTGACGATCGACGGGGCGGACGAATTCGACGAGGACCTGCGCCTCATCAAGGGTGGCGGCGGCGCGCTGCTGCGCGAGAAGATCGTGGCCGCTGCCTCCGCGCGGATGATCGTCATCGCCGACGCCTCGAAGCGGGTCGAAACGCTCGGCGCCTTCCCGCTGCCGATCGAAATCAACGGTTTCGGGCTGATGGCGACGTTTCTCGCCGTGCGCCGCGAGGCCGGTCGGCTCGGTCTCGACGGGGAAATGACGCTCCGCCACCGGGACGGCGCGCCGTTCATCACCGATAGCGGGCACCTTATCCTCAACGCATCATTTGGCCGCATTCCGGACCCAGAAGCGCTGTCGCGCGCGCTCCACGCTATTCCCGGTGTCGTCGAACACGGTCTGTTCCTGGGATTGGCCACGGTGGCGATCCTGGCGGGAGAGGCTGGGATCGAGACCCTCGGGGCGCCCTGACGCTGGCGCGGGGTCTGCTTGCGGGGGCTTGCGGACCGCGGCGAACAGGGCCATGCAAGGGCATGCTCCCGGCTGCACGTCGCGCCCGGCGCCGGGCCGCCGGCCATGTGACTTGCTAGACGCCCGAGCGATTGGGTAGGGAACCGTCCTCGACGGAACGACAAACGGATGGAGACAGGGCTTTCATGGTTCTCAACGATATGATGCGTCGCGGAATGCTCGCACTGGCAGCCGTCGGCCTCATGGCGGGCGCGCCGGCTCTGGCCCAAGAAGCCACGGCGTCGCATCTGGCTGCCGCCCGCGCCGCCATTGATGCGATCGACTCGACCGAGCAGTTCGACAACATCCTCATGAACGCCGCCACGCAGATCAAGTCGGACCTGATCGGCAGCAACCCCAACATGCAGTCGGAGATTTCCGACATGGTCGACGAGCGCGCGATCGCGCTCGCCCCGCGCCGCGGCGACCTCGAGAACGAGGTGGCGCGCACCTATGCCAAACTCTTCACCGAGCAGGAACTCAAGGAAATCGCGGCATTCTACGGCTCGCCCACCGGCCAGAAGCTGTTGAAACAAGGCCCCGTCGCCTCGCGCGAAATGATGGCCGCCGCCGACGTCTGGTCGAACGGCATCGTCCGCGACCTGCGCGCCAGCGCTGCCGAGGGCATGACCGCAATGCTGCCGCAGCCGGCCGGTGCCACCGCGCCGCTGACCGATCCCGCGACGCCCGCCGCCGGCTCGTCGACGCAATAGCCGCGGTCGACAGCGCCTGGCGCTCCCGAAAGTGAACGAGGCGGCCCCGCAAGGCCGCCTTTTTCGTACCATCGAGCACCCTATCTCAGGCGGGCGTCCGAACCTTTCGGGTCGGCGCCATGCCCCCGCATCATCCTGCCGGCAAAGGGATCCGCCTTGAGCGAACTTTACGACTACGACCTCTTCGTCATCGGCGGCGGCTCCGGCGGCGTGCGCGCGGCGCGGCGAACCGCGGCGCTCGGCCATCGCGTCGCCATCGCCGAGGAGTTCCGCTATGGCGGCACCTGCGTCATCCGCGGCTGCGTGCCGAAGAAGCTGTTCGTCTACGCCTCGAAGTTCTCGGAGGACTTCGAGGATGCGGAGGGCTTCGGCTGGTCCGTCGGGCCGGCGCGCTTCGACTGGCCGACGCTGATCGCCAACAAGGACCGCGAGATCGACCGGCTGGAAAAGGCCTATCGCGGCAATCTCGAAAAGGCCGGCGTCGAGGTGCTGGTCAGCCGCGCCGTGCTGGAGGACGCGCATACGATTCGCCTGACCGCGACCGGCAAGACGGTGACGGCCGAGAAGATCCTGATCGCCGTCGGCGGCCGTGCCAATCCGCATCCCGGGCTGCCCGGCGCCGAGCATTGCATCACTTCCAACGAGGCTTTCCACCTGAAGCGCCTGCCGAAGGCGATCGCGATCCTCGGCGGCGGCTATATCGCGGTCGAGTTTGCCAACATCTTCCACGGGCTCGGCGTCGAGACGACGCTGATCTATCGCGGCAAGGAAATCCTCCAGGGCTTCGACGACGATCTGCGCCAGGGCCTGCACCAAGCGATGAAGAAGAAGGGCATCCGCATCCGCTGCGAAGAGATGATCGCGGAAGTGTCGATGAAGGCGGACGGCCGCCTCAACGCCCGGCTCGGCGGCGGCGAGGTGCTGGACGTCGACGAGGTGATGCTGGCGATCGGCCGCAAGGCGAACACGGAGAATCTCGGGTGCTCGGCCGCAGGCGTCGACGTCGACGAGCGCGGGGCGGTTGTTGTTGACGACTATTCCCGCACCAGCGCCGACAACATCTGGGCGCTCGGCGACGTCACCCAGCGCCTGCAATTGACCCCGGTGGCGATCCACGAGGCGATGTGTTTCGTCGACACGGTATTCCGCGACCGCCCGACGAAGCCGGATCTCGACAATGTCGCGACCGCGGTGTTCTCGCAGCCGGAGATCGGCACGGTCGGGCTCACCGAGGAGCAGGCGGGCAAGGCCTTTGCCGATGTCGAGGTCTACCGCGCGCAGTTCCGGCCGATGCGGCATGTTCTCGCCGGGCGGGACGAGCCGATGCTGATGAAGCTTGTCGTCGATGCCGCCTCGCGCAAGGTCGTCGGCGCGCATATCCTCGGCCCGGATGCCGGCGAGATGAGCCAGTTGCTCGGCATCGCCGTGAAGGCTGGCGTCACCAAGGACGACTTCGACCGCACCATGGCCGTGCACCCGACCATGGCCGAGGAACTCGTCACCATGTACGATCCGACCTACCGCCTGAAGGACGGGGCCCGGGTCTAGACATTGGCGCTCCAAGGGGCTTGCCGCATGATGATGCGACTGGCCGCTGGGGCGCGGCCAAGACGAGAGCAGCCATGCTGATCCACGACGACCATCCCGACTTCGAGTCGCTGGCGGGTGACGGGCGGGTAGTCGCCTATTTCGGCTACGGCTCGCTGGTCAACAGGGCGACGCTGCGCACGCGCTTTCTGGCGATCCGCCGGGCCGAGGTGACGGGCTGGCGGCGGTTCTGGCTGCCACGCCCCGGCGGTATCGCGCTCCTGTCCGTCCGGCCCGACCAGGGCCATGCGACGCAAGGGGTGGTGGTCTACGACCATGCCGACAATCTTGCCGCCGTCGACCTGCGCGAGGCCGGTTACATCCGGCGCGATGTCGCGGCCCCGGCGATAGAGGCGGCCCCGCCGGTGGGGGCTGCCGTGCATATCTACGAGGCCATCCACCCCGAGGTCGACGCCGCCGATACCGGCGCGACCATTCTCCAGTCCTATCTCGACGCGGTGCTGCAGGGTTTCCTGTCGCTTTACGGGCGCGACGGCGTCGAGCGGTTCGTCGCGGAGACCGAGGGGTTCGAGACCGATATTCTCGCCGATCGCCAGGCGCCGCGCTATCCGCGGGCCGTGCGGCTGGCCGACGGGGAGGCGGATCTCTTCGACGGGCTGGTGACGGCGCGTGGCGCGATGCTGCGGCCGATAGGCTGAGCTCCCGCAAGGGTGCAGCGCACGGTGACAATCCCCGCCAATCATGTCTATAAGCCGGCGAGGGGTGTCGGTCTTTTCAGCACGGCGCCCGATCCCCAGTTACCCGACGACAGGCTCGCCACGGCGACCGACGACCGGCTTCAAGACCGGTGCCACACGTCCGAAAGAGAGAACAGCATGGCCAAGGACTGGACTCCCGCAAGCTGGCGCTCGAAGCCCGTCGAGCAGATGCCGGACTTCCCCGATGCCGCGGCACTGGCAGAGACCGAGAAGCGCCTCGCCAGCTTCCCGCCGCTGGTGTTTGCGGGTGAGGCCCGCAAGCTCACGAGGGCATTGGGTGAGGTGGCCGAGGGTCGCTCGTTCCTGCTGCAGGGCGGCGACTGCGCCGAGAGCTTCGCCGAGCACGGCGCCGACAACATCCGCGACTTCTTCCGCGCCTTCCTGCAGATGGCGGTGGTGCTGACCTTCGGCGCCTCTTCGCCGGTGGTGAAGGTCGGCCGCATCGCCGGCCAGTTCGCCAAGCCGCGCTCGTCCGGCATGGAGACCGTCGGCGGTGTCTCGCTGCCGTCCTACCGCGGCGACATCGTCAACGGCATCGAGTTCGACGAGGCCTCGCGCATCCCGAACCCCGAACGCCAGATCGAGGCCTACCGGCAGTCGGCAGCGACGCTGAACCTCTTGCGCGCCTTCGCGCAGGGCGGTTATGCCAATCTCGACAATGTTCACCAGTGGATGCTGGGTTTCCTCTCCGGAAGCCCGCAGGCGGAGCGCTACGGGCATCTCGCCGACAAGATCTCGGAGACGATGAACTTCATGCGGGCGATCGGCATCACTGCCGACACGCACCCGGCGCTGCGCGAGACCGAGTTCTTCACCAGCCACGAGGCGCTGCTGCTCGGCTACGAGCAGGCGATGACCCGCGTCGATTCGACCTCGGGCGACTGGTACGCGACCTCCGGCCACATGATCTGGATCGGCGACCGCACCCGGCAGCTGAACAATGCGCATGTCGAGTATTGCCGCGGCATCAAGAACCCGATCGGCCTGAAATGCGGCCCGTCGATGGATGCCGACGGCCTCCTCAAGCTGATCGACGTGCTGAACCCCGAGAACAAGTCGGGCCGGCTGACGCTGATCACCCGTTTCGGCCACGACAAGGTGGAGGCGAACCTGCCGCGTCTGATCCGTGCCGTGGAGAAGGAGGGCCGCAAGGTCGTCTGGTCGTGCGATCCGATGCACGGCAACACCATCACGCTGAACAACTACAAGACGCGGCCGTTCGACCGGATCCTGACGGAGGTGCAGACCTTCTTCGACGTGCACCGCGCGGAGGGCACCCATGCCGGCGGCATCCACATCGAGATGACCGGCAAGGACGTCACCGAATGCACCGGCGGCTCGCGCCCGGTTCTCGCCGAGGACCTGTCGGACCGCTACCACACGCATTGCGACCCGCGCCTCAACGCCACCCAGGCGCTGGAACTCGCCTTCCTGGTCGCCGAGCTCCTGAAGAAGGACCTCGCGGCCCAGGCCCCGAAGCAGGTTGCGAACCTCTAAAGGGCTCGCGCTTCGTTCGGGACACATCCCATCGAATGACGGAAGGGCTGCCGAAAGGCGGCCCTTTTTGCTGAGCACATTACCGAGGTATCGGGCGGGCTTGCGGGGAGATGTTCAGGGGTCGAATCAGCCGGTTCAATCGGAACCGCAGAGAATTGCAGAGATGCGTCTGAACGCTTGAGCACAGCGCAGGGGTGGCAATCCCGACGCTTTTCTGCCGCGCGGTCTCCGTGGCGCGCTATTCCTGGCCATCGCCCCTCGGCCGGGGTTTCGAGCTGACGCGGACAGCTTCCGCATCGCTTGTCGCCGTGCTGCCGCCGCGCACCCGTGCCACGAAAATCGGGCCCCATTGCCGCCAGGCGAACCAGGCCGACAGTGCGACGGCGATGACGATGAGGGTAATGCCGACGCCGCGCTCCATCAGTTCCAGCCGGGCGAAGACCGTGCCGATGGAGTAGCCGAAGACGTAGCCGATGGTGGTGAACAAGCCGGCCCAGATGCCCGCGCCGATGAAGTTCAGCACGAGGAAGCGCGGAATGCTGATCGAGGACAGGCCGAGCGCGATCAGGCCGGGCATGCGCAGGCCGTAGATGTAGCGGTTCACGATCACGAAGAAGGCCTGATATTTGTCGACCAACCTCAGTGCCTTGGCAAACTTCGGCTTGGCCTTCCAGCGCGAGACCCAACGGTGGCCGGACCAGAAGCGCGAGAACAGGAAGACCGCGAGGTCGCCGAGGAACGAACCGGTGAAGGCCAGCAGCGCGATCGTCTCCAGCGGGTAGGAGCCGCGATAGGCGAGGAAGCCGCCGATGATGGCGAAGACCTCGCCTTCGAAGAACGTCCCGACGAAGACGATGATGAGGCCATATTGGCTGACCAGGCTGAGAATTTCGTACACTGACGCCCCACTCTATCGCCCGGCTTCATCCCGGGTCTTCTGCCGTTGTCTTGCAAAGCCGGCCAAAGCCGATGCGCTTCGAATTTCTTCGCGGCACCGGTGGAAAACCGCAAGTGCACGGTCTGGCCGACCGCTATCCCGCAGCGCCTATGTCGTGAGTTTCTGTGGATTTGCAAACTGACGTAGGGTTCGTCCCGGCGCCAGCGGATCAGAAGCAGCTGCCGGTCGAGGCTTGCGAGGCTCTCTCAGTCGCTTGCCAGGCCGGCCCGGATAGCGAGGCTCTCCTCGATCGCGCCCAGCCGCCGGGCAATGATCTCGAGCGTCTCGGCGACGCGCTGCGCATCCTCGCGGCGCATCTCGTCGAGCTTGTCGTGCAGCGCGAGGATCTCGATCTCGGCCTTGAGGTTGATCTCGTAGTCGTGGCTTGCATCCAGCCGGTCGCGGTCGGCGGCCCGGTTCTGCGACATCATGATGATCGGCGCCTGGATCGCCGCGATCATCGACAGCACCAGGTTGAGAAAGATGAAGGGGTAGGGGTCGAACGCTTCCTGCGACAGGATGACGGTGTTCAGGAACACCCAGACGACGAGGAAGCCGAGGAAGCAGAGGATGAAGCTCCATGACCCGCCGACGCGGGCAATGCCGTCCGCCAGCCGTCCACCGAGCGAGGTCTGCGCGGTGAAGGTCGCCGTGACGTCCTGCGCAATCGTGGTGCCGCTGAGGGCGCTGTCGAGCACCCGGCGTTCACCGGGTTTCAGGAGTTCGAGAGACCGCCCGATCCAGCCGAGGACCTTTGTTGCGGGAAAACCCTTGCGCATCGTCGCATCCTCGTTCGCCTGCGGCAAATGAACAGCCGCGCCGGCGGCAGCCCTCGTTCGGGCTCGCGCCGCCGGTTCCCGCTTGATATGAGGCGGGTCATGCACCTGCCATATCCCCTTCCTATGGGACGCAGGATGAAATCTTGGCAAGGAGCCGCCGCGTGACGCCATCTCGACTGAAGCTCGCCGTGGCCCAGCTCAACCCGGTGCTCGGCGACATCGCCGGCAACCTGGCGCTCGCCCGCCGGGGACGTGCACAGGCCGCGGCGAAGGGCGCCGACCTCGTGCTCTTCACCGAGCTCTTTCTGTCCGGCTATCCGCCGGAGGACCTCGTCCTGAAGCCGGCCTTTGTCGCCGAGTGCATGGCGGCGGTGGAGACACTCGCCGAAGAGACCGCCGACGGCGGTCCGGGCGTGATCATCGGCTGCCCCTTGCGCACCGAGACCGGCCTCTACAACGCCGTGGCGATGCTCGACGGCGGCAAGGTTGTGGCCTGGCGCTCGAAGGTGGACCTGCCGAACTACGGCGAGTTCGACGAGAAGCGGGTCTTCCAGGCCGGCGAGATGCCGGGGCCGGTGAACTTCCGCGGCATCCGCCTCGGCATTCCCGTCTGCGAGGACATCTGGGGCCAGCTCGGCGTCTGCGAGACGCTGGCGGAATCGGGCGCCGAGATCCTGCTCGTGCCGAACGGCTCGCCCTTCTACAAGGAGAAGCTCGACGTCCGTCACCAGGTCGTGCTGCGGCAGGTGATCGAGACCGACCTGCCCATGGTCTATGCGAACATGCTGGGCGGGCAGGACGATCTCCTCTTCGACGGCGGCTCCTTCGCCTTCCAGGCCGACCGCACGCTCGCCTTCCAGCTGCCGCAGTTCGACGCCGTGGTGGCGGTGACCGACTGGGTGCGCGGCGAGGACGGCTGGGTTTGCGAGAACGGCCCGCTGGCGGCGATCCCGGCGCTCGACGAATCCGTCTGGCGCGCCTGCGTCCTCGGGTTCCAGGACTACGTCAACAAGAACGGCTTCAGGAGCGTCGTCCTCGGCATGTCCGGCGGCATCGATTCGGCCGTGGTCGCGGCGATGGCGGTCGATGCATTGGGCAAGGACCGCGTCCACTGCGTGATGATGCCCTACCGCTACACCGCCGCGACCAGCCTCGAGGATGCCGAAGCCTGCGCCAAGGCGCTCGGCGTGCGCTACGACGTCGTCGAAATCGCAGCGCCCGTCGAGGGGTTCACCGCGGCGTTAGCTAGCCTCTTCGAGGGACGCCCGGCGGACGTCACCGAGGAGAACCTCCAGAGCCGTGCCCGCGGCGTGATCCTGATGGCGATCTCCAACAAGTTCGGCGCGATGGTCGCGACCACCGGCAACAAGAGCGAGATGTCGGTTGGCTACGCGACGCTCTACGGCGACATGAACGGCGGGTTCAACCCGATCAAGGACCTCTACAAGACCGAGGTGTTTCGGCTGGCGCACTGGCGCAATGCGCATGTTCCCGACGGTTCGCTCGGCAGCGGTGGCATCGTCATCCCCGAGCGCATCATCACCAAGCCGCCCTCGGCGGAACTGCGCGAGGACCAGAAGGACGAGGATTCGCTGCCGCCCTACGAGATCCTCGACGCCATTCTCGAACACCTCGTCGAGCATGACGGCAGCGTCGATGCGCTGGTCGAGCGCGGCTTCGACCGCGACACGGTCAAGCACATCGAGCGGCTGCTCTACATCGCCGAATACAAGCGGCGGCAGTCGGCGCCGGGGGTGAAGGTGACGCGCAAGAATTTCGGCCGCGACCGCCGCTACCCCATCACCAACCGCTACCGCGACGGGGCCTGAGCGATGGACGAGATCTCGCTGGACTCGATCGCCGCCGCCTCGCTGGTGCTCGCGGTGCTGTTCGCGCTGCGCTATTTCCTCGCCATGCGCCGCATCTTCCAGGAGGTGCCGAAGCCTGCGGGTTTCGGTCTCGCCGGCTACCTCCACGCCCCAAAGCGCGGCGCCTATGGCGAGGACATGGAGCCGAACCGGCGCTACGCCTCGCGGCAGTTCCACCAGGGCGCGGTGTTCCTCGTCGTCGGGCTCGGTCTCTTCGCCTACCTTCTCGTCACGGGAACGCCGATCACGCTGGGCCGGGGGATTTGAGCGCGCCACGCGCGCCGTCCCGCCTCACCACACAGGAAATCTCCCGATGAGCCCGACCGTCCGCTTTGCCCCTTCGCCGACCGGCCACATCCACATCGGCAACCTCAGAACCGCGCTGTTCAACTGGCTGCTGGCCAAGGAAAACGGTGCGGGCGGGCAGTTCATCCTGCGCTATGACGATACCGACGTCGCCCGGTCGCGTGCCGAATATGCCGGTTCGATCCTCGAGGACCTCGTCTGGCTCGGTCTGCAGCCGGACGCCGTCTACCGCCAGTCCGAGCGGATCGGCCATTACGATGCGGCGGTCACCCTGCTGCAGCAGAAGGGCCTGCTCTATCCTTGCTACGAGACCGCCGAGGAACTCGACCGCAAGCGCAAGCGTCTCGCCGCGCGCGGCCTGCCGCCGATCTACGGCCGCGATGCCCTGCGGCTGAACGAGATGGAGCGGCAGGAACTGGAAGCCGAAGGCCGTCAGCCGCACTGGCGGTTTCTCCTGCCGAACTTTACCGGCGATCCCTCCCAGCCCGTTCGCACCGACGTAACGTGGAACGACCTCGTCCGGGGTCCGCAGAGCGTCGACCTTGCCTCGCTGTCGGACCCGGTGCTCGTGCGCGAAGATGGCAGCTATCTCTACACGCTGCCGTCCGTCGTCGACGACGGCGCGATGGGCATCACCCACGTCATCCGCGGCGATGATCACGTGACGAATACCGGTGTCCAGATCGCGCTTTCCAAGGCGCTGGGCCTCACCGTGCCGGATTACGGCCACCACAACCTCCTGACGACGCTCGACGGGGAGGGTCTGTCGAAGCGTTCCGGCGCGCTGTCGCTGCGCTCGCTGCGGGCGGATGGCATCGAGCCGATGGCCGTCGCCTCGCTCGCTGCCCTCGTCGGGCTCTCCGGCTCGATCGAGGCGGTGCCAAGCCTGTCGGCGCTGGCGGAGCGGGTAAAACTCTCGGACGTCTCCGCCTCGGCGTCGAAATTCGACCCGGCCGAGGTCGAGCGGCTGAACGCCGAGCTGGTGCATGGCTACGGCTACGCCGACGTCGCCGAGCGTCTGGCGGGCATGGGCGTGCCGGAGGATCGGGCGGAAGCGTTCTGGCTGGCGGTGCGCGCCAATTGCGGGCGGGTGTCGGATGCGTCGGTCTGGCGCGACGTGGTGTTCGGCGAGCTGCCGGCAGAGGCACCGGCAATCGTGGAGGATGACCGCGCCTTCCTCGCCACCGCCTTCGACCTGTTGCCGCCAGAGCCTTGGTCGCACGAGACGTGGAAGACGTGGACCGCTGCGGTGAAGACCGCCACCGGCCGCAAGGGCAAGCCTCTCTTCATGCCGCTCCGCCAGGCGCTGACGGGTCTCGACCATGGCCCGGAACTGGCGGACCTTCTGCCGCTGATCGGCCGAGAGCGGGCGCTGGCAAGGCGGGTTTAGGGCGAGGGGCGAAAGGGGCGATGGGGGAAAGGGCGATGGGCGCAAACCTATCAGCCTCGTCATCCCGGGCTTGACCCGGGATCCATTCCAAACCGCTGAAGACAGCTAGTCCGGTGGACCTTCCCTGACACCCTCCGCCGGAGAGAAAGCCTTTGCGCAGAGGCATGGGTCCCGGCTCAAGGCCGGGATGACGAGCCTGAGACGTCTGCGCCGGACGAGGTGCGGCGGATCTTGCGCCAGCGCCAGCGGTGCGCCACCCAGCCCCTCTACCCCCTCTACCCCCTCTCACCCCCGCTGCACCGCCTCCGCCACCGCGATCGCCGCCATGTTGACGACGCCGCGGGATGTCACCGATGGCGTCAGCACATGCGCCGGCGAGGCGGCGCCCAGCAGGATCGGGCCGACGTGCAGGGAATCGGTCATTGCCTTGACGACGTTGAGGGTGATGTTCGCCGCGTCGAGGTTCGGGAAGATCAAGAGGTTGGCCTCGCCCGACAGCGTCGAGTTCGGCATCACCTTGCGGCGGAGCGCCTCGTTGAGGGCGACGTCGCCGTGCATCTCGCCGTCGAGCTCGAGGTCGGGCATCCGCTCGCGCACCAGTTTCAGCGCCTGGCGCATCTTCTTGGTCTGCGGCGTCTCGTCCGAGCCGAAGTTCGAGTGCGAGAGAAAGGCGCCTTTCGGCTCGATGCCGAAGCGGCGGATCTCGACGGCGGCGTGCACCGTCATCTCGGCCAGATCCTCGGCGCTCGGATCACGCTGCACATAGGTGTCGAGGAAGAATTTAGCGCCTTGCTGCGAGATGAGGAGGCTCATCGCGGCGAACTTGTTGGTGCCGGGCTCGACGCCGATGACCTGGCGGATGTCGACGAGATGCGGCGAATAGCGGCCCTCGAGGCCGCAGATCATCACGTCGGCCTCGCCGCGCGAGACCGAGACGGCGGCAATCACCGTGGTGTTGGTGCGGACCACGGTGCGGGCGGTGTCGGGGTTGACGCCCTTGCGGCCGACCTTCTCGAAATAGTGGTCGACATAGTCGCGGTAGCGCGGGTCGTCCTCGGGGTTTACCACCTCGAAGTCGGTGCCCGGCCGAATGCGCAGGCCGTAGCGTTCCAGCCGGCTGGCGATGACGGCGGGGCGGCCGACGAGGATCGGCACGCCGATCTTGTCTTCGAGCATCACCTGCGCGGCGCGCAGCACCCGCTCGTCCTCGCCGTCCGCGAAGATCACCCGCTTGCCGCTGTTCTTGGCGATCTGGAAGATCGGCTTCATGATCAGGCCGGTTCGGAAGACGAACCGGTTGAGGAGGTCCATGTAGGCGCCGAAATCCTCGATCGGCCGCGAGGCGACGCCGGTCGCGGCCGCGGCTCTCGCCACGGCCGGCGCGATCTTCAGGATCAGCCGGGGGTCGAAGGGCGAGGGGATGATGTATTCCGGGCCGAAGATCGGCGTCTCCGAGCCGTAGGCTTTCGCTGCGACCTCCGAGACTTCCTCGCGCGCCAGCGCCGCGATGGCGTCGACGGCGGCGATCTTCATTTCCTCGTTGATCGTCGTCGCGCCGCAGTCGAGCGCGCCGCGGAAGATGTAGGGGAAGCAGAGGACGTTGTTGACCTGGTTCGGGAAGTCCGAGCGACCTGTGCAGATCATCGCGTCCGGCCGCACCGCGCGGGCAAGGCTCGGCATGATCTCGGGCGTCGGATTGGCCAGCGCCATGATCAGCGGCCGCGGAGCCATTTTTTCCAGGAGCTCCGGCTTCAGGACGCCGCCGGCCGACAGACCGAGGAAGATGTCGGCGCCCTCGATCGCTTCGCTCAGCGTGCGCATCTCCGTGTCGCGCGCATAGACCTCCATCCAGCGGTCGGTTCGCTTGCCGCGCCCGACATAGACCACGCCGTCGATATCGGTGGCGGTGATGTTCCCGAGTTTCGCGCCGAGCGCGACGAGGAGGTTGAGGCAGGCGATAGCGGCAGCACCCGCGCCCGAGGAGACGATCTTGACCTCCTCGATCTTCTTGCCGTTGAGCTCCAGCGCATTGCGCACGGCGGCGGCGACGATGATAGCGGTGCCGTGCTGGTCGTCGTGGAAGACCGGGATCTTCATGCGCTTGCGCAGCTGTTCCTCGACCTCGAAGCACTCCGGCGACTTGATGTCTTCGAGGTTGATGCCGCCGAAGGTCGGCTCCAGCGCGGCGACCACCTCGACGATGTGGTCGATCTCGGTCGCGTCGATCTCGATGTCGAAGACGTCGATGTCGGCGAACTTCTTGAACAGGACGCCCTTGCCCTCCATAACCGGCTTGGAGGCCAGCGGGCCGATATTGCCGAGGCCGAGCACCGCGCTGCCGTTGGACAGCACGGCGACGAGGTTGGCGCGGCTGGTGTAGACGGCGGCGAGCGAGGGGTCGGCGGCGATCGCGAGGCACGGTGCCGCGACGCCCGGCGAGTAGGCGAGCGCCAGATCGCGTTGGTTGCCGAGCGGCTTGGTCGGCTGGATCGCGATCTTACCGGGCTTCGGATAGCGGTGGTAGAACAACGCCTGCTCGTCGAGATCGCCCGTGTTCGGCCTGGCGTCGGTGCTATTTTCGGACATGGCGTCCCCCGTTCATTTCAGCTGCTGCGGCCGTCTTAGACGAAGTCGAACCGTTCTGGAAATTGCCGCCTGGCATTTTGTCGGGAGTTTCGCCTTGCCGTCGCCATCGGCCCCGCCGGGTGCCGTTCGATCGGGCGCCGCCCCGCGCCTTCGGCCGCACCGTCACACGCATGCAATGAGAATCGGCCATTGGCAGGAGGGCGAGGGGAGCGAACAGGATGGCGACCATGCATCAGCTGACCACGGCGCGACACTTCCGGACGCTGTTCATCTCCGACGTGCATCTCGGCTCCAAGGCCGCCCAGGCCGAGCTGCTGATCGACTTTCTCCGCCTGCACGATTGCGAGAAACTCTATCTCGTCGGCGACATCGTCGACGGCTGGCGGCTGAAACGCGCCTGGCACTGGCCGCAGGCGCACAACGACGTCGTCCAGAAGCTGCTGCGCAAGGCGCGCAAGGGATGCGACGTCGTCTATATCCCCGGCAACCACGACGAATTCCTGCGCGACTTTCCCGGTCAGCACTTTGGCGGCATCGAGGTCAAGCAGAACGACGTCCACGTGACTGCCGACGGAAGGCGGTTCCTCGTCATGCATGGCGACGAGTTCGACGTCGTCGTGCGCAATGCGCGGCTCATCGCCTATCTCGGCGACTGGGCCTACGACACCGCCATCGCCGTCAACGTCGTCTTCAACAAGCTGCGCCGGGCGCTCGGCTTTCCCTACTGGTCGCTGTCGTCCTGGGCCAAGCTCAAGGTCAAGAACGCCGTCAACTTCATCGGCGCCTTCGAGACGCTCCTCGCCGAAGAGGCGGTGCGGCACGGCTGCGACGGCATCATCTGCGGCCACATCCACCATGCGCAGATCGCCCGGCGCGGCGGCGTCGAATACATCAATACCGGCGACTGGGTGGAAAGCTGCACCGCGGTCGGCGAGCGGCATGACGGCTCGTTCGAGCTGATCTATTGGACGGCGGCAGCCAGCAAGGCGCGGGCACAGGCGGAGGCGCTGGCCGACGGCATTGCCGCCATGCCGGCGGCCGAGCGGCAGACTTCCGCGGTGGAGGCAGCCTGATGCGGATCCTGATCGCCACCGACGCCTGGACGCCGCAGATCAACGGCGTGGTGCGCACGCTGTCGAGCCTTGCCGACGAGCTGCGCGGCCGCGGCCACGACGTGCTCGTCGTCTCGCCGCAGGATTTCCGCACCGTGCCGATGCCGACCTATCCGGAGATACGGCTGGCCCTGGCGAGTTCCTACCGGCTGGGGCGGATCATCGCCGAGTTCAAGCCGCAGTCGATCCACATCGCGACCGAAGGGCCGATCGGCATGGCGACGCGCCGGGCCGCCATCGCCGCCGGGCGCAGCTTCACCACGAGTTTCCACACCCGGTTTCCGGAATACCTCCGCCAGCGCGTGCCGATCCCGGAACGCTTCAGCTACGCCTATCTCCGCCGTTTCCATGCCGCGGCCAGCGCTTGCCTGGTGCCGACCGAGGCGGTGCGGCGGGATCTGGCCGAGCGCGGCTTCCAGAACCTCGTTACCTGGACCCGCGGTGTCGACACGTCGGTGTTCAGGCCGCGTGAGCCGGTCGATTTCGGTCTGCCCGGTCCGGTCTTCCTCACCGTCTCGCGCGTTGCGCCGGAAAAGAACCTCGAGGCCTTCCTGATGCTCGACCTGCCGGGGTCGAAGGTCGTCGTCGGCGACGGCCCGGCGCTGGCCGAACTGCGGCAGCGCTATCCGAAGGTGCATTTCGCAGGGTCGCAGACCGGTGACATGCTCGCGCGGCATTATTCCAGCGCCGACGTCTTCGTCTTTCCGTCCAAGACCGACACTTTCGGCATCGTGCTGATCGAGGCGCTGGCCTGCGGTGCGCCGGTGGCCGCCTATCCCGAGCCCGGGCCGCTCGACGTCATCGCCGGCACCCGCGCCGGCTGCATTTCGGACGACCTGCGGACCGCGTGTCTGGCAGCGCTCGGTCTCGACCGGGCGGAGGCACTCGACCGCTCGCGCGTCTTCACCTGGTCTGCCTGCGCCGACATCTTCCTCGACACCGTCTCGGCCCGCCCCTCAGTCGCCGCGGCGCTGCCGATGGCGGGGTAGGCTCTTACGCCCAGGGCGCTTGGCGTTTATTCACGTCCGCCTCTCCAGGAGATCGATCGTGATGTTCCTGCCAGAGTAGAAGATGCCGAGGATGAGTACTGTGTGGGTCTCAACTGAGAAGACAATGCTGACGACGCGGTGGTAGCCGACGATGCGGATGCCAGGCATCACCTCAGGTCTTTCAGTGCCCCTCTTTGGAAACGTCGCGAGCCCCGTGCAGTAGTCGGTGAGGCCGATGACGAACTTTCGTGCAGTCGCGGGGCTCGTTCGCGAGGCGATGAAGTCGTAGAGGTCTTCCAACTCTGCGAGCGCGGCCGCATGGAAGGTGACCCCGTAGTCCACCGCTAGCTATTGCCGGCTGTAAGCGCCCGGTGACGCTCTTCAATGCGCGCTGTCACTTCCTTCAAAGAGATGCCGCTGTCCGGGTTTTTTCGGAGCGCCGCCAGCCGTCCGGGGATCTCATCCTGAAGCCATCGTTCGAACGCAGCGTTCTCCTCGGCCAGCAGCGTCAGCGCCGCCGTGACGACATCACTGGCACTGGCGTAACGGCCGGACTCAAGTTGCCTTCGAATCAGCACCTCATCAATTTCGCTGAGCGCTACCTCGGCCATCCGATTTTCTCCCAGCATCCGTCGCCAGCCACGATACGACGGCGATCGCGATCTTTCGTCTACCCCCACAGCGCAGCGGTTGGCGGCTCTACCATGGAGCCTTCATACCTTAACCCCTCCTCGCGGTCCGACGCCAGCAGCAGCGGGCCGTCGAGGTCGATCAGGTCGGCGGTCTGGCCGAGCAGGACCGCCGGCGCCATCGCGAGCGAACTCGAGACCATGCAGCCGACCATGACCCCGAAGCCGTGCCGGCGCGCATCCGTGACGAGCTGCAGCGCTTCGGTCAGCCCGCCGGTCTTGTCGAGCTTGACGTTGACGAAGTCGTAGCGGCCGACCAGCGCGGCGAGGTCCTGCGTCTCGTGCAGCGATTCGTCGGCGCAGACCGGGACCGGATGGGCGAGGGAGGCGAGAGCTTGGTCTTGGCCGACCGGCAGCGGTTGCTCGATGAGAACGGCGCCGGCCGCGGCGGCGGCCTGCATGTTCTCGGCAAGGTTTGCGGCCGTCCAGCCCTCGTTGGCGTCGAGAATCAGCCGCGCGCCTCCGGCGGCCGCGTGCACGGCGCGGATGCGGGCGATGTCGCCCTCGGGCGCGCCGAGCTTGATCTTCAGGAGCCCGCGGCCCCGGGCTGCGGCGGTCGCGGCGGCCATCGCCTCGGGGGTTCCGAGCGAAATCGTGTAGGCGGTCTCCAGCGCTGTCGGCGGCGACGGGCAGACCAGCGACGCGACGGTGGTGCCGTCCAGCTTCGCCTCGAGATCCCACAGCGCACAGTCGACAGCATTGCGGGCCGCGCCTGCCGGCATGGAGGCCTGCAAGGCCTTGCGCGACAAGCCTTTCTCGATCAGCGGCCGGACGGCTTCGATGGCCGCCGTCACGCTCTCGACCGTCTCCCCGTAGCGGGCATAGGGAACGCATTCGCCGCGGCCTTGCTTGTTTCCGTCGGAAAGCGTGGCGACGACGACGACCGCCTCGGTTTTCGACCCCCTGGAAATGGTGAAGGCCGTGGCGAGCTGAAAGCGCTCGACTGTGACTGAAAGACGACGCGGCATGAAAATTCCTCGGCCTGTTCGAGCGCATCGCCGATTGCGATTACAAACCGTGTATGGACGGTTAACGACGCCGCGCGCTAGGGACCGCCGCAACGTCGGGCGGGCGCCGCCGGGCATGTCAGGCCACGGACGCTTCATGGCATAAGGTGTCCGAGCATCGGGCGATAGAAGGTTTCGACCACAGGCATGACGGACACTCCAGCCGCAGAGACACGCGCCGACAAGGATGGGCGCCGCACCACCGCGCCTGCCCTGGTCGCCGACAAGGGCGAGGGTGGCCTGGTGCTGACCCTGTCCGGCGACTGGCTGGCCCGGACCATCGGCAGCATCGAGAAGACGGTTGCCGAGACGGGCAAGTCCGACCTCGGCAAGTCCGTGACGATCGACCTCGGCAGCGTCGGACGGGTCGATACCGCCGGCGCGCTGCTGGTCGAACAGATGTCGCGCAAGCTTTCCGACGGCGGCCGCTCGGTCGAAATGTCGGGCGTGCGGGAGAAGGACGGAGCACTGTTCGAGGCGGTGCGTGCCGCGATCGACCGGGTGCGGCCGGAGCCGGAGGTCGCCAAGCAAAACCGCGTCGTCGCCGCGCTCGATGGGATCGGGCGGAGCGTCTACGGGCTCTACGACGAGGTCGTCGTCGGCCTCAACATCATCGGCTCGTCGATCTATGGCGCCGGACGCCGGGTGACCGGCAAGACGCAGCTCCGTCTGCCGGCGATCATCACGCAGATGGACCGGATGGGCGTTCGCGCCGTGCCGATCATCGCGCTGATGAGCTTCCTGATCGGCGCGGTCATCGCCCAGCAGGGCGCCTTCCAGCTGAGAAACTTCGGCGCGGAAATCTTCGTCGTCGACCTCGTCGGCATTTTGCAGCTGCGCGAGATCGGCGTGCTGCTCACCGCCATCATGATCGCCGGCCGGTCCGGCAGCGCCATCACCGCCGAAATCGGCTCGATGAAGATGCGCGAGGAGGTCGACGCCCTTCAGGTGATCGGTCTCAACCCGGTCGGCGTGCTGGTGTTTCCGCGCCTCGTGGCGTTGACGCTGGTGCTGCCGCTCCTCGCCTTCATCGCCGACCTCATGGGCCTTGCCGGCGCCATCGTCGTCACCTGGATCTATTCCGGCATCCCGCCAGCCGCCTTCGTCCAGCGGCTGCGCGAGGCGATCGACATCGGCACCATCCTCGCCGGCCTGATCAAGGCGCCGTTCATGGCGATCATCATCGGCGTCGTCGCCTCCGCCGAGGGCATGAAGGTCGGCGGCAGCGCCGAGAGCCTCGGCCTCCACGTCACCACCTCCGTCGTCAAATCCATCTTCCTTGTCATCCTCGTGGATGCTTTCTTTGCGATCTTCTATGCATCCATCGGATTCTGATCCGTCTGGCCGCGGCCCGCCCGCCGCACAAGACGATGCCGCGGTGACGGCGACCGGCAACGGTGCGCCTTCTGCAGCACCAGCCCCCGGCAAGGGGGGCGATGACGACGACATCATCATCCGCGCCCGCGACGTCACCGTGACCTTCGGCACCAAGACCGTGCTCGACGGCCTGTCGCTGGACGTGCGCCGCGGCGAGATCCTCGGTTTCGTCGGCGGTTCCGGCCAGGGCAAATCGGTGCTGCTGCGCACGATCCTCGGCCTCAACAAGAAGCAGTCCGGCACGATCGAAGTGTTCGGCATCGACTACGACAAGGCCAATGACGAAGAGCGGCTGGCGGTCGAGCAGCGCTGGGGCGTCCTCTTCCAGCAAGGCGCGCTGTTCTCCTCGCTCTCGGTGCTGGAGAACATCCAGGTGCCGATGCGCGAGTATCTCGACCTGTCGCCGGCGCTGATGGACGAGCTGGCCCGGCTGAAGATCGATCTCGTCGGCCTCGCCCCGGATGCGGCGGAGAAGTTTCCGTCCGAGCTTTCCGGCGGCATGATCAAGCGCGCCGGCCTCGCGCGCGCCCTGGCGCTCGACCCGGATATCGTCTTCCTCGACGAGCCGACCTCGGGCCTCGACCCGATCGGCGCGGCGGATTTCGACGAGCTGATCATGACGCTGCGCGATACGCTGGGTCTCACCGTCTACATGGTGACCCACGATCTCGACAGCCTGTACCAGGCCTGCGACCGCATCGCCGTCCTCGGCAACAAGAAGGTGATGGTCGAGGGACCGCTCGAGACCATGCTCGCCTTCGATGACCCTTGGGTCAAATCCTATTTCCACGGCAAGCGTGCCCGTACCATCGTGCACCAGGACAAGTCCGCCGACGCCAGCAAGGGAACGAAGTGATGGAAACCAGAGCCAATTACGTGCTGGTCGGCATCTTCTCGGTGGTCGTCCTTGTCCTCGGCTTCGGCTTCGTCTGGTGGTCGGCCAACGTGTCCGGCGATGACAACCAGACCTCGCTGCTGGTGCGGATTGAGGGTTCGGTCACCGGCCTCAGCGTCGGCAGCCAGGTGCTGTTCAACGGCCTCAAGGTCGGCGACGTCCGCAATCTCCGGATCGATCCGAACAATCCGCGCGTCGTCATCGCCACCACGCGCGTAGACGGCACCACCCCGATCACCACCTCGACCCGCGCCACTATCGGCTTCGCCGGCCTCACCGGCCAGGCCTTCATCGAGCTGAAGGGCGGCGACAACACCGAGCGCAACATCATCGCCTACGCCCGCGAGCAAGGCGCCGTGCCAGTGATCAAGGCCGATCCTTCCGACGTGACCGACATTCTCGCCACCGCCAAGGACATCGCGCAGCGCGCCGACAACATCCTCTCGCAGTTCGAGGGCATGGTGAAGGACGTCGGCCCGGCCGTGCGGACGACCGCGGGCAACATCACCGCGACGTCGGAGAACGTGAAGGTCTTCACCGACAGCTTGGCGCGCAATTCCGACCAGATCGACGACTTCCTGCAGAGCGTCAGCCGCCTCGCAGGCACCGCCAATACCGTCGCCGAGGCGCTTCCAGACGCCATCCGCTCGGCGCAGAGCGTCATCGAGGCGGTCAATCCGGCGTCGGTGCGCACCACCGTCGACAACGTCGCGGCCATGTCGACGACCTTGCGCGCGCAGGCGGAAAACATCGCCGGCGTCGTCGACTCGGTGAAGACGGCTGCCACGAGTGTCGGCCGCGTCGGCGATACGATCCAGAAGAACACGCCGGGAATCGACCGCTTCCTGTCCAATCTCGGGCCGATCTCCGATACCGCCACGAGCGTTGCGACCAAACTGGATTCGGCGCTTGGCTCGGCCGACCAGATTCTGGCTGCGGTCAACCCGGCGGACGTCAACTCCACCATCGGCAACATCTCGGCCGCTGCCCGAAACGTTTCCGAGGTCTCGACGCTCATCGGCGCACAGCGTGAGGCGATCGGCGAGGTCATCACCAACGTCTCGGGCGTCACCCGCAATTTGAAGACGGTCACCGACAGCGTCGCGGCGAACGGCCCGGCGATCAACGGCTTCCTCGCCAATCTCGGTCCGATCGGCGAGAACGCCAGCGCGGCGACGATCAAGCTGAACCGTACGCTCGACGACGCCAGCGCTCTGGTATCGGGCATCGACCGTCGCCGCATTTCGGAGGTGGTCGACAACGTGGCGGCGCTGGTCTCCGGCGTCCGGGCCAAGACGCCGCAGATCCAGTCCGTGATCGACGGCCTCGATACGGCACTGCGCACCGTCGATACGACGCTGACAGGCTTCAACGGCACCCGCTCCCGCGTCGACGCCATCCTCGCCGGCGTCGATCCCGATGTCGTCAACCGCACGATGACCGACGTCTCGTCGGCGACCCGCAACGTCGCCCGGGCCGCCGATTCGATCGCCGGGGTCGCCAATGACGTCGGCGCCCGCCGCAACGACATCAACCGCGTGATCGACAACGCCGTGGCGATCTCGAGCAAGGTCAACACCGCCTCGACGCGGCTCGACACCGTGCTCGCCTCGCTCGACCGGCTGCTGAATGCCGACAGCACCGAGGGCCTCGCCAAGGAGGCGAGCCAGACGCTCGCCGCCATTCGCCAGACCGCGGCCAACATCAACTCCCGCATCGGGCCGATCGCCGACAACATCCAGAACTTCTCCGGCAACGGCCTCAACGAGGTGCGGACGCTGGTGCGGGACGTGACGCGGTCGGTCAACCGGATTGAGGGAGCGGTAACCGACTTCCAGGCCAATCCGAGCCGCATCATCTTCGGCGGCGACGAGGTGAAGCAGTTCGACGGCCGCAAGCGGCGGTAACGGCAGATAGCGGCCGCGCGGGGGAGACCACCGCGGCCGCGCCAGGGCATTGACACCGGCCGGCGCGTTTGAAGATCGTGCGCTGGCCGCGACAGAGTGGGCGGATGCTTCCGCCGGGCGTTGAGGAAAAGACCATGCATGCATCGATCCGGACGACCCTGGTCGCTTCCCTGGCGCTCGCCCTAGCCGGCTGCGCTTCGCTCAGCGGCACGACGCCGCCCGACACCTACGAGCTCGCCGCGCCGCGGACGGAAGCCCGGACCAGCGCTCGGACCAAGGTGCAGATCCTGATCCCCGAGCCGACGGCCACCAAGACGCTCGACGGCAACCAGATCGTCATCAAGCCGACGCCCTATACGGTCGAGTATCTCGGCCAGAGCCAGTGGAGCGACCGCTTGCCGGCGCTGGTGCAGGCGCGCTTTGTCCAGGCCTTCGAGAACACCGGCCGGCTCGCAGCCGTCGGCGTACCGGGGCAGGGCCTCGCCATCGACTACCAGGTCGTCGTCGCCATCCGGAAGTTCGAGGTCGACGTCGACAAGGGCAACACTGCGGTCGTCGAGTTCTCGGTCAAGGCGCTGAACGATCGCAACGGCTCTGTCCGGGCGACGCGCGTCTTCACCGCCACCGCCGCGGTTGGCGGTGCCGACACCAGCACCACCGCCGGCAAGGCCGCCTATGTCGCGGCGCTCAACGCCGCCTTCGCCAAGGCTACCACCGACGTCGTCGCCTGGACGCTGTCGCTGGTCTAAGCGTCGGCCTTCCGCGGGGAAGGCGGTCTTCAGCCCGTCCTCCCGCCACGGATGAATGCATCGAAGGGCCGGACTCCTCCAGGGGGAGTCCGGCCCTTCTGCGTTTGTGCGTGAAGTGCCGTTGCGGCGCAGGAGTGCATGGGGCCAACCGGCCCGGCAGAAGCCGTCGCGAGCCGTGCCTGTTGGCCTGGCTCATGTTCCGCTGAAGAGTCGCCTTGCCCGTCTAAGCCCATGAGCGAGTTCGATAAGTATCGATTCGCTCTCCGCCGTTTGAAACGACCGGCGCACGGGAATTGGGTGGCGTTGCCCTTCGAGGCATACCGTCCACGGCTGTCCGCGAAAAGCCGATGGCTCTGCTCCGACGCGGCGGTTGGATGTCGACACCGAGATAACCGGACGGTGCTGGCTCGAACGACCTGGCTCAAACTCCGAACCTCCCCCACATGACGCTTCCGAAGGTTTACGCGTCCTCCGGGCCGTCGATGAGGGTCCCTTTGCGACGAGGGCCCGTATGCCCCGCGGCACCCGCCCTGTCCCTGTCTCCATGAGAAAAGGGGCAGTCTCTTTCGAAACCGCCCCTTCGTTCACGTCAGGTGCTGGACTGGCCGGCCTGTCAGCCGTCGAAGCGGCCGGAGGCGTGGGCCAGCATGGTGTAGACCTTGCCGGTGTCGGAGCTCAGATAGGTCCGCGTCAGCGTGTTGTCGGTGTCCTTGCGAGAGACGTCCGTCAGGAGGTTCTCGAAGTCGGCGATGTAGCGGTCGACCGCCGAGCGGAAATCCGTGTCGCGCTGATACTTGCGGCGGATCTCGTCGAAGGTCTGCTGGCCCTTCATGGTGTAGAGCCGGCGAGTGAAGACGTTGCGCTCACCCTTGCGGTAGCGGTCCCACAGCTCGACCGAGGCGTTGTGGTCGATCGCCCGGGCGATATCGACCGACAGCGAGTTCAGCGACTCCACCACATGCGCGGCAGACCTGCCCTCGGCCCTGGTGGGCTCCGACGCCGTCTCCTGGGCGGCATGGGTTTCCTCGTCCTCGTCGCGGGAGGCGCGGCGCAAGAGGTCGGAGACCCAGCCGCCGCTCTTGCCTTCGCTCGCCTCTGCCTGGCGCAGCGGGGCAGCGCTCGGCGTCAGCATGGCGGCGGGACGCTCCACCTCGGCCGCCCCGCGCTGCTCGCGGGTGAACTCGGCGCCATGCGTCCCGGTCATCCGGGTCTCCAGCATGCGGTCCTCGGCAACCTGCTGCTCGGGCACGGCCTGCTCGGTCCGGCGCTCGGGCTCAGCCGGCCGCTGGGCGACCACCGTCGTCTGGCCGCCGGCCGAAGGGCCGGACTGGCGCAGTTCGGCGCGCGGCTGCGGCTGCGATGCCGGACGCCGGCTGCCGACGTCGAAGGCGCGGCCCGACTGCGAGACGATGTCGCTGAGATCACGCAAAGCGCGGATCTGGTCGGACACCGCCCTGCGCATCGCTTCGGTGCTCTCGCGGGCTTGCTCGGGCAGCTCGAACACGCCGCGCTTGATCTCCTCGCGGGTCTGGCCGAGCTCCTCGCGGATGAGGGTCGCGGTCTTGCGCATCTCGTCGGTCGCGCCGCTGAAGCGCTTGGTCGCATCCTCGACCACCGACAGCACAGCCGTCCGGATTTCCGAGGCTGCGTTCCGCGAGCGGGTCTCGACCGCCTCGAGCTGCTTGTCGGTCTCGCCGAGCGAGGCGCCGACTTCCGAGGACAGGCGGGCGGAGAGCATGCGCGAGCGCTGCTCGGTACGCTCGAACAGGCCGTCGACGACTTCCTCGAACGACCGCATGAGATCGCCGATCTCCTCCGAACGCGAGACGAGGCCGGCGGAAAGTGTCTCCAGGCCATCGCGGCGCTCTTCCAGCGTCGTCTGCAGGTTGGACTGGGCGCTGTCGAGCAGCTGCGCCGCCTCCTGCAGCAGATGGCCGTGGTCGTCGAAGCGCTCGGCGATCGAGGCGACCTTGCCGTAGGTGGAGGACGACAGCTGGTCGAGGCGGGCAAGGTTGCCGTCGAGCAGCTTCGAGGAGGCCGAGAGCTGCTCCACGGCGCGTTCGGCGCCGTTGGTGAAGCGGCTGCTGGTTTCCTGCAGCGTCGAGTCGATCGCGCCGAGATTGCCGCTGGCTTCCTCGACGAGGCTGCGCAGCGCGCCGTTGGTCTGCGACAGGCGTTCGATCAGCGCGTCGATGTCCTGCGACAGGGCCTGGCGCATGTCGGTCACGAGCCCGACGGCGTCGTTGGTGCGTGCGTCGAAGCCGGCGAGGATCTCGCCGGACGACTTGCTGAGCGTCTCGACCGTCTCCCCGGCGCGGCGGCCGAGGGCTGCGATGAGCGCCGCGTTCTCGGACCGCAGGCGGTCCGACGCGTTTCGGGCGGAGGCGTCGATCATTTCGGCGACCGCCGTGCCGCTCTCGGTGAAGCGCTCGACCAGCGGACGGGCCTCCTCCTCGATCAGGCGGGCGATCTCGGCGCTGCGCTCGGCGAGCAGCTCGTTCAGCGCCTTGGTCTTCTCGTCGAGGTCGCCGGTCAACAGGCGGGCCCGCGAGGCAAGCGAACGCTCGGAGCTGGCGATCTTGCTGATCAGATCCTCGCTGAAGCTCGCGGCGCTCTCGATGAGCTGGTCGCGGGCCTGGTCGGTCTCGACCCGGATCTGGTTGCCGACCCCTGCGAACTGCGCGGCAATCTCGGCACTCTGGGCGATGATCGCGTCGCGCGCCGTGTCGGCATCCCGCAGCAGGATGGCCGAGGCACCCGCGACGTCGTCGCGCAGGCGGCCCGAAATGCCGGTGAGCTCGCGCTTCATCGATGCCGAGGCACCGTCGAGATCGCCGCGGATGGTCGATGCGACCTGGTCGAGCTCGCCGCGAAGGGCCGTTGACGAACCACCGAGCGTCTCCGACAGCTCCCTCGAGAGATCGGCGAGCTCGCTGGCGAAGCGGGCGCTGCGGGCGTCGAGGGCTTCGCTCGCACGGTCCGCCTCGCTGCTGATGCGCTCCGACACGCCGCCGATGCGGCTGGCGAAGGCTTCGGTGTTGTCGGCGATGACGAGGCGAGCCTCGTCGCTGCGCTGGCGGATGACTTCGGCCGCGGCGACGATCTCGGCGGCGATCGCCTCGGCGTCGGCACGGAACCGGTCACGCGAGTCGCCGCTGGCATTCCGCAGCAGGTCGACAGCACCGGTGACCTGGCCGGCCATGGCCTGGACGACGTCGCCGATGTTGTGGCGGGCTTCCTCGCCGCGCTCGCGGATGGCGACCGCTGCTGCTGCGATCTCCTCGGCGATCACCGCGGCATCGCGGCGGAAGAGGTCGCGGGTTTCGTCGCCGGCATCGCGCAAGCGATCGGACACGCGGTCCATCTCGGCCGCGAGTGTCGCCGCCTGTTCGGCGATGATCTGCCGTGCCGCCTCGCTGCGGGTCCCGAAGGACGACGTGGCGGTGGAGATCTCCTCGGCGATGACCTCCGCGTCGCGGCGGAACAGGGCGCGGCTTTCGTCGCCGGCATCGCGCAGCCGATCGGACGCGAGGTCGAGCTCGGTCGACAGCGTGGCGGCCTGCTCGGCGATGATCCGCCGGGCGAGTTCGCTGCGGTCGCCGATCGAGGCCGTGGCGGAGATGATCTCCTCGGCGATGACGGCCGCATCCTGGCGGAAGCGGTCGCGCGATTCGTCACCGGCGGCGCGCAGCAGGTCTGCCGCCGTCGCGAATTCGCCGACGAGGGCACCGGCCTGGTCGCTGAACTCGGCGCGGCTTTCGATCGCGTCGGCCCGGAGCCTGTCGGCGACTTCCGACAGACCGCCGACGAATTCGGTGGCGAGAAGGGCCAGCCGCTCGCGGGAGGCCTCGGCCTCAGCGCGCATGGCCAAAGAGGCACCGCCCAGCTGCGTGGCGAAGACGGCGCCTTCGCCGACCAGCGTCTCGCGCACCGAGGTCGCCTCGTTGCGCATTTCCTTCGAAACGGCGGCAACGGAGAGTGCCAGGGCCTCGGCCTCGCCGGTGAACCGGTCACGGGCCTCGGCGGCGAGCGTGCGCAAGGTCTCCGACGCGCTCTCGACGGTGCGGGCGATGCGACCACCCTCGGCCGACAGATCGCCGTGCGCGGCCTCTGCCTTCTCCTTCAGGTCGTCGGCGATGCCGGCAAAGCGGGCGGAAAGCCGCTCGGCCTCGTCGGCGATCTTCAGGCGCGCTTCCTCCGTCGAGGCGGCGACGATGCCGCCGAGACCGGCGACGGCGCTGGCCAGCGACACGGTCTCGCCCTCGAGGCCGGCGCGGGCGCGCTCGGCTTCCTCGGTCATCGTGGCGGTAGCGGTGGTGATGGCGCTGCGCAGGGCATCCGCGACGAGCGCCGCGCGGGCGTTCAGCGTGCGCTCGACATTGCCGAGGCCGCGCTCGAGCGCCGTCGAGATCGCGTCGGTGCGCTGATCGATCGCCGAGGTCAGGCCGGTCTGGCCGTTGTCGAGGGCGGTGACGAGATCGGCACGGCGCGCTTCCAGCGACCGGCTGACTTCTTCGACGCTCTGCTCGATCGAGCGGCGGACGTCGTCCGCACGGTCGCCGAGCGTTGCTGCCGCAGAGCGCGTGACCTCGTCGAGAAGCCCGGAAATGCCATCCCGCTTCTCTTCGAGGACGGCGACCAGGCGGCCGTCGACATCGCTGAAGGCATCGGTGAAGCGCTGCACGCTCTCGTCGAGACGGACGGTGAGGTTGTCGCTGCCGCGACCGAGTTCGGTGGCGAGACGCGCCGTGCGCTGGTCGAGGCCTGCGAGAAGCGTGCCCTCGGATCCGTCGACCATCTTGTGGATGGTCTCCATGCGCTCGTCGAGGCGGGTGGTCAGGCTCTCGCTGCCACGGTCGAGGAGGCTGGCGAGGCGCGTCGCGCGGTCGTCGAGGCCGGACGACAGGCGGGCCGCCCGCTGGTCGAGACCGGCGAGGAGCGAGCCTTCCGAACCGTCGACCATCTTGTGGATGACGCCCATACGGTCGTCGAGACGCTGGGTGAGGCTCTCGCTGCCGCGGTCGAGCTCGGCGGCAAGACGCAGCGCGCGTGCCTCAAGTTCAGCGGAAAGGCGATCGGTGCGCTGGTCGAGGCCGGCCAGCAGCGTTCCCTCGGAAGCGTCGACCAGCGAGCGGATCGACTGCATGCGTTCGTCGAGCCCATCGACCATCTGGGCACGGGCCGCTTCGACCATGTCGCGCAGGTCGGAAGCGCGGGTCTCGAGATCGGACGACAGGCGTCCGGTGCGCTGGTCGAGGCCGGCCAGGAGCGTGCCTTCGGAACCATCGACCAGGGCGTTGATCGACTGCATGCGCGCGTCGAGGCCGTCGAGCAGCTGGGCATGGGCAGTTTCGACGATGCCGCGAAGATGCGAAGCGCGGGTCTCGAGGTCGGAGGAGAGGCGTTCGGTGCGCTGGTCGAAGCCGGCCAGCAACGTGCCGTCGGAGCCGTCGACGAGAGCGTTGATCGACTGCATGCGCTCGTCGAGGCCATCGAGCAGCTGGGCACGGGCGGCTTCGACGATGCCGCGCAGATCGGAGGCGCGGGTCTCGAGGTCGGAGGAGAGGCGTTCGGTGCGCTGGTCGAAGCCGGCCAGCAGCGTGCCTTCGGAGCCCTCGACGAGGGTGTTGATCGACTGCATGCGCGCGTCGAGCCCGTCGAGAAGCTCGGTACGGGCGGCTTCCACGATGCCGCGGAGGTCTGCAGCGCGGGTCTCGAGGTCGGAGGACAGGCGCACGGTGCGCTGGTCGAGGCCGGCCAGCAGCGTTCCCTCGGAGCCGTCGACCAGCGAGTGGATCGACTGCATGCGCTCGTCGAGGCCATCCAGCAGCTGCGAGCGGGCGGCCTCCACGATGTCGCGCAGGCCAGCGGCGCGGGCATCGAGGCCCTCGTTGAGCTGGCGGGTGCGGGCTTCGAGATCGCCGGAGAGTGTCATGGTGCGGTCGTCGAGGCCGACGACGATCTGGTTGCGCGAGTCTTCGACCACGGCGCGCAGCGTTTCGACGCGGCTGACGAGATCGTCGGTGATGCCGTTGACGGCCGTCTCGAAGGCACTGCGGATGCCGCCGACACGCTCGTCGAGCGCCCCGACCAGCGTCTCGTGCGTCTCCTGCGCCAGACTGCGCAAGGTCTCGGTGCGGTCGCCGAGCGCCGTGCCGAGGGCGGCATGGCGGGCGTCGAGGGTCTCCACGAGACCGGTCTCGGTTTCGCGCAGCAGCTTCTCGGTGGCCGTGATGCGGTCGGCGAGATCGGTGCCGAAGCTGGCGGCCCGGGTGTCGAAGCCGTCGAACAGGCGGGTGGACCGATCGTCGATCGCACCGACGAAGATGTCGGCCTTTTCGGCGAGCAGCGTCTCGATGGCCAGGCGACGCTGGTCGAGCATGTCGGCGATGCTCTTCGTGCGCTGGTCGGTGCCGGCGCCGAGCGAGGTCTCGGCCTGTTCGAGGATGGTCTGCAGCCGGTCGACATTGCCTTCGATCGAGGCGCCGATCGAACCGGCGCGCTCCTCCAGATTGCCGATGAGGCTCTGATGGGCGAAGGCGAGGGTGGTCTCGAGGTCCTCGGTGCCGTTCTTCAGCGCCGACTCGAGCGAGCCGATGCGCTCGTCGACGGTGCGGCTGAAGCTGCCGGCATTCTCGTCCATGATCGACCGGAAACCGGCCATGCGCTCGTCGAGGAGCGTGCGGATTTCGGCGGCGCGGCCTTCGAGCGTCGAGCCGGCGAGCGCCACGGCGGCGCCGGTCGAGGTGGCCAGCTCGCCTTGTGCTGCGGCGACGGCCTCGGAAATCTCGCGGCTGCGCTCGGCGAGCGTGCGGGCGAACTCGACGGAGCGCTGCTGCAGGGCATTGGCGATGCGGTCGCTGGACTCGACGATGGTCGAGGTGCGGGTCTCGATGGCCGAGACCAGGGCGCCGCCGCGTTCGCTGAGGGTCGCCTCCAGCCGGTCGAGGCGCTCGTCGATGTTGCCGATGGTCTCGCTGTTCTTCTCCGACAGCATCTCGGCCGCGCGCTCGGTGCGCTCCTGCAGGCCAAGCGTCAGGAGATCGAGGAAGCGCGTGCTTTCGTCGGTGAGGGTACGCGAGCGCTGGTCGAGCGTCTCGCCGAGGGCGTCCATGAAGGTCTGCCCGTCACTTTCCAGCCGCTCGGTGCGGGTGGAGAGAAGGCCGGCGACGGCATCGCCCGACGCCTGCAGGCGATGGCTAAGCGTCTCGCTCATCTCGCCGATGGTTCGGGTCATCGCCTCGGTGCGGTCCTGCAGCTCGGTGGAGCGGGCTTCGAGGAGGCCCGTGACGGTCTCGCCGGTAACCTGCAGCCGCTCGGTCGCGGCTTCGGCGCTCTGGTTGATGCGGGCGACAAAGCCCTCGCTCGACGCATCGAGACGCTCACTCGCGATGCGGCTCTTGTCCTCGAACAGGGAGGCGAGGTCGGCGCTGCGGGCGGTGTAGATCTGCGACAGCTCGTCGCCCCGGTTCTCCAGGAGGGTTTCGAACTTCGTCGAGGCATCCTCGATGCGGCGGAGGATCTCGTGCGAGGCGGTGTCGACGTCCTCGACCAGGCGCTGGTGCGAACCGACGACGGACGAGCGCAGCTTCTCGGCATGGCTCAGCATCGCCTCGCGCTCGGCGGCGAGATCGTTGACGAGCGAGCGGATCCGCACCTCGTTGTCGGCATAGGAGCGCTCGAGCGCGGTCACCTCGGCATGGACGAGGGTCTCGAGCTCCGACGTGCGGGCGAGCGCCCGCTCGACGCCTTCGCCGAGCGCCGAGACTTCGCGGCGAACCGCCTGGCCGACGCTCATCACGCGCTCGGTGGCGACGCTCTCCGGCTCGGCAAGGCGCAAGGCAACCTCGGCCATCGAGCGGCTCATCAGGCGCAGTTCGGACGAGCGGCGGACCATGACGGCGAAGGCGAAGATCAGAAGGACCGGCAGCACGGCGAGGGCGGTGACGACCAGCAGCCCGGTGGACCGCGTCAGCTCCGCAGCGCTGCCGGGGAGGGTGAAGAGGTTGGCGCCGTAGACGCCGTAGCCCAGGAAGACGGCAAGGCCGAACCAGAGCGCCGAGACGATGGCGGCAATCACCAGCGGCGTGCGCGAGGGGCGGCGCGACAGGATGGCCTGCGCGATCACCGAGGAACGGCGCAGCTCGTCGTTCGCCGGCACCTTGCGGTTGCTGGCGGGGGCATTGGCGGCGGTCATCGGCGCCGACGGTGCAGGAGCTTCTCTTGGCGGGGTCGTGCGGCTCGGGCCAGCGGTGCCGGTGTCGCCAAATGACGGCGTAGACGCGTTGTCGCCGGCTGGCGAAACCGGCGTGGACGAGGACGCGGACGAGGACACCGTGGAAGAGGACGGCGCCAAAGGCCGCTGGCGAATGGCTCCGGCGGCATCGCGGCCGGCCGTGCTGCCCGCGGCGGCGGCGGCGGTCGCAGTGTTGGCGGCGGCAAAGGCGGCGGCGCCAACCGCGGCGCCGGTGGTGGCTTCCATCAAGGGGACGTCGACGGACTGGAAGGCGCCGGTCGCCTCCTCGATCTGCCGGTCGAATTCGGTGAACGCGAAGTCGATGTCGATCGTGTCGGCGCTCAGCGTTTCCACTTCGACATGGCCTTCGGCCTCGCCGCCAATGTCGATCGTTTCGGCCTCCGCCGCCGTGTCGGCGGGCATGAAGTCGGCCGTCAGCGCGGCTTCGAGTTCGTCCAGCGCCCCTTCGGGCAGCGTGTCGGAAGTCTTGATATTCGCCATGTGCGGTCGCGCCTCATACTCGTTACGCCGACCCGCCTGAGGGCCGCATCCCGATACTCGAGCCGGAGCCGGTGCATCCGGCTGAAGTCTCGGGGACGATCCGCGTGTGCTCCTGAGGAAGCACGCGCGGCTTTGGTCATCTTGTATGGTAGTTACGGGCGTTTTCGAAAGAAACCGTAAAACCCGACGATCCTTACAAGTTTAAACATACGGTTAACGACAAAGCTAAAAACTGAGATTTTTCGCCTGCAGCCGGTGGTGGGCAGGGGCTCGGCCGGCAGCTTCCGCCGTCTCGGCCGGCTTCGCCCCGGCTATGCCATTAGCCAGCCATCGTTTTTTGTCACCGGTTCCCCGATTTGCCCGCCGACCCCGCGGAAATGGTCCGGCAACGTTAATCCACTCTACACCATCTACGGGCAGCATTGAATGCTGGGGCGGAATTCGCCTGTGAATCCAGCGCCGCGCACGGACAGTGTGCAGCAGGCCCGATTCGCGGGCTTTGCCGGTCGCACGACGACGGAGACGAGGCCATGCGCCAATCCATCCCATCCCCGACCGCCGCATCGATGCGGACCGCGTGCCCATCGCGCGGACGGCCGATCGATCTCGTCCACCTGTCGCGGCAGACGCTCGGCGATAGCGCGCTGGAGCAGGAGGTGCTCGGGCTGATGGGCCGGCAGATCGAGGTCTTCGCGTGCCGGATCGACCTTGCGACCGACGACGAGCGGCGGCACATCGCCCACGCGCTGAAGGGCGCGGCGCGCAACATCGGCGCCTTCGCCTTGGCCGATGCGGCGGAGGTGTTCGAGCAGGCACCGGCCGATGGCACCGCCCGCGCGACGCTGGGCGAGGAGATGCGCCGGACGTCCGCCTTCATCACCGGCCTCAACCCCGGCTGAACGGCGCGCCGACAGGAACGGTCCGGCTTTGCTGGAACTGTTCCAGACTGCGGTTGACTTCCGCGCAACCGAGCCGCTAACCCATTTCTCGAAACGCAAGCGGCAGGGCTCCATGACGCACATCACCTTCGTCACCCATGGCGGCGAGCGCTACGAGGTCGAGGCGCCCAATGGCAGCTCGGCGATGGAAGCCGCGATCCGCAATTCGGTGCCGGGCATCGATGCCGAATGCGGCGGCGCCTGCGCCTGCGCGACGTGCCATGTCTACGTCGACGCGGAATGGACGGCGATCGTCGGCGAGCCCGAATCCATGGAAGAGGACATGCTGGATTTCGCCGTCGACATGCGGCCGAATTCGCGGCTTTCCTGCCAGATCCGCATCCGCGACGAACTCGACGGTCTGGTGCTGACCATTCCCGAACGCCAGTCCTAGGGCGAAAGTCGGTCGCAGGCGGTCGCCTCGGCCCTCATTCCCTGGCAGGCGTCGTATCCCTGGGGAGGCGCCTGATCGGTGCTGCTACTCTGCCGAGGCGGCCTCGATGTTGCGTTTCAAGAGGCGCCGAAGCCGCATGTTCATCTCGCGGCCCTCGACCACGTCGAACTGCACCTGCTCGGCCTGATGGGCGGCGAGGTAGCGGGCGCTGACAACGTTGACGCGGGCCTCCATCGCCTCGCAGGTCTTCTCCGGCGCAAGGTTGCGCAAGGCGCTTTCCATCCGGCGGACATAGCTGCGGGCGATCTTCGCATGGTCGTTCTCGTGCCGGGCGATGTCGTCCGAGAGCGTGTTCCAGATCACCGCGACGTTCGGCGAGGCGCTTTTCGGCGCCGTCCACTTCGGCAGCGTCTTGACCAGCCGCAGCGTCAGTTGTGTCCGGGCGACCTTGCACCGCGCGCCGACCGGGAGATAGGTGACCTTGCCGTCGAACTTCACCTCGGTGGCGCCGGGATGGCGCATGTTCGTGCCGGCCATCAGCGGGCCCTTGCGGCCGAGATCCCGGTCGAGTTCCTCGAGCGTGGTGCCGGTGACCGAGAAATATTTCGTCTGTTCGCGGATGTCGGCAGCCCGCACGGTCATTGACGTGCCGAATAGGATCGCGACAAGCGAGAGAGTGCGCAGCATCATCGACTCCGACGCGGTCGTGGAAAGTTGGCCACGCTATCGCAAGCGGGCGTTGATACAAGGACCTGGCCTAACACCATTGTGCGACCGAGAGGTTGCCAAGGGGTATCTGAAGGGAATGGCATGCTGCCTTTGAAGCCGCGCGGCGGGACATGGCAGGTCGGACACGGCCGCCAACTGGTGCTGGGCGATCGCGCCTGCATCATGGGCATCCTCAATGTGACGCCCGACAGCTTCTCCGACGGCGGCCGCTACGCCGGCGTCGAGGCGGCGGTGTCGGCGGCGCTGCAGATGGCCGCCGATGGCGCGGAGATCATCGACATCGGCGGCGAGTCCACCCGGCCGGGTGCGACGCCGGTGTCGCCGGAGGAGGAGCAGCGGCGCATCCTGCCGGTGATCGCGGCGCTCGCGGGCCGGACAGACTGCCTGATCTCGGTCGACACATACCGCGCCGAGACCGCGCGGCTGGCGGTGGCGGCGGGCGCGCATATCGTCAACGACGTCTTCGGGGCACAGAAGGACCAGGCGATCGCGGCAGTCGCGGCCGAGACCGGTGCCGGGCTCTGCCTGATGCACACGGGGCGCGAGCGCGACAAGCTGCCCGACGTCATCGAAGACCAGTTCCACTTCCTCGAGGCTTCGCTGATGATCGCCGCGGCGGCGGGCGTCGCGCGGGAAAAGATCGTGCTGGATCCGGGCTTCGGCTTCGCCAAGGACGGGCCGGAAAACATGGTGCTGATCGCCCGGATGGGGGAACTCCTCGCGCTCGGTTATCCGCTGCTCGTCGGCACGTCGCGCAAGCGCTTCGTGCGCGGCGCGATTGGGCGTGACGATCCCGAGCCGGACTATGCGACCGCGGCAACGAGCGTGCTGCTGCGCGAGCGCGGCGCCGACATCTTCCGCGTCCACAACGTGCCGGCGAGCCGTGATGCGCTGGCGATCGCCGATGCCCTGCGCGCCGGCGTGGAGGGGCGGCAGTGGTAGAGGCAGGGGAGAACCGCGGGATGAACGACGCCGGCATGACGGCCATCGGGGGGCGGGCGCTGCTCGGCCTTGGCGGGAACATCGGCGACCCCGTCGTCAACATGCGCCGGGCGCTGCAAGCCCTCGATGCGCGCGACGACGTCACCGTCGTGGCGGTATCGCGGATCTACCGGACGCCGCCCTGGGGCGTCTTGGACCAGCCCTGGTTCGTCAACGCCTGCGCGGCGGTCGATACGGTGCTGTCGCCGCGGGCGCTGCTGGAGCTCTGCCTTGCCACCGAGCGCTCGCTGAAGCGCGAACGGCGGGAGCGCTGGGGTCCGCGTACCATCGATCTCGACGTGCTCGATTACAACGGCAAGGCCTATGAGGATGCCGAGCTGACCTTGCCGCACCCGCGGATGGGTCTGCGCGCCTTCGTGCTGGTGCCGCTGGCGGAGATCGCGCCGGGGTTCACCGTCGACGGCCGGCCGATCGCCGAGGCCATCGCGGCGGTGGCGGGCGAGGGGATCGAGGTGGCGAGTGCCGACGGGGAATGGTGGCGCGGGAGCGCCGAGTAGGCCGGTTGGGCGAAGGCCGGAGCCCTACTCCTCCAGCGCGGTCTGCTTGATCGGGGCGTCGCCGCGCGTCAGGCTCATGCCGATGACCGGGACGAGGTCCTCGGCGACGCGGACGGAAATCGAGATGTTCAGCTTGTCGCGGCCGTCGAGCTTGGCGATCATCGCGCCTTTTAACTGCTTGCGGTCGAGGCCGACGACGATCTGGTCGCCGGCGACGTTTCCGGAAACGATGTCGAGGCCCTTGCCAAGCGCGCCGTCGAGGAAGGCGCCCTTGTAGGTCGCGCCGTTCTTGCTGACCTCGGCGCGCATCTTCTGCGAGAAGATACCGACGCGGCAGGTGCCGTCGAGCGCCATTCCGGGGTTTTTCGCGAGCGACTCGCCGCTGAGGCTGCAGACGAACTTGGTGCCCTTGTACTTGCCGGCGACGATCTCGCCCGGACCGCCCCACTGGCCCACCACCTTGTCGAAGAACACCTCGTCGCCGCCGGCGGCGACGGGGGCGGTGACGGCGATGAGGGTCGAGGCGGCAAGCGCGAGGCCGGCGAGCATTTTGACGGGCATTTCAGGCACTCCGAACCGGCGAGGGGACTGAACCCCGACCGGTCCTTTATCGCCCGGAACGGTTAACGCTTCCTTTCAGCTGGCTACCGAGCAGGGCTCACACTCTGTTGACCGGCGGCTGCGGCTTCTTTGCATCACCGCGCAAGCTGCCGAGATCGCTCATGAAATCACCGATCTTCGGACGCTTCGCCCGCAGGAAAGGCATGGGCCGGCAGAGATCCATCGCGGCAAGGCCGATGCGGGCGGTGAGGAGGCCATTGACGACGCCCTCGCCGAGCCGCGTCGAAAGCTTCGCAGCCAGCCCATGACCCACCACCTGTCCGATCACGTCGTCGCCGATCGCGATGGTGCCGGTGACCGCGAGATGGCCGAGGACGTTGCGGGTCAGCTTGATGAGACCGAGAGTGCCCGGCCGCGCGCCGTAGAGCTCGGCCATCAGGCGGATCAGCCGGACGCTCTCGAACAGCACGAAGCCGACATCGACGAGCGCCTTCGGGCTGACGGCGGTGACGACCGAGACGCGCTTGGCCGAGTTCAGCACCAGCGCCCGCGCGAGCAGATCCAGCGGCATCAGCAGCTCGCGCTCGGCGAGGATGATCTGGTCGCGGCCGTCGATCACGTCGTCCTTTGCCGCGGCCAGCCGCGCGCGGCCCTCGGCGGTGCCCGGCTTGCCCGCGAGGAGGGCGACGAGGCCGGCGACGACACGCCTGGCTTCGTCCTCGGAATCGCTCTCATAGGCCTTCAGCGCGGCCTTGCGCTCGCGGTCGACGGCCGAAAGCCGCATCAGGCCGAGCGCTTCGCGCAGCACGATGCCGAGCGCGCCGACGGCGAGAAGAGCTGCGAACCCCAGCGCCGTCCATCCCAGCCAGTCGGCGCGGGTGAAGAGGTCGCGCACGAGGCCATCGACGGCAAAGCCGATGGCGATCGAGACCAGCGCGCCGAGGGCGCCGAGGAAGAGCTTGGCGAAGGGAAAGCGCCGGCGTGGTGCCGGCAGCGGGACGAGGCCGGCATCCAGCGCCTCGATCGCCTCGTCCGGCTCGATCGAGAGACTGGCGATGTCGGGAAGGGCGCGGGGGGCGCGGCCGGTCTCCGGCTCGTTCTCCGGGTCGGCGAAGGGCACACGGCGGTCGAGGCTGTCGACGCGAAAGGCGGCGGGACGGCGGGGCAGTTCGGAATCGCTCATGCCAGCTTGTCTCCGATCAGGAACTGCAGGGCGCGGTCGAGCCGGATGTGCGGCAGCGACAGCGTCAGGCCCTCGTCGCTCCGCTCCAGCCGCGGCGGCTTGAAGCGCACGAAGGTCAGCGGATGGCGCGCCGCCCCGTTCTGTCCGCCGGTAAAGAGCCGGGCGGGATCGGCGGGAAGATCACCGGGGAATACCGCGGTTTCCGTCTGGCCATCGAAGCGCTCGCCGGCGATCGTTTCGCCCGCCATCGGCGTGCCGACGATCACCGGCAGGCGCTGGCCGCGGTCGTCGGCATAAGCCTCGTGCGTCGCCCGCACCGCCGCCATTGCCAGCACGTCGGTGCTGGCACCGGAAAAGTCGGCCCGGGTGATGGCGCCGTCGACCAGCCGGCGGACGATGCGCTCCAGCCGCTGATGGCTGGTGCGGTGGAGATGGTCGGCCTTGGTGGCGGCGACGAGAATGCGGTCGATCCGCCGGGTCAGGAAGGAGCCGAGCCAGCTCGCCTTGCCCGGCCGGAAGCAGACGAGGATGTCGGCGAGCGCGGCCTCGAGGTCCTGCACCGCCTCGGGACCGGCGTTGATCGCCTGCATCACGTCGACGAGCAGGATCTGCCGGTCGAGCCGGGCGAAGTGGTCGCGGAAGAAGGGTTTGACCACCACGGTCTTGTAAGCCTCGTAGCGCCGCGCGAGGAGGGCGGCGAGCGAGCCTTTGGGGTAGGCGACGCCCGGCTCGACCGGCAGCGGCGCGAAGGTGAGGGCCGGCGAGCCCTCGAGGTCGCCCGGCATCAGGAAACGCCCCGGCGGCAGCGTGGAGAGCGCCGTCCTGTCGGCGCGGCAGGCCCTGAGATAAGTCGCGAACGCCGTCGCCAGCCGCACCGCGGTCAACTCGTCTGCCGGAGCCGCGATGTCGGTCGCATCGAGCAGCGCCAGGAACTCTCCGGCCATCTCCGCCCGGGACGGCAGCCGGGCGCGCTCGATCGCCTCGCGCGAGAAGGTGGCGTAGTCCTTGTCGAGCAGCGGCAGGTCGAGCAGCCATTCGCCGGGGTAGTCGACGATGTCGATCGACAGCTTGCCGGCCTTGAAAAGGCGCGACCAGCCGGACGCCGATTCGAACTCGATGGTCAGCCGCAGTTCGGAGATGGCCCGGGTCGATTGCGGCCAGAGGCGCTCTTCGAGAATGGTCCGGATATGCTCCTCGTACTGGAAGCGGGGCACGGCGTCGTCCGGCTGCTCCTCGAGGAAACTGCGCGCAATGCGCCCGGACGCCTGCGCCCCGAACATCGGCAAGCGGCCGGCATGCAGGAGGTTATGGACCAGCGCGGTGATGAACACTGTCTTGCCGGCACGCGAGAGCCCGGCGACGCCGATGCGTACCGTCGGCTGGAACAGCGAGCCGGTGCGCTCGGTCAGCGTGTCGAACGCGATCCGCGCTTCGTCTGTCAGGGAGGTCATGAACGCGGCAGGCTCCGTCCGTTGGCGGCTCGGGCGGATATAGGATGGCACCCCGCCCGGCGACAGGTGCTGTGCACCCGCACCGGCGAGAGATCAGCCGCCGTGGTCGCGCGGTCTCAGGAGACGCCTGAGGTGACCGCTGCCGGCCGCGATGGCGTCGAGCCCGGTCGCGAACTCGAGGACCGCAAGGCCGGCGGTCGCGTAGCCCTCGGCCAGCGCGGCAAGCGCCTCGGTCTCGCCGCTGCCGGCGAGCGAGAGCGTGAACTCCTCGATCATCGGATTGTGGCCGACGATCAGGAGGTGCCTCGCATGTCCGTGGCCGTGGGCCGCCGCGAGATAGGCTTCGACGCCGAGGGCGTAGATGTCGTCGGACAAGCTGATCTCGAGATCATGCGGAAGATGCGGACGGATCGCCGCAAAGGTCTCTGTCGCGCGTGCTGCGGTGGAGCAGACGACGGCATCGATCGCGCAACCCGCCGCCCGCATCCGTGGCCCGAGCGCCAGCGCGTCTTGCCGCCCGCGCTCGTCCAGCGGTCGCTGGTGATCGCGCTGACCCGGCAAGGCCCAGGAGGAATGGGCATGGCGCAGGAGAGTGAGCGTGCTGCGGGGTGTCTCGGTCATAGCATTTGCTAGCGCATAGCCCGATCAGCGGAAACCGAATTTTATTGCGGGGCCGCCGGAGTTTTGGCGCCGTTCGGCTGCTGATTTAAACGCATGGCGTGCGCTGCGCTCAAAGATGGCGAAGGTCGATGGCGCGATGGCGACTTGTACGCAAACCAGAACAAGCAAGCCCGCAGACGATGCCTTCTCCGCGTCCGATCTTGAAAACCAAGTAAAAACCTTGTCTTAGGACATGTAGCCACAAACCAGTTGCGTCCGAGAACACGCTTGTTCAAGGCCCCAAGCATGGCTATAAGCACCGCCGTGACGGCTTTGAAGGACGCGGTATGGGTGAAACTCTGCATATCGAGGCGAGTCTGTCGGAAGACGGCCCGTTCATGAACGATCGGCAGCGGGACTATTTCCGCAAGAAGCTGCTCGCCTGGAAGGCCGAGATCCTGCGTGAGTCCCGCGAGACCCTGGAAATGCTGATCGCCGAGAACTCGAATCTCGCCGATCTTGCCGACCGCGCTTCGTCCGAAACCGACCGCTCCATCGAGTTGCGGGCCCGCGACCGCCAGCGCAAGCTGATCTCGAAGATCGACTCGGCGCTCGAGCGGATCGACGAGGGGACTTACGGATATTGCGAGGAGACGGGTGAGCCGATCAGCCTGAAGCGTCTCGATGCGCGGCCGATCGCCACCATGTCGCTCGAAGCGCAGGAACGTCACGAGCGGCGCGAGAAGGTCTATCGCGACGAGTGACGGCCGGCCTTCACACCGCAGAATGAAAAAGGGCTCCGCAGTGCGGGGCCCTTTGGTTTTCTGGCATAGGTTTTCGAAGTATCGGCCGTTCCACTGCGCGGTGCCGACGGTTCGGCGCCGCGCAGTGGAACAGGTGTCAGCGCGTCTTGCGGTCGGAAATCTCGAAATCGAAATCGCCGAGAAGGCGCTCCATTTCCTCTTCGAGGGTCAGGGCCCGCGGCGCTTCGGCAGGCTTTTCAGCCGCGGGACGCGCGTCCGGCGTGCGGGGCGCTGCGGCCGGCGGATCGATCCGGACGTCCGGAGCCGGCGCGGCGCCGGCACTCGGCGTGTCGTTCCAGCTGACCTGATCGAAGTCCGAGTCGAGCTCGGCCGAGAGAAAGTCCTCGAGGCTGGACGAATCGTCGGTGTCGTAGCCACGGGACGGGACCGGGACGATCGGCGCAGCGGGCTTGCCGGCAGCTGGTGCCGGCGCCGCGAAGCTTGGTAGCGGGCGCGGCTCGACTGGCGTTGCCGGCGGCTTTGCCGACACGGGCGCCGGCTCATAGCTTGGTTTCATCGACTGGATCGCAGTGGCAAAACTACGGACCGACAGTGGTCGTGGCGCCTCCGGCGAGGGCGCCGGCTTATCCGCTTCCACTGCCTCCGTAGGTGCCGGCTCCGGGGCCTCCGCGTCGCTGTGCGGCGCTGGGAGCGGCGTCTTCGGCGCGGCGGGCGCGGTAGGCGTGACGAGCGGAGCCTTGGGAGCCGTGTCGGCGCGCGGCAGAACCGGTTCGGCAGGCTTTTCCGTCTCAGCCGGCTCCACCGGAGGGGCGGGCGGGCGTCGCTCGGACGGCGCCGAAACGCGCGCCAGGATGGCTTCCTTCTGCCGTTCAGCCGCGGCGATCAGCGGCGAGCTTGTGATGCGGCTGGCAAACGACGGCGGCGGCGAGATCTCTGGCGCCGCAGCGGGCGCGAGCGGAGCCGCCGGCGTCGCCGCGACATTGACCGTCGGCGCGTCTTGCTGCTGGCTCACTTCCGGCATGCGCTGAGGTTCGTCCGCCGGCTCGCTGCTGGCGGCAGGTTTCGGCGGATAGGTCGGCGTCGCCATCGATCGCTGCATCGGTGTCGGCGGCACGTAGGCGGCGGTCGGCCGGCGGGATGGCGCCTCGTTCACCGACACGCGTGGCGCCGGCGTCTCGGCCTGGCCGAGGGTGGGCTCGACACGCTGCGAGGGAATCGACGTCCGCGGCGCTGGCGTCACGTTCTGGCTGACCGGCTGGCGCACCGACGGGCGCTGTTCCGGTTCGATGCGCGGCGTCCTGACGGGAACGGCGACGCGCGCCTCTGCGGCGGGGGCGGGTGCCACCGCGCCGGTGTCCGCGTCCGCCTCGACGTCGGGATCGGCCGGCCGGACGAAGGAATCCGGTGCGCGGCTGACGATGGGCGGCGCCACCGGCGGCATGACGGCGGGCGCGCGGTCTCTCGGCGCACCACCGATCGTCTCCTGCTTGGTCTCCTGCTTCCTCGGCTCTTGCTGCCTCGGCTCCTGCGGCCTTGCCTCTTGAGATCTGGTCTCTTGAGGTCTGGCCTCCTGAGCGCGGGTCTCCTGCGACCGCGGCGACGGCGCGGACGGGCGCACGGCCTGAGGCGTCACAGCGGGGGCCGCGCCTGTCGGCTCGGTGGCGAGGATCGGATCCTGCCGGGCTGCGCTGGCGGCGGCGACCGCCGGTATCGGTGCTGCAGGGCCTGCCTGCGGCGGCTGGACGAAGGGTGCCGGCTGCACCGGGTTTACAGGCGGGGCCGGCGGGTTGGCCGCCTCAGTCGGCAGGTGCGGCTCGGCCGGTCCGACGGCGTCATCAGCGACTGGCGCGGGGCTGCGAACGTCGAGCATTGGTTCAGCGGCGACGACCGGCGGCCGCGGGACCGGACGCGTCAGCGGACTTGCGGCACGGCTTTCCTGCCGCGGTTCCGGTGCGGACTGCGGGCGGACGGGCACGGGGGCGCGCATCGCCTGTACGGGGACGGCTGCGGTTTCGGCAATGCGGGGCGCCGCCGGCTGCGGGCGCGGGGCAGGCAAGGTAGCGGGCGCTGCGGGGCGCTCAACGGCTTCCGGCTCGGGCCGCAGCGACGGCTCCATCCGCTGGGGCCGGGCAGCGGCCGGAATGCGTGTGATGCTGGACTCGACGACGACGTCGTTCTGCCCGCCGATGAGGAGGAGATGCTCGATCTCGTCGCGGCGCACCAGCACCAGCTTGCGCTTCTGGTCGACCACCGCGACGTCCATCACGGCCAGCCGCGGGCCGCGGCCCTTGGAGCGCGGGCCGAGCGTGCCACCGAGCGCCTTGCGCGCCACCCATATCACGATCAGCAGAAGAAGGATGACGATCGCCGCGGCGACGATCGTCGTCACAATCGGCGCCATGCCTTCGCCGACGAGGCCGACAACCCATTCACGCATACTAAACTCCTGGAACATTTGCGGCATGGTAGACCGGAATTGCGGCGTAAGGACAAGGGTTTTCGGCCCGTCGCGGGTGCAGTGCGGTGGTCCGGCCGGCCCTGGCGTCCAGCACCGCGCCAGTCTCGGGCGGCAAGGATGGTGCCGGGCAGGCGCGCGAATCGCCGGCCGGTGCGGCGCATGGTGCCGGCGGCTTCCGGTAAGGGGCCGCCTCGGATAGACAGAAGCATGGGTTCGCAGGGGATTCGCCCGGCAAAGGCCAAGGCGGGTCGGGGCGCGCTCCGGCCGCGACGGTGCGAGAAGACAGCAGGGCCGATGGCGGCACGCCGGCGACGAGGTCGTTGGCCGCAAGGCCGGGCGTCATGGCCGGAAGCGGCAGGAAACGGGTAGAGTGATGAACGGACCAGCGGCAGGTATGACCGAGAAGCCCCTGGTCGATCGCAGCGCCAGTGCGGGGGCGGTGCGGCGGATCCTTCTTCTCGGTGGGGCCATGCTGTTCACCGCGGCGGGCCTCGCCCTGTTCGGCCACAGCTATGGCGGCATCGCACTGCTGGCGCTGTTTGCCGTGCTGGCGATGATCGGCATCGCGACGATCTTCGCGGCGGCCCTCGGCCTCGTCGGCATCACGGCGCGCGGCAGCGAAGGCACGATCGCCCAGGATTTCCTCGATACGCTGGGCATCGGCACGCTCGTCGTCGACCGCAAGGGCGGCATCATCTATGCCAACCGCGCCTATGGCGCGGCGACCGGGGCGGGCGGTCCGGACGAGCTGAAGACATTGGAGCGTCTTCTGTCGCGCGAACGCGACGCCTCCGAGGCGATCTATCGGCTGGCCAATCTCGCGCGCGAGGACAAGAGCGGCCAGGAAGAATTCCGTCTGTCGCGCAGCCTCGACGGCAGCGGCGAGGCAGGTCCGCGCTGGTACCGCGCCTCGGTTCGGCCGATGACCGGCCCGGCGGGTGCCGCCCACGCCTGGCAGATCGCCGACATCACTGCCGAGCGGGACGAGCAGGAGACCTTCTTCCAGGACCTGCAGCACGCCATCGACTATCTCGACCACGCGCCGGCGGGCTTCTTCGCCTCAGACCGCAAGGGCCGCATCTCCTACATCAACGCGACGCTCGCCGACTGGCTCGGCATCGAGCTCGCCGCGTTCCGGCCCTACAACCGCTCGATCGAGGATTTCGTCGCCGCCGAGGGCCTCGCGCTGATGGGCTCCGAGCCGGCGGAAGCGGATGCGACCAGCGTCGTCGACCTCGACCTCATTGGCGCCGACGGCAAGCGGCTGCCGGTGCGGCTGATGCGCAAGACCGGCCGCGGCGCCGACGGCACGCTGGGCCTGACCCGGACCATCGTCCTCAACCGCAGCCTGGAGGGCGAGGGCGTCGACGCGCTGGAAGCGGCGGAAGTGCGCTTCACCCGCTTCTTCAACTCGTCGCCAATGGCGATCGCCGCGCTGAACGACACCGGTCTCGTCGTTCGCGCCAATCCCGCGTTTGCGAAAATGTTCGGCCAGGCCGCGGCCAGCGGCTCGGTCGCCATCGCCGAGGGCCTGCGCGACGAGAGCCGCGAGGCGCTGCGCCATGCGCTCGCCGCCGCCAGCCGCAACCAGGCCGGCATTCCCTCGGTCGACGCCGAGCTGACCGGCGAGAACCCGCGCTCGGTGCGGCTCTATGTCAGCGCCGACGTCAGCGACGGCACCGGCGATTCGGCGATCCTCTACGGCGTCGACATCACCGACCAGCGGGCGCTCGAGGACCAGTTCGCCAAGAGTCAGAAGATGCAGGCGATCGGCAACCTCGCCGGCGGCATCGCGCACGACTTCAACAACGTCCTGACCATCATCACCGCCTCGGTCGACTTCCTGCTCTTGAACCACCGCACCGGCGATCCGTCCTTCCAGGATCTCCTGCTGATCAAGCAGAGCGCCAACCGTGCGGCGTCGCTGGTGCGCCAGCTGCTCGCCTATTCGCGTCGCCAGACGATGCGGCCGAAGATGCTGAGCCTCACCGACGTCATCGCCGACATGCATCTTCTCCTGAAGCGCATCTCGGGCGATCTCGTGAAGCTCGAGCGTCATCATGCGCGGGATCTGTGGCCGGTGATGGCCGATATCGGCCAGTTCGAGCAGGTGATCACCAATCTCGTGCAGAACGCCCGCGACGCCATGGTCGAGGGTGGCACGATCACCATCGCCACCCGCAACGTGCCCGAGACAGAGCTCAAGGGCCTCGGCTACGGCGAGATGAACGAGGGCGACTTCGTCCTCGTCGAGGTGTCGGACACCGGATCGGGCATGCCGGACGAGGTTGCCGAGCGCATCTTCGAGCCGTTCTTCACCACCAAGGAGATCGGCAAGGGCACCGGCCTCGGCCTCTCCATGGTCTACGGCATCGTCAAGCAGTCCGGCGGCTTCATCTTCGTCGATTCGGTGCTGGGAAAGGGAACGACGTTCAGCATCTTCCTGCCGCGGCACACGCCCTCCGAGGCGGCGATGGCGAAGATCGAGGCGGGGCCGACGGTGGTCTCGCCGAAGGCAGATCTGTCGGGAACCGCGTCCATCCTTCTCGTCGAGGATGAGGACCACGTGCGCGCCGGCAATGTGCGGGCGCTGAAGATGCGCGGCTACGAGGTGCACGAGGCCTCCTCCGGCGTCGAGGCGCTGGAGGTGATGGAGGAACTCGGCGGCAAGATCGACCTCGTCGTCTCCGACGTGGTGATGCCCGAGATGGACGGGCCGACGCTGCTGCGCGAGATGCGCAAGACGCGTCCGGAGATGAAGTTCATCTTCGTTTCCGGCTATGCCGAGGATGCTTTCGCCAAGAACCTGCCGGAAGGCTCGAAGTTCGGTTTCCTCGCCAAGCCGTTCTCGCTGCGCGATCTCGCCATCGCGGTGAAGGAAATGCTGGACGAATAGGGCGGCAGGCCGCCTCGGCTGCGCCGTTCATTCTCCTTGCCGGAACTCGCGAAGAGAGTCCGCGGGTTCTTATAAGGCGTTGTAAATCCAGCGTCTCGGCTGCTCGGCCTTTTCTGGTCGCCACGGCATTCCTGGGCGCGGCGGACGCAAGAGGCGCTGGCGGAGAAGATGGTCCGCTCGTCAGCGGGGACCATCGAGATTGCTATGCCAGCCAAGAGAACAAATCGAGATTTCTGCTGGACAGAAAAGAACAAAACGCGTACGTCTTTCTCCAGCGAAGCGCGATTGCGCGCATGTTCAACGCATGGAATAAGGTGGCTCCCATGGCACAGAAAGCACTACGGCTCGTCGAGGACCCATCGTTGGACAAGAACAAAGCACTCGACGCGGCGCTGTCGCAGATTGAACGCGCCTTCGGCAAGGGCTCGATCATGCGGCTCGGCGCCAATGAGAAGCTGGTCGAGATCGAGACGATCTCCACCGGCTCGCTCGGTCTCGACATGGCGCTCGGCGTCGGCGGCCTGCCGAAGGGCCGCATCGTCGAGGTGTATGGCCCGGAAAGCTCGGGCAAGACGACGCTGGCGCTGCACACCATCGCCGAGGCCCAGAAGAAGGGTGGCATCTGCGCCTTCGTCGATGCCGAGCACGCACTCGACCCGGTCTACGCCCGCAAGCTCGGCGTCGATCTGGAGAACCTCCTGATCTCGCAGCCGGACACTGGCGAGCAGGCGCTGGAGATCGTCGACACGCTGGTGCGCTCGGGCGCTATCGACGTGCTGGTCGTCGATTCGGTTGCGGCGCTGACGCCGCGGGCGGAAATCGAAGGCGAGATGGGCGATTCGCTGCCGGGCATGCAGGCCCGCCTGATGAGCCAGGCGCTGCGCAAGCTGACCGGCTCGATCTCGCGGTCGAAGTGCATGGTGATCTTCATCAACCAGATCCGCATGAAGATCGGCGTCATGTACGGCTCGCCAGAGACCACCACGGGCGGCAACGCGCTGAAGTTCTACGCCTCCGTGCGCCTCGACATCCGCCGCATCGGTGCGATCAAGGACCGCGAGGAAGTTACCGGCAACCAGACCCGCGTGAAGGTCGTCAAGAACAAGCTGGCGCCGCCCTTCAAGCAGATTGAGTTCGACATCATGTACGGCGAGGGCATCTCCAAGACCGGCGAGCTCGTCGATCTTGGCGTCAAGGCCGGCATCGTCGAGAAGTCTGGTGCCTGGTTCTCCTACAACAGCCAGCGCCTCGGCCAGGGCCGTGAGAACGCCAAGACCTTCCTGCGCGACAATCCGGATGTCGCCGACGAGATCGAGACCTCGATCCGCCAGAACGCCGGCCTGATCGCCGAGCAGCTGCTCGACGAGGGCAAGGCGGACGACACCGACGCCTGAAGCTTCGGCAGTCTGAACATGAGGGCGTCCCGTGCATGGCATAGGGCGCCCTTTTTCGTTTCGGCCGTTAGCTAAGCGTTTGAGACTTTCAGCTGTTCTGACGATCGAGGCGGGCAAAGTGTTCGTGGGGACGGCGGCCGCACTGTCCGATGGACAGGGCATGGAGCCGCCGCTACAAAGCCCGACGCCAGGCGACCCGGTCGGCTGGCATCTATCCGGAGTGACGTCGACGCTTGCTCACTTCCAGCGCGGCGCAACGGCCCGGCATCGTGAACCACAGCTGACAGACCGACCGGTCAGGACCGGCTCGTCCGATGCGCTTGAGACGTGAAGGTTTCCATGAGCGGCGTGAACGAAATCCGGTCGGCGTTCCTCGATTATTTCGCAAGGAATGGTCACGAGAAGGTCGCGTCGTCGCCGCTGGTGCCGCGCAACGATCCGACACTGATGTTCACCAATGCCGGCATGGTGCAGTTTAAGAACGTCTTCACCGGCGTCGAGCAGCGACCCTACAGCCGCGCGACCACCTCGCAGAAATGTGTGCGGGCCGGCGGCAAGCACAATGATCTCGACAATGTCGGCTACACCGCGCGCCACCACACCTTCTTCGAGATGCTCGGCAATTTCTCCTTCGGCGACTACTTCAAGGAGAACGCGATCGAGTTCGCCTGGACGCTGCTGACCAAGGAGTTCGCGCTCGCCAAGGACAAGCTTCTCGTCACCGTCTACCATGACGACGAGGAGGCGGCCTCGCTCTGGAAGCGCATTGCCGGGCTCTCCGACGACCGCATCATCCGCATCGCGACCTCCGACAATTTCTGGTCGATGGGCGAGACCGGCCCCTGCGGCCCGTGCTCGGAAATTTTCTATGACCACGGGGACCATATCTGGGGCGGCCCGCCCGGCAGCGCGGACGAGGACGGCGACCGCTTCATCGAGATCTGGAATCTCGTCTTCATGCAGTTCGAGCAGATTTCGCCGACAGAGCGGGTCGCGCTGCCGCGCCCATCGATCGATACCGGCATGGGGCTCGAGCGGGTGGCGGCCGTCCTGCAGGGCGTGCACGACAATTACGACATCGACCTCTTCAAGGCGCTGATCCGCGCGTCTGAGGAGCTGACCGGCGTGCCGGCGACGGGTGAAAACCGCGCCAGCCACCGGGTGATCGCCGATCACCTGCGCTCGTCCGCCTTCCTCATCGCCGACGGTGTGCTGCCGTCGAACGAGGGCCGCGGCTACGTGCTGCGCCGGATCATGCGCCGCGCCATGCGCCACGCGAAGATGCTCGGCGCGCGTGATCCGATCCTCTACAGACTGCTGCCGGTGCTGGTCGCCGAGATGGGCCGAGCCTATCCCGAGCTGGTCCGTGCCGAGGCCCTGACCGCCGAGACGTTCCAGCTGGAGGAGAAGCGCTTCCTGCAGACGCTCGATCGCGGCCTGTCGCTGCTGACCGAGGCGACCGAGGGGCTCGAGAGCGGCGGCCGTCTGTCGGGCGAGACCGCGTTCAAGCTCTACGACACCTACGGCTTTCCGCTGGACCTCACCCAGGACGCGCTGCGCCAGCGCGGCATCGACGTCGACGTCGACGCGTTCAAGACGGCGATGGACCGGCAGAAGGCCGAGGCGCGTGCCAGCTGGGCCGGTTCGGGCGAGACGGCGTCGGAGACGGTGTGGTTCGGTGTTCGCGATCGCGTCGGCCCGACCGAGTTTCTGGGCTACGACACCGAGCAGGCCGAGGGCGTCGCGCTGGCGATCGTCGCTGATGGCGCCGAGGTCACCTCGGCTGCGGCCGGCACGGAGGTTGCGATCGTCGTCAACCAGACGCCGTTCTACGCCGAGTCCGGCGGCCAGCTCGGCGATACCGGGGTCGTGCGCGGCGAGGGCGTCAGCGTCGAGGTCACCAACACGCAGAAGCTGGCGGGTGGCCTCTTCGTGCACCGCGGGCGCGTCGCGACGGGAACGCTGAAGACCGGGGCGCCGCTGGAGCTCGTGGTCGATCATGCCCGCCGGACGAAGATCCGCGCCAACCACTCGGCGACGCATCTGCTGCACGAGGGCTTGCGCGAGGTGCTGGGCACCCATGTCGCCCAGAAGGGTTCGATGGTCTCGGCCGAGCGGCTGCGTTTTGACTTCTCGCACCCGAAGCCCCTCGCGCCGACTGAAGTCGCGGAGGTCGAGCGGCTGGCCAACCAGATCGTGCTGCAGAACGCGGCGGTCTCGACCCGGCTGATGGCCGTCGACGACGCCGTGGCCGAGGGCGCGATGGCGCTGTTCGGCGAGAAGTACGGCGACGAGGTCCGGGTGGTGTCGATGGGCATCGCCGAAGAGGGCGAGAAGGCCGGCAAGCCGTATTCGCTGGAACTCTGCGGTGGCACGCATGTCACCGCGACCGGCGATATCGGTCTCGTCCACGTGGTCGCGGAAACCGCCGTCGGCGCCGGCGTCCGCCGTATCGAGGCGCTGACCGGGGCAGCCGCGCGCGCTTACCTGTTGGAGCAAGATGCAAGGGTGAAGCGCATGGCCGCGGCGCTGCGGGCGGCGCCTGCCGACGTCGCGGACCGGCTGGATGCGCTGGTCGACGAGCGCAAGCGGCTGGAGCGCGAACTCGCGGAGACGAAGAAGCGCCTGGCGCTGGCCGGCGACGGCAGCGCGGGCGTCGCCGGTGGATCGGCGGCGAAGGATGTCGGCGGCGTCAGCTTCCTCGGCCGGGTTCTCGACGGCGTCGCCGCCAAGGATCTGAAGGGCCTCGTCGACGAGGCGAAGACCGGGCTCGGTTCCGGCGTCGTCGTCTTCGTCGCGGTGGCCGAGGGCAAGGCCAGCGTCGTCGTCGGCGTCACCGCCGATCTCACCGCCCGCATCGATGCTGTCGCGCTCGTCCGGCTCGCCGCCGAAGCCATCGGCGGCAAGGGCGGCGGCGGCCGTCCGGACATGGCGCAGGCCGGCGGCCCGGATGGCGACAAGGCGGAAGCTGCGGTTGCGGCGGTGGAGGCAGGACTGGCTGCAGGTTAAGCGGATGGCCTTGCGGTTCGGCTGAAGAGCAGCCGGGCGAGGCGAATGCCGGGGCGTTTTGTATAGTTGGTGCAACAGCCCAGCTGCGTTCTTCGCCCCTCCGGGGAGAAGGTCGCGGCAGCGGGATGAGGGGAGCGCCGCCGCCCCCCTCATCGGCCTGCCGGCCACTTCTCCCCGGAGGGGCGAAGAAGCAGTTGCGGCCTCGCGGCTCTTCCGTTTAAACCGCAACCGTCAGAAAGCGCTCGACCTGCCAATCCGTGCGGTCAGTTTGTTTTCTCACTTTCCGACCGGATCTATCCGACACACGAAAAAGCCCGGCATCGCTGCCGGGCTTTCTGCGTTCTGGCGGGGTGAGGCGAGGCCTCAGGCCATGGCGGTCTTGAGGTTGGCGTCGATCTTATCGAGGAAGCCGGTGGTGGAGAGCCAGGGCTGGTCGGGGCCGATCAGCAGCGCGAGGTCCTTGGTCATGAAGCCGGACTCGACGGTGTCGACGCAGACCTTCTCCAGCGTCTCGGAGAAGCGCTTCAGTTCGGCATTGCCGTCGAGCTTGGCGCGGTGCTTCAGGCCTTGCGTCCAGGCGAAGATCGAGGCGATCGGGTTGGTCGAGGTCTCCTCGCCGCGCTGGTGCTGGCGGTAGTGGCGGGTCACGGTGCCGTGCGCGGCCTCGGCCTCGACGGTCATGCCGTCCGGGGTGAGGAGCACCGAGGTCATCAGGCCGAGCGAACCGAAGCCCTGCGCGACCGTGTCGGACTGGACGTCGCCGTCGTAGTTCTTGCAGGCCCAGACGTAGCCGCCCGACCATTTGAGGTTGGATGCCACCATGTCGTCGATCAGGCGGTGCTCGTAGGTGATCTTGGCTTCCTTGAACTTCGCCTCGAACTCGGCCTTGTAGACCTCCTCGAAGATGTCCTTGAAGCGGCCGTCATAGACCTTGAGGATGGTGTTCTTGGTCGAGAGGTAGACCGGGTAGCCGCGCTGCAGGCCATAGGTCAGCGACGCCCGGGCGAAGTCGCGGATGGAATCGTCGAGGTTGTACATCGCCATGGCGACGCCGGCGCTCGGCGCGTCGAACACCTCGTGCTCGATCGTCTGGCCGTCCTCGCCGACGAACTTGATCGACAGCTTGCCCTTGCCGGGGAACTTGAAATCGGTCGCCTTGTACTGGTCGCCGAAGGCATGGCGGCCGACGATGACGGGCTTGGTCCAGCCGGGCACGAGGCGGGGCACGTTCTTGGCGATGATCGGCTCGCGGAAGATGACGCCGCCGAGGATGTTGCGGATGGTGCCGTTCGGCGACTTCCACATCTTCTTCAGCGAAAACTCCTTCACCCGCTCCTCGTCGGGGGTGATGGTGGCGCACTTCACGCCGACGCCGTGCTTCTGGATGGCGTGGGCGGCGTCGATGGTCACCTGGTCGGAGGTGGCGTCGCGGTTCTCGATGCCGAGATCGTAGTATTCGAGGTTGATGTCGAGATAGGGGTGGATCAGCTTGTCCTTGATGAACTGCCAGATGATCCGGGTCATCTCGTCGCCGTCGAGTTCCACGACCGGGTTGGCTACCTTGATCTTCGCCATCGAATATTTCCTTGGGTTTCAGGATCGGGCCATATGGCCGTCTCGGGTCCGAGGGGTGGGAGTCCCCTCGCGGGCGTGGCCGGCCTATACCATCGCCATTCGCCGAGGCAAAGCGCCCGCTGCTCGGCAAGGGGCGATCGCGCAACGTCGGGGACGCTGCCGCATTCCAGCCAGAGAGAAACCTATCCGGGGAAGCCAGCGCCATGCTTGAAACCGTCGAGGCACCCTGCGGTGCCATCCGGGGCCGCCGCGCGGGCGGCGTGCTCGCATGCCTCGGCATTCCCTATGCCGAGCCGCCGACCGGGGACGGACGGTTTGCCCCGCCGCGGCGAAAGGAGCGCTTCGAGGTCCGATTCGACGCGCTCGCCTATGGCCCCGCGGCGCCGCAGAAGCGGATGCTGCCGGAAGCGCTGGCGAGGATCGCCGGGACCCTCAGCCGGTTTGACGAGGACTGCCTGAACCTCAACGTCTGGACGCCGGGCACGGCGGGGCGACGACCGGTGCTGGTCTTCCTGCACGGTGGCGGCTTCGTCATCGGGGCCGGTGCGCAATATCCCGGCGACGAGCTGGTGCGGCGCGGCGACGTGGTGGTGGTCACGCTGAACTACCGCCTCGGCCTCGTCGGCTTCAACGCCTTCGGCGAGCTGTTTCCGAGCGATCCGCGGTTCACCGCCAATGCCGGCCTGCAGGACCAGGTGATGGCGCTGGAATGGGTGCGCGACAACATCGCAGCTTTCGGCGGCGATCCGGACCAAGTGACCATCGCCGGCGAATCGGCGGGTGCGGTCTCGGCGGCCTTCCATCTGGTGCACCGGCCGTCCTGGCCGCTCTATCACCGCGCCATCCTGCAGTCCGGCGGGCTCAACCTCTTCTATCCCCGCGAGGCGGCGGTGCGGGTGGCGGAGGATGTCCTCGGCGCGCTCGGTGCCCGAGGCGATCCGGACCGCCTGTTCCCGTTGTCGCCCGATGCCTTCGGCGCGGTGGCGGCGAAGCTGCGCGGGCGCCATTCCGGCATCCTGTCGCGGCCCTATGTCGACGGAACGCTGGTGCCGGCTCTGTCGCTGCCAGGGCTCTATCAGGCAATGCAGCCGGTGCCGCTGCTGATCGGCACCAACCGCGACGAGTTCTCCTTTTTCACCGACCTGCCGATCTTTCCGGTGCGGGCGGACCATGCGGCGCTGGCCGCCGCGGTGGCGGCGGATGCCGGGCCGGAGCGCGCCGGGATCGTCAAGGCGCTCTATCCCGACACGCGGGACGGTCGCATCGCCTTCGGCACCGACATCATGTTCCGCATTCCCTCGGTGCATCTGGCCGAGACGCAAGCCGCGCGGGCGCCGACCTTCGCCTACCGGCTGGACTGGCGGGCGAAGGGTCTGCTGTCGAAGCTCGGCGCCACGCACTCGGTCGACCTGCCGCTGCTGTTCGAGGATTTCCTAAAGCCGTTCCGCTGGATCTATCTCGGCATGCTGCCGGATCACCGCCGCTACGCGCTGGCGGAACGGATGCGCGACCACTGGCTGGCTTTCGTCCGGAACGGCGCCCCCGGTGCCGAATGGCCGGCCTATACAATCGAGCGCCGGGAGACGAAGATCTTCGACACGGCGGACCGCGTGGAAGCCGATCCCGAGGGCATCCGGCGGGAGGCCTTCGAGGCGGTCGACGGCTTCACGCTCTGAATCACCGTGCTGTCACGGCGAATCCGCTGACGTCTCCAAGCATCTGTTCGCGCTCCTCTTGGCCGGCGGTGCGCGGCGGGGTATCAGCGGGCGACACAGGAGAGACACGTGGCAGGAACAAACCGCAGGGAACGGCTGATGGCTGCCGGCGAGGAACTGGCGGCATCGCCGGCGATCGTGCTGGTCGAGCCGCAGCTTGGCGAGAACATCGGCATGGTGGCGCGGGCGATGGCGAATTTCGGCCTGCGCGACCTCCGTCTCGTCGCACCGCGCGATGGCTGGCCGAACGAGCGCGCGAGCGCGGCGGCCTCCGGCGCAGTGCACGTGATCGAGGCCGCGCGGGTGTACGAGACCGTCGAGGCGGCCGTGGCCGATCTCACCTATCTCTTCGCCACCACGGCCCGTCCGCGCGACAGCTTCAAGCCCGTGCGGGGGCCCGACTCGGCGGGACAGGAGCTGCGCGCCCGCATCTCCGCCGGCCAGCGGGCAGGGATCCTGTTCGGGCGGGAGCGTTTTGGGCTGAACAACGAGGAAGTCGGCATGGCCGACGAGATCGTCACCTTCCCGGTCGACCCGGCCTTCGCCTCGCTGAACATCGCCCAGGCGGTTCTTCTGATGAGCTATGAATGGATGCGTTCGGGCCAGATGGCGGCCGGACAGGCGCTGGTCGAAGGGCCGCGCTTTGCCGCTCCCGAGGTTGCGCCGGCGGAGAAGGAAGACCTCTTCCGTTTCCTCGGCCATCTCGAGGCGACGCTCGATCAGGCCAACTACTTCCACCCCGAGGAGAAGCGGGCGGCGATGTCGCAGAAGGTCCGCACCATCCTCACCCGCGCCAGTTTCAGCGAGCAGGAAGTGCGGACGATGCGGGGCATGCTGCGCCATATCGAGCGCCGGATGGCCAAGGGGGCGCGATGAGCGACCAGTTCGCCGAGGTGCTGGAGCGGGTGAAGGCGCTGAAGCAGCGGCCGGTGCTGGTGTTCGACAGCGGCATCGGCGGACTGACGGTGCTGCGCGAACTCCGTACGGTGATGCCCGACCGTTCCTTCGTCTACGTCGCAGACGATGCGGGCTTCCCCTATGGCGACTGGGAGGAGGACGCGCTGATAAAACGGATCTGCGATCTCTTCGCCGTGCTGATCGAGACGCACGATCCCGAGCTCGCGGTGATCGCCTGCAACACCGCCTCGACGCTGGTCCTGCCGGCGCTCCGCGCGCGTTTCCAGATCCCGTTCGTCGGCACGGTGCCAGCGATCAAGCCTGCGGCCGAGCGCACGCGGTCGGGCCTCGTCAGCGTGCTGGCGACGCCCGGCACTGTGAAACGCGACTATACCCGCGGGCTGATTTCGCAGTTTGCCCAGCAGTGCCATGTCCGCCTGGTCGGCTCGAAGAACCTTGCGGCCATGGCGGAAGCGCATCTGCGGGGCGCCAGCCTGGAGGCAGACGCGGTCCGCGGCGAGATCGATGCCTGCTTCTTCGAGAGCGAGGGAAAGCGCACGGACATCGTCGTCCTCGCCTGCACGCACTATCCATTTCTCGCCAACGTCTTCCGCAAGCTGGCACCCTGGCCGGTGGACTGGCTCGACCCCGCCGAGGCGATCGCCCGCCAGGCGTTGAAGCTGCTGCCGGCATCGGTGTCGGCGCTGCCCGACGGGTTCGACCGGGCGATCTTCACCGCGGGTCCACCGGACTACCTGACGACGCGGCTGATCCACGGTTTCGGACTGGCGCTGTAGCGCAAGACACGGCGTCGGCAGGCTAGCGGCTGGGCAGGTTCCGTTGGCCTGCGGTGCAGGGGGCGGAACGTGTGCGCTGCGCAAACGTTCGGGCTGCATCGAGAAACCGGGACACGCTCCATGGATATCATCCGCATCATCATCGCCATCTTCCTGCCGCCGGTCGCGGTGTTCACGCAGGTCGGTCTCGGCAAGCACTTCTGGATCAACTGCCTGCTGACGCTGTGCGGCTGGCTGCCCGGCGTGATCCACGCGCTCTACGTCATCGGCAAATACTGAATCGTCGCCTCGGCTTGACTTATTTCCTTCATCTGACTACCCAGAGCCCAACCGGTCGCGCCTCGGGTGCGATCGGTTTTTAACGTGTCCCGTGAATTGCCCGGCTTCGCTGCAGGGGTAGTTCTGTCAGTCCGCCGCCGGCGGGCAGAGGAGGGCGCGTTTCCTCGCCCGGTCGGATGGTCCGCCCGGGTTTTTCGTTTGAAGGAAATGCGATGACAAAGCGCGCCGAATCCAAGTACAAAATCGATCGCCGCATGGGCGAGAACATCTGGGGACGCCCGAAGTCCCCGGTCAACCGTCGCCAGTACGGCCCCGGCCAGCACGGCCAGCGCCGCAAGGGCAAGGTCTCCGACTTCGGCGTGCAGCTGCGCGCCAAGCAGAAGCTCAAGGGCTACTACGGCGACGTTTCCGAGAAGCAGTTCCGCAAGACCTACGAGGAAGCCGCGCGCCGCAAGGGCGACACCTCGGAGAACCTGATCGGCCTGCTCGAGAGCCGCCTCGACGCCGTCGTCTACCGTTCGAAGTTCGTGGCGACCGTGTTCGCGGCCCGCCAGTTCGTCAACCACGGCCACATCAACGTCAACGGCGTGCGCACCAACATCGGCTCGTACCTCTGCAAGGCCGGCGACGTGATCGAGATCCGTCCGAAGTCGAAGCAGCTGGCGATCGTCCTCGAGGCGACGCAGCTCGCCGAGCGCGACGTTCCCGATTACATCGAGGCGGATCACCAGAAGATGGTCGCGACCTACCAGCGCGTTCCGGGCCTCGCCGACGTTCCTTACGCCGTGCAGATGGAACCGAACCTCGTCGTCGAATTCTACTCGCGCTAAGATCTTCGCCTCGGCGATATCTGGAGAAGGCCGTCCCTCGGGGCGGCCTTTTTCGTTGGCGGAACAGCCGCCGCGCCGTCCGGCTTTTGTTTTTCACCGCGCCGTCCTGTAAGCCTCGGCCCACCAGAGGAGCCCGATATGCTCGACGACTTTCAGCCCGAGACCATCGCAGCGCCGGAGGAGGTGACCGGTGACGGCGCCCATCCGCTGATGCGCGCAGCGCCGGACTCGGTCGGGTTCAAGAAGCTGCGAAAGCGGCTGCTGCGCGAGGTCAGGGAAACGATCGAGACCGCCGGCATGGTGCGGCCCGGCGCCCGCTGGCTGGTCGGCATTTCTGGCGGCAAGGATTCGTACGCGCTGCTGGCGCTGCTGTCCGACCTCAAATGGCGGGGGCTGCTGCCGGTCGACCTGCTCGCCTGCAACCTCGACCAGGGCCAGCCGAACTTCCCGAAGCACGTGCTGCCGGACTTCCTCACCGCGCACGGCATTCCGCACCGCATCGAATACCGCGACACCTATTCGGTGGTGAAGGAGAAGGTCCCTGCGGGCGCGACCTACTGCGCGCTCTGCTCGCGTCTCCGGCGCGGCCACCTCTATCGCATCGCGCGGGAGGAGGGCTGTGAGGCACTGGTGCTCGGACATCACCGCGAGGACTGTCTCGAGACCTTCTTCCTCAACCTCTTCCACGGCGGGCGAATGTCGGCGATGCCGGCGAAGCTCCTGAACGACGAGGGCGACATCACGGTGCTTCGCCCGCTGATCCGCTCTGCCGAGGACGACATCGGCAAGTTCACGGCGGCACTCGGCTTCCCGATCATCCCCTGCGACCTCTGCGGCAGCCAGGACGGGCTGCAGCGCAATGCCACCAAGGCGATGCTGGCCGAGATGGAGCAGCGCTTTCCCGGCCGCAAGGACACCATCCTGCGGGCGCTGTCGAACGTTGCGCCGAGCCACCTCCTCGACCCCAAGCTCTTCGACTTCGCCAGCCTCGGCGCCGACCGCCCGATGGCCGGCGCATCTGACTGACATCCGCGGCGGGTAGGGTTTCGTTCGTCCAGAAGACGCGATTCGCTTCTTGCCCGAGAAGCTCCAGCAGCAGGAATGACGCATTGAGTCCCATCGACATCGACCAGCTCGCCACTGTGCTCCGCAATGCGGCGCACACCGAGATCATGCCGCGATTCCGCCGCCTCGGCAGCGGCGACATCAGGCAGAAGACCTCGGCCATCGACCTCGTGACGGAGGCCGACGAGGCCGCCGAGCGTTTCATTTCGGCGGAATGCGCCCGGCTCTGGCCGCAGGCGAACTTCGTCGGCGAGGAGGGCGTGGCCGCTGACGAGGGCAAGCTTGCGAGCGTCGGAACAGCGGAACTCTCGATCGTCGTCGACCCGATCGACGGCACCGCCAACTTCGCCTCGGGCGCGCCGCTGTTCGCGGTCATGGCGGCCGTGGTGTGGAAGGGCGAGACCGTTGCGGGGATCATCTACGATCCGCTCGGCGATGACTTCGTGATTGCGGAGAAGGGCGCCGGGACCTTCCTAAAGCGCCCCGATGGCGAGGCGATCCGCCAGACCGTGGCGCCCGCAGTCTCCGTGTCGGAAATGGTCGGCATGGCCTCGGGATCGTCGCTGCCGCTGGCGGAGCGCCGGGCGCTGCTGTCGCACCTCGCGGCAGTGAAGGTTGTCGGCAACTTCCGCTGTGCGGGGCACGAGTACCGGCTGGCTGGCACAGGGCACCTGCACTTCGCCATCTATCACAAGCTGATGCCCTGGGATCATCTCGCTGGCGCGCTGATCATCGAGGAGGCCGGCGGCTACGTCCGGCGCCACGACGGCTCGGCCTACCCGCCGCAGCATGTCGACGGCGGGTTGCTGTGCGCGACCGACGAGGACAGCTGGCACGCGCTAAGCAACACGATCCATCCCGGCCGCGGCTAGGGATTTTGCAATCCAACCAGCGCGTCTACGCCGACGTGCTGGTTCGACTGGTAGGCAAACCTTACTCGGCTGGCGTCTGCCCGGACGCCTCCGCAACGTGCTCGTGCCGCTCGCGCGGGCGATCGAACAGGCGGCCGCGCTCGGCGTAGAGGACGCAGGCGATCGAGCCGAGCGAAAGGATGGTGAAGCCGGCATAGAGCGGCATCAGCGTCCCGTTGTAGCAATAGCCGATCAAGGCCCCGAGCAGCCCGCCACCCAGCGTCTGCATGAAGCCGAGGACCGAGGATGCGGTGCCCGCGACATGGCCCAGCGGGTCGAGCGCGAGGGCGTTGAAGTTGCTGCCGATGAAGCCGAACATGCAGAATGTCAGCGTCATCATCGGCAGGAACAGGCCGAAAGGCATGGCCCCGCCAAGGGCGGTCGACAGAGCCAGCTGGGCAATGCTGAGGATCGTGAAGATCAGCAGCGCACCATGCGACAGGCGCCGCATCCCGAACCGCTCGACCAGCCGGGAATTGGTGAAGGAGGCCGAGGCCATGAAGATCGCGACCATCGAAAAGTAGAGCGTGAACGACGGGCCGAGATGGTAGATGCCGGTGTAGACCTGCTCGGCCTGGTTGATGAAGCCGAACAGCACGCCGAAGATCAGCGCCGTCGCCAGCGTGTAGCCGAACGAGCGGCGGTTCGTCAGGACGATGCGGAAGGCGCCGGCCGTCCGCTTGAGGGTCAGCGGCAGGCGGTCCTCGGGATGCAGCGTTTCCGGCAGCCGGAAGGCGGTCCAGACGAGGACAATGGTGCCGAACACGCCGGTGACGAGGAAGATCTCCTGCCAGCTGCCAAAGTTCATGATCAGCTGACCGACGTTCGGTGCGACGACCGGAACGGCCATGAACACCATCATCACCAGCGACATGACGCTCGCCATGCGGGCGCCGCCAAAACAGTCGCGCACGATCGAGACAGCGATGACCCGCGTTGCGGCGGCACCGACGCCCTGGAGCGCGCGCAAGGCGAGGAGGGCGCCGAAGCTCGGCGAGAAGATTGCGGTGAACGAGGCGAGGATGTAGACGGCAAGGCCGAAGAACAGCACGGGGCGGCGTCCGAACCTGTCGGACAGCGTGCCGTAGACGATCTGCGCGGTGCCGAAGCCGATGACGTAGGCAGTGATGACGAACTGGCGCTGGTTGCCGGTCGCGACGTCGAGCGCGCTGCCGATCTGCTGCAGCGCGGGGATGAAGATGTCGATCGCGGCGGCGTTCAGCGCCATCATCGCGGCGACCATGGTGACGAGCTCCCAATAGGGTAGCCCCAGCGCAGCACTGCGGCTCGGCGCGTTCGACATGTCAGATCCTTTCCGGCGGATGCGATTTAGATACCGCCGCTATGGATATTTGCAAGCTGATCTTAGTAACGGAGGGTGTCCGGGGGATCGTCGATTAGGCGCGTCGCCTGCCGGGGCGCATGAGACGCACGGGACATCCCCAAAATAGCGAAAGCCCGCTCAATGAGCGGGCTTTCCAGTCGAACAGGAATGAAGCCTCTGATCAGGCCGTGGCAGGGGACGGCACGGTGGTCGAGACGCCCTTTTCGGCGAAGAAATCCTTCAGTTCGCCGGCCTGGAACATTTCGCGCAGGATGTCGGAGCCTCCGACGAACTCGCCCTTCACGTAGACCTGGGGAATGGTCGGCCACTGGCCGTAGTCCTTGATGCCCTGCCGCATTTCGGCCGAGTCGAGGACGTTCACGCCCTTGTAGGTGACCCCCATGTAGTCGAGGATCTGGACCACCTGTCCGGAAAAGCCGCACTGCGGGAAGGCGGGGGTGCCCTTCATGAAGACGACGATGTCGTTGGTCTTCACTTCGTTGTCGATCCAGTCGTTGATGCCGGTCATGTCAGGTCCTTCTTATTGTGGCGACGGATGGTTGCGCGACGCCTGTTCTAGCGCCGTAAGACGATCGTCGATGTCACCGATCCTGCTTGATGCGAAAAAGCCGTCGGTCATTCGATTCAGAATATTGTTTTCCATGATCGCCATGTCGAACTTGATTTCGCCGACATCGCGTTCGATCCGCTCAAGCCTCGTCTGCTGCCTCGATAGGATATCAACGATCTGGACGAAACGTGTGTCCAACTCGACGAGCCGCCTGTCGACGCGGCGAAGCAATTCCAGCGTGTGGCTTGCAACATTGTCGGGACGGGACTCGTCGGGGCCGCTCATATCCTCAACATATTACTTCGGGGCGCTGGTTTGAAGGGCCAGGGCATGCAGGATGCCGCCCATGTTGCCCTGCAGCGCCTGATAGACCATCTGGTGCTGCTGGACGCGCGACTTGCCGCGAAAGCTCTCCGCCACGACTTCCGCCGCATAGTGATCGCCGTCGCCCGCGAGGTCGCGGATGGTGACCTCGGCATCGGGGATACCGTCCTTGATCATCTTCTCGATGTCATGGGCGTTCATCGCCATCAGGCGCTTCTCCTGTGCTGTGGCCGCCGGGCAGCCCTTGTCGACGGGAAGATAGGCGCTTCCCCCGGTGTGATCAATCGAACGAGCGGCGCTGTCCGCCCCTACTCGGCGGCTTCGGCCAGCGGCAGGCTGCCGGACATGTAGTCGGGGAACCAGGTCTCGTGCGCGACGGTGAGGTCGGCGACGGGAACCTGAAGCCGCGCCTCGATCGTCAGCCTGTCGCCGCCGACGGTGCCGAGCCGCTGCAGGGTGACGCCAACCGCTGCCGCATCGTTCGCCAGGGTCGTCGCCGCCGCAGCGGAGAGCGCGACGACGTAGCGCGCCTGGTCCTCGCCGAACAGCAGTGCGTGAGCCGCGCCGGCACCGAGGTCGACCGTCGCGCCGAGGTTTGCCGCGATGCACATTTCCGCCAGCGTCACCGCGAGGCCGCCGTCGGAGACGTCGTGGCATGCGACGACGCGGCCGCTGCGGATGAGATTTCGCACGAAATCGCCATTGCGCTTCTCCTCGGCAAGGTCTACCGGCGGCGGGGCGCCGTCCTCGCGGCCCTCGATCTCGCGTAGGTAGATCGAAGCGCCGAGATGTGCGCCGGGAACGCCGACAAGGAACAGCGTGTCGCCTTCGACCATGCCGCCGACGCGGGCGGTCTTCGAGCGGTCGTCGATCAGGCCGACGCCGCCAATCGTCGGGGTCGGCAGGATGCCTTGGCCTTGGGTCTCGTTGTAGAGCGAGACGTTGCCCGAAACGATCGGGAAGCCCAGCGCCTCGCAGGCCGCGCCGATGCCCTGGATGGCCCGCACCAGCTGGCCCATGATCTCGGGCTTCTCCGGATTGCCGAAGTTGAGGTTGTCGGTGGCGGCCAGTGGCTCGGCGCCGACGGCCGTGAGGTTGCGCCAGCATTCGGCGACCGCCTGCATGCCACCCTGGAAGGGATCCGCCTCGCAATAGCGCGGCGTCACGTCGCTGGTGAAGGCGAGCGCCTTGGTGGCGTGGCCGTCCACGCGCACGACGCCGGCGTCGCCGCCGGGCCGCTGCAGAGAGTTGCCCTGGATCAGCGTGTCGTACTGCTCGAACACCCAGCGCCGCGAGGCGATGTCGGGCGAGCCCATCAGTTTCAAAAGGATCTCGTCGTAACGCTCGTGCTCGGCGAGGTCGGCCGCATGCACCGTCTTCGGCGGAACCGGCTCGATCCACGGGCGATCGTATTCCGGCGCCTCGTCGCCGAGTTCGCGGATCGGCAGGTTCGCCACTTCCACGCCCTGGAACAGCACGCGGAAACGCAGATCGTCGGTGGTGATGCCGACGACGGCGAAGTCGAGGCCCCACTTGACGAAGATCGCCTCGGCAACCGCCTGCTTCGACGGCTCGAGCACCATGAGCATGCGCTCCTGGCTCTCCGACAGCATCATCTCGTACGGCGTCATGTGCGTCTCGCGCACCGGCACCTTGTCGAGGTCGAGCTCAATGCCGAGGCCACCCTTGGCGCCCATTTCCACGGCCGAGCAGGTGAGGCCGGCGGCGCCCATGTCCTGGATGGCGATGACCGCGCCGGTCTTCATCAGCTCGAGGCAGGCCTCCAGCAGGCACTTCTCGGTGAAGGGGTCGCCAACCTGCACGGTCGGGCGCTTCTCCTCGATGTCGGCATCGAACTCGGCAGATGCCATGGTCGCGCCGCCGACGCCGTCGCGGCCGGTCTTGGCGCCGAGGTAGACGACGGGGAGCCCGACGCCCTTGGCTTCGGAGAGGAAGATCGCGTCGGTCTTCGCGAGGCCTGCCGCGAAGGCGTTGACCAGGCAGTTGCCGTTGTAGCGGGGATGGAAGTTGACCTCGCCGCCGACTGTCGGCACGCCGAAGGCATTGCCGTAGCCGCCGATGCCGGCAACGACACCGGCGACGAGGTGCCGGGTCTTCGGATGGTCGGGGGCACCGAAGCGCAGCGCATTCATCGCCGCGATCGGCCGGGCGCCCATGGTGAAGACGTCGCGCAGGATGCCGCCGATTCCCGTCGCCGCGCCCTGGTAGGGCTCGATGTAGGACGGGTGGTTATGGCTCTCCATCTTGAAGACCACGCAGTCGCCGTCGCCGATGTCGACGACGCCGGCGTTCTCGCCGGGGCCCTGGATGACGCGCACGCCCTTGGTCGGCAGCGTCTTCAGCCAGCGCTTCGACGACTTGTAGGAGCAGTGCTCGTTCCACATCGCCGAGAAGATGCCGAGCTCGGTGATCAGCGGCACGCGGCCGATGAGGTCGAGGATGCGCTGGTACTCGTCGGGCTTCAGCCCGTGCGCGGCGACGATCTCGGGCGTGATGGTGATCTCGGTCATGGCAGTCTCCGTGCGCCGGGGCGTCAGGGGTGTTGGGCGGGATGGCCCGTCCGTTTCATCTTGGTGGCGCCGACCGGGGCGTCAGACCCGCGTCCAGTCGGCGACGCCGCGGCAGACGGCTGTATCGGCCGCCGACCGCAGGATCGAGGCATCGTCCTCGGCCTGCGAGATTGCCGCGGCGAAGACACGGCGCTGGAAGACCAGAAGCGCGTACTGCCTGTCGGCGCGAAGGCAGAGGGCGTAGCCCTCGCGCGGATCCGCCGAGACAAAGCGCGTACTCCGCTCGCCGTCACGGCGCTTGAATACGACCCGGGCGGTATCGCGGGCATAGGCCGCCTCGGTCGGCGTCGGCCGCAGATCCTCGGATGCCTCGGCGACCTCGAGCGGTTCGATCGAGAAGGTCCTGACATCGGCCGTGGCGTAGACGCAGCCGGAAAGTCCCGCCGAGAGGGCCAACGCGGCGGCGACCGCCGGACGGCGGCGCAGGGCGCCACTACGCATCGCAGGCTCGGCCGCCGGCATTCCAGCGGCGAATGTCGGCGTCGACGCGGCCGGCGATGCCGGTGCCCATCAGCGGCCCATAGGTCGATAGCCCACGCGAGCCGGGCTGCGCCTCGACGACGAGCAGCGGCTTCGCCTCAGGGCGGCCCTTTGGCACCAGGAGGAACCGCGGCTTGCCGGAGAACGAGGAGAGCTCGGGCGCGAGACTGTAGCGCGCGAATGCCGGATCGTTCGACTTGAACCAGCAGCGGTTGGCTGCGAGCGTCACGCGCTCCATGCGGTCGAGGCCGGACTCGGCCTTTGTTACAGGCGGAGCGGTTCTCACCGCAGGGGCAGGGGTGCTGCAGGCGGAGAGGGCGACGATGCCGGTGACAAAGCCCAGGACGAGCAGGGTACGGAACGGATCCACGCTCATGCGGCAATTCCCCGGACGAGGCCAAGGGCGCTTTCGAAGATGCCGCGGCCGTCGGTGCCGCCGTGCTCGGGCTCGATCAGGTTTTCGGGATGCGGCATCAGGCCGAGCACGTTGCCGGCTTCGTTGACGATGCCGGCGATGTCGCGTGTCGCGCCGTTCGGGTTCGTGCCCTCGGCATAGCGGAAGACGACGCGGTCCTCTCCGTGCAGGCGGTCGAGCGTCTCGTCGTCGGCGAAGTAGTTGCCGTCATGGTGCGCGACCGGGCAGCGGATGATCTGGCCGGGGGCGTAAGCGGTGGTGAAGCGGGTCGCGGCATTGACGACCTCGAGCTTCACCTCGCGGCAGACGAAGCGCAGCGTCGTGTTGCGCATCAGCGCGCCCGGGAGGAGGCCCGCCTCGCAGAGGATCTGGAAGCCATTGCACACGCCGAGCACCGAGACGCCCTGGGCCGCCTTGTCGGCGACGGCGCGCATCACCGGCGAGCGTGCGGCGATGGCGCCACAGCGCAGATAGTCGCCGAAGGAGAAGCCACCGGGCACGACGATCAGGTCGACGTCGGGAACCTCGGTGTCGGTCTGCCAGACGGTCAGCGGCGGGGTGCCGGTGATCGTCGTCAGCGCGGCGATCATGTCGCGGTCGCGGTTGAGGCCGGGGAGAAGGACGACGGCAGTTTTCATGGGCGACGGCAACCATTGGAGAGTATGGCCGGGCCGGCATGGTCCGGAAGGAGAGTCAGGACGGGCCCCGAGAGCCCGGAAATGGAAACAGCGGCATCACCCTCGTCGAGGACGGTGCCGCTGGACAGAACGCCGAGCGCCGGGCTCAGGGGTGCGGGTCGTACGACCCCGAGGGCTCGGCCAGTTCGCGCAGGTCGAGACGGCGATCGATCCGGTCCAGCCGCGTCTCGTAGCGTGCCAGAACGCCGTAAATGTTGTGAACGTCGCTGTTGACGGAGGCGATGTGCCCACGGATCGACTGAAGCTCAGATTTAACCTCTGTGAGGCGCAGATCCAGTTTGTCGAACCGCTGATGAAACTCCTTCATCAGTTCGTAGAGCAGCTCATTCGTGACATCGGCCATGGCACCCTCCGGGACAACCTTTACGCGATCTCCACAGTATAATTCTCGATGACGGTGTTGGCCAGAAGCTTGGCGCACATGTCCTTTAGCTGGGCCTCGGCGGCAGTGCGGTCATCGCCGTCGAGCACGACGTCGAACACCTTGCCCTGGCGGACGGCGCCGACGCCATCGAAGCCGAGGCTGCCGAGAGCGCCCTCGATCGCCTTGCCTTGCGGGTCGAGGACGCCGTTCTTGAGGGTAACGACGATGCGCGCCTTGATCACTGTGCCTGCCTGTTCGTTGAGAATTCGATCAGTGTATCAGCCTGTCCGCGACCGGCTGGCCTACTGGATCAGCCTGTCGCGGGAATAGACGAGTTTGAGTGCCGATGCCGGCTGCGGCGCGGTCTTGCCGCGCCGCCGTCTTACTTTACCAGCACCGGCCCCGAGGGGCGGGGTGGTTCATTCTCGTTCATGATGCCGAGCCGGCGCGCGACTTCCTGATAGGCCTCGACGAGGCCGCCCATGTCGCGGCGGAACCGGTCCTTGTCCATCTTCTCGTTGGTCTGCACGTCCCAGAGGCGGCAGCTGTCCGGCGAGATCTCGTCGGCGACGATGATGCGCATCATGTCGCCTTCGTAGAGGCGGCCGGTCTCGATCTTGAAGTCCACGAGCTGGATGCCGACGCCGAGGAAAAGACCTGAGAGGAAGTCGTTGACCCGAATGGCGAGCGCCATGATGTCATCGATTTCCTGCGGGCTCGCCCAGCCGAAGGCGGTGATGTGCTCTTCCGAGACCATCGGGTCGTCGAGCGCGTCGGCCTTGTAGTAGAACTCGATGATCGAGCGCGGCAGTACGGTGCCTTCCTCGATGCCGAGGCGCTTGGCGAGCGAGCCCGCCGCGATGTTGCGCACCACGACCTCGAGCGGGATGATCTCGACTTCCTTGATCAGCTGCTCGCGCATGTTGAGCCGCTTAATGAAGTGCGTCGGAATGCCCATCTTGTTCAGATGGGTGAAGATGTATTCCGAGATGCGGTTGTTGAGGACACCCTTGCCGTCGACGATCTCGTGCTTCTTGGCGTTGAAGGCGGTCGCATCGTCCTTAAAGAACTGCACGAGCGTGCCCGGCTCGGGGCCCTCGTAAAGGATCTTGCCCTTGCCTTCGTAGATACGGCGGCGACGTGTCATAGGGGTGCTCTATCGTGCATGAGGGTGCGTCCTCGGGAAGCGACGCGAAGCTTGACGTTCGAGCGCGTGAATAGACCAAAGCGGGGGTCCAGACAATGGCGGCCCGTGTCAAGGGGATTATCTCCCTCGACAATTGGTGAACCGGATGCCCGAAACAAGATGCTGCATGGCCCGATTCACGCCCGTTCCGGCTTCAAAAGCCCTCTACAAACCCGTATGTCAGACAGGTCCCTCGTTCGAGCGGGCGTTGCAATTGCTTGTGGAGGAAAAGTCGATGTCGATGACAGGCCGCGAAACGGACTTCGAGGCGCGCTACGCCCATGATCAAGAGCTGCGGTTCCGAATCGAGGCGCGCCGAAACCGTCTGCTGGGTCTCTGGGCTGCCGAGAAGCTCGGCAAATCGGAAGACGAAGCCAAGCTGTACGCGCAGGAAGTCGTGAAGTCCGACTTCGAGAAGCCGGGCGACAACGACGTCTACGATAAGATCCGCCGGGATTTCGATGCGGCCGGGATCGATCAGTCCGAGCACCGCATCCGCCGCACCATGGCGGAACTGCTGATCGAGGCGGAGAAGCAGGTCCGCGCGGATTAACTAGCTCCGCCAACCGGCGAACTCCATCGGCCGGTCGGCACTTCCCGCGTCCCGTCACCGCGAAAGCATCCTGATCATGGCTCTTCCCGCTCTTCGCAAAGCCTTGGAAGGGGACGGCTTCGTCCTCTCCTCCTGGTCGTCGCTGACCGATCCGATGGTGCACGAGGCCCTGTTGCGGGCGCCCTTCGACGCGATCTGCCTCGACATGCAGCATGGACTGCACGACGTGGCGAGCATGGCGGCGGCGATCGGGCGGGCGGGCATGATCGGCAAGCCATCGCTGGTGCGCCTGCCGATCGAGGACCGGGCCAACGCCGCGCGGGCGCTCGATTTCGGTGCGTCCGCCGTCATCATGCCGATGATCGAGAGCGTCGCGGATGCGAAAGTTTTCGTCGAGGCCGTGAAATACGCGCCGCTCGGCAGCAGGTCGTTCGGGCCGACGCGGGCGGTGGAACTGCACGGTTACGCGAATGCCGCCGGCTACGGTGACCGGACGGCCTACACGGCCGAGGCCAACCGCGAGACGCTGGCCTTCGCGATGATCGAAACGGCGGCGGCCATGGACAATCTCGATGCCATCCTGGCGCTGGAAGGGCTGGACGGCGTCTTCGTCGGTCCTTCCGATCTTTCGATCGCCCTGTCGGAGACCGGAACCTGGGATCCGAACGGACCGGTTGCCGAAGCGGCGATCCAGAAGATCGCCGTCTCGGCCAAAGCTGCCGGCAAGTTCGCCGGCATCTATTGCGCGAGTGCAGAGGATGCCCGCCGCTACCGCGGCTACGGCTACTGCCTTGCGACGATCTCAAACGACATCAATCTGCTGAAGTCTGCAGCCGAGGCGCTGGTCGCCGCCGTTCGAGCCTGAGACTCTACGCTGGGCCTGAGCCTGATCTTTCAGTCCTCGCCGGGGATCGCCGGCATGGGTTCGGGCTCCAACGGCAGTTTCGAGATGAACTTGCCGAAGGTCAGCAGGCCCTCCGGCCAGGGCCCATGTCCGCTGTCCTGATTGAGGTGGCCGGACTCGCCGGCGTCGACGAACATCGAACCCCAGGCATCCGCGATATCCTCCGCCGCCGCGACGGACGAGAAGGGATCATTGCGGCTGGCCACCAGGATCGAGGGGAACGGCAGCGGATCGCGCGGGTAGGGGCCGAAGGTCATCAGATGCTTCGGGCGCAGGCCGGGATTGGTGACCTCCGGCGGTGCCACGAAGAAGGCGCCTGCGACACGGTGCTTGAATTTCGGGATCGCCAGAACCGCGGCCGCGACGCCGAGCGAATGGGCGACCAGCACCACGGGCCGCGTGCTTTCGTTGACCGCCGCAGCGACGGCGTCGACCCACTCCTCGCGCACCGGCTTCGTCCATTCGCGCTGGTGAACGCGGCGTGCCGTCGACAGGCGGCCTTCCCAGCGGGTCTGCCAGTGCTCCGCCGACGAGCCGCGATAGCCGGGGATGACGAGGATATCAGCTTCTGAAACACGCATGGGCCGCACATGCGAGCGGCGGCGGCGGAAGTCAAGCTGCAGCGCGCAGCCGTCGGTCTAGAGCAGCGGGCTGATCAGCCGCGTCGCATTCTCGAAGAGCTGGGTAAAGAAGCCGCGCTGGTTCCACTCCGCCTCGATCAGCCGGCGGCTCTTCGCCCGGTAGTCGTTCTCGATCTTGCGCAATTGGCGCACGACCCCGGCATCATAGGCGATCAGCGTCACTTCCGAGTTCAGCTCGAAGGAGCGCCGGTCCATGTTGGCAGAGCCGATGATGGCGATGTCGTCGTCGATGGACAGGTGCTTGGCGTGCAGGAACCGCTCGCGGTAGAGCATGACCTCGACGCCCGACTGCAGCAGCTCGTCGTAGTAGGAGCGCTGGGCATGGTCGATGAGGAAGCTGTTGGTGGTCGCGGTGACGAACAGGGTCACGGCGACGCCCTTCTCCACCGCGGTGCGCAGCGCGAGAGACAGCGGCTCGTTCGGGATGAAGTAGGGCGTCGTCAGCACCACCTTCTCGCGGGCGCCGTGGATGAGATCGGTAAACACCGAATCGACCCGGCTCAGTGGGTGGTCGGGGCCGCTCGGCATCACCTGGGCGGTAACGCCGCCCTCGGTGCGCTCGGGCGTCGGCATCAGGTCGGGCGTCGAGATGTCCTCGTCGGTCTCGAGGAACCAGTCGCCGATAAAGATCGCCTGCAGTTCCAGGACCACCGGACCTTTCACCCGCGCCATCACCTCGCGGTAGAAGGTGTTCGGCTCGTATTCGATCTGGTGCATGTTCTGCGAGCCGACCCAGCCGATCTTGCCGTCGACGACGACGATCTTGCGGTGGTTGCGAAGGTCTGCCCGGGTCGCGCGGTTCCAGAAGCGCAGTGGCAGGATCAGCCGGATCTCGACGCCCGTCCCCTCGAGCCGGCGGGCAATGGCGTTGCGGTCGGTCGAGGAGCCGACGGCGTCGATCAGCAGCCGGCATTTCACCCCGCGCCGCGCTGCGCGCTCCAGCGCACTCAGCACCTTGTTGCCGGCCTCGTCGTCCTGAAGGATGTAGAACATCGCATGAGCATGGTTCCGTGCCGCATCGATGTCGCCGGTGATGCGGTCGACGACGCGGTTGTAGTTCGGATCGAGATCGATGCTGTTGCCGGAGACGCAAGGCATCTGGCCGATGTTGCGCACGAGGTTGGCGGCCGTTCGGCTGCGCGGCTCCAGCGCCATCGCCGCGTCGCTGGCGCTGCCGGGAATATCGCCCACGGCCTTCAGCACGACGGACGGAACGTTCTTGATGCGCTCGCGCCGCCATTTCGGATGGCGGGCATTGCCGATGAAGAAATAGACCAGAAGGGCTGCGAAAGGCTGGAAGAAGAACAGCAGCAGCCATCCCTGTGCCGCCGCCGGCGATCGCCGGAACGGGATCACCACCAGGGCGCCGACGATGATCGACCAGTTCACGAGGGTGATGACGATCGACCAGATCGACCAAGCGGAAAAATCGAAGTTCATTGCAGCGTCACGTTTTCCCATCTCCCCGCGGTCCGGCGCGGGTTCGATATCCCCCGGCGTGCATGGCACGAAACCGGCTGTCTTGTCCGCTCAGATTGGTGACATCTGCGGCTTTGGCGCGGCAACGCTCTCAACGTGCTGAACTTCTGGCCCGGCTGCCGCATTTATCCCGAGAATTCGGGTCATGCCCACGGTGTCGTCTGCTGTTATGCTGGCGCGTCGCGGCGTGGTGACAGCAGGAGAATTGCCTTGAAGCCAGATGCCAAACGGCACCGTTCCTCCGGCGACGCTCTCACCCCGGCTGCGGGACGAGCCGCCTGATGCTGCGAATCGTCTATGCCAATCTCGGCTACTCCCGGGAAATCGATGGCTCGCTTGGCCACCATTTGTCGCGTCTCCACCATCACATCTACACGCCGCGCGCCGCCCAGATGCGTAGCCTGCAGTTCGTGCGCGATACGATGCGGCGGCTGCAGCCGGATCTCAGCTGCTTCGTCGAGATCGACCAGGGCTCGATCACCAACGGCTATTTCGACCAGTTTCCGGTGCTCTGCCAGGATGGGCACGCTTTTGCGACGATCGACAACAAGTACAGCGATACGGCGAAGATCCGCTCGCCGATTTCGCGCGGCAAGTCGAACGCCTTCTTGGCCAACCGCGAGGTGACATTCGCCAAGCGCTATCTAGCGGCCGGCAAGAAGCGCCTGGTCTACGACATCGACATCTCGGGGCTGCGCGTCCTCGTCGTGCATTGCTCGCTGATCAGGCGGGTTCGTGCGATGCAGTTCGAGCAGATCGCCGGGTGGATCGCCGAGCGCGACGGGCCGACCATGCTGATCGGCGACTTCAACATGTTCTCGGGCGACGCAGAACTGGCGCCACTGATGAAGGCGGAGAATCTGGTCCACGCCAACAAGCTGTCCGGTCCGACCTTCCGCTTCGGGCCCTACCAGGCGAGCCTCGACACCTGTCTGGTCTCGACGAGCCTTGCCGACCGCTGCTCGATCGAGATCATCGACCAGCCGTTTTCCGACCACCAGATGTTCAAGATTGACATCGCGCTGGACGAAGAGGTGCAACTGGCGGCAGCGGGGTAGCGGCCGAGCGGGGGCGCTTGTTCGCCCCGATGTGCTGCGCTGCAGCCGGCGCGCTGGTGTTCAGGCATAAGTCCCCGCGCAAAGCGCGAGGATCATAAGCGTTGGCGTTCTGCGATCAGGCGCCGAAGACGCGGCGGAAGATCGTGTTGACGTGCTTGGTGTGGTAGCCGAGGTCGAACTTCTCCCGCAGCTCGGCTTCCGGCAACGCGGCCGTCACTTCGGGGTCGGCCAGCAGCTCCTCGAGGAAGTCCTTGTTCTGCTCCCAGACCTTCATCGCATTACGCTGGACCAGCCGGTAGGAATCCTCACGGCTGACGCCTGCCTGGGTGAGGGCGAGCAGCACCCGCTGCGAATGCACGAGACCCTTGAACTGGTTGAGGTTCTTCAGCATCCGCTCCGGATAGACCAGGAGCTTGTCGATCACCGAGGTCAGCCGCACCAGCGCGAAGTCGAGGGTGATGGTGGCATCCGGACCGATATAGCGCTCGACCGAGGAGTGCGAGATGTCGCGCTCGTGCCAGAGGGCGACATTCTCCATCGCGGGCATGGCGAAGGAGCGGACCATGCGGGCGAGGCCGGTGAGGTTTTCGGTCAGCACCGGGTTGCGCTTGTGCGGCATGGCAGACGAGCCCTTTTGGCCGGGCGCGAAATACTCCTCGGCCTCCAGCACCTCGGTGCGCTGCAGATGGCGGATCTCGGTTGACAGCCGCTCGATCGACGAGGCGATGACGCCGAGGGTGGCGAAGTACATCGCATGGCGGTCGCGCGGGATGACCTGCGTCGACACCGGCTCCGGCGTCAGGCCGAGCGCCTTGGCGACATGCTCCTCGACGGCCGGGTCGATGTTGGCGAAGGTGCCGACGGCGCCCGAAATGGCGCAGGTGGCGATTTCGGCCCGGGCAGCGACAAGCCGGTCGCGGCAGCGCTCGAACTCGGCATAGGCCAACGCCAGCTTGATGCCGAAGGTCACGGGCTCAGCATGGATGCCGTGCGAGCGGCCGATGGTCACCGTGTCCTTGTGTTCCAGCGCCCGTCGCTTCAGCGCGGCGAGGAGGCCATCGATATCCGCCAGCATCAGGTCGGAGGCGCGAACGAGCTGGACGTTGAAGCAGGTGTCGAGCACGTCGGACGAGGTCATGCCCTGGTGCACGAAGCGCGCGTCGGGCCCGACGATCTCGGAGAGGTGCGTCAGGAAGGCGATGACGTCGTGCTTGGTCTCGCGCTCGATCTCGTCGATCCGGTCGACGTCGAAGGTCGCGGCATTGCCCTTCTCCCAGATCGTCTTGGCGGCACTCTCTGGAATGACGCCAAGCTCGGCGAGCGCATCGCAGGCATGCGCCTCGATCTCGAACCAGATCCGGTACTTCGTCTCCTGCGACCAGATGGCGACCATGTCGGGGCGGGAGTAACGGGGAATCATGGAACGTCCTTGCGGTGCGGGATGGCGAGAGATGCGACATAACAGAGGCCGCCGGGCGTCTCAATGTTTGACGCCCGGCGGTCGGGCGGGTCGGCCGTGAAACTGGCTGGTGCGCGCAGCAGTGTTGATGAGAAGCGGCGGGTCGGTCGGCGAGTGTTCACGCCGGCGGCGGCGCTGCATGAACGACCTGCCAGGCAGGTTTCCGGTCACCGGGCGCGGCGCTGGCGGCGTGCACGCCGCGGGCGATGGCGCGGGCCATGACCGCGGTGGCGGCCGCACCGAGCTTGACCAGATCGACGCCGGCGGGCGCCTTCCCGGTGCCGCCGGTGGCGAGGGCAAAGACGAGATCGCCGTCGAACGGCGTATGCGCCGGCCAGAGGGCACGGGCGAAGCCATCATGGGCGGAGATCGCCAGCCGCTTTGCGCCGGCCTTGTCGAGCACCGCATCGGTGGCGATGACCGCAATGGTGGTATGGCCGCCGGCCGCGGCGCCGAACTTGGTGAGGGGCTCCGTCGCGTCGTCCGGCCAGGGGGACGGCAGGCCGAGGCCGCCGAACTCGGCGCCGAGCTCGAAGGGCGCGGCCCAGAAGTGCGGGGTGGCCCCGATCGTCGGCGATCCCAGCGCGTTGACGGCGACGAGCGCCGAGACGGTGATGCCGCTCGCCAGGACCGCGGAGGCTGAGCCGAGACCGCCTTTCAGGCGGGCGGTGGTGGCGCCGGTGCCCGCTCCCTCGGTGCCGAGGGAAAAGTCGCGGGCCGCCGTCTCGCAGGCCGAATAGCCGAGCTCGCGGTAAGGCGGGTAGCGGTCCCAGCCGGCATCGCCGAGGTCGAACAGGATCGCGGCGGGCACGATCGGAACGCGATGCGGACCGACGGCAAAGCCCCGTCCCTTGCCGCGAAGATAGGCCTGAACGCCGGAGGCGGCATCGAGGCCGAAAGCCGAGCCCCCGGAGAGGACGAGCGCGTCGACCGTCGACACGGTGTTCTCCGGCGCCAGAAGGTCGGTCTCGCGGGTGCCGGGGGCGCCGCCCTGAACGTGGACAGCGGCGACGGTCGGGGTATCGCAGAGGATGACGGTGACGCCGCTCGCGAGGCGGTCGTCTCTTGCGCTGCCGACGCTGAGGCCAGCGACATCGCTGAGGAGATTGCGGGGCCCGGCCTGCCAGAACGCCATCCGCTCAGCCGCCCGCGTCCGGCACGAAATCGCTGCCGTCGAAGCGAAAGGTGCGAAACAGCGAAAGGTCGGAATCGCCCTTGGCATCGAAGCGGATGGGGCCGAGCGAGGTCGCGAAGACGTTGGCATCCAGCACCGCCGGCAAGGGGCGGGCCTTCTGCCGGGCGAAGCGGACCGCGGCGAGTGCGATCTCGCCCGCAGCGACGGTCGGCCCGAAATAGCCTTGCCTTGCTTCCGGCGCGATCTCGGACGTCGGGATTTCCTCGAACCGGTCGAGCGGGGCGAGCGCGAGGACGCCGGTGGCCAGCGGCACGTCCGGATTGCCTTCGTCCAGCAGCGCCTCGCCGCCGATGATCTCCAGCGACAGGCCGATCGATCCGGCATCGCGGGCGATGATCGCCACGTCCGGCCGGTCGCCGGCGATGAAGAGGTGGGTGACGCCGGTGCCGAGGATGCGGCGCGCGAGGCCAAACTGCTTCTCCTCGGCCGGGCGGTAGTTGTCGATCGTCGCGGGCCGCATGCCGGCAGCTTCCAGCCGCGTGCGCACCGCATCGGCAAGGCCGCGGCCGTAGATCGTGCCGTCGTCGACGAGGCCGAACGGCGTGTCCTTCCAGCGGGCGGCGATGGCCGCAGCGGTGGCGTCTGCCTCGGCGTCCGAGCGCGGCGCGAGACGCCAGATCAGCGCACCGGTCCGGGCCCGCGTGTCGGTGAAGCGGTTGGCGCGAACGCCGACGGTGATCACCGGGATGCCGGCGGCCGAGAGTTTGGGGAGCGCGGTGGTCAGCGCCTCGGTGCAGAGGAAGCCGACGGCGATCTCCACTTTCTCGGCGATCAGCTGCTCGGCCGCCCGGTTGCCGCCGTCGCCGGAACAGTCGGTGTCCGCACGGGCGAGGTCGGTCGCGTCGTCGGCCGCGGTCCGGATACCGGCGAGGATCTGCTCGCCGAGGATCGCCGACGTTCCGGAAAACGGTCCGGCAACCCCGATGCGCACCCGCTCCGCCGCCGGGGCGGCAGCTGTTGCGGCAAGCACGATAGCGAGGGCGAGGGACGTCCGGAAATGGGGCATGCCGGAACCTAGCCCCGTTCGCGGGAGATTTCGAGCCTTGTCACCGACGAGCGGCACCATCACCCTGTGAAAAAGCTCTCGGGTTTAACCTCGACAGTCGTGCCGCTTGCGTCCGGCAGGCACGCCTGTCGGCGCCGACAGGACGGCGGTCTTGCGGAAGGGGCGGGACCGCGCCTATCTCAGGCCGACAGCATCGACTTTCCTGCCGCCACGCAGATATGCCGGCGCAGGGAAAGAGGGAACCTCCCGGCCGACAGTCGCTTGCCGCTGCAGCGGTCCGTCGGGCAGCCTACGCCGTGAATCCTGCGAACTGGCACCCGCCGCTCATCCGCGACCGCCGGCGGGTTCGGCGTTCAACATAGTCGACACGAAGGAGAGTGTGATGGATGGCAGGATCGAGCTCGACGTTCTGTCGACGGCGGAAGCCTGGGCGAGGGACGGGCGCCGCCTGGCGCTTGCGACGGTGGTGGAGACCTGGGGCTCGGCGCCACGGCCGACCGGCAGCCATCTGGTGATCGACGCCGAGGGCAATTTCGAGGGCTCGGTCTCCGGAGGCTGCGTCGAGGGCGCGGTGGTCAGCGAGGCGATCGAGGTGATCGAGGCGGGAACGCCCCGCATGCTGGAGTTCGGGGTCGCCGACGAGACGGCCTGGCGCGTCGGATTGTCCTGCGGTGGGCGCATCCGGGTCCTCGTCGAACCGATCCGGGCAGGCGCATGATGGATCTCTCGCTGCTGACCGAGCTCAATGCCGAGAGAGCGGCCCGGCGGGCCGTCGCCGTCGTCACCGACATCGCGGGCGGAAGCCAGCGGCTGGTCCGCGAGAGAGAGGCTGCCGGCGATCCGCTGGCGTCGGCCCTCGTATCGGCGTTTCGCACCGGCAAATCCGGCATGGTCGACGAGCCGGAGGGGCAGAGCTTCCTGACTGTCCACGTGCCACCAGCGCGGATCCTTGTGATCGGGGCGGTGCACATCAGCCAGGCGCTGGCGCCGATGGCCCGTCTCGCAGGCTACGACATCGCGGTCGTCGATCCCCGGACTGCCTTCGCGACGCCCGAGCGATTTCCCGGGACGATCCTGTCGGCGGAGTGGCCCGAGGATGCGCTGAAGGCGCGGCCGCTCGACGCCTATACCGCCCTCGTCGCGTTGACGCATGACCCGAAGATCGATGACGTGCCGCTGCTGGCAGCGCTCGAGGCCGGCTGCTTTTACGTCGGTGCGCTCGGCAGCCGGAAGACCCATGCCGGACGGCTGTCGCGGCTGGAGGCCGCAGGGGCGCTGCCGGAGAATCTCGCACGGATCGAGGCGCCGATCGGGCTCGACATCGGCGCGGCCAGCCCCGCCGAGATCGCCGTCGCCGTTCTCGCCTCGGTCATCCAGGCGCTGCGCCAGCGCCGCGGCGGGACGGCCGCGTGAGGTTCGGCCCGGTTCCGGTGGCGTCGGCGGAGGGCGCTATCCTTGCGCACGCGCTGCGGCTGGCCGGGCGACGCATCGCCAAGGGCACGAGGCTGAGCGCTGTGGACGTCGCGGAGATTGCGGCCGCCGGCATGACCGAGGTGATTGCCGCGGTCCTCGAACCCGCCGATCTCACCGAGGACATGGCGGCGGCGCGGATTGCTGCCGTCGCCGGCGGACCGGGGGTGATCGTCGGGCCGGCTGCGACGGGGCGGGTGAATTTTTTCGCGGCGTCCGCCGGCTTGTTCCTGCCGGACCGCGGCATCGTCGACCGGCTGAACGCCATCGATCCGGCGATCACGTTGGCGACGCTGAAGGAGTTCGAGCCGGTCGTCGCCGGGCAGATGCTGGCGACCGTCAAGATCATCCCGCTCGCCGTCGCGGGCGACGCGGTGCTTGAAGCCTCCGCCTTGCTGGCCGAGCGGCCGGCGTTCCGCCTATCGCCCTACCGCCCCCAGACGATATCGCTGATCCAGACGACGCTGCGCGGGGTAAAGCCGAGCGTGCTCGACAAGACGCGGGAGGTGCTGCGCCGCCGGCTCGCCGTCGCCGGGGCGGTGATCGCCTCGGAAACCCGTTGTCCGCATGAGACCCATGCCTTGGCGGATGCCATCCGTGCCGCCGGGACCACCGACCTCGTCATCGTCTTCGGGGCATCGGCGGTGATCGATGCCGGCGACGTCATTCCCGCGGCGGTGGCGGCGGCCGGCGGCGCGGTGCTGCAACTCGGCATGCCCGTCGATCCCGGCAATCTCCTGCTGCTCGGCACGGTCTCCGGCCGGCCGCTGATCGGCGCGCCCGGCTGCGCCCGCTCGCCGAAGGAGAACGGGTTCGACTGGGTGCTCGGCCGACTGTTGGCCGATGTGCCGGTCACGCCGTCGGACATTCGCGGGATGGGCGTCGGCGGTCTGTTGATGGAGATTGCGAGCCGTCCGCAGCCCCGCGAGCGTCGGCCCGAGAAGCCGGTCCCGGCGGGCGAAAGCTGGTCGACGCGGGGCGGCGGGGCGGCGCCGCGGGTCGATGCCGTGATCCTCGCCGCCGGACGGTCCAGCCGCATGGGCGGGCCGCACAAGCTGCTCGCGACCTTCGACGGTGTTCCGCTGATCCGGCTATCGGTGCTGACGGCCCTGGCGAGCCAGGCGCGCCGCGTGCGCGTGGTGGTCGGGCACCGCTCGGCCGAGATCAAGCGGGCGCTGGCCGGGCTCGACGTCGACATCACCGATAATCCCGCCTTCGCCGATGGCCTGTCGACCTCGGTGATCGCCGGCTGCGGCTCCGTCTTCGACGCAGGGGCGGACGGCGCGCTTGTGATCCTCGCAGACCAGCCGAGGCTCGGCAGTGGCGATCTCGACCGGCTGATCGCCGGTTTCACCCTCGAAGGGCGCGGCTCGCTCGTCGCCGCGACCGATGGCGGCCGTCTGGCCAACCCGGTGATCCTCTCGGCGGTCTACCGCGGCGAAATCGACGCCCTGACCGGCGATGTCGGCGCGCGGCGCCTTCTGGGCGCGCATCCGGATGCCCTGGAGACCGTCGAGATCGGTGCGGCAGCAGGGATCGATGTCGACACGCCGGAAGCGATGGCGGCCGCGGGCGGCGTGCTGGTAGCGTGAAGCGCTGATTCCAGTCCGCCGCATAACTAACTGACTTTCATAAATTTTCTGTCGCCTGGCTCTGTGGTCCGCAAGCCGCCTGAAACGAGCGGCGAGCGGTACTCTCCAAGGCGTGTCCGCCGTGAACCGGCCTTGCCCTTGAACCGCCGGTCGATCCGCGCATCTGCGCTGGAAAAGGAGAGTTAGAGCATGGGCAGATATCTGATTGTCGGTGGACAGGGTGGCATCGGCGAGGCCGCGGCGAAGCGCCTCGTTTCGGCCGGACACGATGTGATCATTACCGGCCGCGATGCTGCCGATGTGGCGTCGACGGCAGAAGGTCTGCCGGCGACGGGAGTCGTTCTCGACGTGCTCGATGGCGGCGCACAGGCCGTGCTTGCCGAGGCGGCAGGCGATCGCCTGGATGGGCTGATCTACGCCGCGGGGACGATCAACCTGAAACCCTTCGAGCGACTGACCGATCAGGATTTCCTGAACGATTTCAGCGTGAACGCGCTGGGAGCGGCGAAGACGATTCAGGCGGTCCTGCCTGCACTGCGCAAAAGCGAGGCGGGAGCTGGCATCGTCCTCTTCTCCAGCGTCGCGGTCGACCAGGGCTTTGCGGCGCATGCGTCCATCGCGATGGCCAAGGGGGCGGTCGCGGCGCTGGTGCGCTCGCTCGCCGCCGAGTTCGCGCCGCAGATCCGGGTGAACGCCATCGCCCCGTCGCTGGTCGATACGCCGCTTGGGCGGAAGGTCGCGAGCAGCGACAAGATGGCCGAGGCGGTGGCGAAGATGCACCCGTTGCCGCGGCTCGGCGATGCCGACGAGATTGCCGCGATGGCGGTGATGCTGCTGAGCGCGGAGGCCGGATGGATCACCGGGCAGGTCATCGCCATCGACGGCGGCCGGTCGACGTTGCGCATTCGCAGCTGAGGCGCTGTTCGAGGTGCGGTTTTGCCGCGCCTCGGAACGGCAGCGCGTCTTGCATGACCGTTCGGCGGCATTAACGCCCCGTTAACCAAACCGGCGCAGCATTTGCTAGCCGGCTTATTGCGCCGGCCCGATTTGGAGAGGCTCGATGCGCAGGCATGTTGCAGACCCGGATTTCCAGAGGATGCTCGGCGGCTACGGCCTGACCACCGCCGAGGTCCTGTACCGCATGCCCGACCATCCGAGCTTCCTGCAGACGTTCCACTGGCAGTTCGCCGATGTCGCGCCCGATTACCCACGGCTGAAGACGTTCCTGGCGCACTGGGAGCGCGAGATCGAGGCGGTCATCCATTCCGTGCGGGTGATGCATTCCAGCCTGATCGGACCGCGGGAAGTGCGGCTGGTGCGCGATCTCGGCCATCTTCACTGACCTTGCGCCGCCCGCATCTTGCTGCGGGCTGACGTGCTGTCCGCATCGAAGCTGCTCTACATCAGCTTCAGGCCTTTTAGGCTGGCATGGCCGGCGCGGCCGATGATGATGTGGTCGTGCACGGCGATGCCCAGCGGCTTGGCGGTGTCGACGACGGTGCGGGTCATCTCGATGTCGGCGCGCGACGGCGTCGGATCGCCCGAGGGATGGTTGTGGACGAGGATCACGGCGGTGGCAGAGAGCTCCAGCGCCCGGCGCACGACCTCGCGCGGATAGACCGGCGTATGGTCGACCGTTCCTTGCTGCTGGATTTCGTCGGCGATCAGCGTGTTGCGCTTGTCGAGGAACAGGATGCGGAACTGCTCGCGCGTCTCGTAGGCCATCGCCGCCTTGCAGTAGGCCAGCACCTGCGCCCAGGACGACAGGATCTCGCGGCTCTTCAGCGCCGAGAGCATGGCCCGCTCGTTGACGGCGGCGATCAGCTTGAGGTCGAGCGCCGTAGCGGGGCCGATGCCCGAAACTTCCGTCATCCGGCGGGTCGGCGCGTTCAGCACTTCCGGCAGGCCGCCGAAATGGGCGAGCAGCGCCTTGGCCAGCGGCTTCACGTCGCGCCGCGGGATGGTCCGGAACAGCACCAGTTCCAGCAGCTCGTAATCTGCGAGCGCGACGGCGCCGGCCTCGGCGAAGCGCTCGCGCAACCGGTCGCGGTGGCCGTCGTAGTGCTTGGCGTCCTTGCGGGGGGCGTTTGTGGCGCTTGCGTCCGTTGCTGACGCGCGGCGGTCTTCAGCGGCGCGTAGAGGCTGGGTCTCGTCGAGGCCGGGAAGGGACGCCTCGTCGTGACCCATCGCCTCAGCCGACCGTCGGGGCAGGCCGGGAGAAGGCGATACCGGGGGTGTCGAGGCCACCGGGCGAACTGGTGAAGATCTCGAAGCCGCCGTCGGTAACGCCAACGGTGTGCTCGTACTGGGCCGACAGCGAGCGGTCGCGCGTCACCGCGGTCCAGCCGTCCTTCAGCACCTTCACGTGCTGGCGGCCGAGATTGATCATCGGCTCGATCGTGAACACCATGCCCGGCCGCATCTCAGCCCCGTCGCCGCGGCGGCCGTAGTGCAGGACGTTCGGCGCATCGTGGAACAGCCGGCCGACGCCATGGCCGCAGAAGTCGCGGACGACCGAGCAGCGCTCGGCTTCCGCATAGGTCTGGATGGCCGCGCCGATGTCGCCCATGTGGGCGCCGGGCTTCACCGCCTCCATGCCGAGGATCAGCGACTGATAGGTGATCTCGCAGAGCCGCTCCGCCGCGCGCTTGATCTTGCCGACCGGATACATGCGCGAGGCATCGCCGTGATAGCCGTCGACGATGAGCGTGACGTCGATGTTGACGATGTCGCCCTCGCGCAGCGGCTTGTCGTCGGGAATGCCGTGGCAGACGACGTGGTTGATCGAGGTGCAGACGCTTTTCATGTAGCCGCGGTAGTTCAGCGTCGCCGGCAAAGCGCCGTTGTCGAGCGCGAACTTGAAGACGTAGGCATCGATCTCTTCCGTCGTCGTGCCCGGCTTCACGAGGCCGGCAAGGTCGTCGAGGCAGCGCGCCGTCAGCTGGCAGGCCGTCCGCATGCCCGCGAAAGCCTCGGCATCGTATAGCCGGATGGCGCCGGTATTGCGGGCGGGCTGGGTTTCGGCTTGCAGGTAGCTGGTCATGGCGGCGTCGGCGGTCCCGGGAGATGTTACTGTGCGTCCTTGCTGTCCGTTGATGTCGCACCGAAGCGGCGTGTCTTCAAGTCCAAAGCGGGCGCGGGCAAGGCATGGGCGGTCGTCTCGGCCTGCCGAAAGGCTGCGCGGCAAAAGGGCCGCTGCCTCTGCAAAGCCAGGCGGGGCTCACGCCTTGACCCTGACATAGGAGCCGGGGGCATCCTCGATCGGCTTCATCCCGCTCCCACCGGGCTTGCGCGGATCCACCCTCGGTCCGCTGAAAGGCTCGATCCAGGCTTGCCAATGCGGCCACCAGGAGCCCGGCGTCTCCTTCGCCGTCGCTAGCCAGTCGTCGAAGCTGACGTCGTCTGTCGGTCCGGCGCCCGTCCAGTACTGGTATTTCCGCCTGTCCGGCGGGTTGACGACGCCGGCGATGTGGCCCGAGCCGGCGAGCACGAAGGTGACGTCCGGCCCGAGCAGGCGGCTGCCGACGAAGACGCTGAGCGCCGGGGCGATGTGGTCTTCCTTGGTCGCGAGGCTGTAGACGGGAATGTCGATCAGCGAGAGATCGACCGGCGCCCCGCCGATCTCCATCTCGCCCTTGGCCAGCCGGTTCTCGAGGTAGCAGTTGCGCAGATAGAACAGGTGGTTGGCGCGGGGCATGCGGGTCGAATCCGCATTCCAGTAGAGCAGGTCGAAGGGCAGCGGCGGTTTGCCCCTCAGGTAGTTGTTGACAAAATAGGGCCAGATCAGATCGCCGGCGCGCAGCATGTTGAAGGCGGCCGCCATGCGGGCGCCATCGAGATAGCCCTTGGCCGCCATGCTCTCGGCAAGCGAGCCGAGCTGGCCTTCGTCGACGAAGATCTTGAGATCGCCGGCATGGGTGAAGTCGACCTGGGTGGTGAGGAAGGTCGCCGACTGGATCCGGCCGTCGCCCCGCGTCTTCAGATGGGCGACGGCCGCGGCGAGGAGGGTTCCGCCGACGCAGTAGCCGATAGCGTTGACCGCCGTCTCGCCCGTCGCCTTGGCCACCGTGTCGAGGCCAAAGACGATGCCTTCGTCGATATAGTCGTCCCAATCCTTGTCGGCATGCCGCTCGTCCGGATTGACCCAGGACACCACGAACACGGTATGCCCGGCGGCGACGGCCCAGCGGATGAAGGATTTCTCGCGGTTGAGGTCGAGGATGTAGAACTTGTTGATCCAGGGCGGCACGATCAGCAACGGGCGCTTCAACACGGTCTCTGTGGAGGCGTCGTATTGCAGGATCTGGCAAAGGGCGTTTTCGGCGATCACCTTGCCGGGCGTCACCGCCATGTCGCGGCCAACCTCGAACCGGGCGTCGTCGGACTGCCGCAGCTTCAGCGTGCCGTGTCCGGCGGCGATGTCCTCGGCCAGCATCCGCATGCCGCGGACGAGGTTGGCGCCATTGCTGGCCATCGTCTCGCGCGCCAGCTCCGGATTGGTCAGGACGAAATTCGAGGGCGACAGCGCCGCGATGAGCTGGCGGACATAGAAGGCCGCCTTGGCGCGGGTGTGCGCGTCGAGGCCTTCGGAATGCGCGACGAGATCGTCCGCCCATCGAGAGGTCGAGAGGTACATCTGCTTCATGAAGTCGAACAGCGGATTGCTCGACCATTCCGGATCGGCAAAGCGCTTGTCGACCGAAGCGTCCGGCGTGCTGCGATGGGGCACGGCACTCTTTTGCAGGCGGTGGAGCGACTGGTTCCAGATATCGAGATAACCGGCAAACAGCGTCGACTGCGCCTCTGCCGCACGGACCGGCGCGCCGAGCCAGAACTGCGAGACCTGCGACAGCGTCGACATCATGTCGAGCACGCCGACCGGACTATCGTCGATCACCTCGCCCCGCTCTCGCGGTTCGATCCAGGCCGAGGCCGCCTTGCCGAGTTGCTCCAGCACTTCGGCCATGTTGCGGGCAAAGGCCTCGGGGTCGCGGACCACGTAGGCATCGTCCGGATCCTGTTGCGGTTCGCCGTTCGGCTCGGTTGGCGCCATGACGTCTCCTCCGCCTGACATCAAAGCACAAAGGATGGCGATTGTCCGTCGTCGCGCGATGGCGCCACTGCCGGGATGGCGTTTTTCTCGCATCCCGTCCGGCTTTCCGGGCCGGATCGTTTGGGCTATGAGGGGGATCATAGCGATGAAGGGTATCTGGACGATGACACACCCGCGCGACCTGCGCCTCGTGGCGGTTCTCGCCCTGATTCCGCTGATGGCTGGCTGCGGCTCGCTGGTGCCGGCGGAAGGGCCGTCGAAGCTGGCCCAGCGACCACGGATCGACAGCGGGCCTTCGGCGCAGCGCCAGGATGGGGACGGCTACCCTGTGCTGGGGGCGTTTCCGAAATCGGCGTCCGCGCAGTTGACGGAGCCGGAGGTGATCGCCGAGCGCGGCGCGCTGAAGGCGACGGGCACCCGGCAGAACGTCGGCGTCGGCACGGCGGCCTCCGATTACCGGCGCAGCCTTGCCGAAGCGGCTGCGGCGCGGGCACAGGCGCGCCGGCAGGTCGATGCCGCGGTGGCGAAGGGGGCCGGTGGCTCGGCCGCCGAGGCGGATGCCGATGGCGCGGACGTGCTGCGGCAGATCGAAGGCAATTAGAGCATCCAGCGATTGCCGGACTGACCCGATCGAGGAAAGATGCTTTAGTTTCAAAACGATGGCGCGTCCCTTGTGAGTCTGTTGGACGCAAGGGCGCGCCAGGCACCCGAACAGCCTGTTCAGGCCGGGATGTGAGACAAGACGCGACAGCGGGAGACGGCCGGGCGGGATCCTGGTCGGGGGACGAGAGATGACCGAGGAATTCCACAAGGTTCGCAGACTGCCACCCTACGTGTTCGAGGAGGTCAACAAGCTGAAGGCCGGAGCGCGCGCGCGCGGCGCCGACATCGTCGACCTCGGCATGGGCAATCCCGATCTGCCGACGCCGTCCTTCGTCATCGACAAGCTGTGCGAAGCCGTGCGCGACCCGCGCACCCACCGCTACTCCGCCTCCAAGGGTATTGCCGGCCTGCGCCGCGCCCAGGCAGCATACTACCTCCGTCGTTTCGGCGTGAAGCTCAACCCGGACACCGAGGTCGTCGCGACGCTCGGCTCGAAGGAGGGGTTCGCCAACATGGCGCAGGCGATCACCGCGCCGGGCGACGTGGTGCTCTGCCCGAACCCGACCTACCCGATCCACGCCTTCGGCTTCCTGATGGCCGGCGGCACCATCCGCTCGATCCCGGCCAAGCCCGATGACGACTTCCTGGCGGCGATCGACCGCGCGGTGCGCCACTCCATCCCGAAGCCGCTGGCGATTATCCTGAACTACCCGTCCAATCCGACCGCCTATGAGGCCGATCTCGACTTCTACGCCGCGGTCGTCGCCTTCGCGCGCAAGCACGAGATCATCGTCCTCTCCGATCTCGCCTATGCCGAAATCTACTTCGACGGCGCCCCGCCGCCGTCGATCCTGCAGGTGCCGGGCGCCATCGATGTCGCGGTCGAGTTCACCTCGATGTCGAAGACCTTCTCGATGCCGGGCTGGCGGGTCGGCTTCGCCGTTGGCAATTCCAGGCTGATCGCGGCGCTCGCGCGGGTGAAGTCCTACCTCGACTACGGCGCCTTCACGCCGATCCAGGTGGCGGCGACGGCAGCGCTCAACGCCGATGACAGCGCCGTGCGCGAGGTGCGCTCGATCTACAAGCACCGCCGCGACGTGCTGGTGGATGCTTTCGGCCGCTCCGGCTTCAAGGTTCCGCCGCCGTCCTCGACGATGTTCGCCTGGGCGCCGATCCCCGACCAGTTCAAGCATCTCGGCTCGCTCGAGTTCTCCAAGCTGCTGATCGAGAAGGCGGACGTCGCTGTCGCGCCGGGCATCGGCTTCGGCGAGCATGGCGATGATTTCGTCCGCATCGCCCTCGTCGAGAACGAGCACCGGATCCGCCAGGCGGCGCGAAACATCAAGCGCTTCCTTGCGCCCTCGGCGGAAGCGGGGCAGAACGTCGTTCCACTTAGCAAGACAGCCTAGCATCCCGGCGCTGCGTCTTCGCGCAACCGCGCGGGGGCGACGGCGCCACCCACCCCCGTTTCCGGCGGTGCCCTCGACGGGCGCCTGCCCGAACACATCGAGACAAGAGGTACCATGGCTCGCCCGATGAGACTCGGCCTTGCCGGTCTTGGCACCGTCGGCGCGTCGCTGGCGCGGCTGATCGACGACAAGCGCGACATCTTCACCAAGCGCACCGGCCGCGCGATCGAGGTCGCCGCCGTCTCGGCGCGGGACCGGCAGAAGGACCGCGGCATCGACGTGTCCGGCTTCGCCTGGTTCGACGATCCGGTCGAGCTCGCCGCCAAGGCGGACATCGACGTCTTCGTCGAGCTCGTCGGCGGCTCGGAAGGCGCGGCGCTGGACTCGGTCAAGGCCGCGCTGAACCGCGGCCTGCCGGTGGTCACCGCCAACAAGGCCCTGCTCGCCCATCACGGCGTGGCGCTGGCCAAGCTCGCACAGCGCAAGAACACGACGATTCTGTTCGAAGCTGCCGTCGCCGGCGGCATCCCTATCATCAAGACGCTGCGCGAGGCCTTGCGCGGCAACACGGTGAGCCGGGTCTACGGGATCCTCAACGGCACCTGCAACTACATGCTGACCCGCATGGAGAAAGAGGGCATCGCCTTCGAGGACTGCCTCGCCGACGCCCAGCGCCTCGGCTACGCGGAAGCTGATCCGACCTTCGACATCGGCGGCTTCGACGCCGCGCACAAGCTGACGATCCTCACCTCGCTCGCCTTCGGCTGCGAGATCGATCTGGAATCGGTGTTCATCGAGGGCATCTCCTCCGTCACCAACGACGACATCGAGGCGGCGGCAGAGCTCGGTTTCCGGATCAAGCTGCTGGCCGTCGCCCAGCGCACAGAGAGCGGCATCGAGCAGCGCGTGCACCCGACCATGATCCCGGCGCACTCGGCGCTGGCGCAGGTCGATGGCGTCACCAATGCGGTCGCGGTCGACACCGATCTCCTCGGCTCGATCCTGCTCGCCGGGCCCGGCGCCGGCGGCAAGGCGACGGCGTCGGCGGTGCTGTCCGACATCCTGGACCTTGCCACCGGCGTGTCGATCCCGACGCTCGGGATCGCGCCGGCCGAACTGCAGCCCTACAAGCGGGCGCGGATGCGGGCGCACGAGGGCGGCTACTATATCCGGCTGACGGTGCTCGACCGCGTCGGCGCCTTCGCTTCGATCGCCCGGCGCATGGCCGAGAACGCGATCTCGCTCGATTCCATCGTCCAGCGGCGCCGCGCCGGCGAGGACGAGGGCGACACGGCGCCGGTGGTGCTGATCACCCATGAGACGACGGAAGCGGCGGTCCGCAAGGCGCTCGACGCCGTCTCGCGCGACGGACATCTGGCGGGCGAGCCGCGGATGATCCGCATCGAGACGCTGGACTGAAGGCCGCCACGGGTCGCCAGACTACCGGTGGCCCAGACTATCGGCGGGCCAGACCCCCGGTGGCATCGACCCTTGGCGGCATCGACCAATGCACGGCTGTTGAACGCGACATTGCGCTTTCACTGTCGCAGTGCATATGACCTTCCGGACGACGGAGACAGGGCCATGAACGAGACGACCACCGTGGCGGAACCGCTGGACCGCGTCCTGTCGATCGAAATCGCCCGGGTGACCGAGCGGGCGGCCGTCGCCGCTGCGACCCTTCGGGGGCGCGGCGACGAGAAGGCTGCCGACCAGGCTGCCGTCGACGCCATGCGCTCGGAGCTGAACTGCCTCGACATCGACGGGCGCATCGTGATCGGCGAGGGCGAGCGGGACGAGGCGCCGATGCTGTTCATCGGCGAGGAGGTCGGCACACGGCGCGGGCCCAAGGTCGACATCGCCCTCGATCCGCTCGAGGGCACGACGGTCTGCGCCAAGAACCTGCCGAACTCGCTCTCGGTCATCGCGGTGGCGGCGCGCGGCAGCCTCTTGAATGCTCCCGACGTCTACATGGAAAAGATCGCGATCGGCCCCGGCTATCCCGAGGGCACGGTGCAGCTCGGCCTGCCGGCGGCGGTGAACCTTGCGGCGCTGGCGAAGGCCAAGGGCGTGCCGGTCGGCGAGATCACCGCCTGCATCCTCGACCGGCCGCGGCATGCCCAGCTGATCGAGGAGATCCGCGCGGCCGGTGCGGCGATCCGTCTGATCGGCGACGGCGACGTCGCGGGCGTCATCCACACCACCGATCCGGAAGAGACCGGCATCGACATCTACATGGGCGTCGGCGGCGCGCCGGAAGGCGTGCTGGCGGCCGCCGCGCTGCTCTGCATCGGCGGGCAGATCCAGGGCCGTCTGCACCTCAACACCAACGAAAAGCGGGCGCGGGCCGAGCAGATGGGGATCAGCGACCCCTATCGCATCTATACCCTCGGCGACATGGCGTCCGGCGACGTGATCTTTTCGGCGACCGGCGTCACCGACGGCAATCTGCTGGACGGCGTGCGCTTCTATCAGGACCGCGTCGAGACCCATACGCTGGTGATGCGCTCGATGTCGCGGACCGTGCGCGAGGTCCGCGCCCGGCACTACAATCGGGCCAAGCTCGGGCTCTGACGCAGGAAAGCGCCTCGACCGCGATCCGAGCGGCGCGTCGCAAGGCGGCGCGGTATCGGCTGAAAGCAGTTGAACACGCATGACCGGACGTACCTTCCTTGCCGTCGAGGCCTCGCTGAGCGGCCGTCGCTGGTTGCACGCGCTGGACAACCGCGCCGAGGCGGCAGCGCTCCGGATGTCGCAGGATCACGGGCTGCCGGACATCGTCGCACGAGTGCTCGCAGCGCGGGGCGTCGCGGCGGAGCTGGCGCCCGGCTTCCTCGCGCCGACGCTGCGCGACCTGATGCCCGATCCCTCGACGCTGACCGACATGGACGCGGCCGCCAGCCGCATCGCCGATGCGATCGACCGCAGCGAACAGGTGGCGATCTTCGGCGACTACGACGTCGACGGCGCCTGCTCGTCGGCGCTGATGTGGCGCTATCTCGCGCATTTCGGCCTGTCGCCGGAGATCCGCATTCCCGACCGCATCACCGAGGGCTATGGCCCCAATCCGCAGGCTATCCAGGAACTGATCGACGGCGGGGCAGGGCTGATCGTCACCGTCGACTGCGGCACCACCAGCCATGACGCCCTCGATGTCGCCGTCAGGGCACGTTGCGACGTCCTGGTGCTGGATCACCACCAGACCGGCGCGAGCCTTCCCACGGCCGTCGCCATCGTCAACCCGAACCGCCAGGACGATCTGTCGGGGCAAGGGCATCTGGCGGCTGTCGGCGTCGTGTTCCTGACGCTGGTGGCGGTCTCGCGCGAGCTGCGGCGGCGCGGCCGCCGGCAGAGCGACCTGCCGGACGTCCTCGGCATGCTCGACCTCGCGGCGCTCGCGACGGTCTGCGACGTCGTCCCGCTCGTCGGCTTCAACCGGGCGCTGGTGGTGAAGGGCCTTGCCGTGATGCGCCAGCAGCGCAATACCGGCTTGCGCATGCTGGCGCAGGTGGCGCGCATTTCCGGGCCGATCGACGCCTATCACCTCGGCTTCATCCTCGGGCCGCGGATCAATGCCGGCGGGCGGATCGGCGAGGCGCATCTCGGCGCGCGGCTGCTGACGGTCGACGACGAGAACGACGCGCGGGCGCTGGCCGACCAGCTGCACGTCCTCAACGAGGAGCGGCAGGCGATGGAGCGCGCGATGCTGCTTGAGGCCGAGACCGAGATCGCCGCCGAGATCGGCGGAGGCGACGGACCGCCGGTGTTGGTGACCGCGCGGCCGAGCTGGCATCCGGGCATCGTCGGCCTCATCGCCGCCCGCCTGAAGGAGCGCTACCGCCGCCCGGCCTTCGCCATCGCCTTCAATGCCGACGGCAAGGGCACCGGCTCCGGCCGCTCGATCCCCGGCTTCGACCTCGGCCGGCTGGTGCGCGGGGCGCTGGATGCCGGCATCATCGTCAAGGGCGGCGGCCATGCGATGGCGGCGGGCATCACCATCGAGCGTGAGCGGCTCGGCGACTTCCGCGGCTATGTCGAGGAGAAGGCGGCCGCGACGGTCGGCGATCTCCGAAAGGTCGACGCCCTGAAACTCGACGGCGCGGTCAGCGCCATGGGGCTGACGCGTGAACTGTTCGAACGGCTGGAAAGCGCCGGTCCCTATGGCTCCGGCCATGCCCAGCCCATCCTGGCACTGGCGCGGCACCGGATCGAATCCTCCGGCATCGTCGGCAACGGGCATGTCCGCGCGACGCTGAAATCCGCCGACGGCGCCGGCATCTCGGCGATCGCCTTCCGGTCGGAGGAGACCGAGATCGGCCGGCGACTGCTCGAGCGCCGCGACCGTCCCGTTCATGTCGCGGGCACCGTGACGCTCGACCGCTACCGTGGCCGGGAAACCGTGGGTTTTCGCATCGTCGACGTGGCGGAGGCTTTCGACTGAGGGGCGGGCAGTTGGATTTATCGGGGACAGGCCCCATCTAGGGATCACGCATTAAGCCGAAGGAAAAGACATGAGCGTGGCATTCGTCCGGGAACCCAATGAACTCCAGTCGGTGGAAAGCCTGCCGGACCGGGAACTCGGCACCGACCCGAACTTCGTCACGCAGCGCGGCCTTGGCCTGATCGACAAGGAGCTCGAGACGTTGCGTGCGGCGCTGGCCGAGGCACAGAAGATCGACGACAAGAACCTGATCGCCACCGTCAACCGGGACCTGCGCTACTGGAACGCGCGCCGCGCCTCGGCCGAGGTGATCGAGACGCCGGCAGATGCCGACGAGGTGCATTTCGGCAGCCGCGTGACGATCGAGCGCGATGACGGTCGGCGTCAGGAATATCGCATCGTCGGCCAGGACGAGGCGGACCCGACCAAGGGACTGCTCTCTTACGTCGCACCGCTGGCGAAGAGCCTTGCCGGCAAGCATGTCGGCGATGTCGTGACGGCCGGCCCCGGCGAGGCCGAGATCGTCGCCATCGAGGGGTAGTCCGAAAACGAACGTTGCGCTGCGCGTCCCTCGCGGGCGCCGTATCGCTGGTTACGAAGGCCGGGCCCAGCTCGGCCTTTTGTTTTTCAGCGGTTGCGGATCGCGAGGGGCGGGACCGGCGCCGTGAGCGCTGCGGGAACAGTGACCACGCGCGGCACGATGGCCGCCATGGTCTGCGGTGCCGGTGACGCGAGCGATGCCGACTCGCCGGCCAGGAAGGTCCCGTCGACCCAGCCCTCGCCATCGTCGGCCCTGACATAGCGCCACTGGCCCGCGGCTTTCAAAACCTCGACCTGCATGCCTGCGACGACCGAGCCGACATGCTGGCCGCTGTCGTCGGGCGTGTCGCGGATGATCAGCAGCCGCGTCGCATGGCGCAGGCCCCCCGTGGGCGCCGATGTCGCCGCCATGGCGACTGGCGCTGCCGGGCGGGCGGCAGCGGGCGTTTCAGTTGGTGGCAGGACACGCATCGGCCGGCGGGCCTCTTCTGCTCCCCCGTCGCGGGGCATTCGCAGGGGCGACAGGCGTGGCGCCGGGGATGGCGAAATCGCCGCGACGTGGGTCGGCACGGCGGCGGGAGGGCGGGGGATCCGCAAGGCAAGCGACGTCGGAGCATCGTCCCGCAGCGTTGGCCGCCTGGTCGGCTGCGCGTCCCGCGTGGAACGGGCGTCTTCATCGCGCTGCGTGATCTGGCGGTGCTCGGTGTCCCGCGACGGCAGGACGCGAGGCGATGCTTTCGGTGCCCAGGCCTCGGTGGCTTCCTGCTGGATGCCCGCGACATAGCTGCCGGCAGCTGGCATGAGCTTGTCGATATAGCCCATCGCCCGTCCGTCGGAGGCGACCCAGCCGACGGCGACGACGGCTGCCGCGGCCCAGCCGAGCTTTCCGAGAGCGCCGCTGGGCTTGGCGGCCGTCCGCCGCCGCACGGGCTTTTTGGTGGTTTTCCTGCGCGCCAAGGCTGTCATCCCAATCCTGTCGACGATGGGTGATCGTCGGGGATTAGAATTAAGATTTAATCATTCTGGCGGAGGGCAGCGGGTGCAGAAGCGGCTGCATTCTGGGGATAACCACGACGAGGTTCTGCACGCCGTACGCAACCCGACGGACCGACGATGCGCGGCACGGCGGCATCGGGTCATAATGTCAGAGATCGAAACATTTTGAAAATCAGAGGCTGCGGTTTGGAAGACCAGTCGATGACCGCAGTAGCAGGTCAATGGTACGCCCAAGGGGAGTCGAACCCCTCTCTCCACCGTGAAAGGGTGGCGTCCTAACCGATAGACGATGGGCGCAGCGCGAGGCGGTGTATAGAAAACTTCGGGGGGGTCCGCAAGGGCTTCCTGTGCTGATCTGTCAGGAAACCGACACGGCATCAAATAATCGATCTTTTACAGGTACTTGCGGTGCTTGCTTCGGTCGATTTTTATCGGTGCGGCGGGGATTGCAGTGCGAATCGGATGGCGTTCCCGCGGTGCCGGTGGGTCGACGATCAGGCCCGGCGGCGGCGGCAGGCCCAGTTCCAGTCGCGTTCGCGACCGATATCGACGTGGATCGCCGTGGTATGGCAGTAGGTGCCGACGCCGCCGCGACCGGGCAGGCCACGCAGGAAGGCGGCGACCTCGAGATTGTTGGCGCCGGGAACCTGGATGTCCGCCGCCTTGCAGGCCATGTGCATCGACTTCTGGGCGCCGTTGACGCGCTTGTTGTAGCTCGGGCTGCGGTAGCCTGAGGTGACGACCGCCTTGGTATGGTAGCGCGCCTCGACAGCGCGGATCATCGAGACGAGTTTCGGCTCGAAGCAGCTGGTCTGCACGTCCGGACGCTGCACTAAGAGGCCGTTCGGCGCCATGCGGGCCATGCCCGAGAGCGAGGCGACCTGGTACGTGCCCTCGTCGCCGTTGGCCTCTTCGAGGATCTCCGCATCGTAGTCCGCCGAGGCACGCTGGCCGATCTCGAACAGCGAGGCACGGCTTTTCACGCCGGGGAGGGAGGCCATTTCGGTCGGTCCGCCATCGGCCGGCTGAGGCGCCCCCTCAGGCTTCAGGATAACGCGGCGGCTTTTGCCGACGTCCGCATTGCGAATGGGGGTCTTGGCTTCCGACTTCGCGAAAAGGGTGGCGAAGAGCGAGCTGTCGGCCTGCTTGGGGGTCTCGGCAGCGGTAATCGCCGTCTCACTGGACTGGCCGACCGTCGCACCGGCATAAGCGGCGATTGCCGTGCGCCCGGAGGCAAGCGGGAAGGGCTCGGAAGTTGCAGGTTTCGCAGAAGCTGTTTCGGGGGAAGGCTCGGCCGTGACTCGGGCGCTCTTGGTCGTGGCAGGCGCGGCGGTTTCGGCAGCGTCTGCCGGCGGGGTCGCATCGGCGGTCTGGCTGGCCTCCTGGCCTTCCACAGCGGGCTTGGCGTCGGCTGGGGCAACAGGGGCGTTGGCGGTGGCGGCGCCGTTGGTAAACCCGAAAGCCGGATCGTCGACGGCCGAGACGCAAGCGCTCAGGAGCGGTGCGGTGGCCATCATGGCCACCAGGATGCTGTTGCGACGAAGCCGTGTAGCCCAGGATTCCAGGAGCGAATTTGTCAAACCGGATCCACCCTCTCAGGGGAGGATCGGCAATGCGCCGATTGACCCCTCATGATTGAAGCCGTCCTTCGAACAGAAGAACGGCTTGAAGTGACGAACGAACACTCCCCAAGGTCCCCACCTTGCGTCGCCGTGTAATTTAGCGACTGGGAGATGTTCGTTAATCCAATTTTCGCACTATGGCTAGATTACGGCGCGAGAATGGCCGGTCAGCTTACCACTTGCCGGTATTCTGCATTGACGCCCAAGGCTCGGCCTTCGGCTTGGCAGGACCCTTCTGCAGCAGTTCGATCGACACGTTGTCGGGCGAACGGACGAAAGCCATGTTGCCGTCGCGCGGCGGGCGATTGATGGTGATGCCGGCGTCCATCAGCGACTGGCAGGTCGCATAGATGTCGTCGACCTCGTAGGCCAGGTGCCCGAAATTGCGGCCTTCGCCGTAGGCTTCAGGATCCCAGTTGTAGGTCAGCTCGAGCAGCGGGGCCTGCTCGGCGCGGCCTGAAGCCTCATCCTCGGATGCCGCGAGGAAGATCAGCGTGAAGCGCCCGGCCTCGCTCTCGGTGCGGCGGACTTCCACCATCCCCATCTTGTTGCAGTAGAAATCGAGCGACTTTTCGATGTCGCTGACGCGGACCATGGTGTGCAGATAGCGCATGAGATTCTCCCTGTTGCGAAGACGCAGTTCTAGTGCGGCATCGGCAAAGGCCAACCGTTCGACGCGGCGCGGTGTCGTCGCGCATGCTGGCACTCTGTCCTTGCGCCGAGATGTCGGGGAACCTGAGCCGAAATCTTTGAGTTGACGCAGTGGGCACCGGATCAAAAAGGATCCTTGGGATGACACGTATTTCTTCTCTGCTCGCCTCGGTCGCGCTCTCCTTGGCTTCCGCCGGGGTGGCGTCGGCTGATTGCGCCGCCGATATCGCCGCCTTGCGCGCCGACGACCTCAGCGCCACCGGTTCGACCACCGCTGAAGGTGGCAAGACCACCAATTTCGAGGCGCCGACTGGCTCGGCCATGGCGCCGAAGGCCGGACCGATCGTCCAGGACGGCACGACGGCGCCGCTTGAGCCAGCCGGCGCCGCTGCCAAGACCACCAAGGCCGCAGCCATGGCCGCGCCCTCCGGTGGCGGGACCACCACTACGCCTGGCGAAAGCGTGACGCCGGGCAAGGTCGTGCAGGATGGCTCCACGGCACCCTTGGCTCCCGAGGCCGGCGCCACCGATCCGCAGGTCGCGACGTCCGCACAGGATTCGTCGGCGCAGCAAGCCGGCGCCGCGACGGCTGCTACCACTGGAAAAGCGCTCGACGCCGCACAGAAGGCAGCCGATGCCGGTGACGAAGCGGCTTGCCAGAAGGCGCTCGAGACAATCAAGGGCTGAGCTTCATTACAACGAAGGCGGGCGCTCCGCCCGCCTTCGTCCCGGCTGCAGCGGCTTCACTACGGCCGAAAGATAGCCGGCATACAGGTCTTGAAAATTATCGCGGGGGCCCGAGTTTCGGCTTTATTCAAGTGGTCCCGTTAGTGCTATCGTCGGTAACGTCGATGATTCGTCGGGCGTGAGAGGCGGACCCCCCGCATGCCGGAAAACACCCTTGGCCGATTGCTGGACGAGCCTCACCTGTCCGATGGACCGGCTGAGCTGGACGTCGCTTCCGGTCACATCAAGTGGTTCGATGCCTCCAAGGGCTTCGGCTTCGTCGTCCCCGATGCGGAGGGCGACGATATCCTCCTCCATGTCAGCTGTCTGCGCCGCGGCGGCTTTGCTAGCGCGCTGGAGGGTGCCCGCATCGTCTGCGAGGTTCATCGCGGCCAGCGGGGGCTGCAGGTGCTGCGGATCCTGTCGCTCGATGCGTCGACGGCGGTCCACCCGTCGCAGCAGCCGCAGCGAACCCTCAATCCAGTTGAGGCGACGAGTGATCTCGAGCCGGCGACCGTCAAATGGTTCAACCGCAGCAAGGGTTACGGGTTTCTGTCGCGCGGCGAGGGGACGGCCGATATTTTCGTGCACATGGAAACCCTCAGGGTCTTCGGCATGACCGAACTCCGTCCGGGCCAAGCAGTCCTCGTTCGTTTCGGAGAGGGCTCCAAGGGCCTGATGGCCGCCGAGGTGCATCCGAGCGGCGGCTCCGACTTGCCGGCGTCGCACTGATGGCGGCGGTCGTTCAAGATGGGCGGCCGACGTCCCGGCGGCTGATGCTGGTTGTCGGTGTGCTCGCGCTCGCCGCGCTCGTCTTCTTCACCCTCCTGTCCGCCGGAGCGTCCTCGACCGGACGGCTTCAGACCGCCAGCGGGCCACATGAGATCGTCGTCGAACTGGCCTCGACCGAGAAGGAGCGCGAGGTTGGGCTGATGAACCGCGACAGCATGCCGGCCGACCAGGGCATGCTGTTCGATTTCAAGGAGACGCGGCTCGTCACCATGTGGATGAAGAACACGTATATTCCGCTCGACATGGTGTTCATGGACGAGGCTGGTCGCGTCACGCACATCGCCGCCAACGCCCAGCCGCTGTCGCTCGACATCATCTCGTCGCGGGAGCCGGCCCGGTATGTGCTGGAACTGAACGGCGGGGCCGCGGCGCGTTACGGCCTGAAGGCCGGCGACCGTCTCGAGCATCCCGTCATCCCGAAGGCTCCGTAAGGCTCGAGGTCGGCGCTATAAGCTGACCAGCATAGAGTTGCTGACAGTCACGGGCACACATAGCGCCTCGCATATACCGGGGTCAGAACTCGATCTTGCGCGGCACGTAGCCGCCGCGGCGCAGGATTGCCGCGATGGCAATCTGTTCGTGCAGCGGCTTGCTGAGGATCGGCAGGACGCGGCTTTCCCAGACGCTGCGCTGCGCTGGATCGAGGCAGGACTGGCCCTTCTCCGCCACCAGAAGCGCGACGGCGTATTCCGGCGATGCCTGGTCGAGCAGCGACGCGTCGATCACTTCATGGATCAACGCGCTCAGTTCCTGGTCTACCCCTCGGCCCATCCGATGTCTCCGCTTCACTTGCAGCGCGGAGGTAGGCGAAGCCAACGGCGCTTCAAAGACCGAGAAAAACATAATTTTCTCGGCTTGACCGACGCCCGACATCCCGTCAGGCGCCGCGCCCGCCGTGGCTTCCCAGGACGACGAAGCGTCCGGTCCGCGGGCTGCCGGTCTATTCCCGGCGCCCTCGACCGACGCCGTCACATCGATCGCGGCGCTTTGATCGGCGCCTGCCGCGATGTCTCCCATTTCCGTCTCCCGTCCCATGCGAACGGGATAAGCGGCAGGGCGCGCGTTGGTTGCGCCGGCGACAGCAGATCACACGGCTGTCATCGCGCGCGGGGAGACCGGCGTCGTCCAGCTTCGGCGGGGAGGGCCCGGATGCGCGCTCTGTCGCCGCCGAAGGTATCGCCAGGCGAATCGAACAGTGTTTCCGACAGGCGTTTCCGGCGAGGTAAAATGCCGGCGTTAGTGCCCCGTCCGACGCCGCATTCCGCTTGCATTCGACGGGCCGTCCACCGACACTCCAGCCTTGCGACAGCCCGCATGGTCACTTCTCGCGCAGGATTGGTTGCCTTCGCGCGGACGAGGAATTGGTCGCCTTTCGCGCGGAAGAGGAGTTGCTGATGCTGATGGTCCGCCTGGCACTGCTGTCCACCCTTGTTGCCACCGGCGCCCAAGCGGCCGAGCCGGCGCATCTCCTGTCGGCCCAGCGGACGGTGGCGCAGGGCATGGAGGCGGGGCTGCGCTTTGTCGGTCTGACCGATGCCGGTCTTCGGCACCCGATCTTTGCCGACCGCAACCTCAGCTGCGCCGACCTGTTCCGGCGCGACGTGATCGAGATCTGGTCGGAGACGACGCAATCGCGCTGGTTCCTCCTCGCCCCGCGGCGGCTCGGCAAGGCGCGCAGTCCCGCAGGGGTCTGACGCCTCTTCTGTTCAAGCCGGGTGCCGCTCAAGCCACGCGCCGTTCAAGCAGCGCGCTGTTCAGTCAGCGTGCCATCTAGGAAGCGTGCCGTTCAGGCGGCGCGCCGCTCCGGCGCCAGTGGCAGCGACGCCAGCTGCTGAAGCTCGTGCACGCCAAGGCTCGGAAGGTTGGCCTCGAGATGGCGCCGGACCTCGCGCTGGATGAACAGCGCGATCGCCTCCGAAGAGAGTTTCAGGCGCGTCTGGCCATCGCGGCTACGGCGCCGGCTCAAGCCGGCGACCAGGCAATGGTCGCGCATCGCCATCGGCGAAAGGCCGAGCAACTCGCCGGCTTCGGCATAGGTCATCCAGATCTGCGGCATCGCGGTGCTCCTGCTGTTCCCCGCGCACCATCGCAGCCAGCCTTCACCCTTCGATTGCCCCGATCGCTAAACTTCGACGCACCGGTCGTTTTCGTTTCCCGCCATGGCATCTTCTGTGCGGAAGCGCCGAATGTCGGGGTTACGCCCAAGCAATCGTCCACCCGAACCAACTTCGCGCTTGCGCCGCCAGTCCAATCTCTCTAGGGCTTGCGGCAACGGAGCGTAGCGCAGCCTGGTAGCGCATCTGGTTTGGGACCAGAGGGTCGCAGGTTCGAATCCTGCCGCTCCGACCATCTCACAGGACGCCGCGTTCCGGCGGCGCGACGGAGCCGAAATCATGGTTGCGCGCATCTATCGCCCCACCCGTACCGCCATGCAGTCGGGCAAGGCGCTGACGAGGGACTGGGTCCTGGTGTACGAGCCGGAAATCGCCAAGCGCGTCGAGCCGCTGATGGGCTACACTTCTTCCAGCGACATGAACGCCCAGATCAAGCTGTCCTTCGAGACGCGCGAGATGGCGGTCGACTACGCTGAGCGCAACGCCATTCCCTACCGGGTGGAAGAGCCCGAGGAAGCCAAGCGGCGGAAGATCTCCTACGCCGAGAACTTCAACTGGAACCGCCAGCAGCCCTGGACCCATTGAGGACGCATCGATCGCCGAGCCCTGTCCGTCCGTTCACGCCATGTGCGCGGTCCGCTGACCGGGCGACGATCCAGGCGTCACACGCTTCGGCCCCGTAGCTCAGAGGATAGAGCACCGGCCTTCTAAGCCGATGGTCGCTGGTTCGAATCCAGCCGGGGTCACCACCTCTTCATCGCCCACGCCGGCAAACGACCGGGCGAAGCGCCGACAGCCTGAGCCGCGCAGCCCGCATCGACGTCTAAAGCCTGACGCCTTCTGGCCGTCCGCACGGGGACGCCGATGGGCGCGCCATGCCGCGGGCTCGCATTTCCCCATCCCCACCACCCGCCGCCTTGCCGTCTTCGGCCGAGGTTTCCAGACGTCCCGCCTTGCCCCGTCAGCGCAACGGGCGCCGGTCAGACCGCGCGGCGGGCCTCGGCAGCGGCCGGGTTGATCCGGTCGAAGGCGAACTGGTGGCCGTTCTGGCGGGTGATGCGGTGGAGCGTGTCGGGAAGGACGTCGATGTCGCCGGCAGCGGCCTTCACGGCGATCTCGCGGAGGGCGATCGCGGGCCGTCGCCAGTCGATCGGCGCGCCCCGCATCCTCGCGACGTCGTAGCGCCACCAGGGCGCGCGCTGCAGGGCGGCGATGGTGGATGCGTCGAACCGCCAGCGGATCAGCTTGGCCGGAACCCCGCCGACGATGCTGTAGGGCGCGACGTCCTTCGTCACCACGCTGCCATAGCCGACGATCGCCCCGTCGCCGATGGTCACGCCGCCCATCACCGCCACCCGTGAGCCGATCCAGACGTCGTTGCCGATGGTGACGGGCGAGAGCTCGTCGTGACGTTCCGAGGGCGGGAAGGCGGCACCGACGTTGAAGACGTCCTTGTAGGCGAGGGGGCTGGTCGTCAGCCAGTCGGCCGGATGCTGCGTCGGGCCGATCTCGCACTGCGCCCCGATCGAGCAATAGCGCCCGACATGGACCCGGTTGAGCGTCGACTGGGGGGAGACGTAGCTGTAGGCGCCGAGGTGGCAGTCGAGGAGCCTGGCATTCGCGAACAGCCGGATGGTCGGCTCGAACTGCAACTGTCCGGTGATCAGCGGCTCGGAGTCGGTGATCAGGCCACGCTGCAGAAACCAGTCGCGGTTCTTGTAGATGGGTGAGGGGGTCATGGGCAGCCTTGTCGGCATGAGCTTTTCTGTCGGTTGCAAGCCGACACAGGTGATCGAAGGGCCTGTTTTCGCAGGCAAAAAAAAGGGCGGCCCGAAGGCCACCCTCTCTAAAATTCTAAAGCCTTAAGCGACTACGTCGCCAGCGAAATTCGGCGCAGTTGTAACGCCGGTCAGCTGGATGAACACGTCGTTAGCGGCCACACCCGTGCTGGCACCCGAGGCTTCGTAGAGGACGTAGGTGTTGCCACCAAACGTCGCGAAAGACACGCCGTTGTCGGTGGTGTTTGCCGTTGCCATTGCCGACTCGATCTGAGCCGCCGTCGAGCCAACAGCCAGCGCTGTAACAGCCGTCTGAACTGCTGCCTGCTGACCCGACACCACGTCCGTCACGCCTGTGAACTGAAGCTTGTCAGTTCCCGAGACAAAGTCGGAGATAGCATCGAACTGACCGAGTGTTGCACCCGAGGTCGCGGCACCAGCAACGCCGCTGAACGAGAAGGTATCTGCACCAGTACCGCCGGTCAGGACATCGCTACCCGTACCGCCGATGATGGTATCAGCACCAGCACCACCGTTGATCGTGTCGTTGCCGCCGTTGCCGAAAATCATGTCAGCGCCGGCACCGCCGGTGATGTCGTCAGCACCGTCCAAAGCGTCGGTCTGTCCGTTTCCACCATAGATCGTCGATGCGCCACCAAAGCCGCTGGCGTCGATCGTGTCGTTGCCAGAGTTGCCGTAGAGGATCGCCGTCGAAACGGTATCCGTGCCGGACAGGTTGATCGTGTCATTGTCTTGGCCTGCGAAGACAGTCAGCGAAGCGCCGCCATCGATCGAAGCATTGACGACGTCGTTGCCGGCATTCGAGTAGATCGTGTGAACACCGCCCGAAACGTCGAGGTTGACGGTCGTCACGAGATCCGCGGTGTCCGTTTCGCCATTGCCGCCGTAGATGGTGGTGTTGCCACCGGTCCCGAACACGGTGATGTCGTTGTTGCCGGTGCCGCCCTGGATCAGGTTGTCGCCGAGCGCATCACCAACGACGGTGTTGACCGTGATCGCGTCGTCACCAACACCGCCGTAGATGCTGTTGTCGCCGCCGCCGACAACGGAGATCTGATCGTCGCCGCCATTGCCGAAGATCATGTTGTTGCCGTCACCGGTCACGGTGATGGTATCAGCCAGATCGTTCGTCGCGGCGAAAGCCGAACCGCCGTAGATGGTGTTGTTGCCGTTGCCGTTGATCGTGATGGTGTCGGTATCGTCGACGCCGCCAACGATTAGATTGTTGCCATCGGCGCCGTTCACGGTGATTTCGTCGTTACCAAGGCCACCGTAGATGCTGTTGGCACCCGAACCAGTAATGACAACGGTGTCGTCGCCTGCGTTACCGTAGACGAGGTTATCGCCGCCACCGGTGATGGAGATCTGATCATTGCCATCGACGGTCGAGGTAGCGCCCGTGCCACCGTAGACGGTGTTATTGCCGCCGCCGACGATTTCAATCGTGTCGGCATCGTTGAAGCCGCCGACGACCAGATTGTCGCCGTTCGCAGGAGCCGCTGTGGCGCCGAGGGTGATCGTGTCACCGTCCAGGCCGCCGTATACGGTGCTCGACGCGTTGGCATAGATGCTGATGATGTCAGCGCCAGCATTGCCATAGGCGATAACGCCGCCAGCAACAGCGACCGTAGCGGTACCTGCATTGATGGTGTCCGCGCCATCCATCGTGTCGTTCAGCGAGCCGCCGCCGAAAACGGTAGCAACCTGACCAGCCGTCGGGGCAACCGTGATGGTGTCTGCACCAACGCCGCCGTAGATCAGGTCCGCGCCGACGCCGGAAGTGATCGAGTCGTCACCGCCGTTGCCGTAGATGGTGTCATTACCGTTAGAGCTGGTGATGATGTCATCGCCGTCCGCAGCATCGGTCAAGGCACTGCCGCCAAAGATGAGGTTGTCGCCGCCGTTGCCGACGATCGTGTCGCCACCGCCGAGGCCCATCAGGACGTCAGCAAAAGCAGTGCCAGCAGGCACGGTATTGTCGCCAGCGTCAGCAGTCGCTGCGGCAAGGCCGTCACCGAACGACACCGAACCGCCGCCCTGGAGGACGAAGTTGGTGGTGGCGAGGCCGGCAAGGCTGACGCCGGTGATGGTGAAGGAAGTCGCGCCGGTCTGAATGACGACGTTCGCGCCCGACTGGCTAATGTTGGTGATCGAAGCAGGCGCGATGTTCAGCGTGTAAACGTCAGCGGCGGCGTAGGCCGTCGTTACGCTCGCAGCGCCGGTATAGGTGGTGCTAGCCATGTGTCGTCTCTCCTCGAGTCGTTTTTTAAGGACGGGTGCCGGCGTGCACGCCGCGCACCGCCCGTCTCAGATCTCTGCAACCCATTGGGGTCCAATGGTGACGCATGGGAAGGTATGCACGGCGACCCTTAGCTAAGCAATAAGATGATCAACCAATTTATTCCTCTACGTCAGCCTGATGCCGTTTGATCACAGCGGCCCGCGTCCATATTGTCGGCCTTACGAAGCGTAAGCCTTGCAACCTAAGGCTTTTCACTTTCGCAGGCTGCTATCGGCAGCCGCGCGGCGCACAGGGCGATCGGCAAACTTTTCGAGATGCTGCGGCCGGCCGGGGGCCGCCGACGCCGCTAAGCACCTGCAGAAAGAGCGCTTTGTGATTCGGTAGGCCGTCCGCACGGCGATCTGGTCAGGCCGTAACCAAGGCCTGGAAGCCGGAAATCTCATTCTCCGATGAAGCCAAATCGGAGCCGCAAGCAAACGCGTCTTCGATATAGAGGCCGTAGTTAATGTCCAATTTGCGAATGCAAACCGGCTACTGACTTCGCAAACATCATGCAAATAGTACTTTATCGTAAGCCTTATGTATAAAGCATATAGGAATATATACGGGGATCTATTGTTAGGCATCGACGCGCGAATAAAGGAACAAGAACCTTTAGCTGCACTGCTAAATCGTATAGGGGATCAATAGGAATCCCTCTGTATCGCCGTTGATTTGCTGGAGGGGCAATTTCTACAGGGCGGTGAGGCGGAACGGGATTTTGCGCGCTGGGCTGGCGGCGGGATGGTCATGCCGGACGGTCGGGTCGATCGCCTGCTGGCAGTCGGCCGCAGGTCCGGTCTCGGATTGCTGCCGGCCGCCTCTGGTCACGGCCTGTTGTCGCCGGGCGTGCGGGTGAGGGGCGGTCTGGTCCGGGCCGGGAGGTGGTGGGATTGCCGGGGCGGGCCGTGCCGGGCGGGCGCGAGGATGCGCCGTCCGGGCGGCCGAGATTTTGGCGCAGGCGGGCGGGCGGTTTTGGGAGGGCGCGTCTCTTATAGTAGGCGCTGGCCGGTCCCGCTTTGTCCGGGGTGCGTCTCAGGACGGGGTCAGCAGCGCCGTGCGGATCTTGTCGAGGGCGGCCTCGCGGGGTGCGCCGTAGGGGATCATGCCTTTCAGGCGGCCGTCCTTGCCGACCAACATCAGCGAGACCGTGTGGTTCATCTGGTAGCCGCCGTCGGGGAGCGGCACGCGCTCGGCGGAGATGCCCCATTTGTCGATCGCCTTCCGCATCTCTTCGGGGCGGCCGGTGATGCCCTCGATCCGGTCGGAGAAGGCCTCGACATAGTCGTGCAGCACCGCGGGAGTGTCGCGCTCGGGGTCGATCGAGAAGAAGTAGACCTTAATGTCGTCGCCGGCCGGCCCGAGCACGTTCAGCCAGTCGGTGACCTCCATCAAGGTGGTCGGGCAGGCTTCCGGGCAGCTAGTATAGCCGAAGAAGACCAGCGCCGGATGGCCGGTGAAGAGGGATTCATCGACCGCCGCGCCGCGGTCGTCGATCAGGGAGAAGCTGTTGCGGAAGGCGCTGCGGTCGGGCTGCTGCAGGAAGACGGCGCCGAGAAAGCCGAGAAGCACCAGCATCAGCACGCCGGCGCCGCCGGCGGCGAGAAGGGTTCCGGGGGTCCGCGTCATGCTGTTTCCTCGACCGTCTGAGGGTCGGCGGCCTCGGCCGGTCCGCGCGCTCCCATCCGGAGAGTGTGCCACAGGCGCGGGCGGCCGGTACTGGACAGTTTGTCCACGCGCGCCCGGCGCCGGGCGGTTCTGTTTCGCGCGGTCGGTGAAGGTGAGGGGGCGAGAGCGCCGGTGAGGGGCGTGGCCGGCGGCAAGGGCCCGGCACCGCAGCCCCACGTGCAGCTTGGCCTGAGCGCGGCAATACTTTGGCCCGCTGTCATGCGGCCGTCGCAGAGATTTGCCAGAGATCGATCAATACATCGTCTCCCTCCAGTCGCGCTGTATTCTTCAGAGAGGCCCGCCATCGCCGATGGCGGGTCTTTTGTCGTGGAGAAGGCGACCACTCGGCCCGATTGTCTTGAAACTGTCATGTAACAAGGCGCCGCCGATTCGCATCGACTGAGTTAATGGGGCTTTCTGATGTGTATTGGGCGCACATAATACTAATTGCGTCTTAATTCTGTCTTGCACGATATTTCACTTGTTTGTGAATGTTGCCGGCGATACCGAGGCGGAAGGAGCGAATAATCGATCCTTGGCAAGAACGCGGGAAGTAGAACCGATGGTTCTCCAGTAACCCGCGTCATTATTTCGTTAGCTGGAGAAATGACATGAACTTCAAGACTGTTCTTCTGGGCTCCGCGGCGGTTCTGATCGCGGTGTCCGGGGCGCGTGCTGCCGATGCGGTGGTGATGGTCGAGCCGGAGCCGGCCGAATATGTCCGCGTCTGCGACGTCTACGGCGCCGGCTTCTTCTACATCCCGGGCACCGAGACCTGCCTGAAAGTCGGCGGCTACGTCCGCATGCGCCTGCAGGGCAACGACCAGGAGAACAACAGCGATCTCGACAACGCCGACGACAGCCGTTTCGGCACCCGCGTCCGCGCCCGCCTCGATTTCGACGCCCGCGAGGAGACCGAGCTCGGCACCTTGCGCGCCAAGGTCCGCGTCCAGGCGACCAATACCGGCGCCGGCTTCAACACCGGTGACGCCAACTACGGCATGGACGAGGCCTACATCCAGCTCGGCGGCCTGACCATCGGCTATCTCGACACCGTCTGGACCTCGAACGACGGCGGCTTCAGCGACGGCCTGCTGCTCGAAGAGGCCGACTGGGCCGCGGGCGATTCCCAGCAGAACCGCATCTCCTACACCTTCGCCAGCAACGGCTTCTCGGCGACGCTCTCGGCCGAAGACGACGGCACCGGCGACTTCATCCCCGACGTCCTCGGCAAGCTCGCCTACAAGGGCAGCTTCGGCGGCATCTACCTGATCGGCGTCTACGACGAGGAATCGGCGAGCGGCCGCTATACCGGCTTCGACGGTCGCCGCCTCGGCTACACCGCGCTCGACGGCGTGGCTTTCGGCAACATCACCGCCAACGACTATGACGGCAGCGACAGCGCCTTCGCGCTGAAGGCCGGCATCCAGCTGGAAAACCTCTTCGCCGAGAAGTCGATCCTGAAGATCGAGGGACATTACGCCTTCGACCCGACGGAATATGCCGTCGTCGACGACGTCTTCCGCGCCGAGATCGGCGGCAACACCTCCGGGCTGCGCGACATTCCGAGCCAGTTCCAGATCGGTGCCGCCTATTCGCAGAAGTTCGGCAAGCTGACCGCCGCGCTGAACGGCGTCTACGGCCAGACCTTCGACCTCGACGTCACCTATCCCCGCGTCGCCTTCGTCGATCTCGACGGCGCCGACTATTACGGCGTCGGCGCGAACCTCTCCTACGACATCACCAAGAACTTCCAGGTTCTGGGCGAGGTGAACTACCGCGACGTCGACCTGCCGGCCGGCATCGACGATTTCGACGAGACGCAGGGCCTCATCCAGTTCAAGCGCACGTTCTGACGCGCCCGTTCTAAAGCGTATCTGGCGGGGTGGCGTCACCCCGTCAGGGCCGGAAGGATCGCCGCATCGGCGAGACCTCATGAAAACAGAGAAGCCCGGCAGCGATGCCGGGCTTCTTGCGTTGGAAACAGGAAGGGGGCGATGAGCGACGGTGGGACACCGGGGCGGGTGTCCGTCCGAAAGGCGATCAGGCCTTCTTCAGAAACTCGGTCCGCAGCACCAGGCCCTTGACCTTCTCGGCATTGCACTCGATCTCGGCGGGGTCGCCGGTGAGGCGGATGTTCTTGATCAGCGTGCCGCGCTTCAGCGTCACCGACGTGCCCTTGACCTTCAAATCCTTGATAACGGTCACTTGGTCGCCATCGGCGAGTATGTTGCCGTTCATGTCCTTGACGTCGCTCATGCCAGTTCTCCGAAAAAGGGGGCGCGCCTTGCCGTGGCCGGCGACAACGGCCGTCCGTCCGCTGCCGGCGCTAGCCGAGCGACGTTCACCGCAGCGGGCGCTGTCGCCCGATAGCGGAAATCGCCGCCGCCTGCACGCGGTCATTGCCGCTGCGGCGGCGATCCGGCGACTTTACGGGGCGACGTCTGCGGGCGGCAGGCTTGCGAGGGCCGCAAAGCCGCGCTCGAGGTCGGCCTGGAGGTCCGCGGTATCCTCGAGCCCGATCTGCAGCCGGATGACCGGCCCCTCCGCGGGCGCCTTGGCGTGGACGCGGTCGGAGAGGTCGACGAGCACGGCAAGGCTCTCGAAGCCACCCCAGGAATAGCCGAGGCCGAACAGCTTGAGGGTATCGAGGAAGGCCGCGGCCTCACGAAACCCGCCGCCGTCGAGGACGATCGAGAACAGCCCGCTCGCCCCCGTGAACTGCCGTTTCCAGAGATCGTGCCAGGGAAAGGACGGCAGGGCCGGGTGCAGCACGCGCGCCACCTCCGGCCGGGTCTCCAGCCATTCCGCAAGCCGCAGCGCGCTCTCCTGGTGGCGCTCGAGGCGCAGCCCCATCGTCTTCAGCCCGCGCAGGACGAGATAGGTGTCGTCGGGGGCGGCGTTGACGCCGATCGCCATCTGCGTGTCGCGCAGCCGGTCGAACGTCGCCGCATTGGCCGAGACGCTGCCCATCATCACGTCCGAATGGCCGCCCGGATACTTCGTCAGTGCGTGGATCGACAGGTCGACGCCGTGGTCGAGCGGCCGGAAGAGGAGCGGCGTCGCCCAGGTATTGTCGATCATCGTCACCGCGCCGCCGGCATGGGCGATGGCGCAGGCGGCGGCGACGTCGATCATCTCGAAGGTGTTGGAGCCCGGCGCCTCCAGAAACACCACCTTGGTCTCCGGCCGCATCAGGCTGGCGAGTTCGCCGGCGCGGGACGGATGGAAGTACTCGACGGCGATGCCCATCCGCCGCAGCACGGTGTCGGCGAACAGCCGGGTCGGCGAATAGACGGAGTCGATGATGAGCACGTGGTCGCCGCTGGACAGGAAGGCGAGCAACGGAAAGGTCACGGCCGCAAGACCCGACGGCAGGAGGATAGTGCCGGCCGAGCCTTCCAGATCATCCAGCGCCGCTTCCAGCGCATCGGTCGTCGGCGTGCCCCGCAGGCCGTAGATGTATTTGGACTTCCGGCTACGCATTGCCTGCGTGTCGGTGAAGAGCACGGTAGAGGCATGGTAAACCGCCGGATTCACGAAACCGTGCCGGTTTTGCGGGTCATCGCTGTGAATGAGCCGCGTATTGGGGCCGATGACGCCGGCGTCAGAGCTTGAATCGTCCACGATAATGTCCTGAATTCGGGTAAGGGGACATCACAGCCTGTGGGTCCCTGAAATAAAAACTGTCATCTGCTTGACCTGCCAATTTTTATGGCATGAGATCACAACGCAACAAACCATCCGCTGAGCGGCCCACCCGGGGCGGCCGTCGGGACCAAGCCGACCGGCTCCTTTTCGGTTCGCAAGGCAGCCCGTGTCCAGCGCAAAAATCAAGAACCGAAACAGATAACGGGAAGGTATTCTTATGAAATTGAAGCTTCTGACAGCAGCGCTCGGACTTTTCGTCTGTGGCACCGCGGTGACCAGCGGGTCGGCTGCGACGCTTGACGACGTCAAGGCGCGCGGCACGCTCAGATGCGGCGTGAACACGGGCCTGCCGGGCTTCGCCTCGCAGAACGACAGTGGCCAGTGGCAGGGTCTCGACGTCGACTATTGCAAGGCCGTCGCAGCCGCCGTGTTCGGTGACGTCAGCAAGGTGCAGTACGTGCCGCTCTCGGCCGTGCAGCGCTTCCCGGCTCTGCAGAACAATGAAATCGACATGCTCGCCCGCAACACCACGTGGACGATGAACCGCGACACGGCGCTCGGTCTCGATTTCGCGGGCATCAACTACTACGACGGCCAGGGCTTCATGGTGAAGAAGGAGCTGAACATCAATTCGGCTCTGCAGCTTTCCGGTGCGACCGTCTGCGTGCAGAGCGGCACCACTACCGAGCTGAACCTTGCCGACTATTTCAAGTCGAACAACATGACGTTCAACCCGGTCGTCATCGAGGCCCAAAACGACGTGAACGCCGCCTATGACAGCGGCCGTTGCGACGTGCTGACCACCGACCAGTCCGGCCTCTACGCCTCGCGCCTCGAGCTCGCCAAGCCGGACGACAGCGTCGTCCTGCCGGAGATCATCTCCAAGGAGCCGCTCGGACCGGCCGTTCGCGGCGGTGACTCGCAGTGGCTCGACGTGGTCAAGTGGACCCATTTCGCGCTGCTCGACGCCGAGGAGCTCGGCATCACCGCGGCCAACGTCGAGGAAATGAAGTCCTCGCCGAACCCTGAAATCCAGCGCATGCTGGGCGTCGGCTCGACCTTCGGTGCCGATGCCGGACTGCCGAACGACTGGGTCGTCAAAATCGTCCAGGGCGTCGGCAATTACGGCGAGGTCTTCGAGCGCAACATCGGCGCGGCGACCCCGCTCGGGATCGCCCGCGGCCAGAACGCGCTGTGGACCAAGGGTGGCCTGCAGTACGCGCCGCCGATCCGCTGATGCGGCCTCGGTCGGTTGGCCCGTTGACGGCCGGCTGACCTTCGGGTGAAACGTGCCAGGGGTCCGCGCCGCAAGGGGCGGACCCCTGGACCTACCCTCCTCAGGCATCCCGGTCCGACGTTCTACGTCCCGTGGGCGGGCATATCCGAGGGGTGGGCTGATCCGCCGATGACCCGACTTTTCTCCCCTCGAGGAGGCTAGCGCCGCTTCATGACTGCCGAAACCCATTCCTTGCCGCATGGCGCCACCAAGGATTCCTGGCTGACCAATCCGACTGTCCGCAGCACGCTGATCCAGATCGTGCTGATCCTTGCCGTCGTCGCGTTCGCCTGGTGGATCATCGACAACACCGCACGGAACATGGCGCAGGCGCGAATGGCGTCGGGTTTCGGCTTCCTCGGCACCCGTTCCAGTTTCGAGATCGGCCAGGCGGCGATCCAGTATTCCAGCGACTCGACGTATGGCCGCGCCATCGTCGTCGGCCTGTTGAACACGCTGATCATCGCCGTTTCCGGCATCATCTTCGCCACCATCGTCGGCTTTATCGTCGGGATCGGGCGGCTATCGCGCAATTTCCTGATCCGCGGCCTTGCCACCGTCTACGTCGAGACATTCCGCAACATTCCGCCGCTGCTGGTGATCCTGTTCTGGTATTTCGGCGTGCTGGGGCTTTTGCAGGCGCCGCGCAACCTGCCGGTATCGCCGATCGGCGTCTATCTCACCAATCGGGGCCTGCAGATTCCGGCGGCGATCTTCGAGCCGATGGCGATCTCTATCCTCATCGCCTTCGTCGTCGGCATCGCTGCGACCTGGTTTCTCGCCAGGCGTAACCGGGCGCTCCAACTCGCCACCGGTGAACGGCGCCCGCTGCTGCTGCCGGCGCTCGGCCTGATCATCGGCCTGCCGATCGTCGCCTATGTAGCGACGGGCTTTCCGATCGGCCTCGAAGTCCCCGCGGCGACCCGCTTCAACCTCGTCGGCGGCTGGCAGGTGAAGCCGGAATACATCGCGCTGTTCCTGGCGCTGTCGATCTACACCGGCGCCTTCATCGCCGAAATCGTACGCGCCGGCATCCTGTCGGTTTCGAAGGGGCAGTCGGAAGCGGCGATGGCGCTGGGGCTGACGCGCGGCAAGTTGCTGCGTCTGGTGGTCGTGCCGCAGGCATTCCGGGTGATCATCCCGCCGCTGACCAGCCAGTATCTCAACCTCACCAAGAATTCCTCGCTCGGCTTCGCCATCGGCTATCCCGAGCTCTACTCGATCGGCTCGACGGTCGCCAACCAGGCGGGCCAGACCGTCGAGGTGGTCGCCATCTGGATCTGCGCCTATCTTGGCATCAGTCTCGCAGCCTCCTTCCTGATGAACATGTTCAATGCCCGCATGGCATTGGTCGAACGCTGAGCGGGAAGACAGAGACATGGAAGATCCCACCCTGCGTTTCGTTTCGACCGAGCAGAAGCAGCCTTTGCCGCCGCCGCCTGGCGAGACCGGCTGGCCCGCCCGGATCCGCCGCAGCCTGTTCGCAACGCCGCTCGACACCGCGCTGACGCTCGTCGCTGGGCTGCTGATCGCCTACGTCGTCACCAACCTCCTGGAATGGGGCGTCTTTAACGCGGCTTTCGTCGGGGCGGACCGGACGGTCTGCTTGCCGAGGGACGGGCACGAGGCTGGCGCCTGCTGGGCTTTCGTCGGGGCGAAGTTCGAGCTGTTCATGTACGGCATCTATCCAGATGCAGAGCGCTGGCGGATCAATGCGCTGCTGGTGATGCTGGTGCTTCTGGTCGTGCCGATCGCCATTCCAAGCGTGCCGTACAAGCGCCTTAACGCGATCCTGCTCCTCGCCGTCTACCCATTCGTCGCCTTCGTGCTTCTAACCGGCGGCCGGTTCTCGATCTCCGGCGGCGGCATCGCTTTCTTCATGGCCGTCGCTGCTGCGATCACGCTTTACAGCGCCAGCGGCAAGATCGGCTTTCGCTGGAGCCATCCGCTGGTGCGGGTGGCGAGCGGGCTGCTTCTGGTCTCGCTGGTGCTGGTGCTGATCGCGGGGATCGTCTCTTCCGACCAGGTCCTGTTCCTCGACCAGCGCTTCTCGGTGCTGTCGATCGCAGCCTTCGCCGCCGCGCTGCTCTCCGTCGCCGCCACGGTCGCCTCGGCTTTCGGCGGGCCGGACGGTGCAAAGCGCGCCTTGTCGGACCTCGTCCCGTTCATCGCCGTCGTCGCGGCACTGGTGGTGGTCACCGCCGATTTCGGCCTTGAACCGGTGCGCACGAACTCGTGGGGCGGTCTCCTCCTGACGCTGGTCGTCGCCATCTCGGGCATCGTCGCCTCGCTGCCGCTCGGCATTCTCCTGGCGCTCGGCCGCCGCTCGCAGATGCCGGCGGTCAAGCTCTTCTGCGTCGCCTTCATCGAGTTCTGGCGCGGCATTCCGCTGATCACCGTGCTGTTCATGGCAAACTTCATGCTGCCGCTCTTCCTGCCGGCCGGCGTCAGCTTCGACCAGTTGTTGCGGGTGCTCGTCGGCGTCTCGCTGTTCTCCGCCGCCTACATGGCCGAAGTGGTGCGTGGCGGCCTGCAGGCGATCCCGAAAGGCCAGTACGAGGGCGCCGACGCGATGGCGCTGACCTATTGGCAGAAGATGCGGATGATCATCCTGCCGCAGGCGCTGAAGCTGGTCATTCCCGGTATCGTCAACACCTTCATCGGTCTGTTCAAGGACACCAGCCTCGTCGCCGCCGTCGGTCTCGCGGATCTTCTCGGGCAGGTCCGCCGCGGTTTCAGCGACCAGAACTGGTCGACCGAACAGACCCCGGCCACCGGTCTCGTCTTTGCCGCCTTCGTCTTCTGGCTCTTCTGCTTCTCGATGTCGCGCTATTCCGTCTATATGGAACGGCACCTCGACACCGGACACAAACGATAAGGATCTCCCAGCATGTCTTCCGTCGAGCCCATCGCCGCCGCCCCGCGGCCCGCCATGACCATCTCCAACGAGGTCGCGGTCGAACTCGTCAACGTCAACAAGTGGTACGGCGAGTTCCACGTGCTGCGCGACATCAACCTGCGCGTTCGCCGGGGTGAGCGGATCGTCGTCTGCGGCCCGTCCGGGTCCGGCAAGTCGACCATGATCCGCTGCATCAACCGGCTGGAAGAGCACCAGAAGGGCCAGATCGTCGTCGACGGCACCGAGCTCACCAACGACCTGAAGAAGATCGACGAGGTCCGCCGCGAAGTCGGCATGGTGTTCCAGCACTTCAACTTGTTCCCGCACCTCACCATTCTCGAGAACTGCACGCTCGCGCCGATCTGGGTCCGGAAGATGCCGAAAGCCAAGGCCGAGGAGATCGCGATGCATTATCTGAAGCGCGTCAAGATCCCCGAGCAGGCGAACAAGTATCCCGGCCAGCTCTCCGGCGGCCAGCAGCAGCGCGTCGCCATCGCGCGTTCGCTCTGCATGAGCCCCAAGGTCATGCTGTTCGACGAGCCGACCTCGGCGCTGGATCCGGAAATGATCAAGGAAGTTCTGGACGTCATGGTGGGTCTTGCCGAGGAAGGCATGACCATGGTCTGCGTGACGCACGAAATGGGCTTTGCCCGCCAGGTCGCCAACCGCGTCATCTTCATGGACGCCGGCCAGATCGTCGAGCAGAACGAGCCGACGGCGTTCTTCACCAACCCGCAGCACGAGCGCACCAAGCTCTTCCTGTCGCAGATCCTGCACTGAGGGCATGCGTCGACCGAAGGTAGATCGATGGTCGCTCCACCTTTGACAAGCTGTCGGCGTCGCGAGCTTTCGTTGTATCGCGATCGATAGAATGCTGTCGGGCGGGCGACCTTGAGACGAAAACTTCGAAGCGGACGGCGCTCGCGCCGTCCGCTTTTTTGTGCGTGGATCCTGAGGCTCGCAGAGCGAAAGCGGTGAGATCCGAATCGCTTGCGCCGTCTTGCCGCCGTTTTGATTCAAGGGGTTGAGGCAGGATGGCATGAAAAAGCCGGCGGGCCTCAGGGGACCGCCGGCTTCTGTTTTCGTCTAAACCGGATGGATCAGCGTGCGGCCGATGTGATCGGCTTGACCAGAGCCGTAATGCGCCGAAGCGTCACGCGCCGGTTCTCTCGGTTTTCCGTCTGGGTCGCGACCTTCAGGTCCTCCTCGCCATAGCCCTGCGTGATCAGGTTTTCGGCGGGAATGCTGAAATACTGCGATAGGGCGGTAGCGACGGCCTCGGCGCGCTGGTCGGAGAGCGCGAGGTTGGCGACGTTGCTGCCCACCGCATCGGTATGCCCCTCGATCAGGAAGGTCTCACCCGGGTTGTCCTTGATGACGCGGGCGACCGCATCGGCTAGCGCCTGCAGGTTCTTCACTTCGGCCTGCGAGATCGCCGCCGACCCGAAATCGAAGTTAATCGTGTTCACGTCGATACGCCGCACCTTGTCGCGGATACGGGCGGAACGGCGCACCTCGTCGACGGAGTAGATCCGCTCGACCGTCTCCACCGGCGGCGCCACGATGGTGTCGAAGTAGAGCTCCTCGTCCGGCTGGTCGACATCGACGATGTAGCGGTCGCGCGGGATGCGGATGTCGAGCGGTGGCAGATCCTCGCCTGGGTCATCGTAGTAGTCCGGGCGCGGACCGTCGTCCTCGGAGTAGGGGTCGTAGAACAGAACGACCTCGCGGCCGTCCGGATCGATGCGGGAGCGCTGGACGACATCGCCATACTCGTTGGTGATGGTCACCACCTGCGCTCCGTTGCCGCGCACGATCGTGTCGCGCGTCCGGCCGCGGGGCAGCCGTTCGCTGTACTGTTCGCGCGAGTCCACCGCGAGGCGGTTGTCGTCGTTCGACCGGATGAAATACCCGGCGGCTGCACCGACCGCTGCGCCGGCCGCGGCCGCCCCGACGATCGAGATGATGTCGCGGTCGCCAACCCGTTGCACGACTTCGCTCTCGGGCCGCTGGCGGTAGCGGGGCGCCTCCTGCAGGCGCTCGCCACGTTCGCTGGTGATGGGCTGCTCGACGACAGGGCGCGAGAGCGACTGAACGCGGGCGTCGCTCTGGTCGATGCGACCCTGCTCGACCGGCGCGTTCTGCACTTCCACTGGAACGGGCTTCGGAGCCTCTACGGGTGGCGCTGGCGCCGGCTGTGGGGCCGCCGCCGCGGGGGCTGGCGCTGCCGATGCTGCCGCGGGTGCCGGTGCTGCCGGTGCTGGTGCTGCGGGAGCACCGGGCTGCACACCATCTGCTGCCGGGGCCGGGGCTCCGGGGGTCGGCGGAGCAGCGGCAGGGGCAGGGGCGACTGCTTCCGGCTGCGCAGGCGCTGGCGCGGCAGGCGCAACGGTGCCAGGTGCTGGTGCTGCTGGCGCTGCGGCATCCGGTGCCGCGGCGGGTGCTGCAGCGTCGGGTGCGGCAGCTGGCTTTCCCTGTCCGGGCGTGCGGGCGCGGCGCTCGGCAGGAGCGGCGCGTTTTGCCGGCGGTTCAGTCGCAGCGGGGGCGGGCGCGGTCTCGGATGGTGCCGGCTCGGCAGCAGCCGGCGGTGCGGCGGGAGCTGGCTCAGCTGGAGCGGGCGCAGGCTCTGCTGGTGCGACTGGCTCCGCGGGCGCTGGCGCTGGCGCTGGTTCGGCTGGCACTGCCGGCTCGGGTGCTGCCTCTACCGGCGGTGCGGGTTCTGCCGCCTTTGGCCCGGCAGCCGGGGTTTCCGGTGCCGGCTCGCGGGCTGGCGCAGGAGTCTCGGCTTCGGGACCCGGCGCCTCCGGTTCGGCCGCCGGTGCGGGTTCAGGGGCTGCTTCAGGTGCAGGTGCTGGCTCCGGTGCGGGTTCCGGCTCTGGTGCTGGCTCGGGCGCGCGCTCCGGTTCTGGCGCCGGAGCGGCTTCGGGCTCGGGCGCTGTATCAGCTGGCGGCGCGGCATCGGTCGGCGCTTCCTCTGCCTGCGCCATGCGGATCGCGGCGTTCTGCTGCGCATAGGCGAAGGACGGACCGGACAGAGTAGTGGATGCAGCCAGCGCCGCGACAGTCAGGAGGCGTCCAGTGTTTCTCATCAAGGGCATCGATCATCCTCTTTGGTGCCGTCGGATATGACGGCGAGAGTTCCGAACTGTGGCTCGCTTACTGCTGCGGGCCTCGGAACTCGGCCGGTACCGTGGAAGTCGGCCGGCCCGTCATCCGTTCCGTGAAATATCCGAGACGCCGCCGCGCGGCCCGCCAAGGACGGGGGGCCGCCAATCATAGAGCCAGGCAAGATCGCGGGCGAGGGCGGCCTTCGGCCGGAGGCTCAGCGCAAGGTCACGCGCGAGCGACAACGGAAAGGGCAGGTGGTAGACCCGGCGGTGGAAGGCGACGCGTCGCAACACTTTCGCGATGCGGGGAATACGCTGTTCGTCGAAGCTTTGCCGGGCGTCCTCGAGCGTCGCATGCGTCGCAACGCAATGCGCGGCGACGAACGCATCTTCGATGGCCATGGCCGCTCCTTGCGCCGCATAGGGCAGCATGGCGTGAGCGGCATCGCCGATGACGAAAAGGCCGGGCGGGACCCCGGCATGGTCGAGCGGCGGGCGCGTCGACAGCGGCCAGGCGGTGGCCGGCCCTGCCGAGGCGATCAGCCCGAGCAGCGCGGGATCCCAGCCGGCGAAGCGGGCGAGCAGCTGATCCTTGGCGGACGAGGATGCGGGGCCCCCGGTAACGTCGCTGGCGCGGCCGATGAGGACGAGGTTCGTCTCGCGACCGCCGCGGATGGGATAGGCGACGGCATGGCGACGAGGCCCGAGCCAGGCCTCGATCCCGGTTGCGGCGGGCCGGGGGGATGGGCCTCCTGGCTGTGCGCTTGCGGTCATCCGCCAGGCGATATCGCCGGAAGGCACGGCCGCTGGTTGGACGAGCAGGCGAGCGATCGCCGACCCGACACCATCGGCGGCAATCACGATGTCCGCGCGCCGTTCCAAGGTCTCGCCGGCGGCGCTGGAGAAGCTGAGATCCCAGCTTTGACCGCCGTGCCGTGCAGCGATGCACGTGGCGCCGAGGGTCAGGACGATCCGCCTCTGCTGCCGGACGGCGGCGAGGAGGGCAGCCTGGAGGTCGGCGCGGTGCAGCGAGAGATAGGCGGTGCCGTCGCTTGCGGCGACCGGCACCTCGGCGATGCGACGGCCGCTCGGTCCCGACCGCAAGGTGACTCTGGACGCGGCGACGCCGTTCAGCGCCGAGGTTTCGATGCCGAGGGCCGCGAGGGTGCTGAGAGCGTTGGGAGAAAGTTGCAGTCCGGCGCCAGCCTCCTGCAGCCGTTCGGCGCGCTCGAGGACTTCGACGTCAAATCCGGCCTTGGCGAAGGCCAGCGCTGCCGTCAATCCGCCGATGCCGCCCCCGACGACCACGACGCGCGGGGCCTCGGCGCCGCGATCCGGTGCCGTCAGCACCGCAGAGACCGCCTCAGGCGGCGTTCCGGTCCGTGGCTTCGAGAAACAGGCAGCCGGCGGGAAGCGTGTCGGTGCCATGCAGCGCCGCGTTGAAGCGGTAGAGCGTCGAGCAGTAAGAGCAGACCTTCTCGCCGTCGTCGCCGAGGTCGACATAGACATGCGGATGATCGTGCGGCGGATTGGCACCGACGCACATGAACTCGGTCACCCCGATCTCGATCACATCGTGGCCGGCATCGTTCTGAAAATGCGGGATGATATGTCCGGCCATCGCTCGTCGTCTCCGTGCTCTATCTTTCGGGGCCTAGGGCATCATTCTTCGATCGGGTGAGTCCACCCAGTTGCGGGATGCCCCAGCAATTGCGCGGGACCATAATGGCCGGCGTTCTGAAAGGCCAGAGGCCGGGGCGGGGCGACGCAAAACCGGCGGCCGGACTTGCGCTTGCCGCACTGAGGCGGTTAGCCAGGGCGCGAAGACGACAGAGGACGATCATGGAATTTTTCGAGAACGACGGCCTGCGGCTCGCCTTTCGCTCCGACGGCGATCCCGCTGCGCCGGCGGTGATGCTGCTGCACGGCTTCGCGTCGAGCATGACGGTGAACTGGGTGGACCCCGGCTGGGTCTCGACCTTGACGGCGGCGGGGTATCGCACCGTCGCCTTCGATCACCGAGGTCACGGTGCGAGCGACAAGCCGCATGACGGCGCGGCCTACACGCCGCAGAAGATGGCCGGCGATGCGGCGGCCCTGATGGCCCATCTCGGCATCGCCGAGGCCGCGCTCTTCGGCTACTCGATGGGGGCGCGGGTCTCGGCTTACGCTGCGCTGGCGACGCCGGCGCTGTTCCCTCGGCTGGTCTTCGGCGGGCTCGGCATCGGGCTCGTCGATGGCGTCGGCGATTGGGATCCGATCGTCGCGGCCTTGCTGGCGCCTTCGCTCGATGAGGTCGAGGACGCCAGGGGCCGGATGTTCCGCGCCTTTGCCGATCGCACCAGGAGCGACAAGGTGGCGCTGGCGGCCTGCATCCAGACCTCGCGCACCGAGCCGACCAGAGAAGAGGTCGGACGGATCGCGCAGCCGACGCTGATCGGCGTTGGGACAGAGGACGACATCGCAGGCTCGGCGGCTGAACTTGCTGCCTTGATGCCGCGGGCGACGGCGTTCGACATTCCCGGCCGGGATCATATGCTGGCCGTCGGCGACCGGCGGTTCAAGGCGGAGGTGCTGCGTTTTCTCGGCGAAGCCCCGGCGCACGCAGCAGCGCCGCGCCCACAGGACGACGCTTGAACGGACACGTGTTGCAGGCGTTGAAAGATGGCGGCCGGCCCCGGCTTGTTCAAACCGGGTCCGACCGCTATTTTACCAAACAGTAGAATTGGCCGAGATGCCAGCGAAGGAAGTTCCGATGAGCGTTACCAGGCAGGCCCATGAGCGGCTGCTCGCCGTCGATCCGATCTGGGCGCGGGTCCGGGAGGAGACGCTGGAGGCCGCCGAACGGGAGCCGATGCTCTCTGGCTTTCTGTATGCCACCATCCTCAACCATGTGAGCCTCGAAGCGGCGGTCATCCACCGCGTGTCTCAGCGGCTCGATCACCCAGACGTTCCGGCGGTACTGATCAGCCAGGCCTATGAGGGCTTGCTCGGCGACAACTCGCAATGGTCGGAGACGCTGCGCAACGACATCCAGGCGGTGTTTGACCGCGATCCCGCCTGCGAGCGCTACATCGAGCCGCTGCTCTACTTCAAGGGTTTCCACGCGATTCAGACCCACCGGCTGGCGCACTGGCTGTGGCACGAAGGTCGGCGCGATTTCGCGCTCTATCTCCAGGCGCGATCGTCGGCGGTATTCCAGACGGACATTCATCCGGCGTCCAAGATGGGCCGCGGCATCTTCCTCGATCATGCGACGGGCCTCGTCGTCGGCTTTACCGCGGTGATCGGCGACAATGTCTCTATCCTGCAGGACGTGACGCTCGGCGGGACCGGAAAGGAGTTCGGCGACCGGCACCCGAAGATCGGCGACGGCGTCCTGATCGGCGCGGGGGCGAAGATCCTCGGCAACATCAAGGTCGGCAACTGCTCGAAGATTGCGTCGGGCTCGGTGGTCCTGAAGGAAGTGCCACCGCATGTCACCGTCGCCGGCATTCCGAGCCGGATCGTCGGGACCACCGACGACTGCGGCCGCGAGCCGGCGCGGGCGATGGACCACATGTTCGGCCGGGACGAGTAGGGCGGACGAGGAGGGCTATTGCTTTCGGCGCTCGGGTGCTAGCTACACGCTCCCCCGACATCGGCTGCAGGAGATGCCCATGAAGCCCGACGAGATCAAGAAGCTCGAGACCTATCTGAAGACCCTGTTCAAGGGATCCTCGGTCAGCGTTCGCGCTCTGCCGCGCAAGAACGATTCTGCCGAGCTCTACGTCAACGACGAGTTCGTCGGCACGGTGTCGAAGGATACCGACGAGGGCGAGCTGTCGTACCACGTGACGATGACGATCCTGGAAATGGATCTCGAGGCCTAAAGTCCTCGACCCGGTTGCGCCCGATACGGGCGGATCGTGGGGGCCGGGCGGATAGCCCCGGCTCCACCAGGCGAAGCCGGCACCGCCGCCGCCCTTAGAAATATCCGAAATGCCCCACCGCTGGTCCAAGCCGCCGCGCCGCCGATACATCTGCCGTGCGGATCCGCGTCGTTGCGCCGCTGCAAGACTTAACGACGTCTGAATTCCGGCGCTTCGGGCGTTAAGGTTTGGCGGTCTCGGCGACGGGCTTCCAAAAATTTCTTCGCAAGCCTTGGCAAGATGGTTAGCGAAATTCTCGGCTCAGCAGGCCGTCCGGCGGACGTCGGGCATGAAAAAACCGACCCTCTTGCGAGGGCCGGTTTCGGCAGGTCGGGACGGAGAGGTCGAAGATCCTGCCGCGAGGCCTTACTTGACGCTGCCGACCAGCATGTCGCGGTCATCGGCGATGCTGACCCACTTGGCCGAGTTCTTCTCGGACTGGCGCTTGAGGTAGCGGTATTCGGTTTCCTTCCAGTCCTTCACCTCGTCCTTGAGGTTGTCGAGGATGAAGTCGCCGCGGTCGGTGCGGACGGTGAGGACGGCGTGGCCGTCACCATTGGGCTGGCGGACGACGGTGACGAGGAGGGCGGAGCGCGGCAGGTCCGCCCGTTCCAGCATATACTGCTTCAAGAGGACGTAATCCTCGCAATCGCCCTCGGTCTTCGGGTAGGTCCAGTATTCGGCCTGGCCGTAGAGGTCGAGGTCGGTGCGCGGCAGGATGCCGGTGTTCACGGCGTTGTTGACTTCGACGATCTTGTCCCAGGTGCTGCGGGTCAGCTTGACCACGGAGGGGGCGTCGTTCTTCTGGCATTCGTCGGGGTAGCGCTTGCAGAAGTCGTAGTGACCGACCGGCTGCGAGGTTCCACCCATCACCGGCATCGGCAGGTTGTTGGCAGAAGCGCTTCCGCCCGACAGCGCCGCGGTCAGTGCAACCGCCATGGTCATCAGTAATCTTTTGATCATTGTTTCTCTCCGCCTCTGGAGTTGACAATGACGTTGGGTTTTTACTTCTGCGGCAAATTGAGATCGGCAAATTAAGTCAAATTATCCGCATCTCGTTCAGGTCCTATACTTGCAGATTTCTGGCGATAAACCGGAGGATTCGCCAGATCAAAAGCGTCGCTTATTAACCCTTTCGGGCTGCTTATCGTTAAGCATAGCGATGCCGCCGGTGCGCGGGGCATCGGCGGTCAGCCGTTGGGGCGTGTCGAGAGTGCTGGGCGGCGCTTAACTGCCCGGCGCTACCCCGAGGCAGAGCGCCAGGCATTGGGCGAAGGGGCAAGCGGACGACGCGCCACGATGCGGGTCAGCACCGGCTTCGGCCGCGCTGGCGAGCCGGGCAACGACCGTTCGATGCGGGGATGCCGGGAGCGCTGTCCGCGTGCGACGGTGCGGGCGCTACTCGTTCAGAGCTGTTCGAGCGTCTCGCGTTGCTGGACGGCGGCGAACTCGATGGCGAGGCCTTCTTCCAGATGGCGAACCACGCGCCCCTGCATCGTGCCGATGACGATGCGCGAACCGATGGCGGGGCGGACGGTCGATTTGACCGCGGCGCCCGAGAGCGAGAGATCGATGATCCGCACCTTGTACTGGCGGCCGTCGTCGAGGGTGATGTCGATGAACGGATTGCGCGGCTGGATACGGTCGTGCCGGCGGTCTTCCGGCAGGTCGAGTTCGTGCCGGTTGGCCAGCCAGGTCAGCTGCGCCGCCAGTTTTTCGCGCTTGCGGTCGGTGCCTTGCACCGTCATGGCGAAGCCGCCGGAATAGCCACGCGTCACATCGCCCTCGATCCGGCCGATGTGGTCGACGTAGAGGATAACGCGCTCGCCGGCCGTGGGCGTGATGGGCGTGACGACCGAAACGTCGCCCGGCGACATGTTGTCGACCCGGCACGGAAACTCGGTGCGATTCTCCAGCATGAAGCGGCCGAGCAGATCGACGGCGACGCGGCTGAACCGGCGGCGCTCCTCGGCATCGATGGTCTGGGCAGGTGCTGAGTTTTGCATGTCTGACCCGTGGCTCCGAGCCGCGCGCAGGCGGTTTCATCAACTGACACGCTATGCGACGAAACTTAACGTGAAATGAGCGTAGCCGCCAGACGGAAGATTTCTCTTAACCTTAGTCAGTAGCGCTTCGGATACGCTGCGTCGCCACGCCCGGTTTGTCTCGCGGCCCTCTGATCCGGCAGTGCTGCTGGTGGCCTGCTGTCTTTTCCGGCGATTGCAGGTATGAGGGCCGGCGGGGCGGCCGTCAGACCACCGCCAAGCCGCCAATCGGCCCGGGAGATGCGACTTGACCCTCGACGAAGACACGCAGCCGCCTGTCCGGCGGGTCAATCCGCCAGCATTCAACGTGCCGGGCGTCGTTCTCCTGCTTCTGGTCGTGCTGGCATTGGTCCAGGCGCTGCGCAGCTTCGTGCTGACACCTGAAACCGACGACTGGGTGCTGACGCAGTTCGCCTTCATTCCCGGCTGTTATTCCGAGTCCTGCGGCCTGTTCCTCGACCGCAATCCGGGCGCGCAGATCTGGTCGCCGCTCAGCCATGCGTTCCTGCACGGCGACTGGACGCATCTCGGGCTCAACACCGTCTGGCTGCTGGCTTTCGGGACGCCGGTAGCGCGCCGGTTCGGCGCCGAACGCTTCCTGGCTTTCTCGGCGCTCGGCGCCGTGGCGGGGGCTGCGACGTTCTATGCCTTCAACACCTCGTTGATCGTGCCGGTCATCGGTGCATCCGGCACCGTTTCGGCGCTGATGGGCGGCGCCTGCCGCTTCGCCTTCGGCTCGATCAGCCGGTCGGGCGTGCCAGCCGACCGCGCGCCGCTTCTGTCGTTCCGCCAGGCGCTCGGCGACCGGACCATCCTCTTCTTCATCCTGATCTTCCTCGCCACCAATATCCTGACGGCCACGGGCTATTCCGCCTTCGTCGACGGCGGCGCCTCCGTCGCTTGGGAGGCCCATGTCGGCGGGTTCCTGTTCGGCTTCCTGGCGATCGGGCTGTTCGACCGTCGCGCCTGACTGGCGTCCGTCAGGGGCGAGATCCCTTGCGGTCCGCTTCAGAGTGACGCACCATCCCGTCGGGCGACCGTACGGGAGGAATGGTCATGAGCGTAAAGCAGATCCTGGAAGAGAAGGGCCACGACGTCTTCACCCTCAGCGACAGCGCAACGCTGGGGGACGCAGCGAAGGCGCTGGCCACGCGGCGGATCGGCGCGCTGATCCTGCTCGATGCGGAAGGTCAGCTAGCCGGCATCCTGTCGGAGCGCGACGTGGTGCGGATGATCGGCACCACGGGACCGGATTGCCTGACGCAGGGCGTCGCCGACGTAATGACGCGGACGGTGACGACCTGCGGCGAGAACGCCACCGTGAACGAGGTGATGGAGCTGATGACCAATGGCCGCTTCCGGCACATTCCGGTGGTCGAGCGCGGCAAGCTGGTCGGTCTCATCTCGATCGGCGATCTCGTCAAGCGCCGCATCGAGGATGCCGAGCGCGAGGCCGAGGACATGCGCACCTACATCGCGGCAGCAGGCTAGGGGCGGCGGTACGGTTCGCCTTCTCGGCGCATCAGGCGTGTCGACAAGTCCGTTCTGCGGACGGTGCTGCCGGAAACTGTTCAGCTCTGCACATAGCCCTCGGTGACACGCTCGATCTCTGGAAGGCGACGCATCGTCTCCTCGTAGCCGAACTGGATGGCCTCGGCCGCGCGATAGAATTCCGACAGCCCGATATCGCGGACCTTCGGCTGCAGCGAGAGGTCGGGCGGATCACCGGCAAGGCGCGATCGCGAGATGCGGTCCTGCACGATGTTGAAGGCATCCGCCATCGAGCGGGTGATGCCGATCTTCTCGCGCCGGCGGATCGCCTCCAGTGCCGGCAGGTCCAGCTCATCGTCGATCGGCATGGGCGGGGACTTCAGCTTCAAGGCCGGCGGCGTCGCGCGCATCCGCAGCACCGCGGCCCGGCCGAAGAGGTCGTAGTTGAGGTTCACGGCGACGACGAGCTGGGCCTCGTAGGCGCGGCAGACCGAGACGGGGACCGGGTTGACCAGCGCGCCGTCGACCAGGCGCCGGTCGCCGACCATCACCGGCTCGAAAACGCCCGGCAGCGCATAGGACGCGCGCATGGCAAGGACCAGCGAGCCGGAATCGAGCCACACCTCATGGCCGCTGCGGGCTTCGGTGGCCACGCAGACGAGCGGCCGGTCTAGATCCTCGATCTCGGCGTTCTCCAGCGTCTCGATCAGCCGCCGCGTCAGCCGCATGCCGCCGAGGAGGCCCGCCCCGCCAAAGCGCACGTCGAGAAAGCGCACCAGGCCGCGCCGGGTGAGGGACCGGGCAAAATCCTCCAGTTCGTCGAGCCGCCCGGCGAGATAGCATCCGCCGACCAGTGCGCCGATCGACGTGCCGGCAATCATCGAGACGTGAATGCCGGCTTCATCGAGTGCCCGCAAGACGCCGATGTGCGCCCAGCCGCGTGCGGCGCCGCCGCCCAGCGCCAGGGCAATCTTGAACTTCGTCCGGGGCGCGGGCTCCACGGGGACTGATAATGCGGGGGTCCGCGGCTTCTGTTCGCTTCGTCTGAAAACCCGTTCCAACATTGCATGAGGTCCTGGTTCGCCGTGTGAGAGCCACGTGTCCCGCGGGGCGCGCGAAGAACGGGTGGTCTGTCGCCGCCGACACGGCGCCGTATCCCGGAAACGCCCGAGGGACAGCGCCGCGCCGGCGACATCGCATCAGCTTAGCGCAAAAGCTTTGCCGCTTTTTAAAGGCTGTAATTTCGGTTCTGCGGGGGCGTGCGCCGATTTCCAAGGCGTAGAAGACGCCTCAACTCTCCGGTGTCCCGACCTGATCGCCGATCAGGGCGTGTCCCAGCGCCGATGCTTCAGACAGGCGCATCCGTCACGAGCGAGAGCTCGGCGCCGTCGCGATCGACGCGGCGGTAGAAGCAGGTCTCGCGGTGCGTGTGGCAGGTTTCTTCCGGCTTCGAGACGTCGACCTTCAGCCAGACGGCATCCTGGTCGCAGTCGACCCTGATCTCCCGGACCGTCTGAAGGGCACCCGAGGTCTCACCCTTCTTCCACAGGCTCTGGCGGGAGCGGCTGAAGTAATGGGCGATGCCGGTCGAGATGGTGAGCTCGAGCGCTTGCCGGTCCATGTGCGCCACCATCAGCAGCGTGCCGGAGGTCGCGTCGGTGACGACCGCCGTCACCAGCCCTGTTGCGTCGAAACGCGGCGCGAGGACGTCGCCTTCCTCCTGGTCGGCGGCCCTCTCGAAAGGTGGATGGAAATCCGCCATCAGCGGTGTCTGATCATGTCGAGGAAGCGGACGCGCTCGTTGCCGTCATCGGCGAAGACGCCGAAGAAACTCGTGGTGAGCGTCGTCGAGCCCTTCGTCTTGATGCCGCGCATCGACATGCACATGTGCTCGGCCTCGATCATCACGGCGACGCCGCGCGGCTTCAGCACGTCCTCGATCGTCGAGGCGATCTGAGCGGTCATCGTCTCCTGCGTCTGCAGGCGGCGGGCGAAGATGTCGACGACGCGGGCGATCTTGGAAAGGCCGAGAACGCGGCCGGCCGGCAGATAGGCGACATGCGCCTTGCCGATGATCGGCACCATGTGGTGTTCGCAGTGCGAATGGAAATCGATGTCGCGCACCAGCACCACGTCGTCATAGCCGGCGACCTCGCCGAAGGTGCGGCCGAGAACGTCGGTCGCATCCTGCGCGTATCCGCCGAAGAGTTCCTCGTAGGATTTCACCACGCGCGCGGGCGTCTCGATCAGGCCCTCGCGGCTCGGATCGTCACCCGCCCACCGGATCAAGGTGGAGACGGCGGCCTGCGCCTCCTCGCGGCTGGGACGGCCGTGCCGCTTCTCCGCATGCCCCTCGGCGATCTTCCTGACGATGGCGTCCATCACATACTCGCTACAAGGCGTTCCAAACGGGGTGCAGCAAGCTGCATGCCGCGTCATTCCCTACATCGAAGGGCCGTCTTCGTGAACCGGCTTCCTGCATTATGCTTTCACATCCCGTCTGGGACGAAAGCCGGCCTTTGTCTTTCGGGATCGTGATCCCGCTCCTATATAGCCAGAGCGGCCTCACCTTGTAGCCCGCACCGCCCATCATCCGCAGGACGAAGCCGTGCTCGACGATATCTACAATGCCCGGATCCTCGACTATGCCGGCAATATCAGCCGGATCGGCCGGCTGGAGGCGCCCGACGCCTCGGCCACCGCGCACTCGAGGCTTTGCGGCTCGACGGTGATCGTCGATCTGAAACTTGGCAAGGGTGTGGTCACCGATTTCGGCCATGTGGTGAAGGCCTGTGCGCTGGGCCAGGCCTCGTCCGCGATCATGGCAAAGAGTATTCTCGGCGCGACCCCGGAAGAGCTTCGCGCCGTTCGTCTCGAGATGCAGCGGATGCTGAAAGAGAACGGCACGCCGCCGACCGGTCGTTTCGAGGACCTGAAGTATCTGGAGCCCGTGCGCGACTACAAGGCACGGCATGCCTCCACGCTGTTGACCTTCGACGCCGTGGTCGATGCGCTCGACCAGATCGACGCCAAAGCCGCGGCGAATGAGCCAGTCTCCGCCTGATGTGCGGCGACGCGCCTGAGATCAGCGATGCGAAGACGCCGGTGCCGGTGCCGGTGCCGCGGCGCAAGCTTTCGTCGCGCAACTACACCGGACCCTGGCCGCGGACGCCCGCGAGGCTTCTCGGGACGTGGCTCGTCCGGCTCTATCAGTTGACGCTATCCGGCTTCGTCGGCGGCAATTGCCGGCACCTGCCGACCTGTTCGGAATATGCCTACGAGGCAGTCGCCCGGCACGGGCTCTTCGCAGGCAGCTGGCTGACGGCCCGGCGCGTCGCCCGCTGCGGACCTTTCGGCGGAGCGGGAATTGATCCGGTTCCGCCGCCGACGCCGTAGACAGCTTCGCTTTCCGAGAGGATCGAGAACCGATAGGGCCAGGCGACGTGGCGTCCGCAGGATAATTCGCCGCTGCGCTTGTCTGTGCGCGGGCGGATGCTATGACGCCACCTCCGGTCGCAGGCCGGGCCAGTTCAATCGATCTTCAGGGCTTTCCCGCGTGGTATGCGGGGGTGAGCGGAAAGGAACAGAGATGATCGACGTCATTTTTCCCGATGGCTCCATTCGCCAGTTCACGGCCGAGACCACCGGTGCCGAGATCGCCGGCGGGATTTCCAAGTCGCTGCTGAAGAAGTCCGTGGCCTACGCCTTCGAGGGCGAGCTGCGCGATCTCGCCGATCCGGTCGGCGCCAGCGGCAAGATCGAGATCGTCACCCGTGACGACCCGCGCGCGCTCGAGCTGATCCGGCACGATGCGGCGCATGTGATGGCCGAGGCCGTGCAGGAGATCTGGCCGGGCACGCAGGTGACCATCGGCCCGGTCATCGAGAACGGCTTCTACTACGACTTCGCCAAGGAAGTGCCGTTCACCCCCGACGACCTGCCGGTGATCGAGAAGAAGATGGCGGAGATCATCCGCCGCAACGCGCCGTTCAAGAAGGACGTCTGGTCGCGGGCGAGGGCACGCGAGGTGTTCGCCGCCAAGGGCGAGACCTACAAGCTCGAGCTGATCGACGCGATCGGCGAGGACCAGGATCTCAAGATCTACAGCCAGGGCGACTGGTTCGACCTCTGCCGCGGCCCGCATATGGCGTCGACCGGCCAGATCGGCGAGAACTTCAAGTTGATGCGGGTGGCCGGCGCCTATTGGCGCGGCGACAGCAACAACCCGATGCTGTCGCGCATCTACGGCACGGCCTGGGCGACGGCCGAGCAGATGCAGAACTACCTGCACATGCTGGAGGAGGCGGAGAAGCGCGACCACCGTCGGCTGGGCCGGGAAATGGATCTCTTCCACTTCCAGGAGGAGGGACCGGGCGTCGTGTTCTGGCATCCGAACGGCTGGTCGATCTTCCAGGAGCTCGTCGCCTACATGCGCCGCCGTCTCGTCGGCGCCTATCAGGAGGTCAACGCTCCGCAGCTGCTCGACAAGTCGCTCTGGGAGATCTCCGGGCACTGGGGCTGGTACCGCGAGAACATGTTCGCAGCGACCTCGGCCGGCGATGACACCGAGGACGAGCGCGTCTTCGCGCTGAAGCCGATGAACTGCCCTGGCCATGTGCAGATCTTCAAGTACGGCCTGAAGTCGTACCGCGACCTGCCGATCCGCCTGTCGGAGTTCGGCGCCGTGCACCGCTACGAGCCGTCCGGCGCGATGCACGGGCTGATGCGCGTGCGCGGCTTCACGCAGGATGACGCCCACATCTTCTGCACCGAGGCGCAGATGGCGGCCGAGTGCCTCGCGATCAACGACCTCATCCTCTCGGTCTACCGCGACTTCGGCTTCGAGGACGTGATGATCAAGCTGTCGACCCGGCCGGAGAAGCGGGTTGGATCGGACGATCTCTGGGACACCGCGGAGACCGTGATGATGCGCGTGCTCGAGGAGATCGAGCAGCAGTCGGGTGGGCGGATCACCACCGGCATCAACCCGGGCGAGGGCGCCTTCTACGGCCCGAAGTTCGAGTACACGCTGAAGGACGCGATCGGCCGCGAATGGCAGTGCGGCACGACGCAGGTCGACTTCAACCTGCCGGAGCGTTTCGGCGCGTTCTACATCGACGCGGACTCCAACAAGACCGTGCCGGTGATGATCCACCGGGCGATCTGCGGCTCGATGGAGCGCTTCCTCGGCATCCTGCTCGAGAACTTTGCCGGCCACCTGCCGCTCTGGCTGGCGCCGGTGCAGATCGTCGTGGCGACGATCACCTCGGAGACCGACGGCTATGCGGAGGACGTCGTGCAGCAGCTGCGCGAGGCCGGCCTGCGGGTGAAGCTCGATGTCCGCAACGAGAAGATCAACTACAAGGTCCGCGAGCACAGCCTCGCCAAGGTCCCGGTCATGCTCGTCTGCGGCAAGCGCGAGGCGGAAGAGAAGACGGTGAACATCCGACGTCTCGGCTCGCGCGACCAGCAGTCGGCGACGCTCGCCGAGACCCTCGAGAACCTCGTCGCCGAGGCGGTCGCGCCGGATCTGAAGCGCAGCCGCGAGGAGCGCCTGGCTCGCAGCACCGCGGCGTAAAACACGGTGGACCCGGCCGCGCGGCCGGGTCCATGACGCCCGCCTGATCGCGTCATATCGCTGTTACGTCCGGGCTGGTATAGCCGGATATCTCCATGGGGATGGGCGATGACGAAGCGCTATGCGGAACTGACCTATGCCCGGCCGGACGACCGGCTGTTTCGCCGCTGGGCTATCCGGTCGATCGAGCAACTGTCCGGCAAGCGCAAGCTCGCGCGCCTCTATGGCGTCTGGCGCCAGGACCTTGCGGCCGGCCGCAAGGATGCCTTCAACGCCATGCTCGACCTGATGCGCATTCGCCTCGACATCGGCGGGGTCCTGCCGGTCGGGGCAGCGCTCCCGGCGCGTCTGGTGATGGTGGCGAATCATCCTTTTGGCATCGGCGACGGCGTCGCGATCCTGGCGCTGGCCGAGCGCCTCGGACGGCCGTTTCGCATCCTCATCAACAACGACCTGATGAAGATCCCGGAAATGTCGGCTTACGGCCTGCCGGTCTCTTTCGAGGAGACCAAGGCGGCGCTGGCGATGAACATGGAAACCCGCAAGGAAGCGACGCGGCTCCTGGCCGAGGGAACGACGATCATCGTTTTTCCCGCCGGCGGCGTTGCGACGGCACCGACCATGTTCGGCGCGGCCGACGACTTGCCCTGGAAGCAGTTTACCGCCCGTCTGATCCAGACCGGACGGGCCGCGGTGCTGCCGATCCATTTCGAGGGCCAGAACGGGCCGTTGTTCCATCTCGCCAGCCGCCTTTCGCTGACGCTGCGCATCGGCCTCCTGATCGGCGAGTTCCGCCGGCAATACGGGCGGGCGATCCGGGTCAGCGTCGGGGACGTTCTGGAATTCGAGGAACTGTCGCGGATTTCCGACCGCCGGCTGCTGACCGAGCGGCTGCGGGATGCGGTGTTCTCGCTGGCGGGTGTCGCGACGCCGGTCCTCTCGCCGCTGCTCGAGGCCTGAGCGACGGAGACGGCGCGCTTGCAAATCTAACGATGAGCAATGCGCTCAGTCGCCGGAGCCCTGACTGTTGTCGGGCGCGGCCATGACGTCCGAGGTGAGCACCTCGACGTCGGTATTGACGCCGGCCTCGACGGTGAAGTCGCGCTGATAGGAGCGATCCTTGTTCTTGGCGACGATCGTGTAGGCGCCCTCGGCCAGCACCATGGAGGGAAACGCGCCGACGCTCTCGCGGATCACGTCGCCCGAGCCGTTCGAGATCGACCAGGCGGTGTCGGCGATGGCCTCGCCACCCTTCTCGCGCACCAGCTTCATGGTCAGTTGCGCCGCGCGCTGCTGCAGCGTCACGTCGGTGATCTTGCCCGGCTCGACCTTGACATCGGCCTTCACCACGGCGTTGACCGAGCCGAAATTGGAGACGACGTGATAGGTGCCGGCATTCAGCTGGACGACCTTGCGGGGGGCGATGTCCTCGGCCACCAGCTTCCGGTCCCGCTCCTCGGGTGCATCGCTGTAGATGTCGAAGGTCAGCGATTCCGGCGGGATCGGCACGTCGTCGGCGGCGACCGCGTTGAGCTTCAGGCCGCCGGCCTCGAGCACCACGACCTCCCGCGTCTGCTCGCCGCCGAAATCGACCCGCTTGGTGATGCCGGCGCGGCCGAAGCCGACATGCAGCAGATAGGCGCCCGACGGCACCTCGAAGCTCGCCGTGCCGCCATGGGCCGAGGCGACCAGCGGCAGCTTGCCGTCGATCGCGGGGATCGGCGAGAACAGGCGCCAGATCAGCCCGTTCGGGATGGGGGCGCCATCGGCGGCGAGCTTTGCTTCCAGCACCAGCGTCTTGCGGCTGCGCAGGAGGTCGAGCGAGGGAAGCTGGCGCGGCGCGTAGGATGGGAGGCCAGGAAGGTCGATGCGCGGATTGGCAAGCTTCGGGGCGAGATCGGGGAGGGCGATCGGGTTCAGTTTTTCGAGCGCACGGGCGCCGGTGCGGGGCAAGGCGTCACCGCTGGGAATGCTGTCGGGCGAGACGTAGGCGCCGCTCGGCCTGTCGCCGCCGCTGCCCCCGCCGAAGATGCCCTTGAGGCCATTGCCAAGAAATCCGCCGCCATTGCTCTCCTGCGCCACTGCCGGGGTACCGGCCAGAACGGCAAGGCCGAGCAGCGCGCAAGCTGCCGGTCGCAAGGGGATGAGGCGGAGGGAATGACGCAACATGATGACTGTTTGAACGGCAGATCATGGCCGAATTCAAGGCGTGGTTCCGCCGAACGCTGCATCTCCTTCCCTCGGCGAGAGGATTTGCGGGGAAAGGCTTTGCATTCCGGCTGGCGAGAGTTAGCTCAAGCCGCAGAACAGAGGACATCGTCATGACCGAGACCACCCGCTACCTCGAATCGCGCCGCTCCATCCCGATCCCCGCCCTCGGCCTTCCGGCGCCGGACGCCGGCGAGATCGAGGCTATGCTGACCATCGCTGCCCGGGTGCCGGATCACGGCAAGCTTGCGCCGTGGCGGTTCATCCTCTACCGCGGCGAGGTCGCGGTGAAGATCGGCAAGGCTTTGGCGGACCTTGCCGAGACGCGCGATGGGCCGCTCAGTGACGCGCGCCGCGCCATGGAGGAAAGCCGCTTCAGCCGCTCGCCGCTGGTGGTGGGCGTGGTCTCCAGCGCCCAGCCGCACGTCAAGATCCCGGAGTGGGAACAGGTGCTGTCGGCCGGCGCCGCCGCGATGAACCTCGTCCATGCCGCGCATTCGATGGGCTTTGCCGCCAACTGGGTGAGCGAATGGGTCGCCTATGACGAAGCGGCGAAGACGATCCTTGGCATTTCGCCGGAGGAAAAGACCGTCGGCTTCATTCACATCGGAACACCCACCACGCCACCCGTCGACAGGCCGCGGCCGGCGCTTGCCGATATCGTCACCGAGGCCGTCGCGCCGGCAGGGATCTGAGCCATGTTCTACCGCACCGACACGAACCAGCACGGCCTGCCGCACGACCCTTTCAAGGCGATCGTCTCGCCGCGGCCGATCGGCTGGATCTCGACGCGCTCGAAGGAGGGCGCCGTCAATCTCGCGCCCTACAGCTTCTTCAACGCCGTCTCCGACGGGCCGAAGCTGGTGATGTTTTCCTCCGCGGGCATGAAGGACAGCGCAGCCTTCGCGATCGAGAGTGGCGAATTCGTCGCCAACCTCGCGACGACGGTGCTGGCGGCCGCCCTCGTGCGCAGCTCGGCGCCGGCGCCCCGCGGCGTCAGCGAGTTCGCGATCGCGGGTCTCACCGAGGCGGCCTGCGAAATCGTCGCGGCGCCGCGCGTTGCCGAAAGCCCGGCCGCGCTGGAGTGCAAGGTCACCGAATGGTTCTGGCCGAAGGGCCTCGATGGCCAGCCATCGGAGAACGTGATGGTGATCGGCGAGGTCGTCGGCATTCACATCGATCCGTCGATCCTCGTCGACGGCATGATCGATACCGCGCTGGCGCAGCCGCTCAGCCGGCTCGGCTACCTCGACTATGCCGGCGCCGGCCCGGTGTTCCAGATGCCGCGTCCGAAGCGGCCGGATGCAAGCGACCTCTGAGCATCCTTGCCTCGGCCGGCGCTCCGGTCGCGGCCACATGGTGAATCCGGTGATAAGGGAGATGGTGAACGAATCCTAAACCATTGGCGGTCAGAGTGGCCCAGACAGATCGAGAACCATCCAGGGCCCTTGCCACATGATCGTGCAGCGTTTCGTCAAATGGTGCGAAACCGCCACCACCCGCGAGCGCGCGGAAGGGGTGGCGATGCTCGGCCAAGCTTTGGCGAGAGGTGAGGTCGCAGCAGGCGATCGCCCGGCCACGGTGGCGGCGATGACGCTCGTGCTCGAGGATCCCTCGCCCAAGGTCCGGCTCGCGCTGGCCGAGGCGCTCGCCGCATCCGGCAACGCGCCGGTGACGATCATCCGCGCCCTCAGTGCGGACAACGAGGAAATCGGCTGCCTCGTCGCCGGCCTTTCGCCCGTGCTGACCGATCTCGACCTGATCGACCTTGCCGCCGCCGGCGGCAAGCGCCTGCAGACGGCGATCGCCGGCCGTGCCGCCGTCTCCGTCCGCTTGGCCGCGGCGATCGCCGAGATCGGCGGCCGAAGCGCCTGCGCGATGCTTCTTGCCAATGCCGGTGCCGTCATTGCCGGCGTCAGCCACCGCCGGATCGCCGAGCGGCATGGTTCCGATGGCGAGGTGCGCACCCTGCAGCTGCATCGTCCCGATACGCCCGTCGACGTGCGCCAGACGCTGATCCTTCACCTCGGCCAGGCACTGGCCGGATCCATGATGGTGCGCAGGATGCTCGGCGACGCGCGTGCGCAGGTGCTGGTGTCGGAGGCTTGCGAACGGGCGACCGCTTCGCTCGCCCTCTCCGTGCCGCCGGCCGAGCTGCCGGCCCTCGTCGAGCATCTCCGGCTGTCCGGGCAACTGACCACCGCTTTCCTCATCCGCATCGTCTGCGCGGGAAACATCGATCTCTTTGCCGCGGCGCTGGTCTCGCTATCCGGCCTGACCGAGCGTCGCGTCAGGGCGATCGTCGTCGATGGACGCGAGGCAGCCTTTGCGGCGCTGGTGACGAGCTGCGGGCTTGTCCAGGCGGCAGCACCCCTGTTGCGGACGGCGATCCAGGTCTGGAAACAGGCGATTGCCCGCCACGCTTCTCCAGATGTCGGGAGCGTGACCGCCGAAGTGATGGCACGGCTCTGCGCGGTGCATGCGGCGCGCCAGGACGCTGCCGGCTTCGCAGCGTTGACGACGCTGCTGCACCGGCTGGAAGGCGAGAGCAGCCGCCACCATGCTCGCGATCAGGCCGAGCAGATGCTGGCGGCCTGAAACTCCGATGGTCTCGGCCGTGCAAACCGATCAGTAGCGGAACTGCTCCGCCAGAATGCGCTCGTCGCCGGAATGGTCCTGGTCGAAGAGGATCAGACTGCGGGCATCCCGCGCGATCCGGATCGTCACCTGCACCACCGACTTCACCTCGGTATGATCGGCCACGGCGTTCACCGGCCGCTTCTCCGGCTCCAGCGTCTCGATGACCACGGTCTGGTGATTCGGGAGGAGGGCACCACGCCACCGGCGCGGGCGGAACGCGCTGACCGGCGTCAGTGCCAAGAGGGGCGCATCCAGCGGAATGATCGGGCCTTGGGCCGAGAGGTTGTAGGCCGTCGACCCGGTCGGTGTCGCCACCATGACGCCGTCGCAGATCAACTCCTCCATCCGGACCTGCCCGTCGATGACGATCTTCAGACGGGCAGCCTGGTAGGACTGGCGAAAGATCGAGACCTCGTTGATCGCGAGCGCGGTATGCTCGAGGCCATCGCCGTCGACCGCCATCATCTCGAGCGGGCGGATCTTGTTCTCGGTCGCGGTCTTCAGCCGTTCCCGAAGGCCCTCGGCCCGGAATTCGTTCATCAAGAACCCGACGGTGCCCTGGTTCATCCCGTAGATCGGAACGTTGGTGCCCATGAAGCCGTGCAAGGTCTGCAACATGAAACCGTCGCCGCCGAGAGCGACGACGATGTCGGCCTTCTCGGGAGGGACGTTTCCGTAGAGCGAGATCAGTTCACGGGCGGCGTCCTGTGCCGGCTCGGTCTCGCTGGCGAGGAAAGCGATGGACGATGCGTCGCGCTTCATGGCGTTCATGCTCACTGATGGCTGGCGACAGGTCGCAACGGCGGCAATCTACGCACTCCAAACGAAAGAGATAGCCAGGAAATCCCGCGGTGCCGAGATATCTGTCGGAAGGCCGCAGGGTCAAACCTTCCCGCTGAAACAGAAAAGGCCCACCGAGATGGGCCTTTAGCAGCGTGATTATCACGTAGAAGTATGGAGTTCAGCAGTGCCGCTAAGCCAACGACTAGGTCGGCTGGCCGCCTTCCTCTTCCTCGAACGTCACGGCGACGTCGCCATTGGCCGACAGGCGAACCTGGTTGCCTTCGACGTCGGCGACGAGGCCGAGCGAGATGAAGTGGTGATGACCCTTGTGAGCGCCTTCGCCGCTGTCCTGCTTGGTCAGCTTGATGCGCTCGCCCACGACGCGGTCGACCTTGCCGACATGCGCGCCATCGGCACCGATGACTTCCATATGTTCCTTGATCGCAGTGACGTCAGCCATGGAAACTCTCCGTTGATGGATAACTGATCAACGCGCCATGCCCATCATGGATGCAAGCCGGAATCACTGCGGCGACGCCTGCCGGATGTTCGGCAGGTCGCGACCGCTTTCCTCCGGATCCGGTTCGATGGGTGGCGTGTCCTCGTTGGGCTCGCGAATTTCGTCCGGACGCGGATCGCCATCGGGGTCCGGATCTGGCGAGGGGCCTGTGGGGTCGATGATGTTGGGCTGGATATCGGACATGCGCTTTCCTTCAGACAAGAGAGGATGTCCTAGCAAGCGCGGGTTGGGTCAAAGGTTCCAAGACACCAAAACCCCGGCGCCATCGGTTGAGAAGGCTAATGAGAACAGGGGCTTGCGATAGCATTGCCAGGATGCATGGCAGCTATGCACGAAAGGGGATGGCGGTGTGCACTGCAAAAGGCTTTTATTGCTTTGCAAACGTTTCCTCCCAGATCCTTTGCATAGACTCAGCCCGCTGACTTCGGTCGGTGGGCTTTTTTTTGCCTTCCGCCCGGTATGCATTCCTGGTCCGCTCGTCAGCATGGCACCGGAATTCGAGCCGCGCGGCATTTTCAGCTGAGCGTCACCCAGGCAGGAGCATGATCGCTGGCGCCTTCCATGCCGCGGACGGCGCGGTCGACGCCGGCGTCCTCGAGCTGGTTCTTCAGCGAGGGGCTCAGGAGGATGTGGTCGAGCCGCATCCCGGCATCACGCCCCCATCGGCCGCGCTGGTAGTCCCAGAACGTGTAGAGCGGAAGCTCCGGGTGTCGGGTCCGGAGCGCGTCTGTCCAACCCTGCGACAGAAGACGTTGATAGGCGGATCGGCTTTCGGGCTGCACCAGTGCATTGGTCGCCAGCGACGTCGTCTTGTAGATGTCGAAATCCGTCGGGACGACATTGAAGTCGCCGGCCAGCACGACCGGCAGCCCGGTCTCCACCAGGCCTGCGGCGTGCTCGATCAATCGCTCGAACCAGGCGAGCTTAGCCTCGAACTTCGGGCCGGGCTGGGGATTTCCGTTCGGCAGATAGAGCGACGCGACGAGCAGTCCGCGACAGGCGGCTTCGATGTAGCGGCTCTCCCGGTCGGCGTCGTCGCCCGGCAGGACGTTTCGGGTCAGCACCGGTTCGGCACCTCGCACGAGAAGGGCGACGCCGTTCCACTGCTTCTGCCCGTTCCAGACGGCGTGGTAGCCGAGGTCGCGCAGCGCCGCTTGCGGGAAGTCCTTCTGGGAGGCCTTCAGTTCCTGCAGGCAGACGATGTCGGGCTGCGCTTCGCCGAGCCAGGCCAAAAGGTTCGGCAAGCGCCGGTTGACGTTGTTGATGTTGAAGGTGGCGATTTTCACGGCTCAGTCCGATCGAGCGCGAAACGGCAGACAAAAAAAGGCCCCGCCGAAGCGAGGCCCGTTTTGCTGTGTGCTGAAGCTAGGCTCAGACCTGCTGAAGATTGATAGCCTTCGGGCCCTTGCCGCGCGGATCCGGCTGGGATTCGAAGGAAACCTTCTGGTTGTCGGACAAGGACGACATGCCGGAGCGCTCGACGTCCGAGATGTGGACGAAAACGTCTGCGCCGCCGTTGTCGGGGGTGATGAAGCCGAAGCCCTTGTCCGCGTTGAAGAACTTCACTGTGCCAGTCTGGGCCATAACTACCTATCCTATTTATCTCGGACACCTGTCCAAGCGAGGGGACCATGCGGAAATGATCGCCATAATTCAACCCCACCCTTGCCGAGAAATGCTGCCTTAAACCCGTCGTGACGAAGAATGCTGCGTTTTCCCGTTATGAAACCGCTTTACCTGCCTACCCATGCCGCAAAAAATTAAGCTATCCGGACGTCTTTCGAACGCATGGCCTTGGTTTTTGGGTTGTGGTCCGGCTGTCCAGCGATCGAATTCTGCTTCTTTGGCCGGTTCACGACCGCGCGCTAGCAGGTTCCAGCATCTGGAATGGCGTACGGTAATTCGACGCAGGAACCCTAAAGCAGGCTCATCACCCAACCCGCCGCCGATGGAAATGCGCCTAGTTCGCCGGGGATACCTCGGATACCACGACCTTGCGCTTGCGCTTGACCGGCACCGCGACGACGGACGCGGCCGCCAGTTGTTCGGCTTCGTCCCGCGCGATCCGGGCGGCCTTCAGTCGATCGTTCTTAGCGCGCGTCTTGTCGGCGTCCGCTGCGATCATCGACATCGCCGAGCCTTTTTCGGCACGCATCGGCGTCTCGCGGAAATACTGATGGCCGGCCAGTACGGCGGGGGATTCCTTTTCGGACATGTTTTGCTTTCCGGAAGAGTCTCGGCCGGGCGGCCGCCGACGCGTCTGCGCCGTTGTTCGGAACGCTGGTGTTCCGCAAATCTTAACGATCTCACGCCGCACCAGTTGCCAACTGTCCTCGTCGATCTCTCCAACGTTCGTTATCGTACGTGATGCGTCGCGGGGAGGCGCTGGGCCATGCCGTTCTGAGGCCGGCCGGAACGCCCGAAGGCTCGGTCAGTTTAGGACGGCGGACGGGAAGAACATTGCCGACTGCCACGACCGTTCTTCGTGCCGATGGTCATGAGCGGGAACGCGGGATAACGAGCGGCGACGAAGTGGTTCCAGGCGGGAGCGATCAGCGCATGCATGAGGAAAGCCGCCATCTCGGCGAGGTCACCTGGCGCTATTCGGCAGGAGAGCTATGGGCCGATGGTGCCGTCCACGTCATCGGGCTGATTCTTGCAGCTGTGGGGACGGTGTTCTTCGCAGCGTTTCTGGTCGATGCGGGCGATACCACCTATGCCGCGGCGGTCGCGCTTTACCTCTCGACGCTGATGATCTCGATCAGTGCTTCGGCGGTCTACAACATCTGGCCGGTGTCGAAGACAAAATGGTGGCTGAGGCGGATCGATCACTCGGCCATCTATCTGCTGATTGCCGGTACCTACACGCCGTTCATGGTGAAGATGAGCACGTGGTGGATGTTGTCCGGCGTGTGGGCGATCGCCATCGCCGGCGTCGGGTTGAAACTCTTGCGTCCCGGGCAGTACGACCGGCTGTCGATCGCCCTGTATCTCGGCATGGGGTGGAGTGGCGTGGCCACCTATGACAGTCTGATCGGCCGGCTCTCGCCGACCGTGATCTGGCTGATCGTTGCGGGGGGACTCATCTACTCGCTCGGCGTGATCTTCCATCTCTGGGAAAACCTTCGCTTCCAGAACGCGATCTGGCATGGGTTCGTGCTTGTCGCGGCGGCGATCCATTACGCCGCCGTCTGGTGTGCAACGCTCGCCTGACGCTTTGATGGCGATCCGCCGGGCGCTGCCAATTTCGAATTATCGCGGGTGTCTGAGACAGTCTACCCCGCCATACGGTGCTGGGTTCACCGAGCCCCGGCGCGGTGCTCAAGGTGACCCGTCGAGCGGGACGCATTAATTGAATTCCGGGCGCGACCTTCTGCCTGCACGTAGAGTTGGTCGAGCTTCTCCACGAGCGCCTGTTCGGTGGCCTCTGCCTCGGTGATCAAACCTGCCTCGTAGGCGCCGAGCGTTTCCGTCGCTGTCATGTGAGCCTCCTTTTCCTTTCGGGTCCTGTGCGAATCCCGCCATCCTCGATTTGGTTCCCGGCAGCGGTCGATGTCAGCGGTCATTTCACCGTCAGGACCCCCGTAACGAAAAGCAGAAATGCGAGGACATGAAGGCCGGCGATGGCGAGAAGCCGGTTTCGGAACGGCTGCTTGCTCGTCTTGTGCCGGAAGACGCTGCTGGCCAGCAGCGCACCGCCGCTGCCGCCGGCAAGAGCGAGGAGCAGCAGCGTGCGTTCGGGGACGCGGCGCCGGCCCGCTCTGGCAGCCGCCTTGTCGAAGGCGAAGGCGGCGAAGCACAGCATGTTCACAAACGACAGATAAAGCAGCGTCATCACGTTCACGTCTCGACGGTCAAAGCGGGGCATGGCAGGGATAGCGGATCGACCACTGCGGGTAGGCGCAAGGGTTAGGTAGCATGGCGATCATCCCGATCCCCTGCTGCGTTTCTGCAGCCCGCAAAGCTAGCAAGGAGTAGAGAGATGCTGAGTGAAGCGGACAAGGACGCGATTTCCGAGAAGATCTCGACGCTGTTCCAGGGTCTCGAACTGACCGAGGTCGCCGACGTCCTCAAGATCCAGCTGGCCATGCTGGTCACCCAGGGCGCCGACGACGAAGAGGGTGCGATCGAGTTTCTCGACGAGATCACCGATGATGTCGAGGACATCATCAAGGGCTATCCATTCGGCGAGGACGACGACCTCGACGAGGGCGCGGAAGCCCCGAGCGAGCCGACCAAGCCTGCCTGACGCGGGTTCTGGAAGAGGAGGCCGGTCGCTAGACTAAGACCTGCTCCTCGCCGACTTTTCCAAATAACAACAGCCGTCCCACGTGAGCGGGACGGCTTATCAAAGCCTGCAGTAAAGGCCGATGCGCCTTATTGGGCTGGTGCGGTCGAGGTTGCGACCTTCGGCACGATCGGGTTGCCGGTTCGCACGTCGTATTCCATCCGCACCTCAGCGCCGTCCTTCATGTAGAAGACGATCTGATAGACGCCGCCGGAGTAGCTGACCTGGTCGATGAACGAGAACTCCGGGCGTGTCTCCACCTTGGCGACGATGTCGGAGAGTTTCGCGGCATTGGCCGGAGGTGCCTCCGGAGCGACGGCGAGGGCGCCGGTGGTCATCAACAGCGAGAAGGCGAAAAGGGCGGCGGGGGTACGCATGCGCATGCACTCCATTGGAATGCTGCCGGAACCATGCCGAGGCTTTTTGGTTCCGCACCCCTCGGTCCCGGCGCCGTCGATGGTTGATGCCGCGTTTCCCGCGGCGAAAACCTTCGCGAAATCTACTTCCCGCCCTCGATCGCCTTCCGGATAGCGTTCGCCATGTCGTCCGCCGGGTTGGCGGCTGGATCGCCGATCGGGGTCTGCGACGCGCCGGCCGGTTCGGCGGCATTGCGCTCGCCCAGCAGGAAAGCGATGCCGAGGCCGGCCAGCGCCGAAACCGCCAGCACGAACATCATGCGACGGCTCATTCTTCCCGGAACTCCTGCGGGAGGGTGCCGTGCCGGGCGAGGATCTCCGGCGTCTCGACCACCTCGTCGGTGTCGAGGTCGATGGTCTGGGCCAGCGCCACCACGCCGGCCATGCGGCTGGCATCGCGATCGGCCCGTGCAATGGCCTCGTCGGCCGTCTTGAACTCCATCACCCGTCCGGCGACGAGCTTCTTGCCCATCATCTCGAACTGCTGGACGATGTAGAGGGTTTTCTCGGCCATCGGGCACGCCTCCGGGGGTGATGGCGGGCGACCTGCCCGCGATGTCGCGTTGGCGACCTCGCTACAGCATCCCGCCCGCGATCGGAACAGATATTCCGGCGGATCGAAGGCCGGGCACCGACCGATGGCATGGGCGCCATCGGCGGGAGGCCCGGCAGTCCCGATCAGAGTACGCCGGGCTCGATGGCGGCGAGCGAGGCGGCGCCGGAATACCGGCGGCGGCGGCCGACCAGCATCATCGGCACGCTGGCGAAGGACAGCAGCAAAGCGGCCGCGGCGAACAGGCCGATCGTCGGGTTCTCCTCGACCGCCGTGGTGTAGAAGATAAGATAGCACTCGTAGAAGAACGCCGGCGGGCAGACCGTGAACAGCGCGGCGCCGGCATAGCCGAGGGTGCGGAAGCGGGTGGTGACGAAGGTGTCGTGCGAAACCATGGAAATCTCCTGACAGATGCCGCACGCCTCGCATGCGGGGCTTGCGCGAGGCGATCCATTTCGCAGTGCGGTACATCGTCGACGCCGAGGGCCACCGCCAAGAACCAAGTCTTCAAACGAAAACACCCCCCGTCCGTGCGGACGAGGGGTGCGCTGATCCAGCTATGTACCGCGGATTAGCTGCGGAACAGCGACAGGATGTTCTGCGTCGAGGTGTTGGCGATCGACAGCGCCTGGATGCCCAGCTGCTGCTTGGTCTGCAGCGCCTGCAGGCGGGTGGATTCTTCGGAAAGGTCGGCGTCGATGAGGTTCGAAACACCTTTGTCGATAGTATCCATCAAATTTGAAACGAAGGTCGACTGTAGTTCAATTCGAGCGGAGATGGCACCAAGTGCGGCTGCTGCAGACGTCACGTCCTTGGCGGCGGCACTGACGATGTCGACGAAAGCTGTGATCGTCGTCAGATTCGCCGTCGTTACATCGATGTCGAGTACCGATGAGGCGACCGTTGCGGGTACGCCATTGACAGTGTTAGTGCCGCCAATGTTCGCGACAGTTACCGCTCCCGAACCATTCTTTGTGGCAATGCCAACAGTGAAGGAGTTGGCGCTGGTGTACGAGATAACTCCGCCATCAGATACCTTAGCAACTAGGCCAGAAACTTTTGCATCGCCCAAAGCTTGGTTCAGGACTTTTTCAAGCTGTGCCGTGGTGCTGATCTGTCCACTCGACAAGCCAGCTTTCGTGGCGGTTGTAAGATCGAGGGTGACGCTCTGCGAACCCGAAACTGGATTGGTCACATTGAACGAGAAGGTATCATTGGCCGTCATCGTGATGCCGGCCGTCAAAACTCCGTTCGTAGCGCCTACAGTTGCGCCTGTCGCGCTGTAGCCAGCATCGCCCGCTCTAACCTGGGTCAGGATGCCACTCGTTGTATCGATAGCTCCAGTAGAGGTCTTCACGACAAGAGACGTCGAGGCTGTGCTAATGTCGACAGTGCCGATAGTAACGGCGCCGGTAGCGTCACGCGTAAATGATGCTACGACTGACTTCGAAGTACTGTCAGTCGACGCACGGGAAAGCCAATTTTCGCCAGAGAACGATGAGGACGAAGCGATGCTGGTCAATTGCGCTTTTAGAGAGTTGATCTCGGCCTGAATAGCGACTTTGTCGACGCCTGACTGGGTTGCCGCGGTCAGTTTGGACTTGATTGCGTCCAGTACCTCCAGGCTTTTGTTAAGGCCTTGGTAAGCCGTATCAACGGTGCCAGCACCCAAAGCCAACGCATCCTTGACGGTGCTCATCGTCTTGTTGTCGGACTTCAGCGTGGTCGAGATCGACCAGTAGGCGGCGTTGTCCTTGGCTTCGCCGATCTTCAGGCCGGTCGAGACGCGGTTCTGCGAGGTTTCGAGCGCGGAATTGGTCTGCTGCAGCGTGCGCAGAGCGGTGGTGGCGGCGGAATTGAAGTTGATGGAAGTCATGTGAAGTAGTCCCGAACGCGAGAATCGAGGGACATGGCGGATAGACCGCCTACAGCATCGGCATCATGCCAGGCGACTGCCGGATGTGCCGGTCTTTCGCTGCTGTACTTATGAAGTAGAGGGAGAGCTTAAATAAAACTCTAACGCTTCTCAAAAATGAAATAAGCTAGCTAATATTAAAACATTCTCTACAGTGAATTAGCTAGCTAATACATTAAATAGGTGGCTTTGTTGTTTAGGGCATATGTGGCACTCGGCCGGAAAGGCCGGCCGCTGTTCACCGTTTTTGAGCGCCCAATGCGGGCGAATGGGCCGACCGTGCTGGGTATGCCGGGAACGGTAGAGGCGAAGCCTGCTCGGCCGTATTTCAGGAAGTATCGGCAGTATTCCTAGCCGCGTCGTGTTGAGGCAGTCATCCGCCGACGCGTGTGCCGGGCCGGCGGGGTCTGCGTTTCCCGTGCGATCAGACGCCCGGCGTGATCCGGTCGAAGGCGCGGTCGGGGAGGTCGTCCTCGGCGGGATCGCGGCGCTGCAACTCTTCGCGTTCCAGACGCTCGAGATCTGCCTGCTCCGTCGAGACGGAATTCTCCGTCGCGGAAGCATCTGCCGCCTCGACGGTTTCCCCGTCGACGGCGGCGATCTCCTCCAGGAGGCCATCCTCGACAAGATGGTCGGTGATCACGTCGCCAGTCGGGGCGGGATGCAGCGGATCGGGCTTGATGTCGGACATGGCATATCTCCTCGTTGACTAAAACAAAGGACTGCCGGGCCGGCGGTTCCGTTTCGCCACTCGCGGGCCGTCAGCAAGGTGTTCGCCTAGGCGTCGGAACCGGCGGGCTGCAACCCGTTCTCTTGCCTACGCCTCTGGTACCCGAGACGCCGGTAAAGCCGGGGAGGCCGCTGGAACTGGGAGGAAGGTGCTGATCTCTTCGGCGAACACCGATCCTCATCGAGAACGCGGCTTTCGGGCATGCTTGGCCCCGACCGAAGTTATCACCGCATGCTGCTGCGTTCGTGATATGGCAGAAGTGTCGGCTCGCCGATCTCCTCAACCCCGCCGGTGGACCGACCATGAAGCGCTCTGCATTTCTCGCCCTCTCTTTCTCCCTCGTCCTCGTCGCCTCGGCGGCTTCCGCCCGCGACATTGCCTTAACGCTCGACAACCAGACGAGCTCTCCGGTGACGGAATTCTACCTGTCGGCGCCGGACGTGGACAACTGGGAAGAGAACCTCGTCACCGCGCCGATCCCGCCCGGCGGCAATGCGCCCGCCACCATCCGCGGCGCGGACACATGCGTCTTCGACGTGCGCACGGTCTTCGAGGATGACACCAGCACCGAGGACGCGGCTACGACCTCTGCGAAAACCCGGACTACACCATCGAAGAAGAATAGCCGCATAGGGCATGACCTCGACGCGGTGATGCTGCATTAACGTCCGTAACGATGGGTGAGGCGGGCGTGAGCTTGCTCTCGGTGAGGCCTGCTGGTTACGCCACGCCTAAGGCCGGACGCGAAAGATCCGCAGCGGAGCTGGCCCCGGAACGATCTCCAGCCAGTCCACGGCGTCGCCGGCCTTCAGCTGTCCGTAAAGGTTGCCGGGCACGGCATCGTAGGGCGGTGCGATCGCGTCGCCGCAGAGGGCGACATAGGCGATGCCTCGGGCGCGGACGAGCGGCTGGGCCGCGTCCGGTCTCGCGTTCAGCAGCTGGTATGCGGCGAGAATGCCGTCGGGCATCCGGTGATAGGGCGCCGCCAACACCGAATGCGGCGTGAAGGCAAGGATCATCGGGCCGAGATCGACGTCGGCGAGGACGAGACCGGGCGGCAAGGTGGCCAAGGTCCTGAACGCGCCCTCGACGTTGCAGGAAGCCTCGTCGGCTTCTGCCGCCGTCGGCGTCGCGAGCGCCCGGTAGGCCGCGAGCGGTGCGATCGGCGACAGAGCGAGGGTGGCGAGGAGCGTCGGCAGCAGCAGAGACCGCCATCGGCGCATCAGGTGCGTCACGGCGGCGCCTGCGACGGGCGCTGCGACAAAGGCGGCATAGGGGCTGCCCTTCGGCGCCTGGAAGAGCATCATCAGCACGGCGAGAGCGAGGACGGCGAGGGCGGTCAGCCAGGCGGCATCGCGCCGCCCCGGCACTGCGGCGAGGCACCAGACGCCGACGCCCAGCGCGGCCAGCGGGGTGGCGGCCAGGGCGATCGCCATCTCGGGCGCGCTGGACCAGATGACGGCAAGCGGCGCGACCTCCTTCACGAGGTCGAGCCAGATCGGGTAGAGCCGGGCGTCGACATCCGCAAACGGCCCGCGAAGGCAGCTCGGATCGAGGCCGAGATAGACGGCGGCTGCCGCCAGGCCGACGGCGACCACCGCGATCAGGCGTCCGCGACCGCCGAGGCGACCGCGCATCGTGGCCTCGGCGGCCAGCGCAAGGCCGGCAGCCGCGACCAGCAATCCGGCGAGGAGGTTGATCGCCAGCGCGTCGCAGGCGGGCGCCGTCCAGCGCTGCGGATCGGTTTCCGCGAGGAAGCCCAGCGCCGCCGACGCGCCATGGCCGAGCGCGTATCGCTGGGCACCGGCGGCCGCCGTGCCGGTGACCGCCAGCCGCAGGGCGATGGCGACGCCGATGGCGGCCCCGAGGATCAGGCCCTCGAGCCCCACCGTCACGAGAAAGCCGGTCGCGATGCCGGCAAGCCATCCTGCGCCGCGCCGACGTTCCAGCCAGACGGCGCCGGCAAGCGCCGCCAGCACCGCGACGATCTGCAGGTCGTGATGGTCGACGCGTCCCGGCACGAACTGCGCGAAGGCCGCCGGCGACAGGAGAAGCAGCACGGCACAGGGGAAGACCGCTCGCCGGCCGCCGAGCCGCACGGCAATCGCAAACGCCGAGAGCGAAGCCGGCAACAGCCAGAACAGCGGCCAGAGGGTCCGGACCAGCGCCTCGGCGCCCGTGCCGGCGAACGGCGTCGCCAGCCGGATCAGCCCGGCCAGCGCCCCGTCGATCAGGCGCGACCAGTGCATCTCCAGTCCGAGCGGAGGCTGCAGGCGCGGAACGCCATGGTCGAAGAAGGCCTGGCCGCCCAAGAGATCGCGCACCATGACCATGCGCATCGCGTCGTCGGTATCGCCGAAGGCCTCGGTCAGCAGCGTCTGCCGCCCGTAGTAGAACGCCCCGGCGAGGACGACGAGAAAGGCGAGGAGAAGCCGGGCGCGCTGGCTGCCGAGATCAGGCGTGCGCAGCGTCAGGCCGTGCGGCTTCGCCTCGGCCGCGGCGGTCGCGGCGGTGCCCTTTTCGTCCGGGCGGGATGGCAGCGGCATCGGGGCACCCATGCAAAAGGCCACCATCGCAGAGCGGGCCTTCCGGCCCGTTAAGGAGGGAAGTCATTGACCGCGTCGTAACCCTCTTCGTCTGATATGCGGCGGTCGAGCCGCGGAGCGGGATGAGGGAGAGGCAAAGGCATGTCGCTGCAAGGGGTCGAGGCGCTGGCTGCTGCCCGGGACCGGCTGGCCGTTCGCCGCTTCGGCACGTTCCTCGCCGTCGGCCTCGTTGGCCTCCTGGCGGACGCGGCCGTTTTCCTGGCCCTCAGCGCCGTCGGCACGACGCTGGCCCCGGCGCGGGCGGTCTCGATCTCAGCGGCAACGCTGGTCACCTGGCAGTTGAACCGCCGTTTCACCTTTCGAGCGAGCGGACGCGGCCGTCTGGACGAGGCGCTGCGCTATGCGGGCGTGGCGCTCCTCGCGCAGGGCGGCAACTACCTCGGCTTCCTCCTCCTCTGCCATTTCGCACCCGCCGTGCCGCCGCTCATCGTCCTCGTGGCCTGTTCGGCCGGCGTCGCGGGCGTCTCCTTCCTCGGCCAGCGCGTCTTCACCTTCGGTCAGCGCTAACGAGAACCGCGATTTTTCGCGCGCGCTTAACCGTATCGGCAAGGTTTTCCCGGCATGTTCGGCGCTGCAACCGACGCGTCCAGGGATCCCCATGCTTGTCGAAACCGAGACGCTGATCATCGGAGCCGGGCCCGCCGGCCTCACCGCCGGCTACCTGCTGACGAAGGCCGGGCGTGACGTCGTCGTGCTCGAGCGGGATCCGGTCTATGTCGGCGGCATCAGCCGCACGGTGGACTACAAGGGCTATCTCTTCGATATCGGGGGCCACCGCTTCTTCTCGAAGTCGCAGGAGGTCGTCGATCTCTGGAACGAGATGCTGCCCGACGATTTCATCGAGCGGCCCCGGCTGTCGCGGATCTATTATGGCGGCAAGTTCTACAGCTACCCGCTGAAGGCGTTCGAGGCGCTGCGCAATCTCGGCCTCGGCGAAAGCCTTGCCTGCGTCGCCTCCTATGCCAAGGCCCGCGCCAAGCCGATCGCCGAGCCGAAGACCTTCCACGAATGGGTCCGCAACCAGTTCGGCGAGCGGCTGTTCTCGATCTTCTTCAAGACCTATACCGAAAAAGTCTGGGGCATGTCCTGCGACGACATCTCGGCGGACTGGGCCTCGCAGCGGATCAAGGGCCTCGACCTCGGCGCTGCCATCCGCAATGCGCTGGTCGGCTCGCTTCCCTTCGCCCGCCGCCGTCGCCAGAAGAAGGGCGCGGTGATCAAGACGCTGATCGAATCCTTCCGCTATCCCCGACGCGGGCCCGGCATGATGTGGGATGCCGCCGCGACCAAGATCCGTGCGCAGGGCGGGACCATCAGCCTCGGGCAGTCGGTCGACGGCTTGCGCTGGGACGCGGCCTCCGGCCTCTGGACGGTGACCGCCGTCGACGCCGCGGGGGCGATCGTGACCTATCGCGCGCGCCACGTCGTCTCCTCGGCGGCGATCCGCGAACTCGCCGGCGCCATTCGGCCCGCACCGCTCAGCCTGTTCAATGCCAAGTCCCTGCAGTACCGCGACTTCCTGACCGTCGCCCTGATCGCGAGGTCCGGAAAATCCTTTCCCGACAACTGGGTCTACATCCACGATCCCGCCATGCAGGTGGGTCGTGTCCAGAACTTCCGGTCCTGGTCGCCGGAACTGGTGCCGGACGAGGGCATGACCTGTCTCGGCCTCGAATATTTCTGCTTCGAGGGCGATGGCCTCTGGAATGCCAGCGACGACGAACTTGTGGCCCTGGCGAAACGGGAGATCGGCGAGATCGGCCTGATCGACCCGGAAGATGTCGTCGATGCCTGCGTCGTCCGCCAGCCGAAGGCCTATCCGGTCTATGACGACGCCTATCGCGACCATGTGACGAGCATTCGCCGCGACTTCGACGCGAGCTACCCGACGCTGCATCTCGTCGGTCGCAACGGCATGCACAAGTACAACAACCAGGACCATGCGATGATGACCGCGATGCTGACGGTCCGCAACATCCTCGCCGGCCATCGCCTGCACGACGTCTGGAATGTCAACGAGGACGCCGGATACGCCGAAGCCGGCGTCGAGGGTGCCAACGCTGCTCTCGCCAGCGAACGCCTGGTGCCGCGGCGAGCGGCGGCGTGAAGCTTGGCGTGGCGAGCGCTAGCGTAAGGCATTCTGACAGGCAGCTTGCCTGAAGAGTTCCAACCGGCTTCCCCGCACACTTTTCGTCCTGCCTCAGCGACATCTCCGCTTGTCGACCGCGATGGGCGCGCTGCGTGCGCTTCCGCGATCACTTCCTGCACGCGCGCGCCGGCTTCGACGTCAGGTGCTTGTGTTCCCGCCCCGCAAGCTCTATGTCGCGGCCGTATTCGCAACAGCTCATCAAGGGTTTCGGACG